>JADLAK010000076.1 GCA_020848275.1 Planctomycetota bacterium
AAACGGAAGACGACATCCGCGAAAGCGCGAATCTTCTCAACAACATGGCGCAGATGGCCAAGGACATGAACCGCAAGTCGTTGGACATCAACGTCACAGTTAGCCTGTTCGTGCCGAAATCGTTCACACCGTTCCAGTGGGAGCCGATGGCGTCGCGCGAGATCATGGAGCGCCACGGCAAGTTGCTTCGCAGCCTAATCACGCACAAGTCGATCAGGCTCAAAGTGCACGACTACCCGACGAGCTGGCTCGAGGCGATTTTCTCGCGCGGCGACCGCCGGCTGGGCCGCGTAATCGAACACGCCTGGCGCAACGGCGCGCGCTTCGATGCGTGGGAGGAACGCTGCCGCCTCGATGTCTGGCAGAATGCGATGCGCGAGTGCGGTCTCGAGCCCGATTTCTACATCCACCGTGAACGGGGCCGCGACGAAGTGCTGCCCTGGGACATGATCAGTGTGGGCACCAACAAGCGCACGTTGTGGGACGAACGTGTGCGCTCGCGCCTTGAAGAATACACCAAGGATTGCAGCGGCCACACGCCGGGCTGCATCGCTTGCGGCGTGGACCCGACGACCTGCCGCACGGGGCTGGACCAGGAACAGGACGAAATGTCGGCGGAGTACCAACGCCGCTCGCGCGTTCTCTACGCACCCGAGTTCAAAGGCCGCCTCGCCCAGCGTTCAACGCTGGACGCCACAGCGGCCAAAGTTTTCGGCGGATAGTTGTGGCTGGGGCCTCTGGCCCCAGCGAAACACCCCAAGCGAGCATCAATGGCAACCGCTGGCGCGGGCCGCGCCGGCCACTACTCGTAGCGCAAGGCTTCAACGGGGTCGAGGCGCGAGGCTGAGCGCGCGGGCCAGACGCCGAAGCCGACACCGGTAGCCAGCGAAACGCCAAGCGACAGCGCAACGGCGTACAGCGGCAGCACAAAGCCGGTCCCGGCGACCTTCGACAGCGTAAAGGCGATGCCTGCGCCCACGCCAAGCCCGATCACGCCGCCAAGCAACGACACCACAACGGCTTCAATCAGAAATTGCAACAGCACATCGCCGCGCCGCGCGCCAATGGCCATGCGAATGCCGATTTCACGCGTTCGTTCGCGCACTGAAACCAGCATGATGTTCATGATGCCGATGCCGCCGACAAGCAGCGAAATCGCCGCGAGCGCCGCCAAAAACGCCGTCAACATGCCGGTAATCTGCCCGACGGTCGCAAGTACGTCCTTGGTCGAGCTGATATTGAAGTCCGACGCTTCCTCCGGCCGCAACCTGTGCCGCGAACGCAGCAGGCCCTCGATCTCAAGTTTGGTGTTGTCGAGATCGTTTTCGTTCTCGACCTGGATCGTCATCGTCGTGATGTAATCGCGGCCGAACAGCACAGTCTGGTGCGTCAGCAGCGGGACAAGCACCTGGTCGTCGGGGCTTGAAAATCCTTCACCCTTGCCCGCAAGCACGCCGACAATCTGGAACGACAGGCCGCGGATTTTCACGCGCTGGTTGAGGGGTTCGCTGCCGGGAAAGAGCTTCATCGCGACATTGGAGCCCAGCACCGCCACACGCCGGCGACCGCGCACCTGCGTTTCCGAAAACGGCGCCCCGTATTGCGTGACGAGTTTCTGCACCTCGAAGTATTCCGGCGTGACACCGACAACTGAAGCAGACACATTGTTTGACAGGAATTTGATCTGCGCCGAGGCCTGCGCACTGGGCGCCACCTGCAGGATGCCCGGCAGTTCGCCGACCGCCTCGGCGTCCTCGACTTTAAGGGTTTCGACGTTGCCCCCGCGCACCTGGCCCATCTGGGCCTGACCCGGCCGAACCGTGAGCACGTCCGAGCCCAGCGAGCGGATGTTCTTTTCGATGTCGGCCTTGGTGCCTTCGCCAAGCGCAAGCATCGCCACGACAGCGCCGACGCCGATAACGACGCCCAGCATCGTGAGAACAGAGCGCATCTTGTTGGACAGAAGCGCGCGCATGGCCGTTCGCAATGTCTCGAAGATCGACATTACTGAACTCCTGCCGGCGCTTCCGCCAGCACTTGTTCGGGTGGGCCGTCGGCTTCAACTTTTCCGTCGCGCAGCCGCACAACGCGTTTGAGCTTGCGTGCAAGCGCAAGGTCGTGCGTGACGACGATCAGCGTCGTGCCGGCGGCATTGAGCTCAAGCAGCAACTGGATGATTTCCTCGCCGGTACGCGAATCAAGCGCGCCCGTGGGCTCATCGGCCAGCAGAATCGCGGGCTGGTTGACAAGCGAACGGGCAATGGCCACTCGTTGTTTCTGGCCGCCCGAAAGTTCGCTCGGCAGATGGCCGGCGCGGTTGACCAAGCCGACGCGCTCAAGCACCGCCCGCGCACGTTGCGCGGGATTATCGACGCTGGAATACATCAGCGGCAGCGCGACGTTCTCGAGCGCCGAATAGCGCGCCAGCAGGTTGAACGACTGGAACACAAAGCCGATGCGCCGGTTGCGTACGTGCGCAAGTTCATCGTCGTCAAGCCTGGACACGTTCTGGCCTTCGAGCCGATAACTGCCGCGCGTGGGACGGTCGAGGCAGCCCAGGAGTTGCATCAGCGTTGACTTGCCGCAGCCTGAGGGACCGACAATCGCCACGGCCTCACCGTGATTGATCGTCAAATCGATGCCGTTGACCGCCCGCACTGCGATGTTTGGCTGGTCCTCGTGATAGATCTTCTCGAGTCCTTCAAGCTGGATGGCGGCGGTCATCTGCGGCCTCCCCCGCCGAACAGGCTGAAGCGCGGCCCGCTAGAAGAACTGGTCGTGCGGCCGGCGTTGGCAACGATCTCGTCGCCTTCGTTCAAACCCTCGACGACGACGTAGCTGGCTCCATCACCGTTGCCGAGTTTTACGACCCGCCTCTCGCCGCCGGCCATCGTCACAACGTGCTCCCGCTCCTCGACGCGCACGGCCGACGCCGGGATCAGCAGCGCGCCCCTGGTGCGAGACGTGACAACCTGCAAGTCGGCGCTCATGCCCGGCAGCAGCAGGTGTGCGTCTTTGTCGGTGACGATGACATCAAGGTCGAACGTTACGACGTTGGAGACCATCTTGCCCAGCGGGCTTACCAGCGCGACGCGACCGTCGAACTTGCGGTCGGGATAGGCATCGACGCGAACTTCCACTTCGAGATCTCTGGTCACTCGGCCAACATCGGCTTCATCGAGAGCACCGAGCACGTGGACGATCGAGAGGTCGCCCAGCGTCATCAGCGACGTGCCGCCACCCACATTCGAAATGCCCGAAGCCACAATGGCGCCCTTTTGAATATTGATCGCGAGCACCGTGCCGCCGACGGGCGCGGTAATGGTTGTTTGCGCCAGCCGAAGGTTCGATTCGTCCAACGCCAGTTGCGCGATCGTCACCTGTGTGTCGGCGGAATCCACCTGCGCCTTGCGCAAGGTGATCGTGGCCGCCGCAACTTCGGCGTCGGCACGCGCCATATTCAGGTCTTCTTCCGTGACCGCGCCGGTGGCGCGGGCCTTGATGCGCGATGCGAGTTTCTCGTCGGCGAGCCTGGCCTGGCGTTCGGTAATCGCGAGGTTGGCCTTGGCCTCGGCCAGGCGGCTGTTGGCCGACTTGAGATTTACGTCGGCCTGTTTGACATTGCGCTGTTCATCGACGGGGTCGAGCTTTATCAGGAGATCGCCTTGCTTGACGACCGCGCCGACAACCACCGCGACTTCGCTGACTTCACCCGACGCGCGCGACTTCACCTCTACCTGGATGTTCGCCTGCACTGTTCCCGAGAGCGCCGCCGTCTCCTTCAATTCACCGCGTCTGACCTTGGTCGTGCGCGGCGGCGGCTCGGCGGGTTTGCCTATAGTCAGGAAGTACGCGGCGGTTACTCCCGCCGCAAGAACCACGAAGAGAAAGCCGCCCAGCCAGATTTTGCTTTTGCGCTTCATAGCCGTCGTCCTGGAATTGGCCTGTCCGCAACCGACTGTTTAACCCCGCCAAGGTCAAGCGGTGCGGCATAAGCTCAGAGCAAAGACACCGCTGCCGGAATACTGGCATGTACAGCGGCGTTCCGGGGCGCAAATAAAACAAATGCGGCCTGAGTGGCCGCATTTCAGGCAGGATGTATACGACACAGCCTTGGCGAAGTCTGATGCCCGCACTAAGCCTTGTCACTGCAAGTGCCTCTGATTGAGCAATTGATGAAGCTGGTCAAGCCGTAAGCCATCAGCGAAGCGCCCGTACCCAGCACCAGCAAAAGAGTCAGATCGAAGAAGTTCATGGCCCACCCGTCCGTTCCGTTCATGCCTGAACAATCGGCGTATGCCGGTTATTCCGGAAAGGTGTTGTGGGCTTCCAGCCCGCAGTCGCCGCCCTGGGGCGGCGACCAACCCCGGCAGCCAAGATGGCCGCCTCACATGCGGCCAGGATGGCCACAACACTACTTCGCGAGAAGTTCTTTTTCGATGTAACTGGTGTGGACGCTGCCCTCGATGAAGCGGCGGTCGTTCATAATGCGCAGGTGCAGCGGCGTCGTGGTCTTCACGCCCTCGATGCGAAGCTCGGTCAACGCGCGTTTCATGCGCGCGATCGCCTGCGTGCGGTCGGGCGCGAACACCAGAAGCTTGCCAATCATCGAATCATAGGTGGACGGGATCGTGTAGCCCGCCTCGATGTGACTGTCCCAGCGCACGCCCGGCCCGCCGGGAACGAACACGCGGGTGATTTTGCCCGGGCAGGGGCGGAAGTCGTGGTCCGGGTCCTCGGCGTTGATGCGGCATTCGATGGCGTGGCCGCGCACCTCGACATCGGACTGTTTAAACGGCAGCTTCTCGCCCGCTGCGGCCAGAATTTGCGCGCGAATCAGATCCGTGCGCGTGACGAGCTCGCTCACCGGGTGCTCGACCTGGATGCGGGTGTTCACTTCCATGAAGTAGAAGTTGCCCTTGCTGTCGACCAGGAACTCGCAGGTGCCCGCAGTCGTGTAGCCCGCTTCCTTGGCAAGTTTGGTTGCCGCATCGCCCATTTTCTTGCGCAACTCGGGCGTCATGATCGGGCTTGGCGCTTCCTCCACGAGCTTCTGATGGCGGCGCTGGAGCGAGCAGTCACGCTCGCCGCAATAAACCGTGTTGCCGTGCTTGTCGGCGATGAGCTGAATTTCAACGTGGCGCGGCTGTTCGAGGTACTTCTCGACGTACACGCTGTCGTCCTTGAAGGCGAGGCCTGCCTCGCTCTTGGCCTGCAGGAAGCCGTTGACGAGCGCGATCTCGTTGTGCGCCACGCGCATGCCGCGGCCGCCGCCGCCCGCCGCCGCTTTCACAATCACTGGATAACCGATGGAGTTGGCGATCTCGATCGCCGCTTCTTCACTTTCAACGTTTTCCTTCACGCCCGGAAGCAGCGGGACGCCCGCTTTAGCGGCAACGCCGCGCGCGCTGGTCTTGTTGCCGAGCAGCTTAATCGCCTCGGGCGAGGGCCCGATGAACGTGATACCGCTGCTCTGGCAGACTTCGGCGAAGTGCGCGTTTTCGCTCAAAAAGCCGTAACCGGGGTGGATGGCGTCGACGTCGGTGATTTCCGCCGCGCTCATGATGCGCGAGATGTCGAGGTAGCTCTTGCCGCTGGGCGGCGGGCCGATGCAGACGCTTTCGTCAGCGAGCGCGAGGTACGGCGCGCCGCGGTCGGCCTCGGAAAACACGCAGACGCACTTGATGCCCATCTCGCGGCAGGCGCGAATGACGCGCAGGGCGATTTCACCACGGTTGGCGATAAGGATCTTGGAAAACATAACGTGTCCGGGGTCCTGGGTCCGGGGTCCCGAGTCAGGGCCGTTGACCCCGCACTCCGGACTCCGGACGCCGGACAATTAGTTGGGTTTGACTCGAAATAGCGGCTGCCCGTACTCGACGCTCTGGCCGTTCTCGACCAGCACGGCCTCGATCACTCCATCCATCTCGGCCTTGATCTCGTTGAATACTTTCATCGCCTCGATGATACAGACGCTGGAATCCTTGCTGATGCGGTCGCCTACGTTGGCATAGGGCGGCGCTTCAGGGTTGGACGAGCGATAAAACGTGCCCACCATCGGGCTCTTGATCTCGATGCCGCCGCCCGACGGTGAGTGGGCCGCCGGCGCCGGTGCGTGGGCCTGGGCTGCGGCGACAGGCATGGCGGGCATCGCCATAGGCATGGGCACCATGCGCGCGGCGCTGTCATGCTTCTTGACGAGGCGGACCTTCCTGTCATCCTCTACAACCTCGATTTCCTGGAGGTCGTTTTTGTTCATCAGCTCAATGAGCTTGTTCAGTTCGTCGATTTTCATGGCGTCCCCGGCCCCGGCCTAGAGCATTTTCAATGTTGTTTTGCAGTTGCCTGCTTGCGGCGAGCAGCGCATCTCTGCGTCGGCCTCACTATGCGTGGCTTCCAGCCACGCGGTTGTTCGGCCTTCTTGATCTGCTTGCTCGGCGCTACGCATGCATTCTGCAAACCAACCTTGAAAAAGCTTTGGTGGCCGCTAACCCAAGTCCAAGGCGGCGGACAATAACCGTGTTACGAAGTCCAGACAAGAGCCTAAAACGGGAAGAATCGGTAACCGGCCCTCGTCTTCAAATCCGCGCTGGATCGCAATTTATGCGTGCTCATGGGCGGCAGATCGTTAATATTCTGGGCCGATCCAGTCCATTCCAATACCGAGGTTTTATCGTGAAAACGCTCAAGCTCGTGCCGCTATTTGTTGTCGCCGCCTTGTTGTTGCTGACGCCGCAAGCCCAGCCCGTGGTCGCCCAAGCGGCGCCCAAGGGTGAAAAGACCGCCGACGGAATCCGCTACGTGTTCCCGTCGATGTACGGCAAGGGCAGCGTCATGTTGTCGCGCGAAGGCGGCTACTTGCGCGTGGACGTCGACACCGTGCTGCCCTACGACAACGGCGACGGCAAGAAGTACGCCGGCAGCGCGACGGAAATCCTGCTTTCTGTCGACGGCGCCAACGGGCGGCGCATGTTGGTTTTCCCCTCGCGCGTGTGGCAGCCCGACCCGTTGCTGCCCGAGTTCCGCGTCGAGGTCGTCTTTGACAAGGACGGCAAACAGGCGCGCACCGCCGAAACCCTGACGTTTGCCGCCACGTCCAACGTGAAATTCTGGGACCGCTTCCAGGTCACGATCTGGGTCAACCTGGCCAAAGTGACTGTGCCTGGCAACTCGGCGGACAAAGTATCCAACGACTGGAAGCTTGGCGTGATCTCGGGCAATTACCTCGGCACTGCGGCATTCCCCGAGGGCGTCAACGTCGAGAACCCCGCGGCCAACGTCGCGGCGCTGATGAATGTCAAGGTCAGCGAACTGCCGGAGCGCGCCAAGCCGCGCACGGACCCCTTCCTTGCCGCCGTCCAGCGCGAAAAGAACCTCCAGATGGACCTCCAGACGGGCGCGCAGTTCATGCAGCAGAAGCAGTACAAGCAGGCCTTCGATGCTTTCAAGGCTCTGATCAAGACCTATCCCGAGCACCTTGCGCCCCGTTACATCAGTTGGCTGCTGGCCGACCGCATCCCGGCCACCGTCAAGGAAGACGCGCTGCCGCTGCTGAAGGATTACGTCGAGGCCTGCCCGAGCCAGCTCTTCAACGTCAACATGTACCTCACCCAGTTGATGGTCAACGGCAAGGACACCGACGCATTTGCGTTCTACGACAAGGCGGCGACCTCGCCGCTTGCATCGATTCCCGCGCGCAAAACCGAGCTTGAAATGAACTGGGCCAAGGCGCTGGTCGACAACGGCTACGTCGCCAAGGCCGAGCCTCTGGTGCAAACGCTGCTTGCCAATCCGCACGTCAAGGACAACGGCGTGCGGCGCGTCGAGATGAAGGAACTTCTGGTCCGCGCCCTCGAAGCCAAGGGCGACAGCAAGGGCGCGCAGGCGGGTTACGCTGCGCTGCTGAGCGAGGAGCACAAAGTGCTGTTCCCCGTCGGCCAGGATGGCGCTGAGATCAAGAGCGACAAGGCGCTATACTTTGAACAGATGGTCGGCCAGCATGAGCTGGCGGTCGCGCATTGGAACGAGGAACTGAAACTCCGCGAAGAAGACGCCAAGCAGAAGCAGCCGCGCATCACCTTGGAGACGACCAAGGGCAAAGTCGTTATCGAGCTGTTCCAGGACGACGCGCCCAACACCGTGGCAAGCCTCGTCAGCCTTGTGAAGAAGCGTTTCTACGACGGCCTGACGTTCCATAATTTCGTTCCGGGCTTCATGGTCCAGGGCGGCGATTCCAAGGGTGATGGCAGCGGCTTCCCCGGCTATCGCCTCGAGTCAGAAGGCACGGCTAAAGGCAACCGGCGCAATTTCTTCCGCGGGACTGTAGCCATGACTTGCCTCGCCCCCAACACCGACACTGAAGGCTCCGGTTTCATGATCGCCACCCAGAACAGCAGGAACACCCTAAGCCTCAACGGCAAGCTCGTGGTGGTGGGCCGCGTGATCGAGGGCATCGAAGTTGTCGACCTGCTGCGCAAGGGCGATAAGATCAAGACCGCCACCGTCACCAACCTGCGCGATGGGACCAAGTACGAGCCCAAGACGCTGCCGCAGTAGCGCAACGAAGGTACAAGCCAGGGGCGGCCTTGCGGCCGCCCTTGTTGTTTTGGGCCGCTCGCGCTGAAATTGGCGATGCTGATTGCGCAATGATCGACAAGAGCTTTTCCGGACTTGGTGTAGGGAGTTTATGCGCCGCGCCGAGCGAGCAGATCAAGAAGCGCGAGCGACGGCGTGGCTGGAGCTTTTTCAAGGTTAGTGTGCCGAGTTTATGCGCTGCGCCGAGCGAGCAGATCAAGAAGCGCGAGCGACGGCGTGGCTGGAAGCCACGCTGAGCGAGCGCGACGCAGAGATGCCCACCGGAAAAG
>JADLAK010000077.1 GCA_020848275.1 Planctomycetota bacterium
AGCGCAAGCACGGACCTCGGCAACGCCGTGCGCGTGGCGGGACTGGTGATCGAGGCAATTCCCGAAAAGCTCGACCTCAAGCAAAGCCTGTTCAAGGATCTCGAGAGCAAATGCGGCGCCGAGGTGATTTTCGCGAGCAACACGTCGTCGCTAAGCATCAAGAAGGTCGCGGATGCGACCAAGCGGGCGGACAGGTTCGTCGGCATGCATTTCTTTAACCCCGTGCACATCATGAAGCTGCTGGAAATCGTGGTCACCGACCAGACCAGCGCGGCGACACTCGACGCCGCAAAAGCCGTGGGTGCGAAACTCGGCAAAGACTGCATTGTGGTGAAGGATTTCCCGGGCTTTGCTACCAGCCGCCTTGGGGTGTGTCTTGGCCTCGAGGCAATTCGCATGGTCGAGCAGGGTGTGGCAAGTCCCGCCGACATCGATAAGGCGCTTGAGCTTGGCTACAACCACCCGATGGGCCCGCTGCGGCTTACTGACCTGGTCGGCCTTGATGTGCGCCTCGACATTGCGGACTACCTCGCGCGCGAACTGAAGTCGGACGTCTTCAAGGCGCCGCAACTGATGCGCGACATGGTCAAGGCCGGCAAACTCGGCAAAAAATCCGGCCAGGGGTTCCACAGTTGGCCGGCGTAGGCGGGCTATAAATAACCCCGGGATTCTTTGTAGTTATCCACGCTTACCAACATACCTCGCCTATCCACGACGGGTGGGGGTCAATTTTCACGTGAATGTCATTAGAGACTTGCGCCACCGCAATAATTTAGGTTGCAAGTATTAGCTGAATTTGAACTTATGAGAAAATATGCAAAGTGTAAGAACCCTTGACCGCCCGGTTGCAACCGGGTATCTTTCTCTACTGCAATTAACTGATTTGTGAGAACGAGTAATTCTGGCGTTTGTCTTATTGCCCTCGCGTGAAAGCTTCGCGCGATGTGAGGCCCTTGTGATGCGACGTTTTCCCCTAGCCGCCGCAATCCTCTTCGCCGCGATTTTCGGCGGCAGCCTCGCCGCACAGGTGACCTTCACCGACACGCCCGGCGCGGCGGTGACTATCCCCGACGGCAACCGCAACGGCCTTTCGCGCACGATCAACATTGGCGCGACGACCGACCGCATCGGCCAGTTCCGTCTCGACATCCGCCTGAACCACAACACGGATTCGGACATCGACATCTACCTGATTCCGCCGTGGGTGACCTGGACGGGCCCGTACACGCTTGTATCCAACGAGTTCTCGACACCTGCGGAGCACTTCAACGCGCCCTACCCCAGCGGCGTCATTGAAGTTTCGACGGACAACGGCGGCACGGGCAACAACTACGGCAGCACCGCAGGCGGCGGCACCTATGCGCGATTCTCGGCGGCGGGCGACCCGACCAACCCGGCCACCCAGGCCATCACCGCGGGCACGGTGCCCTACACCGCCAACGTCTACACAGTTGAAGGTCTGGACGCGATGAAGGACATCTATGGCCGCAACCCCACGGGTACGTGGACGCTGGTTATGGCTGACGACACCGCGGGCACGACGGGCACGTTCGTAAGCTGGCGCATCACCTACACCAACATCGGCGCAAGCCGCCTGTACGCGCACCCCGGCGCAGCCAATGATCGCGGCGCGCCGATTGCGCGCGGCACGCCCAACCAGGTGCTGGGCCAGTTCCGCCTCGAGGACACCACCGCCGCCACGACGGTCACCAGCATGACGTTCCGTGAGTCGGCGGGCACCAACCTCAACGGCTTGGTCAGCAGCGTTTCGCTTTACGCCGATAATGACGGCGACGGCGCGCTGGACGGCACCGACACGCTGCTGGGCACGCAGGCCACGGCAGCATCGCCGACGGTTGCCATCGCCATCAATCAGGCCATAGCAGCCAACGGGGCTGTGGATTTGCTGCTCGTCGGTACCACCATCGGCGCGCCCGCGCCGGTTTCGATGCAGATGGAAATCCAGAACGCCACGGCAATGACATCGAGCCTGACGGAGGACGGCCAGTTCCCGGTGCAGGCGGGCCCGCGACCGTTTGTCACGACAACCACCTTTACCAGCCGCCCCAACGGCGCTGTGCTGATCCCGGACAACACCGATTCGGGCGTCACCAACACCATTACCGTGCCATCGACGACCGACCGCATCAATTCGCTGCGCGTGGGAGTGCGCGTCAACGGCAGTTACGACGCGGACCTCGACATGTACCTGCTGCCGCCGGGCGTAACCTGGAGCCCGCCCTATGCCACACCCAACAACGGCCCGGTGCTGACCGCGCCGACCGAAGCCATCGAGCTTTGCACCGATAACGGCGCAGGCGGCAACAACTTCGGTTCCGACATCACCGCGGCGCCGATGAATTACACCTGGAACTATACGCGTTTCTCCGGCACCAACGACCCGAACTGGCCTGCGGCGACGGCGATTACCGCGGGCGCGGCGCCGTTTACCGCGGCGGCGCAATACCGGCCCGAGGGCCTTACGGCGTGGAATTTGAACTATGGCGGCAACCCAAGCGGCAACTGGACGCTGATCGTGGTCGACGCCTGGGGCCAGGACGTGAGCTACCTGATTTCCTGGCAGCTCGAATACGTACCGATCACGGGCACACAGTTCTGGGCCAACGTGGGCAACTTCAACGAGCCCGGCACACCTGCGACTGTCGGCACCGCGGGCAACGTGTTTGGCCAGCTTGAGCTGGCTTCCTACAACGGCGCAAACACGGTGACGCAGATTGTCGTGCGTGAAACCAACGGCCTGACCATCGGCAACAACCTCAGTGCGATCTCGCTTTATCGCGACGTCAACGGTGACGGCGTGCTGGATGTCGGCGATACGCTGGTGGGTAACGGCGTGCTGGCGGGCAGCACCGCTACCTTCAACATTTCCTTCAACATTGCGTCCAATACCACCGAGTTCCTGCTGATTGTCGGGACCGTGCTGGCCAGCCCGGCCAACGCGTCCATTGCGCTGCAGTTGACGACCAACGCCGACATCACCGGCTCCACCAGTGAAATTGCGCCCTACCCGTTGCAGTTCGGCGCACACCCGCTCAACCCCATCGGCACCTACGTCAGCACACCCTCGGGCGGCAAGAACATCCCGGACAACAACGCCAACGGCATCACCGATACCATCACCATCCCGCCGACCAACGATGTGATCGGCGCCCTGCGCGTGGGCTTCCGCATCGACCATGCCCGCGACCAGGACCTGGACATCTGGCTGATACCGCCGGGCGTGACCTGGGCGGGGCCTTACACCACCGCCAACAACGGCGCCAACCCCACGCCGCCCGCGGGCGTGATTGAGCTTTCGACCGACAACGGCGCCAACGGGGTCAACTACGGCAGCGGCAGCATCACGTTTGTTTACACCATGCTTTCGCGCAACGGCGACCGCCAATTCAGCGCGACCAACGCCATCACCGGCGGCACGGCGCCCTTTACCGCGGGCAACAACTATATTGAAGAAGACACCGCGGACTTCAACGCGCGCTACGGCACCAGCCCCGTCGGCAACTGGACCATCGCCATCGGCGACGACCAGAACGGCAGCACCGGTCGCCTGATTTCGTGGTTTGTGCAGTATATCCCCGGCGAACGCGTGCAGATTGCCAGCACGCCCGTGGCCGGCGTGTCGGATTTCGGCAGCATCGCCGTGGGTTCCAGCAGCGCGGCCCAGGGCTTCCTTGGCCGCAACGCGGGCAACTTCAACCTGACAATCCCCGCACCCACCGCCGTCAACGGCATCCGCATCACGGGCACCAACGCCGCTGACTTCGTCATCCAGGGCACCGCGCCCAGCGGGTTGCTGACCCCGGGAGCGACCACCGCCACTTTCAACATCATCTTTACGCCCTCAGGCACGGGCTTGCGCACGGCCAACATCACCGTGACCTGGAACACCAGTGACGCGACCATGCCCGCGCAGTTGACATCGAATTACGCCATCACCGGCACCGGCGTCTCGCGCATCCTTGAAGTCCGTGAGACCGATGCGGTCTCCGGCGCGCTTGTGGCCAACGGCGCCGCCGCTGCCAACGGCCGCGCGTTTGGCAACCGCGACATCACAGCGGGCGCCTCGGCCGCGCTGACGATTTACGTCAAAAACACCGGCACGGCGGTTATGACTGTCGGCGTGCCGACGCTGGGCGGCGCCAATCCGGGCGAATTCGTGCTCAACACCACGGGCTATCTGACCAGCATCCCCGCCGGCTCCAACACCAGTTTCACGGTCGCGTTTGATCCCACCAGCACGGGCGCCAAGGCGGCAACCATCAGCTTTACCCATAACGCCGGCAACACGGCTTCGCCGTTTACCTGCGCCGTCAGCGGCACCGGCGTAAGCAATGATGTCACGGCGCGCGAGTCCGACCCGACTACAGGCATCATTGTCACCAACAACCAGGCCGCGGCCAACGGCCGCGCGTTCGGCAACCAGAGCATCGGCGCGGGCCCGACCGCGGCGCTGACGGTTTACATCGTCAACACCGGCACCCAGGCGTTGACGCTGGGCACGCCGACCATCGGCGGCGCCGACGCCGGCCAGTTTGTGCTCGACACCACGGGCTTCAGCACCAATATCGCCGCCGGCGCCAACACCAGCTTCACCGTGGCCTTTGACCCCAGCACCACGGGGCTTAAGAACGCGACCATCAGCTTCACGCACACCGCGACCAACACGAGTTCGCCCTTTGCGGTCAACGTCAACGGCACGGGTACCGCCAGCGCGCAGGTTGAAGTACGCGAAACCGCTGTCGGCGGCACGCTCGTGGCCAACGGCGCGGCAGCAGCCAACGGCCGCGCGTTTGGCAACCGCGACATCGGCGCGGGCGTCTCGGCCACATTGACGATCTTTGTGCTCAACACCGGCGGGGTGAACCTCACGCCCGGCACTCCAACGCTGGGCGGCACAAACCCCGGCGAGTTTGTACTCAACACCGCGGGTTTTGCGGCGTCCATCGCACCCGGCGGCAACAGCACCTTCACCATCGCCTTTGACCCAAGCACCGTCGGCGCCAAGGTCGCAACCGTCAGCTTCACCCATAACGGCACCAACACGGCTTCGCCCTTTACCTTTGACGTCAGCGGCACGGGCATCACCCCGACCGTCGAGGTACGCGAAACCGCCGTCGGCGGCACGCTCGTATCAAACGGCGCTGCGGCGGCCAATGGCCGCGCATTCGGCAACCGCGATATTGCGGCGGGCCCGACGGCCAACCTGACAATTTTTGTGCTGAACACCGGCAGCAACACCATGACCCTGACGGCCCCGACGCTGGGCGGCGTCGACGCCGGGCAGTTCAACATCAATACCGCGGGCTTCAGCACTTCGCTCGCGGCGGGCGCCAACACGACCTTTACCGTCAACTTCGACCCAAGCACCGTTGGCGCCAAGACCGCGACTGTCAGCTTCACCCATAACGGCACCAACACGGCTTCGCCCTTTACCTTTGACCTCAGCGGCACGGGCACCACTCCGACGGTTGAAGTACGAGAGGCCGCCGTCGGCGGCACGCTCGTATCTAACGGCGCTGCGGCTGCCAACGGACGCGCTTTCGGCAACCGCGACATCAGTGCGGGCGCCAGTGCGACGCTGACGATCTTTGTGCTCAACACCGGCACTGCGACCATGACGCTTGTTGCCCCGACGCTGGGCGGCGCCGACCCCGGCGAGTTTGTCCTCAATACAGCGGGCTTCTCGACCAGCGTTGCGGCCGGCGCCAACACGACCTTTACCGTGGCCTTTGACCCGACCAGCGTCGGCGCCAAGGCCGCAACCATCAGCTTTACTCACACCGGAAGCAACACCGCGACACCCTTTACGTTTGGAGTGTCCGGCACGGGTATCTCGCCCTTTGTAGAAGTGCGCGAGACGGCTGTTGGCGGCACGCTGGTTGCCAACGGCGCCGCTGCTGCCAACGGACGCGCATTCGGTAGCCGCGACATCTCGGCAGGCCCGACGGCGGCGTTGACGATTTTCGTGCTCAACACCGGCACCAACACCATGACGCTGACCGCCCCGACACTGGGCGGTGCGGATGCGGGCCAGTTCGTGCTCAATACGACCGGCTTCAGCCTGAGTGTTGCGGCGGGCGCCAACACCACCTTTACGGTCGCCTTTGACCCGAGCACCGCGGGCGCCAAGATCGCGAACGTCAGCTTCACGCATAACGGCACCAACACCGCGACGCCGTTTACCTTCGATGTCAGCGGCACGGGTATTACGCCGACGGTTGAAGTTCGCGAAACCGCGGTTGGCGGCACGCTGGTTGCCAACGGCGCGGCTGCGGCCAATGGCCGCGCGTTCGGCAACCGAGATATCAGTGCGGGCCCGACGGCGACGCTGACGATCTTTGTGCTGAATACCGGCAGCAACACCATGACCTTGACCGCCCCGACACTGGGCGGCGCGGACGCCGGCCAGTTCGTGCTGGATACCACGGGCTTCTCAACCAGCCTGGCGACGGGCGCAAATACGACCTTCACCCTCGCCTTTGACCCAAGCACCGTCGGCGCAAAGGTAGCGACCGTCAGCTTCACCCATAACGGCACCAACACGGCCACGCCGTTCACGTTTGACCTCAGCGGCACCGGCATTACCCCCGGCGTCGAAGTGCGTGAAACCGCCGTTGGCGGGACGCTGGTGGCAAACGGTGCGGCGGCGGCCAACGGCCGCGCGTTCGGCAACCGTGACATCAATGCGGGACCCAGTGCGACGCTGACGATCTTCGTGCTGAACACGGGCAGCAACACCCTGAGCCTGGCCGCACCGACGCTCGGCGGTGCTGATGCCGGCCAGTTCGTCCTGGATACGACGGGATTCTCCACCAGCCTCGCGGCGGGAGCTAACACAACCTTCACGCTGGCGTTTGACCCCAGCACCGTCGGCGCAAAAACCGCGACCGTCAGTTTCACACACGACGGCACCAACACGGCTTCGCCGTTCACCTTTGATGTCAGCGGCACGGGCATTACGCCGACGGTTGAGGTGCGCGAGACGGCCGTGGGCGGGACGCTGGTGGCAAATGGTGCGGCTGCGGCCAACGGCCGCGCTTTCGGCAACCGCGACATCAGCGCGGGCCCGAGCGCGACCCTGACGATCTTCGTGCTCAATACCGGCAGCAACACCATCACGCTCACCGCCCCCTCACTAGGCGGTGCGGATGCTGGCCAGTTTGTGCTGGATACCACGGGTTTCTCGACCAGCGTGGCGGCGGGCGCCAACACCAACTTTACGGTGGCTTTTGACCCGACTACGGCCGGGGCCAAGACTGCGACTGTCAGCTTCACGCACAACGGCACCAACACGGCCTCGCCCTTTACCTTTGACGTCAGCGGCACCGGCATCACCCCGACTGTCGAAGTGCGCGAGACGGCTGTGGGCGGCACGTTGGTTGCCAACGGCGCCGCGGCGGCGAACGGTCGCGCGTTCGGTAACCGCGACATTTCGGCGGGCCCGACGGCGGCGCTGACAATCTTTGTCCTGAATACCGGCAGCAACACCATGACCCTGGCCGCCCCGACGCTGGGCGGCGCGGACGCCGGCCAGTTCGTACTGGATACTACGGGTTTCAGCACCTCGGTAGCCGCGGGCGCGAACACGAGCTTCACGGTTGCGTTTGATCCCACAACCGCGGGCGCCAAGACCGCAACTGTGTCCTTTACCCACAATGGCACCAACACGGCCTCGCCGTTCACCTTTGACGTCAGTGGCACCGGCATCACCCCGACTGTCGAAGTGCGCGAGACGGCTGTGGGCGGCACGCTGGTTGCCAACGGCGCTGCGGCGGCCAACGGTCGTGCCTTTGGCAACCGCGATATCAGTGCGGGCCCGAGCGCGACCTTGACCGTCTTTGTGCTGAATACCGGCAGCAACACCATGACCCTGGCCGCCCCGACGCTGGGCGGTGCGGATGCGGGCCAGTTCGTCCTGGATACGACGGGATTCTCCACCAGCCTCGCTGTGGGCGCGAATACGACCTTCAGCCTGGCCTTTGATCCGAGCACCGTTGGCTCCAAGACCGCAACTGTCAGCTTTGCGCACAACGGCACGAACACGGGCAGCCCCTTCACCTTCGACGTCAGCGGCACGGGTATCACCCCGACGGTTGAGGTGCGCGAAACAGCGGTCGGCGGGACGCTGGTGGCAAATGGTGCGGCTGCGGCCAACGGTCGCGCTTTCGGCAACCGCGATATCAGTGCGGGCTCCAGTGCGGCACTGACGATTTTCGTGCTCAACACCGGCAGCAATACCATCACGCTTGGCACGCCGACAATCGGCGGCGCCGACGCCGGCCAGTTCGTCCTCAACACCGGCGGCTTCAGTGGCAGCGTCGCCGCGGGCGGGAACACGACTTTCACGGTTGCCTTTGACCCCTCTACCGTTGGCGCCAAGACCGCGACGATCAGCTTTACGCACAACGGCACGAACACGGCTTCGCCCTTTACCTTCGACGTCAGTGGAACCGGCATCACGCCGACCGTCGAAGTGCGCGAAACAGCGGTGGGCGGCACGCTGGTTGCCAACGGCGCTGCGGCGGCCAACGGTCGCGCTTTCGGCAACCGCGATATCTCGGCAGGCCCGACGGCGACCTTGGCCATCTTTGTGCTGAACACGGGCACCAATACGATCACACTTGCCGCCCCGACTCTGGGCGGCGCGGACGCGGGCCAGTTCGTGCTCGACAGCTCAAGTTTCAGCACCTCGGTTGCAGCAGGCGCCAACACCAGCTTCACGGTTGCCTTTGATCCCACGACCGTGGGCGCCAAGACCGCAAGTGTGTCCTTCACGCACGATGCGACCAACACGGCCTCGCCGTTCACCTTTGACGTCAGCGGCACGGGTATCACGCCGACCGTCGAAGTCCGCGAAACCGCTGTCGGCGGTACGCTGGTGGCCAACGGCGCTGCGGCGGCCAACGGTCGCGCTTTCGGCAGCCGCGACATTTCGGCGGGCCCGACGGCGACCCTGACCATCTTTGTGCTGAACACGGGCACCAACACCATCACCCTAGGCACGCCGATTCTCGGCGGCGCCGACGCCGGCCAATTCGTGCTCGACACCTCAAGTTTCAGCGCCTCGGTTGCGGCGGGCGCGAATACCACTTTCACCGTCGCCTTTGATCCGTCCACGGTTGGCGCCAAGACGGCGACTGTCAGCTTCACGCACAACGGCACCAACACGGCTTCGCCCTTTACCTTCGACGTCAGTGGAACCGGCATCACCCCGACCGTCGAGGTGCGCGAAACCGCGGTCGGCGGAACGCTGGTGGCCAATGGCGCTGCGGCGGCCAACGGCCGCGCTTTCGGCAACCGCGACATCAGTGCAGGCCCGAGCGCGACCCTGACCATCTTCGTGCTCAACACCGGCAGCAACACCATCACGCTTGGCACGCCGACTATCGGCGGTGCTGACGCCGGCGAGTTCGTCCTCAACACCGGCGGCTTCAGCGGCAGCGTGGCCGCAGGCGCAAACACCAGCTTCACGGTTGCGTTTGATCCCAGCACCGCCGGGCCCAAGACCGCGACGATCAGCTTTACGCATAACGGCACCAACACGGCTTCGCCGTTCACGTTTGACGTCAGCGGTACGGGCATCACGCCGACCGTCGAAGTGCGCGAAACAGCGGTGGGCGGGACGCTCGTATCTAACGGCGCGGCGGCGGCCAACGGCCGCGCGTTCGGCAACCGCGATATCAGCGCGGGCGCGAGCGCGACATTGGCCATCTTTGTGCTCAACACCGGCAGCAACACGGTTACGCTCGGCACGCCGGCCCTGGGCGGCGTCGACGCAGGCCAGTTCGTCATCAACACCGGCGGCTTCAGCGGCAGCGTGGCCGCGGGCGCAAACACCAGCTTCACCGTCGCCTTCGACCCCAGCACCGTCGGCGCAAAAACCGCGACCGTCAGTTTCACACACGATGGCACCAACACGGCTTCGCCGTTCACCTTTGATGTCAGCGGCACGGGCATCACCCCGACCGTCGAAGTGCGCGAGACCGCTGTCGGCGGCACGCTGGTGGCCAATGGCGCTGCGGCGGCCAACGGTCGCGCGTTCGGCAACCAGGACATCAGCAGCGGGGCAACCGCAACGTTGACGATCTTTGTGCTCAACACCGGCAGTAACACGATTACGCTGGGTACGCCGGCGCTTGGCGGCGCCGACGCCGGCCAATTCGTCCTCAACACCGGCGGCTTCAGCGGCAGCGTCGCCGCGGGCGCCAACACGACTTTCACCGTCGCCTTTGACCCCAGCACCACGGGCCTTAAGGCCGCGACCGTGAGCTTCACCCATGACGGCACCAACACCGCGTCGCCCTTTACCTTCGACCTCAGCGGCACAGGCACTACGCCTTTGATCGAAGTCCGCGAAGCCGACGCCGTCACCGGCGTTCTGATTTCCAACGGACTGGCCGCCGCAGGCACGGCTCGCGACTTCGGCGACCAGAACGTCAGCGGCGGTGCGACCGCAGCCCTGACGATTTACATCAATAACACCGGCACCCACACCATGACGGTTGCGGCGCCGACGTTGAGCGCCGGCGACACCGGCGACTTCGTGCTGGATACCACGGGTTTCAGCACCAGCGTTGCCCCGGGCGCCAACACCAGCTTCACCGTCGCCTTCGACCCGGCAAGCACCGGCGGCAAGGCGGCGACTGTGAGCTTCACCCATAACGCCACCAACGATGCCACGCCCTTCGACTTCGAGGTAGTCGGCAACGGCACCAACCCGCCGGTGATCGACATCAGCGGCAGCGCGGCATTTGGCAGCGTCGACCTGGGCCAAAGCTCGGCGGCGCACCTGATTACCATTACCAACACCGGCGGTACGGACCTGACGGTAACCGCCGTGGCCCTGGCGGGCGCTAACCCCGGCGACTGGTCGCTCTCGCCGGTTTCGCCCGCCAGCTTCCCTGGGGCGGCGTGGACGATTGCGCCCGCAGCCACCGCCACCTTCAACGCGACGTTTACGCCCACCGCAGGCGGCGCACGCAGCGCCAACATCGCCGTAACCTCCGATACTGGCGGCACGCCGGGCACGGTGACGAACTTTGCCATCACCGGCACGGGTGTGTTCCCCGTGGCCCTGAGCGCCGCGCTGATTTCCGGCGACACCGGCGGCCCGCAGGTCATCCGCGTGACGGTGACCGGCACTTTCAACACCATCAGCGACCTGCTGCTCGAGTACCAGGGCGGCAGCGTCGGTGCGGGCTGGAGCAACTCGGGCGTCATCACCCGTGTCAGCGACAGCGGTGCGACCATCAGCGGCAACCTGATTGAAGACCTCAACGCGCCGACGGCCGGCTCGACCATCGACATTCTGTGGGATGCTTACGCCACGGAACGCCACGTCACCGCCGCCAACTATGTGGTGCGCCTGACGCCGGTCACCGGCATGGGCAGCGGCACATCCATCAGTGTCGGGCCGTTCACTCTGACGCGCGACGGCGGCTGGGCCCAACACGTGGAGCCGGGCGGCAACATCACCGGCCGCTTCGGCCACACCACGATTTACCAAACCAGCGGTAGCGCCGACCGCATGATCGTGTTCGGCGGCAAGGTCGGCAGCACCCTGATAAACGATGTCTGGGCCTATGACCGCGGCAGCTTCGAGCCCGGCTGGCGCCAGGTTCGTCCCACGGGCACTGCGCCGACCATTCGCCAGTACCACTCGGCGATCTACGACAGCGCCAACAACCGTATGATCGTCTTCAGCGGCAAGAGCGGCCCGACGCTGTACAACGACGTCTGGTCCCTCAGCCTCACGCCGGGCAGCGAAGCTTGGACGCAACTCACCCCGGGCGGCACCGCGCCGGCGATCCGTTATTCCGCGATGATGGGTTACGACGCCGCGCGCGGCCGCGCGATTGTCTACGGCGGCTGGGGCGCTGTCGCCTATGCCGACGTGTTTGCGCTGGACCTGACGCCGGGCGCCGAAGCCTGGTCGACCATCACCGCGGGCGGCACCGCGCCGCAAGCCCGCATGGGTGCGGCCGTCGCGCTGCAACCCGCGCCGGCTGATCGCCTCGTGATTTACGGCGGCTACACCAGCAGCGGCGCCAGCAGCAGCGAAATCTTCCGCCTCAGCCTCGCCCCGGGCAGCGAAACCTGGGCGTCTATCACGGCGGCGGGCGGCGCCGGCGGCAGCACGCGTTATTACACCAGCCACGTTTACGACCCTGTGCGCAACGCGCTGATGATGTCCAGCGGCTATCGCGGCAGCACTGTACTCAAGGACGCCTGGATGCTCAGCCTCGGCGCGGGCAGCGAAACCTGGACCGCCCTGCCCGAAGACGGCGGCGCGTCCGACGGCCGCGTGGTTGGTGCTGCGGCTTACGACAGCGGCCGCAGCGAGGCCATGTTCTTCGGCGGTCTTGGCGTTGCGGGCTTTGGCGTGACGGGCCTGGTCACACTGCCGTCGTCCGGTTCGCCGACGTGGGTGCTGCCGGCCACCGGCGCGACCCAGGCCATGCCTAACGGCCGCTGGGGCGCGGGCATGATCTACGACGCCGCTAACAGCCGCACGGTGATCTTCGGCGGCAAGGACTCGGTCAACCGCTACAATGACGTGTGGGCGGTCAACCCCGCGGCAGCCTCGCCGGTGTGGAGCAAACTGGCCACTTCAGGCACTGCGCCGACGCCGCGCGTGTATGCGCAGGTGGTTTACGACTCGAACAGCCAGCGCATGATTGTGTTCGGCGGCCAGACGGCCAGCGGCGGTTCGGTCAACGACCTCTGGGAGTTGGACCTGTCGACGCTGGCGTGGCAGCAACTGACGCCCGCGGGCGGCCCGCCGACGGCGCGGCAATCGGCGGCGGTGTGCTACGACGCGACGCCGGGCGCCGAGCGCTTGCTCATGCACGGCGGCAACACCAACAGCGGCCTCAACGGCGAATCTTGGGTGCTTGACCTGTCCACGCGCTATAGCGAGGCGTGGACCCAGCTCAACCCGGGCGCCGGCCCCGCGGCCCGCCAGGGCCACGGCGCGGTCTACAATAGCGTGCTGCAGCAGTTCGTGATCTTCATGGGCAGCACCGGCACCCGCAAAGATGATGTGTGGGCGATGGACCTCAGCGGCGGCATCGGCACGGAAAGCTGGATCGACATTACGCCTGCGGCCGGGCCGCCGGCGCCCTCGGCCCGCTACCTGTTTGGCTACGCCAGCGACGCCGCGGGCCTGACGGTGTTTGTGCAGGGCGGCGACGCGGGCAGCCTGATGAACGACCTCTGGATCCTCGACCTGTCGGGCTTTGCCGCGGTCTGGACGCCGGTGATCGTCAGCGGCGGCGTTGCGCCCCTGCACCGCAGCGTGCACAGCGCCTGCTACGACGACGCCAACAACCGCCTCGTCATCGGCATGGGCCTGACGTTGTGGCCCTGCGCCGATATCTGGACGATCCTGCCTTTTGCCGGAAGCCCGGTGTGGAGTGAAGTCCACGCGGCATCGGCCCCGGCCGCAATGGTCAACGGCGCGACCTGCTACGACCCAGTGTTCAAGCGCATGATCGCTTTTGGCGGTATCGCCAGCGGCGGCTTTGACAGCCAGCTCTGGCAGTTGGACCTCACCACGCCGGTCGCAACCTGGAGCAAACTGGCCACGGCGGGCACTCTGCCTGCTGGCCGCCGCGGCGCGAGCTTGGTGTTTGACTCCGTTGCAGGCACGCCGCGCATGATCATGTACGGCGGCTGGCTGGGCACGGCCAACTCGACCATCACCAACCAGGTCTGGCAGTTGTCGCTGGCGGCGGGTACGGGCACCTGGACAAACATCACCCCGGCGCCGGCGGGCGGACAGCCCGGCGGCCGCGCCAACCATGCCGCGGTCTTCGACGCCACGGGCAACCGCATGGTGATCTTCGGCGGCCAGACCTCGGCGGCATTTGTGAACACGGTCTATGCGCTGAGCCTGGGCGGCAGCCCGGCCTGGTCGCTGCAGGCGACCAGCGGCACGGCGCCGAGCATCCGCATGGGCATGAGCTACAGCTTCCACCCGAGCACGCGCCGGCTGGTGATCATGGGCGGCTACAACGGCAGCACGACGTTCTCGGACATGTTCTACCTGAACCTGGCGACCAACGCATGGTCGAGCCAGGGTGGCGCGATTCCGCCCAAGCGTTACTACAACAGCATGGTTTATGATGCGGCCAACGACCGCATGGTCATGTACGGCGGCTTCGACACCGCGGCGCTGAGCGACCTGTGGAGCTTCAGCTTCGCGAGCAGCACCTGGACTCAGATTACGCCGACAGTGGCTCTGCCGCAGACGCGCTGGGCGCACGCGGCGATCTGGGATGTCGATGGCGCGCGCATGGTGGTGAGCGGCGGCTACGTCGACGGCGAAAACGCCTCGGTGCAGATCGATAACATGGCGCAGTTGTGGTTCTGGGGCGACTGATAGAAACCAGAGCCCATTGCGTAAGCGATGGGTGTTGTGTTGCAAGCGGTGAACGACAAAACACCCGCCGCTCACGCAGCGGGCTCCGGTTCACCGGGATCAAGTAACGCAGGCTCCGGGGCGGGCAAACCCGGGAGTCTTGCAGGGCGCGGACCTCACGGTCCGCGCCCTTTTTTGGTTTCAGAAGGCGTCGGGTTTAGCGTGTTTGTGTGCGTACTCTAGCCGCTTGGCAAGCACATCGGCCCGCGCCGGTTCGCCAACAAGGCGCAGGACGTCGACCAGCGCCGCCACATCGTCGGTCAGGCGCTTCATCATTTCATTTTCCTGCTGGACAAGGATCTCTGCTGCGCGCAGCGCGAGGGTGCGGGCTTCGGCATGGGCGGGACTCAGCAGGCGCGCGATACCCGTAAGCGTCTTGCCGATCCAGAAATTCATGGGCGAGCTGTGCTTTTCGAAGATATGCAGGGCTTGGCGATGAATGCTCAATGCCTCGGAAACCCGCCCCTGCTGTTCGACACACTTGGCTAGGTTTAGCATAGTTATGGCAGGCATGACCGCCCCGGCGGTCCCGGTGCCTTCGGATTCCTCGCGAATCTCAAGTGCTCTGCGAAAGTGGTTCTCCGCTTCAGCAAGCTTGCCGGTCTTTACCAACATGTCCGCCAAGAAACTATGGGTGCTGCCGAGCATCGCCCTGTGGGTCCGTGCGTGTGGATCATCGTCATCGATGTCTTCTGCATTCCGAATCGACGCCTCCAACAAATCAATTGCCTTTTGATGGTCGCCCGCGACGGCGTAACGGGATGCGGCCATCTGTTGTTCCATTGCCAGCCTCTGTTTGTCGCCGTTTTCTTCCGTTTCTCGCAACGAAGCTTCAGTGAGCTTGAAACTTTCCCCGGGGTTGTCCTTGTCAAACGCCATGCAGGCCACCAAGGGGCGCCATTTCTTCGTGGTGGCGTGATCCGGACCCAGCCGGGCCTGATAGATATCGAGAACCTCACTCACGACCCTGTTGTGCTCGCGGCCCTGCTTGTCGCTCCCATTGCCTGAAAACAGCGCACTTGAGGCTCGCCGAAGGGCCGCCGCGAGTTCAAGAGACTGAGGGACGCAGGTCTTGCGTGCAACCTCGATGGCTTTCCGGGCAAGCTCCCGGCCCTCGTCGATGGTCATCTGACCCCGTATTTCCTTGTGATCGCGATACTCGAACCATCCAAGATTGACGCGAGCGGAGCCCAGCTGGCACAGGGGCACGATCATGCGCGCCGAATGTTCACCGAAGCGCCGTCTCACGCGGTCCAGTCGCTCAATCGCGACTTTTTCGCGTGCTTTGTTGTAGAGTACGTCGACTTCAAGCGCCTCTTCGGGCTTGGCCTTGCCGTAGTGGCTGGCGAGCGAAAGGCACTGACCCAAACGACTGACGGCGCGAAACCAGTGCCGGTGATACCGAGGCGCGAGTTCCATTGCTTGCCGGAAACGCTTCGCCGCCTCCGTGTAGCGCGCAACATCTGCGACCCTTTCCGCATCCTTGAGCAGGCTGATGACATCTGAGTCCATGTTGACGACTCGATTCGACTTAGTCCGGTTTGCGGTCGAGGGCTGCGATGCGTGCCAGCGCGGCATCGCGGACGTCGGCGCGTTCGTCCTGTGCGGCGGCGAGGCGGTACCACTTGATCGCCTGCGGAATATCTACCGGCGTGCCGCGGCCTTTTTCGTGGGCCTCCCCCAGCGCAAAGCACGAGGGCGCATGCCGCTTGGCCGCAGCCTTGCCAAACCATTCGACAGCCCCCGGCTCGTCCTTGTCGATGCCATCGCCGATGGTCAGCATCACGCCCAGGTGATACTGCGCGTCCTCGAGCCCGCGCTCAGCGGCCGTGCGCAGCCAGGTCGCCGCAGTCTGCGGGTTCTGCTCGGTGCCGTAGCCCTCGAAGTAGCACAGGCCAAGCATGTACTGCGCGATTAGATCATCCTGTGCGGCGGCCTTGGACAGCCATTTGAAAGCCTCGGCCTTGTCGGGAAGCACACCTTTGCCCGACATGTACATCTGCGCGATCATCAGTTGGCCGTCGACGCTGCCGGCGTCGGCGGCGCGCAACAGCCAGCGCGCGGCCTCGGCGCTGTCGGCGGTCACGTAGGTGCCCTTGAGATACCAGATGCCGAGTTCGAGCGACGCGTCGACATGTCCGCCCTCGGCGGCCTTGTGCAGGAATTCCACCGCTCCGGCAAAGTCGTTCTTGTCGCGAAGCACCATCGCGCGGGTGTAGTTCTGTCCCGGCGTGAATTTCGAGACGTCCTCGGGCGCTTTTTGAGGCGTCGAGGCGCACGCCGTAAGCAGCAACACGCAAGTCAGGATGATTGTCAGGCGCATGTGAAACCCCGGCGGGGCTGGGGTCTCAAGTGTAGCGCGCGACAATTTAAATGCGTAGGGGCTCGCCGTGGCGAGCCCCTGTTGCGTCCTGACCTTGCAGCCTCGCTACCGCTCGCGCGGCTGCTTCTCGTCCTTGCGCGCCCGAAGTTCTTCCTCGAGCTTCTTGGCCTCTTCCTTCAGCTTGGCGACCTTGTCCTCAAGCGCCTCCAGTTCGTCCGACAACTTGCCTCGGGCCTCGCGGTCGTCAGCTTTGCTCCACCTGTCGCGCACGTTCTTGGCTTCCTCGGACAGTTTGGCGATGATCTCGCGCAGTTCCGCCAGCCGCGTATCGATCTTTGAGGGCATCGGGAAACCACGTGACTCCCACTTGAACTCCAGCGTGGGCGTCGCGTCGGGCGGGTTCTCGACCTTGACCCAGCGCGGCTTGACCTCGGCGTCCTTCATCAGGTAGCTCGCGCCCGTGGCGGTGTTGAGCAACATTACGCCTGCTTTGGTGTCGATGATTGACCACGTGCCCGGCGCGTTGCGGTCGCCGGCCAGGACATAGGTCTGCACGGGGCTGGTCTCCAGCCGCCACGCGTCCGCTTCGACCTCGAGCGGCACAACTTCGACCCGGTTGATCCTGCGCGCTTCGGCCTCGATTACCTTGCCCTTGGCTTCTTCCCGTGCCCTGATGGCCTTCATTTCCTCTGTGCGAGCGTCCTGCGCCGAGCCCGGGCCCACGCCGCAAAGGCCCAGCACGCCGACGACCACGGTCGCGGCGACGACGGTACTGATTGCTTTCAACATGCGTTCTCCTCGTTAAATGGGTTCTCCCACGGCTACTACCGGCCCAGGACCGCGGGCGTTAGCACAAATCCGGCCTCTTCTGCTATAAAGGCGGCATGCCGCGAAGCAGCATCGCTACGCAGTTCCACGAGCTCACCAAGTACGCTCCCGAGACCATCGGGCAGGGCCATGAAATTGACTGGGCGCACCCGCCCGAGCAGTTCAAGGTTTACCGCGGCGCGGAAAGCGTCGACCTGACGCCCTATTTGCCGATGGGCGACAGCCTTGTGTTCAAGGAGGCGGTGGGTGGCCTCAAGGACGCAGAGGGACCGCTGTCGCTGATCAACCTCTCGAAGCTTTTCCTCTTCACCAACGGCGTGACCGCCGTGGCGCGCGGCCAGGGCCAGGAGCAGTTCTTCCGCGCCGCGCCCAGCGCCGGCGCGCTCTACCCGACCGAACTTTACCTGCTTGTGCGCGGCCACGCGGACCTCGCCGACGGCGTCTACAACTACAACGTCCGCAACCATTCGCTGGCCGAGGTTTATCCGCGCGGCCTTGGCCCCGACGGCCCCGAGTTGTTCGAGAAGCTTTCGGCCGCGTGCCTCGGCCATCCCGCGCTGAAGGACTGCAATGCCGCGGTCGTGGCCACGGCGATTTACTTTCGCTCGGCCTGGCGTTACGGCCCGCGCGGCTTCCGGCGCTGCATGCTCGACAGCGGCCACGTGCTCGGCAATTTCGACCTGATGGTCCCGCGCCTTGGCCTTTGCACGGCGGCTATCGGCGGCTTCGTCGACGATGAAATGGCGCAGATCCTGGACATCACCTCGTCGCAGGAGGGCGTGCTGGGCGTGTTCCCGTTGCACCCGAAGCTGCTGTATCCTGAGATCTCCGGCGGCGTCTCGGCCCTGCCGTCCGACCCCTACGCCGACGCCTTTGAAGCCGAGCCCGCCCAACTGCTGAAATCCATCCACGACGCGACTTGCATTCTGCGCGCCGACGCGGCCACCATTCGCACCGCCGCCGGCGTTGACGCGCCCGCGGAGTCAGGCCGCCACGAGACCCTGGGCGCGATCAAACTGGCGCCCAGCGGCGCAGACGCCGCCGCGGACGTCGAGCACACGATCCTGCGCCGCCGCAGCACGCGTAACCTCACGGGCGAAGGTTTAAGCCTGCGCGAGCTGTCTGACGTGCTGAGTTTTGCCTATCGTGCGGATCTCAGCGTCGGGCCCGAAGGCCGCCCGCGCTTCTTTGACCCCGGCATGCTGCACAGCTACGTGGTCGTGCACGACGTCGCAGGCCTGCAGCCAGGCGTTTACCACTACGCGCCGGACTTCAACGAGTTGCGGCTGGTCAAGCAGGGCAACTTCCGGGAGGACACCTACCACATCGCGCTGGGCCAGGAGCTCGCGCGCGACGCGGGCGCGGTGGTGATCCATATGGCGGATTTGCGCGCGGCGCTCGAACGCTACGGCAATCGCTGCTACCGCTATCTGCACCTCGACGCAGGGCACCTCGGCCAGCGCATGAACCTTGCGGCGATCCGCTTCCGGGTAGGGGTCTCGGGCATCGGCGGTTTCTTTGACGACGAAGTGAACGCATTGATCGGCGCCAGGGATTCCGACTTCTGCGTCTACATCACCTGTCTCGGACGCCCCGCATGATCGCAGCGCGCAAAAAACCGCTTGTGCCCGTGACTTCAAAGCGGCTGGACGAGCGCCGCTTCGAGGGCGTGCTTTCCTGCGGCATGAAGCTGGTGTTTGCGCCGCGCAAAGGTTTTAAAAAGAAGCTGGCGTTTGTGGTAGCGGGCTACGGTAGCGTAGACCGCGCCTGGGAAGCGGGCGGCAAGCGATTTGAGGTGCCCGACGGCATCGCGCATTTCCTTGAGCACCAGTTGTTCAAGAAGGCCCACGGCGACCTGAGCGACCAGTTTTCGCAGCGCGGCGCCTACGTCAACGCGCAGACCAGCCACACGCAGACGGCGTTTTATTTCGAATGCGTCGAGCAGTTCGAGGCCAACCTCGGCACGCTGATGGAACTGGCGCTTACGCCGCACTTCGACAAGAAGCTGGTCGACGTCGAGCGCGACATCATCATCCAGGAAATCAACCAGTACCGCGACCAGCCCGGCTGGGTGAGCTTCCAGCAATTGCTCGAGGCGCTCTACGTCAACCATCCGCTGCGCGTCGACATCGCGGGTACGCAGGCGACGGTTGAAAAAATCACCGCCGAGCTTCTCGGCCTGTGCCACGGGACTTTCTATCACCCAAGCAACCTGACGCTGATCATCACCGCGGACATGACGCCCGCCGAAGTGTTTAATATTGCCGAGCGGCAATCCGCTAAATTCGCCCCCGAGACACCGGCGCGAAACATTAAGCATAAGCGATACAGCGAGCCTGACGCGCCCACGCGGCGCCGCGCCGAACGCCGCATGTTCGTGCAGCGTCCACGCCTGCTGATCGGGTTCAAGGACACTGAGGGCGCGAGCGGCCGCGATCTGCTGCGTCGTGAAATGGAAACCTCGCTGGCGCTGGACGCGTTGTTTTCGCGCGAGAGCGAAGCCTACGAGCGCCTCTACCGCGACGGGCTGATCGCGTCGGATTTCGGCGCGGCGTTCCAGGCTGAAACCGGCTACGGTTACTGCGTGATCGGCGGCGAGACGCGCGATGCCGACGCACTCGAGGAAGCGCTGGTGGACGCGCTTGCGCAGGCGCGCGACAAGGGCATCGACGCCGACACGATCGAACGCAAACGCCGCAAGTTCCTGGGCCGCTACCTGCGCAATTTCAACGACCCGGAAAGCACGGCCTACAGCTACCTCGGCGCGCTTGGGCAGCGCTGCGACCTGTTTGACTTCCCGGAAGTGCTCGATGCCGTGACGCCGCAACGCGTCAACGCGCGCATCGCCGAGTTCTTTTCGCCCTCGCGGTGTGCCTCAAGCGTGCTGTTGCCGCCGAAGTAGTAGAATGCCGGCATGGTTGCGTTCACACTCGACAACGCGTTGATGATCGGCGCCCTTGTGATTGGCCCGGGGCTGGTGATCGCGTTTATCCTGAGCATGCGCGGTGCGAAGCGACGCGCGCTGCTGCGCCGCGCGCCGCGGTCCTGGGGCGGTGACGACCCCGTGCGTCCGGCGGCGGAAGTGCTGGCGCGCGTGCTGAACGTGCCGATTGACCGCATTCGCCCCGAAGATCGGCTGGTCGCGGACCTCCAGTTTGAGCACTATGACGCCCAATCGCTGCTGGTGGACCTGAAGGATCGGACGGCGGCTGAGCGATTCATGGCCGTGCTGCACGAACGTACCGTGGCCGATTTAGGCATGTTGCTGGCGGGCGTCGGCCCGGTGGATTAACGGAGCCCCGCGCGTGAGCGCGGGGGATTTCCACAACCCCGGCTGACGGGCGGGGCTGCTACAGTGCCACACAGCCGAGCCAGAGCGGCAGCCACATCAGCGTCGCCGCAACACACGAGTTGATGCCCCAGAAATAGATCAGCCATTGCGGGCGCACGGCCATGTCCGCGCCGCTGAACAGGCGGCCGTTGACGTAATAGGTGCTCTGCACCGGCATCCACAGGCCCGCGACCCACAGCGTCGCCGTGTACCAGAAGCTTTGGGCGAACTGTTGCGGCTGCGTGAAGCCGCCCGCGCGGAAAATCAGTGCCGAAAGCAGGTAGCAGACCACCGGCGTCACCAGCGCGTTGAGCACCGCCGCGGCGAGATGGCGCGCCGCAAAACGGATAAAACCCGGCCGCACGCCTGAGGCGCGTGCGCTGAGGGGGTATTCGACGGCGCGCAGCGGCGCCGAGGCGACGGCATAGGATGCCGCACACAGCCCGACAATTTTTGCGCCGAGTTCGAGGAATTCACTCACTGCGGCAGCTTGCCATTTGGCCGGGAGGGGGTCAGGCACCTTTTTGCCTCGCAACGCGCGAGGCAATGCGATCAAGAACAACAGCAAAAAGGAGCCAGACCCCGCTTTGAATTGTTTAATGGAGATATGCCGAGCACCGCGCCCCTACCGACGAAGCTCCCGAAAGTCACCAACAAGGAAAAGACGCGGTTGGCGCCCCTGTGGAAGGTGCTGTTTCACAATGACGACAAAACCACGATGGATTTCGTCGTCGGCGTGCTGATGAAATTCTTCGGCCACGACATCGACAAGGCGATGCAGATCATGCTCGAGGTCCACAACACGGGCATCGGCCTCGCGGGGACTTATCCCAAGGAAATCGCCGAGCTGAAGATGGAACAGTGCATCTCTGCCGCGCGGCCGAAGTTTCCACTGAAGGTCACGATCGAGCCTGTCGAGGAATAGTCTCTTGAGGCCTCGCGATTGTTGTGTCCGCGGAAACCTACGAAAAAATGGTCGAGCAGATTGATCTCTTGCAGCATGTAGGTCGTGTGCTTGTGGATGTTGCAGCCGGCAGCGCCGCCTCGCACGAGAAGGCGAGGAAGCAGTTGTAGAAGGCGCTTCGTAAATCCATTGCCAAGCATGAGGAAGTTAAACGACATGGGCGCGCCAGTGGCGCGCCCGATTGAATTTCGCAGAGAATCGTTACTTGGCGGCTTTTTCGCGTTCGGCAGGCTTGGCGCCGTCCTTTTTTGGCTCTTCCTTCGGCGTCTCCGCAGGCGTGCCGATTTCCTTTCCTTCCGGCCGCTCCTTGATGCCGCCCCAAGTGTAGCCCGCGCCTTTGATTACTTTCTTGGCGTCCTCTTCCTTCAGTTCCTTCTTTTGCTCGACCGTCACCTTCAGCGTCTTCTTGTCGAGGTCGCCCTCGACCTCGATGATGCCCTCGATGGCCTTGAGTTTCTCGCGCAGCACCTTCACGCAATTGTCGCAGCCCATGTCGGGCACGCTAAGTTCGTATGTTTTGCCCTTGGGACGCGCTACCTCGTGCGCCGCGACGACATCCTTGTCTTTACCGGTCTTGCGCGTCTCGGCGCTGGGCGGCTTGCCGCACTTGTCGCAGGCAAACGCCAGCGGCGCCGCAAGCACCGCCAAGGCAAAGAGCACAACCAGAGTCGAAATGCGCATGGGAACCCCTCAAGGCGTCAAGGATTATACGTTCAAAGACCCCGGTTTCGCCGCCCTAATTCGTGCCAAATAGAAGAGCAGTTTCGTTGCACAGTTCGCCCACCCGCGCCTACAATGCGCCGCTCGGACGGCAGGCGCAGAATTGACGATACAGGGTTTGCATGGCCAGCGGCGACATCACCGCCCAAACTTTCAGCAGCCGCAAAGTGTGCCTCGCACGAGCGCGCGAGCACATGTCCGGCCACGCCTACGGCGCCGCCGGCCAGACACTCAAACGCGGCGTCGAGCAATGGCCCGATTTTTCCTTCGATCCCGACTGGCTGACGCTTTCCGGCCACGTTGCCTGGCGGCAGGAGCGCTTGGCCGAGGCGGCGCGGTTCCTGCGCTTGGCCATCAAGGACCCCTCGGCCCACGTCGAGGCGCGCTTCCTGCTTGGCCGTGTCTTGCTCGATCAAGGCAAGGTCGAGCGTGCGGCGGCGCTGCTGTCGACTATTGCCAACAACGAAAACGGCCTGGTGCCCTACCGCATGCACGCGGGAAGCGCCCTGTGCGTGGCGTACGCGGCGATGGGTCTAAACAAGCTCAGTCAAGAGGCCATTGAGAAAGCAGCGGCGTTTGGCCTGATCAGCGCACAATTGCTCGCCGACGAAGGTTACCGCCTGGCGCACGTCGGCGGGTTTAAAGAGGCCGAGGTGCAACTGGCCAAGGCGCTGCAGATCGACTCGACCTGCGAGGAGGCGTTTGCGCGCCTTGCCAACGTGCTGTACGTGCAGGACAAAATCGAAGGCGCCAACGAAGTGCTGCTCTATGCCATCGAGCAGTCGGGCGAATACCTGCCGCTCTACCGCCTGCTGGGCGAGATCAGCCTGCACCGCAACAAGTTCCGCGAATCCGCGGCCTTCTACAAACGCTGCATCGAAATCTCGCCCGCAAGCGCGCACACTGACGCCTGTCATTATTGCGCGGGCCAAGCGTTGCAACGCGGCGGCTTCGTTGACGGCGCGATGGGTGAATATCGCGACCTGGTCAAGAAATTCCCGCGCAGCGACTTGGCGCCGCAAGCGAGGGTTCGCCTGGGGTCGCTGGAGAAACGCGCGCGCGCGCCGCGCCAGCGCCGGCTGGAGAAGTTCCCGCGTGTGCTGCAGAAGCGCAACTATTGCGCGCCCAACACGCTGGCCAACGTGCTGCGTTACATTGGCAAACCGGCGATCCAGGAAGAAATCGCCGCGCGCGTGATGAAAAATTCGTCGGCGCGCTGGCCCGAAGTGTTCGCGTTTTTGGCCGACCTCGACGGCATCGCCTTTCGCGGCGCGTTCTGCGGGCTCGACGACCTGAAGGTGCTGATCGACAAGGGCCTGCCTGTGGTCACGACCGAATTCCACGGCATGTCGGGCCACGCGCTTGCGATCACCGGCTACGACGACGGCGGCGAGCTGGTCATCGCCCAGGATCCGCGCTTCTTGGAGCCCGTGGAAATCACCTACACCGAATTCCTCAAGGGTTGGGCACACGATGACGGCCTGTGCGTCGTGATCGTGCCCGAGAAGAAGAAAAACTTGCTGCCTGCCGAAAACCCGCTGGTGGCCGAGGTCGTCAAGCTGCTGGAGTTCAGTTACGAAGGCCGCCATGACGATGCGGCGAAGGTCGCGGCCGAGTTGCGCGCCAAGGCGCCCAACTTGCAGACGCCCCTGCGCATTTTGGCGCAGACGGCGCTTGAGCGCAAAGACACCAAGGCCCTGCGCCAGTACAGCGAAGAAGCGCTCAAGGCCCAGCCGAAGTGCTTCTGGGCGCAACGGCATATCGGCGACGCCTGCTGGCTTGAGGGCGACAGCGCCGGCGCGCTCAAGGCCTTTCGCAAGGCGCGCAAGATCGACAATCGCGATGAGCACCTTTGCTACGCGCTCGGCGAACTCATGCTCGGCAAGGGCTATCGCAAGCGCGGCCGCGGCTGGATGCTTGCCGCTTTGCGCGAGGCGCCGTCATTCCGGCGCGCGCGCTTGCGGCTGGCGCAGGATTGTCTCGAGCAGGGCGACAAGGCGGGTGCGGCGCACCACGCGCGCATCCTGGTTGAATACGACCCGACGGACGCCGAAGCCAAGGGGTTGCTGGTCAAGTCGGCGGGTGAGGCGGCGCTGCGCGCCATCGAGGCGCGCCCCGTGACCAAGCCACGCTCGACCAAGCAGGTGCAGAAGCCGCCGCCACCACCGCCCGAAGATCCCAAGCTGCCGGGCGAAGACGGCGGCGCGCAGGATGAAACCGAGGCGGGGGCTGAGCAGGACGACACCGGCCCCGACGGCGAAGGCGACGACTTCGAAATTGAAGTGGAGTAATGTTGTGGCTGGGGCCTCCGTGCCCCAGCACGCGGATCACGGATACTCGAACTGGGGCACGGAGGCCCCAGCCACGTCTAGCCGCGTATCCCAAACAAATTCTTGATCATCTGAACCGTCTGCTGGCGGCCGAGCACCGCAATGGCGTCCGTCAGAGGGATGTGCTTGGGGCAGACCTCAACGCAGTTCTGCGAGTTGCCGCATTCGCCAAGGCCGCCGCGGCCCATCGTGGCTTCGATGCGCTCGTGGGCGTTGAGCTTGCCCGTCGGGTGGCTGTTGAACAGCACGACCTGCCCGACCACGGCCGCGCCGATGAAATCACCTTCTTTGGTGTACTGCGGGCAAGCTTCGAGGCAGCAGCCGCAACTCATGCATTCGGATAGTTTGTAGCGCCATTCCTGCGTTTTTTCGCTGTAGCGCGGGCCGGGGCCGAGGTCGTACGTGCCGTCGACGGGAATCCACGCCTTGACCTTCTTGAGGTCCTTAAACAAGCGGTTGCGCTGCACGAAGAGGTCGCGGATCACGGGGAATTTCGTCATCGGCTCAAGCGTGATGTTGCGGCCGACGCTTGGGTCGTCGATCTGCGCACTGCAGCTCTGGCGCACGCGGCCGTTGATGTTCATGGTGCAGGCGCCGCAGACTTCTTCGAGGCAGTTGCAATCCCACACCACGGGCGCGACTTCTTTGCCGCTTGCGGTCTTGGGGTCGCGCTCGACGCTTTGCAGGGCCGAGATCACGTTCATGTTTTTGAAGTACGGGACGCTGAACGTTTCCCAGTACGGCGAACTGGACGGTGAGTCCTGGCGCTTGATCTTCAGAGTGACGGTTTCGCCCGGCATGGTGGTCCTTTGGCTGCCTCCAATTCGACTATAAACCTCGCGGGTGCTCGGACAATAGGCCAAGACATGCCGCCAAAACGCAAAAGCGCCAAAAGCTGCATTTGGCGGTTTGGCGCTTTGGCGGTGACATGTTTTTGCAGTACTCTGCGTCTCCGCGCCTCCGCGGTGAATTTTTTGGGACTGCGGCGTGCATATCTGCCTTGTCAGCGAGCATTTTCACAAGCGCCCCGGCGGGCCGCGCACGGCCTGCCTTGGGCTGGCTCGCGGGTTTAACCAGCTCGGTCACCACGTCTCGCTGATTTCGATCATGGCGCATGAAAACACGCGTGAGGCGCTCCCCGGCGGCGGCGAGGCGCGCATCCGGCGCTATGGCTGGAAGCTGATCCCCGTCAGCATGGGGCGCGGGCGCTTTTATGCGCGCGAAATAACACGCATCCACAAGGAGCGTCCGATTGATGTAGTGCTGGCGCAGGGCTGGGAGGCCGCTGACGCCGCACAACCTTTTTGCAGCAAGCACGGTGTGCCGTGGCTATTAAACCCGCGCAGTTGCAGCAAGGACCGGCCCGGCAACTGGCGCAACATCCGCGCGCAGAGGTTTTTTGACGCCAGCAACGGCATGATCGCGATCTCTGAATATGCGGCGGCAGACTGGCGCACGAATCTCGCCCGCCCGCAGGGTTCGATTGTCGCGGCTCTTAACGGCGTCGATCCCGGCATACTGGAGGGTCCGGTCGAGGCGCCCTTTACGGTACCCGAAACGCCGATCATCCTTTCGATGGGCGGTTTGCGGCCGGGCAAGGGCCATCACTGGATTGCGCGCGCGCTGGCGGGCGTGCACGAGGACTTCCGCTGGGTGATCGCGGGCGACGGCCGCGAGGCCGACAATTTAAAGGCGCAGGTCAGCAAGCTTGGCCTGTCGCCGCGCACGATTTTCACGGGCAACGTCGAGGGCGCGCACTGGCGCTGGTTGTATCGCAACGCGGCGATCTTCACGCTGTTTCCCGTTTACCCGGAAGCCTGCGGCAATGCGTACCTCGAGGCCCAGGCGGCGGGCCTGCCGATTGTCGCCAGCAACGCGGGCGCGCTGCCGGAAGTTACGTCGCCGCAAAGTGCGCTGCTGATCGACGTCAGCAACATGCGCGACGAAGGCCGGGTAATCGGGCAACTTCGAGAGGCCTATTCGAGGCTGCTCGCCGACCCTGCCCTGCGCGCAAGCATGGGCGCCGCCGGCAAAAACCGCATCGCCGGAATGACCTGGAAAGCCTGCGCCCGTAAGTATCTCGCGGCCACGCCGCTGTATGTCCCCGGTGCCCCCGCACCGGACTAGAAACCCCAGCCACATCGCGCGCGCTTTGCTATTCTGCCGCGCGCATGGTTCCCCAAGGATCCCTGATTCTCGTTACCGGTGCCGCCGGGTTCATCGGCAGCCACCTGTGCGAGGCGTTAATTATGCGCGGCTACCGCGTGCGCGGAGCCGACCGTATCGCGCTCAAGGATGCGCCGAACCTCGCAACGCTAAAAGACAAACAGTTCGAATTTGCGCAGGGCGACGCCTCAGACCCTGCTGTCGCACGCAAGGCCGCGACCGGCGCCGCCGCGATTTTGCACCACGCCGCCATGGCGAGCGTGCCACAGAGCATCGCCGACCCCGCTGCCGCGCACCGCGATACAGCCACGACCACGCTGCACCTGCTTGCGGCTGCCAGGGAAACAGGCGTCAAACGCTTCGTGCTGGCTTCGAGCGCCGCGGTTTACGGCGACGCGCTGAAGCTTCCGGTGCGCGAGGACATCCAGCTTGCGCCCAAAAGTCCCTATGCGGCGGCGAAAATCGCCAGCGAAGCCTACGTCAGCGCGTTTTCGCGCCTTGGCGTCGAGGGCATCAGCCTGCGCTATTTCAACGTTTTCGGCCCGCGCCAGTCGCCGCAATCAAGTTACGCCGGGGTTGTCACGCAATTCGTCCATCGCATCCTCAAGGGCGAAGAACTCGTTATTTTCGGCGATGGCGAACAAACGCGCGACTTCATCGACGTCGCCGATGTCGTACGAGCCAACCTGCTGGCGCTGGAAGCGCCGTCGCTGGGCGGAGCGGCGGTCAATATCGCAACCGGCAAGGCGATCAGCATCGCCGAGCTTGTCGAAGTCCTGGGTGAAATCTGCGGCAAGCAGCCGAAGGTGTCAAAGAAGCCGGCGCGGGCGGGTGACATCAAGGCCAGTTGCGCGGACGTTTCGCTGGCGAAGCGGCTGCTGGGCTTCGTTCCCGGCGCTGACCTGAAGGCCGGCCTGCGCCGCGCGGTCGAATGGTTGAGGAGCGCGAAATGAGCATGCTTTCGAAATGGTTGCGCGGCGGTCAAACGAAAAAGAAAAAGGCCAAGCTCTCGGACCTGCCGATGGGATACGGCCCCGAAGAAAAAGCCACGCTCGACGAAGCCAAGCCCTACACCATGACCGACAAGCGGCGCGTGCTGGCGCTGATCCACGCCGTGCGCTACGTGGTCAATCAGGACATCCCCGGCGACATCGTCGAGTGCGGCGTGTGGAAGGGTGGCAGCATGATGGTGATCACCCGCACGCTTTTGAACCTGAAGGTGCGCGACCGCCGGTTGCACCTCTTCGACACCTTTGAGGGCATGAGTACGCCGACCAAGAGCGATGTCAGCATCGAAGGCCACGACGCGATCCGGATGTTCGCCGAGACGAAATTGGAAGACCGCGAGGGCTCGGAGTGGTGCCGTTCGCAGCTTGATGACGTCCGCGCCGCGGTCGAATCCACGGGCTACCCGAAAGACAAAATCACCTACGTCAAAGGCAAGGTCGAGGACACGCTGCCCGCCGCGGCGCCCAAACGCATCGCGCTGCTCAGGCTGGACACCGACTGGTACGAGTCGACGCTGGCCGAGATGGACCACTTGTTCACCAGGCTCGTGCCCGGCGGCGTGCTGATCATCGACGATTACCTTTACTGGCGCGGCGCGCGCCAGGCCGTCGATGAATACATCAAGCGTGAGAAAGTCCGCATCTTCCTGAGCCCTGTGGACGGCGGCGCGGTCATCGGAGTCAAGCAAAGTTGAGCGAAGACAAGATCACATTTTCGTTCGGCGCGAACTGGCAGGACTTCCTCAAGCACGCCAATGAGCGCGTCATCACCGGCGCGCGCGCCGACATCGAAAAATGGCTGGGCGAAAGCAACGTCAAGGGCAAACGCATCGTCGATATCGGTTGCGGCTCGGGCGTGCATTCGTGGTGCTATCACCTGATGGGCGCGCGCGAACTTGTCTCGCTCGACGTTGACCCCAATAGTGTAGCCGCAACCACGCGTTGCTTTGAGCAAGCGGGCAAGCCCGCGAATTGGCAGGTGCTGCACGGGTCGGTGCTGGACACGAACTTTCTCGCGAAGCTCGGGACATTCGACATCGTGTATTCCTGGGGCGTGCTGCACCACACGGGGCAGATGTGGCCGGCGATTGAAAACGCCTGCACGCTGATCGCGCCCGGCGGGTTGTTCTGGATCGCGCTTTATGTAAAGGGCCCCAACTACCAGCGCGACCTCGAACTCAAGCAGCGTTACAACCGCGCGGGCGCGTTAGGCAAATGGTGGATGGAACGCAAGTGGATCAACGGCCTGATGTGGAAGCGCCTGAAGAAGGGCAAAAATCCCTTCAACTGGAACCGCAAAAAGGAACGCGGCATGAACACCTACCACGACCTCGTGGATTGGCTCGGCGGCCTGCCCTATGAAGTCGTCAGCGTAGAGGACATTCGCGACTTCTGCGGCAAACACGGCTTGACTGTTGAGCGCGTCGAGGAGCACGGCGAAGGCGCCAACCACATCTTTCTTCTACGCCGGGCGAAGTAGGGGCTGCGAGGTCACCATGTGCGGCATCGCCGGCATTCTTCGTTTTGACCGCCCTCCCACCGAGGTTGAACTTAAACGCATGACCGACGCGCTCGCCCATCGCGGACCCGACGGCGAAGGCGTGTTTCTGCGCGACCGCGTCGGGCTCGGCCATCGCCGCCTGGCGATTATTGATTTGCACACGGGTGACCAGCCGATGCACAGCGCTGACGGCGCACTCAGCATCGTCTTCAACGGCGAGATCTACAACTATCGCGAACTCGCCGAAGAACTGCGCAAACTCGGGCGCGAGTTCCGCACCAAAAGCGACACGGAAGTCATCCTGCAGGCCTACGCGCAGTGGGGCGCCGATTGCGTGACGCGGCTGCGCGGGATGTTCGCGTTCTGCATCGTCGATTTCGCGCGCAAACGCTGGTTCATGGCGCGCGATCACTTCGGCATCAAGCCGCTGTATCTCCGGCGCGGCAAAGGCTACATCGCGTTCGGCTCGGAGCTTTCGGCCCTGCGTGTTGCAGAGGAAGCGCCGCCGCGTGGGCGTCTGCAGGCAATCGAATGGTTCCTGCGCTACCAGTACATCCCCGCGCCCGAGACGGTCTTCCACGAGATCGAAAAGCTTCCGTCCGCGACCTATCTCGAGGGCGACCTCGACGGCAACGTCAACGCGCCGCGCACCTACTGGCGCATTGCGTTCAACGCGCAAACCGGCGTCAGCGACGACGAATGGCTCGAGCGCCTCGACGCGGTCATGGCCGACAGTGTGCGCGCGCACTTGATTGCCGACGTGCCCGTCGGCGTGTTTGTTTCGGGAGGAATAGACTCGACGCTCGTCGCTTCGCACATGGCGCGGCTGACGACGGGCCAGGTCAAAGCGTTCTCGATTGGTTTCGAAGAGCCCGGCTTCTCGGAACTTCCTTACGCGAGCGAGGCCGCAAAAGTTGTCGGCGTCCAGCAATTCACGCGCGTGGTCAAAGACGATTTCTGGGACGAGTTGCCCAAACTCGTGGCGCATTACGGCGAGCCCTACGGCGACAACTCGATGATCCCGATGTGGCAGCTTGCCAGGCTCGCGCGCGAACACGTCAAAGTCGCGCTGTCGGGCGATGGCGGCGACGAGGGTTTTGGCGGCTACGGGTCCTACGTCGCGTGGCTCGCCACGCCTCGGGTGCGCGAGTATTGGCGGCGTCTGCGCCGCGGTGAGGGAAGTCTCGGCGACTGGCTATGGGCCGTGCGGCGGAAATTCTTTGGCCGCAGCACGCCGCGCCCATCGGAGTGGGAGCGCATCATTAAATACACGTCGGCTGAGCGCAGGCGTTCGCTCTGGCGCCACGAGTACGCAAAGCTTGCGAGCGTGCAGAACCCGAGTTACCAGGCCGCCGCCGAAGCGGCGCCGCGCGAGATGCTCGATTTCGCGCAATATCTCGACTGGCAGACGTACCTGCCCGGCGATGTGCTGGCGAAAGTTGACGTCGCGACCATGTATCACGGGCTGGAGGCGCGCACGCCGCTGATCGACCTGCGCGTGGTCGAACTCGCGACGCAATTGCCCGAAAGCGTGCGCATGCGCGGCGAGCACGGCAAATGGCTGCTGAAGGAAAGCCTGCGCAAGCGCTTCAACGAGGATTTCGTCAACCGGCCCAAACACGGCTTCGGCATACCGCGCAAACACTGGTTTTTGCCCGGGCGCGCGGGCCGCCGCACTCTCGAGCACGTGCTGCTCGACAAAGGTTCGCGCCTGCGCGAGTGGTTTGACGGCGGCGAAATCGAGCGGCTGATCGCGGAGCACGGCGAGAAGGATCGCTCGGCGGCGCTCTGGCTGCTGCTCGTGCTGGGCATCTGGTGCGACCAGAACCGCGACATCCAGTTCAGCTAGTCGTTAGCCACGAATACCACGAATTTTCACGAATGAGATGTTGGAATTCGTGTCCATTCGTGTTCATTCGTGGCTAAATCGCGCCGATGCGGGGCGCTCTTTCTGGAAAACGTGTGATCGTCGTGCTGCCGAGCCTCGAACTTGGCGGGTCCGAGCGCCAGGCGCTGCTGCTCGCACGCTGGCTGCGCGACCGCGAAGGCGCCGAGGTGCAGGTCTGGGGCAAGGGCCCGTCTGGCCGCGCCAGCGATCTTTGCGACGAGGCGAAATTGCCGTGGCGCGCGGTTGAAATGGAATTGCGCGTCGGCCGCTGGACATTGTTCTGGAACTTGCGGCGGTTCGCCAAGCTCGTGCGCGAGGCCCGCGCGGACATTCTTCTTCCGTATACGACCGGCCCGAACGTTTTTTGTGGCGCGACGTGGCGCAAAGCGGGGGCTAAAGCCTGCGTCTGGAACCAGCGCGACGAAGGCCGCCGCCTGGGCGTGCAGGCGATCGACGCGAAGGCTGCGCACAACACACCGGTACTGGTCTCGAATTCGCAGCACGCCGCCGACGTCGTCAAGGAAGCGCTGGGCGTGCGCGAGGTGCGCGTGATTCACAACGGGGTCGAACTCGCGCCGCCGCTGCGGGATCGCGCCGACTGGCGCGCGCAACTGAAAGCCGGCAGCGGTCAGTTTGTGGCGACGATGGTGGCGAACGTCCACGGCTACAAGGACCACACGACGCTGATTCGCGCCTGGCGCGCGGTCGTGGACGTGCTGGGATCGCGGGCGGTGCTTGCGCTGGCGGGCAAGCCCGGCGACAAACAGGCCGAGGTCGAAGCGCTGATCGTGCAATTCAAACTCACGGGCGACGTCGTGCTACTGGGCCAGGTCGCGGATGTGAGCGGCCTGCTTGCCGCGAGCGACATCGGCGTTTTCAGTTCGCACAAGGAAGGCTGCCCCAACGGCGTGCTGGAATGCATGGCGGCGGGGCTGGCGGTTGCGGGCACGGACATCCCCGGCATTCGCGAGGCCGTCGGAGACGCGGGCAAGCCCTGGTTGGCCCCGGAAAACGACGACCATGTTCTGTCAGAGCGGATCATCGCGCTGGCGCAGGACGTGGACGCCCGCAAAGAGGCGGGTGAAGCCAATCGCGCGCGCATCGCGGCGGAATTCAGCCCCGAAAAAATGTGCCGCGAAACCGTGCAAGCAATCAAAGATTCTATGAACCACGAATGAACACGAATTCTCACGAATACGCCGCATCAGATTCGTGTCCATTCGTGGAATTCGTGGCTAAAAGGTCCTTGTGAAAGATGGCAAACGCAAATCGAATCCTGTCCGCCGCGCAATTTTCGGCGCGCTGGGCGGTATTCGCGGGGCGTTCTGGCGCAAAAAAAATCCGGGCGGCCTGTTCTTCTTCTTCAATCATGCGGTGGTCGGCGGCGCGGACCTTGTGCACGCGCAGATCGTGCAGGCCGTCGCCGACAAACACCCGTGGGTGTTTTTCACGCTGCCGAGTGAGACCAACACTTTTGCCGACAAGTTCCCGCGCGAGGCGCGCATTGTCGACATCGGCCGCAAAGTCACGGGCAAGGCGAGCAAGTTCTTCCAGATCGGGAAAATCGCCGCGCTGATTAACCGCCATACCAGCGCGACGGTGTTCTGCGGCCACTCGCGTTTCTTCTACGAGCTTGCGCCGCGTCTAAAGCCGCACGTGCGCTGCATAGACCTCGTGCACGCGCTGGCGACGCTCGAACATTTCAGTTTGCCCGCCGTGCCGCGCCTGAATGCGCGCATCGTGATCACGCCGCGCGTCAAAGATGATTTGCGGGCGATTTACCTCGAGAACGGGCTCGATGGCGCGCTCGCCGACCGCATTCAGTTGATCGAAAACAGCGTCGAGGTGCCCGCCAGCTTCGCGCCCAAACCGCCGGGGCCGCTGCGCGTTCTGTTTGTCGGTCGCGGCAGCAAGGAAAAGCGCGTGCATCTGATCGGCCGTCTCGCGACCGCGTGCAAAACGCGCGGCATCGCGGTTGAATTCACGCTCGTCGGCGACGTGGACGGCTGGCTGGAGCCCGCCCACAAGCCCAATGTCAAACTCGAGGGCGTCGTGACGGACCGAGCCCGCCTGGATGCGTTCTACGACCGCGCAGACATTTTGATTATCACCTCGATCATTGAGGGCTTCCCGCTGGTGGTGATGGAAGCGATGGCGCGCGGCGGCGTGCCACTGTGCACCAACGTCGGCGGTATGCCACGCCACGTGATACCCGGGCAGACGGGTTTTCTGGTCGAGAGCGGTGCGGAAGAAAAGGTTGTCACGGACATGGCCGATATTCTCGCGGGTCTTGATCGTGGCGCGCTCGGCACGCTTGCGGCGAATTGCCATACTCGTGCGGTCGAATACTTTTCCGCTACCCGGTTCCGCAAGGCGTACCGCGATCTGTTGTTGTAGAGACATGCGGCAGCATGTCCGCCAATCGTTCATGGACACGCTGCCGCGTGTCCCTACGTTGGGTCTATGAAAGTCAGCGCAATCATCCCCACCTTTCGGCGGCCGCAACTAATTGCGCGTTCGCTCGAAAGCGTGCTTGCGCAAACCCACCGGCCGCTGGAACTGATCGTGATCGACGACGGCAGCGGCGACGACACGCCGCGCGTGCTGGAAACCTTCGCAACCCGCGCCAAGGCCGCGAACGTCGACTTCAAGTTCTTCACGGTGCCTAATGGCGGGCCGGGGCTCGCGCGCAACGTGGGCATGCAGCAGGCGACCGGAGACCTCTTTGCGTTTCTCGACGACGACGATGCCTGGATGCCCGACAAACTCGCAACACAGGTTGCGGCGCTGGCGGCCAAGCCCGCTGCGGGCGTGAGTTTTACCCAGTATGTTCATGCCGGAAGTGACGTTGCCAAACCGTCGGCCGAAAGCCTGCGCGACGGCTGGTGTTTTAAATCGCTGTGCGAGGGCAATACTCGCGCGCATTTGCAAACGCTGATGGTGCGGCGCGAGGTTACGCAAAGGTGCGGCGGCTTCCTGCCGCTGTACAACTTTGAGGATGCGGAATTCGCTTTGCGTGCGTCGCTGGATTTCGAGTTCGTCGCGGTTCCGCGCGCGCTGACGGTGATTCACGGCGCGCCGACCAGCGTCAGCCGCGAAGCCGGCCTCGAGGGCGATCTCAAGCGCGACGCGATCAAGCTCAAGGCGCTGGAGGAATTTGCCGCGAAGTATGCGTCCCATGCGCGTTTTGACGGCGCAGCGTTGAAAAACTACCGCGCGCGCATCTACGACGAACACATCAAGCATCTGTTGTGGCTGGGGCGGGTGGGCGAGGCCCGCGACGCTCGCCACCGCGCGCTGGCTGATTGCGGCGACCTCGCAATCCTGCGCAACCTCGGCGGCAAGATCCGCAAAGCCCGCGCGCTGGGCTGGTTCGGCATGCGTTTGAAAAAGCCGTGACAGCCCCGGCCTTGCGGCCGGGACTGATTACGCGGTCTTGGCGTGAGGCGGCAGTTACGGGCGTTGGCGTTGTTCGGCGTTCCAGGACTCACGTAGCAGGTCGAGGTAACGGTCGTAGCGGCCTTTGTCGAGGTCGCCGGCTTCGACGGCCTTCTTCACGGCGCAACCGGGCTCGTGGCGATGGGTGCAGCCGCTGAAGCGGCATTTCAGGCGGAACTCCTCGAAGTCCGGGTAAAACAGCGACAGCTCCTCGAGCTTCAGCTCCCACAGGCCGAATTCGCGCACGCCGGGCGTGTCGACAACCCAGCCGCCCGCAACGGGCACCAGGCTGGCGTTGGTCGTGGTGTGTTTGCCGTCGCCGCTGCGCGAGATTTCATTCGTCCGGATATCCAGTCCCGGTTCGAGCGCATTTAGCAGCGACGATTTGCCGACGCCCGAAAGTCCCGCGAACACCGAAACGCGGCCCTTCAGCAACGCGCGCAGGTCGTCAAGGCCGTCGCCGCGCGTCGCGCTGACAAAGAGCATATTCAACGGCAGCTTGCGATAAGCCTTCAACCCCTTGGGCGCGTGCACGAGGTCGACCTTGTTGACGACAATCGCGGGCGTGAGGTTCTGCATGAACGCGCAGGCCAGAAGTCGATCCAGCGTCGGCAGGCTGTCGTTGATCGCGTCGGCGGAAACCACGATCGCGAGATTTTCGACGTTGGCCGCGATCACTTGCTTGATGCGCGGGTCGCGGGTGCTTGGCCGCACGAGTTCGCCCTTGCGCGGCTGGACGGATTCGACGGAAGCATCGTCGCCGCCAATGACGCTGATCTCGACGCGGTCGCCGACGGCAATCGGGCTGCGGGACTCGCGCCGGCCCTGTTTCATTTTGCCGCGCATCTCACAGGCGTACTCGCGCCCGTCGCTGGCGACGTAGGCGATGCGGCCGTGAAGTCTTACGACGATTCCTTGCATTGCAGGAATCCTACGCGATGCGCCGGATTCTGCTCAGGAAATCCGGCTCGATTGCCGATGTATCGGATACGGATGTTTGCCGCTGCGACCCGCGTATTGCGTCACGGAGGACGCCTCGCGCGCGTTGCCAGACGAGTTGAACGTGAAATCGCTGCTCGCGAGCGTGTTTTGTTTTGCCTTCGCCGGCACCCTGGCCTTTGCGCCAAGGCCGTCCGCCGCCACACATCAGGCCCCGCTGCCGATTGACGACCCTGCGCCCGTTGTCGAATGGCCGCGCGTCACCGACGTTGTCTGGGAAGAACACGGCGATGGCGCCTCGGGCCGCTGGTTGCCCCTGACCACGAGCGCGGTCGAGGTTATCGAAGGCGAGCCGCCGCGCATGATGTTTGCGCGCGACAGTAAACTGCGCGAGATCGGCCCTGTCGCTGTGCTCGACGAACCCGCCGAGCGCGCGCTGGGCGTGCGCTGGGATTACCAGCGGCCCGCGCTTGCGGCGATTGCCGAGCTCGCCCCCGGCATTCCTCGCGCCAAAGCGACGCGAAGCTGGCCCTGGCCCGACCAGACCATGCTGGAGCTTGGCCGGCCCGCGATTCCGCTGTTGGCCGATGCCGCCGCGGCCAATCGTATTGTCGCGGCGTTTCACGATGACGCGCTGGTGCGCATTGCGCTGCGCAAACTGCTGCCTGAGGTCAAACTCGTCGGCGGGCAGGCAGGCGAGGGCGGCCGCGCGGTGATGATGATTTCGCTGGGCGGGCGCTTTGAGGCCGTCGAAAACGCGGTGCGAGAAGCCGGGCTTAACACGGACGTTCTCAATGCGCTGCGCAATTACCACAACGACGCCAACGCGCTGCTAAGCCGCGCTCTAGGCGCGCTCAGCGCGGCGTGGCCGCCGGACCTCAACGACGCCGGGAGCTGGAGTGAGGCTGAGCGCGCGCTGATCGGCAACCTCGGGCTCGCCGCCGAGCGCTCGCTGGCGCTGCTGGCGGAGGCCAAGCCCGAGTTCGCGGCCAAGGTGGACTGGATGCTTGGAGAAATCCGCAAGCGCGAGGCGCAAGTGGTGCTGCGGACGTTTTCCGCCAAGGCCGAGCGCACGTTCAACCTCGACGACCAGGTTTCGGTCGTGTTGTGCCGCCAGGAGTTCGACGCCGCATTGGCGATTTTGCGTGCCGAGGGTGCGCGGCTGGCGGCCTCGGCGGGGGCGGCAGACCGGCTGCGAGGCGGCGAATTGAGCGCGGCGCTCGACGACTTCTCGCGCCTGTACATTCAATCGCTGCAAAGCGCCGGCGGCGCCGTCGCCAACAACCTCGAGCGCTACAAGCGCGACCTTGCGGCGGGGCGCAATACACGTGACGCGCTGCTTGCCGAGCTTTGCGCACTGCCCGCCGCGCTGAGCAACCCTTTTGGCTTCTGCGACGAGCTTGCCTCTCGGCGCACGCGCGCCACAGCTCTGGCGTCGAAGTGCCGCTGGCACCAGTCGCAGATTGAGCGGCGCGAGGTTGACCCGGCGGCGGGTTTCGACCCCGTGCGCGGGATCAACCCGCTCAATGGCGGCCGCGCCTGGGACGTGCAGCACCGCAGTGAGGACATTGCCGCTGTGATGGAGTTGCGCGCCGCCAACGCCGACGCTCCGGTGCCCATTGCGCTGGAAGCGGGGCGCGCCTACGAGTTCAGTTACCGCGTCAAGGCGATCAACACCGCCGACGGCAAACGCGGCAACGCGCTTTCGGCGCAGGCGGCATGGATCGAGTTCATCCCGCTGGACGAACGCGGGCTGCCGGTTTTCGACCTGATTCACCCGCGCGCCGATATCGAGCCGGCCCCGTTTCGCTACTCGCGCAGCGGCCAATGGACCGCGCCGCCGCACCTGGCTACTGATGGAGAGCCCGGCGGCTGGCTGAAGGTGCGTGTGGGGATTCCCGCGGTGCCGCGCAGCGTCACGGGGTTCACGCTGCGCGTGGTGGTGGAGAACATCGTCGATGAGGGTGCGGTCTACTTCGACGACCTGGTGTTGAAGCGCGTGGCCGAGGGGTTTGCCGACAGCTTTGAAAGCGGCGAGGTTGACTCGCCGAATTGGACGCGGCTGGTCGACCGCGAGCGCGGCTACATGCCCTACGTGGGTTTGACGTTTGACGCCGGCCAACGCGTCGAGGGCGAGCGCAGCCTGTGCGTGCGGCCGCAAGGATTCAACTTCCAGATGACGACGGCGCGGACATTCACGCTGGCGGCTAACCGCGATTACGTGCTTGAGGGCGCGCTGCGTTGCGCCGCAATGGAGTCGCTGCGCGCGCGGCTGGAGATCGTCGGGCTGGACGGCAAAGCGATGCTGACGACCCCGTGGCGCGGCGACATGGAATGGACCAGTGAGTGGCTCGACCTTTCCCATCTGGCGGCTGCCGGCGCCGACAGCGTGCGCGTGCGCCTGAATGTGTGGGGCCCGAGGCCGGCCTACAACGCGGCGGTGTGGGTCGACGCTCTGCGCATTGTTGAAACGCCGGCGCTGCGCTGGTCGCTCGACGATAAGCAGGGCGCCCCGCGCTTTTGCGTCGTCGAGCCGGGCAGGCGCTCGGCGTTGCGCCTGTGGTTCAAAGGTCTGCCGCGCGCGGCCTGCCGTTGCGAAGTGCAAGCAGGGGACCTGCCCGCGATCGCGGAAACCCTGGCGATCAAAGACGGCGAAGCGACGATGACGCCGCTTGACCTTGGGCCAGGCCTGGGGCTACGAACCGTGCGCGTGACGCTGACGCAGGAGGATCGCACCGAGCCGTTGCTTAAGCGGGACCTGCAACTGGCGCTGATATGCGCGGGCGGCAGTAGCGGCCTTGTGCTCGACAGCCGCTGGAACAACGCGGCGCTGGCGGAATTTGCGGGCGCGCTGCAGCCGCAATGGGTGATGTGCGAGTTGTGGGAGAGCGGCGGGCCGGGCCGGTTCACGACGGAGACGCGGATCGCCGAGGCGTTGCGGAAATCGTCGGCGCACAAGGTTGCGGTGCTGAACGTGCTGCCAGACGTCGAGGACGTCGGCGCGCCGATGGTCGAGTTATGCGCCGGGCGCGATGCACGCAAGCTGGCGCAGAATCTTTCCGCCGTCGTGAAAGCCTGCGACGGCGGCGCACAGGCCTTCCAGCTTGGCCCATGCTTCGGCCCGCAGGCCGCGGGCGTACCCGGCAACGGGCTGCCCGAATTGCTGAAAACCTTCCGCCGGGCGTTGCAGGAAGGCGGCGCGCCGGGCGCGGTGCAGGTGATTGCGCTGCCGCCGCAGGGGCTTGAGGGTTTTGCGCGCCTGTTTGCGGGCCGATGGGCCGAGGCCGTGCGCGCTGACGCGAGTTTACGCCGGGCGCTGAGCGCCGACGAACTTGAGAAGCTGGCTGCGCTGGCGCCGGGGGCGATTTTTCTGCGCGAAGACGAACGCCTGAACCTCTGCGTGCCGCGGGCCGTCAGTGCCGCGGATATGGCGTTGGCGCTGGGCCCCTGGGCGGCGCGCATCGGCAGCTTCGAGCATCCGCTGGGCCGCGAAAACCTGCGCGAGCACGCGCTGGCGATGATCGCGGGCGGCGCGTTTGCCGGCGACGTCTCGCGGCAATTCGTGACTCTGCAATGCGGCGGCGACGTCGCGGACAAGCGCCTGCGCCTGGCGGCGCTTGGCTTTGGCACGGTGCTTTGCGAACACCGCAGCGACAGCGAAGACATCGGCGCGCTGATTGCGTGGCGCACGGCTGACCGCTTTTGCGCCGAAACCACGCCCGTGGTGGTGCACGGCCTGCCGGCTGAGGTCGGGGTCTGCGCGTTGCGCGGCAATGACGGCCTGCGGCTGGCGCTCACCGGCCGCGGTCGGCAAGTGTTGCCGCTGGGCAATGGCGTGCGCGCGCTCGATTTCGCCGGCAATGAAACGGCGTGCGCCGACGATGGCGCGGGCAACGTGACCGTCGAACTCAGCGATCAGCCGCTGATGCTGCTGGGCGTTGACGGCGCGTTGATCGAGACGCTCGAGACCGTTGCGTGTACGCCCGCGCTGCGGGCCGAAACCCGCGCGCAGGAGCTGACGCTGTCGTTGCAAAATCGCTTCGGGGCCGCGCTCGACGTCACGGTGGAAGTGCTCTTGGCGGGCGAGATGGCCGAGCGGGCAAAGCTGACTGACGCCAAGGGCCGCCCGGCTCGCACCGGCGCCGCGGCGCTGAAGCTTGGCGCGGCCACGCTCAAGCCCGGCGCGTCGGGCGAATTCAAGCTGACGCTGCGGCCGCTGCCGGATTTCCCGGTGCACGGCGGCGCGCTTGCGCTGCGGCTGACGATGGCGGCGGGCGCGCGCCGCTACGTGATATTGCGCGAGATCGCGCCGACGGTGAACGCCGAAATTCGCATCACCGACGTCAAGCTGGTCGCGGGCGCCACAGGCTATGAAGTCGTGATCACGGCGCAAAACGCAACGGCCGAAAGCGCCGACGTGCAGGTTGCCCTCGTCGTCAAGGGCCATCGCGGCCTGGCAAGACAAGCACGCCTGAAGCTGCGGGCCAACGCCTCGGGGGAAGTGCGGCTGGCTTGGCCCACGGGACCGGCCGGGCGAGCGACGGGCGCGGACGTGGATGTCGGGCTGTCGCAGTCGCCGGGTTTTCGCTTCGACAACGCCCGGTTGCGGCTGGGCGAAGACGCCGCGAACCTGGCCATCGCGCCTCGATAGCGCTATGCAACGCGCCCGCCAGACTGCACACTATTAGCTGGGCATGTCGCTTAAGATGAAAATTGCGCTGGGTGTGCTCGCCGCCACGGCCATTCTGGCCGTGGCGCTGGTGCTGCTTGGCGTGGACGCGAGCCAGCGCCTGAACCAAGCCGCGGAGTTGCAGCGCACTCGCCTGGAAACAGCAGCGCGAGCCCAGCGCGAGAAAATCGCCGAACAATTCAGCAAGGTCAGCGAAGAAACCCAGGCGCGGTCGATCAAGGCCGTCGAGGACCTGATCCTGGCCTGGGTCAACCGCTACGCGGGTTATCCCAAAATCGACCTCGCCAACGCCCTGCGCGACGAAGGTAACGGCCTGCGCGAGGCGGCGATCATCGACCGCAACGCCGACAACACCCTGTACATCCAGGTCTGCAAGGGTCCGAGCTCCGAGCTGGTGCTCGGCCGCGACGAACTCGCGGTCGCCACGCGCGTGTTTGACACCGGCAAGCGCGAATTCCTGGGTGACCAGCTCTACCTGCCCTATTCGCCGGAAACCGACCAAATCGGCCGCCCCAAGACGATTTTGCGCCTGACGCTGAATATCCCGCAGATGCAGCGCGTCGAGCTGCCGGCGCCCGACGTGCCGCAGGCGATCTCGGCGGACCTGCGCCCGTTGGCGATCATCTCGTTCATCACACTGGCGATCTGCATGCTCGCGGTGTTTTTGCTGCTGACCACGGCGTTGCGCAGGCTGGTGTTCCGGCCGTTGGATGACGTGCTCGAAAACTCCAAGCGCATCGTCACGGGCAGCGAAGGCCTCGAGATCAAGGGCCTGGTGCAGGGCAGCGACGACATCGAGACGCTGGTGGCGGCCTTCAACGCGATGTTCAACGAACTCAAGGAATACCAGGCCGACCTCGAGGGCAAGGTCAAGAACGCCACGCGCACCATCGAACGTCAGCAGCAATCGCTGGTCGTCGCCCAGCGGCTGGCCGCGACAGGCACGCTTGCGGCGGGGCTGGCGCACGAGATCAACAACCCGCTGTCGGGCATGCTGAATGCGGCGCGCAGGCTGAAGGCGCGCGAGGGCCTGGATGAACGCGCCAAGGATTACGTTGAGTTGATCGAGGATGGCCTGCGCCGCATCGAGGAACTGATGAAGCAGATCCTCGATTTCTCGCGCCGGCGCGAAATGAAGCCCGAACGTTTCGAGGCTGAACGCGTGGTCAAGCGTTCGCTGCCGCTGGTGCGCCACCGTCTCGAGAAGCGCGGGCTCAAGCTTGAGGAAGACCTGCGCCCCGAAGTGCCGATGATCTACGGCAACGAAGAAGAGCTTTCACAGGTGGTGATGAACCTGCTCATCAATGCGGCCGACGCGGCGCCCGACGGCGGCACCGTGCGCGTGGTCGTTTCGCCGGGCCCTCACGGCGGCGTTGAGATCGCGGTGGAGGACAGCGGCACGGGCGTTCCCGACGATTTGCGCGAGCGCATCTTCGACCCGTTTTTTACCACTAAGGAGCCCGGCAAGGGCACGGGCCTGGGGCTTGCGATTGTGTTGACCATCGTCAGCAACCACGGCGGCACGGTGCGCGTCGAGCGCAGCGAGAAACTCGGCGGTGCGCGTTTTGTGATCGACCTGCCGTCGGCCGAACGCAGCGAAACCACACGACGCCTGGCGAGGCAGGACATCCAGTAAAACAAAGGGCGGCCATGCTTGGCCGCCCTTCGATAAATGGTCGTTGCGAGCACCCGGATTAATAGTCGACAGGCACTTCCTCGAACTTGGTCACGCCATGGCCGCTGTCCTTCAGGGCTTTCTCGACGGCTTCCTGGGTCATCTCACTGCGGCGCTTCATTGTGATAGTCGCAATTTTGCCGTCGATGGTCACGTCGGACACGCCCGCGATGGTCTTGAGCAGGTCCTCGACTTTCTTGATCGTGTCGGCGTCTTTCATCTCGCCGGAAATCTCGATGCTGTAAACGCGCGACGGCTGCGGGCGGCAACAGGCGCAGATCAGGCCGGTCTGGGCTTCACCGCCGGTGACGGCCGGGAACGCCGAGAGGCTCTGGGTTCCAAGAATCGCAAAAGCAAACATTGCGGCGAAGAAGGTGTTGCGCATGACAATCCTTTCTTTGAGCATTTTCAGCTTGTTGTAGCGGATCTTGCTTGCGGCGAGCGTCGCATCTCTGCGTCAGCCTCACTTTGCGTGGCTTTCAGCCACGCGGTCGTTCGGCTTTCTTGACCTGATCGCTCGGCGCGGCGCAATATCGCGCTCCATCAATGCTTCAAAAGCTCTTTTCGGGGCGGGCTTTTCGGCGCTCTTGTCACGCTGGACTCGCGTGGCCCCTACTAGTTTGGCGGCAAAATTACCGCTGCAAACTAGACGCGCGTTGCGCCCGCCGGTTCCGAAAAAACGAAGCGGGACGGCGTTAGCCGTCCCGCGAAATCGTTTGAACGTTGAATTAGTTGCTGGCCTTCTTGCCGCAGCCTTCGCACTCCTTCTTCGGAGTTTCAGCGGAGGCTTCCTTCTTGGGCTCTTCCTTCTTTTCCTCGACCTTGACGACCTTGTCGCAGGAAGTCACGCCGAAGTCGGTACCCTTGAGGGCCGTTTCGATGGCCGCCTTGTCGATGGTCTTGCCTTCGTTCATGGTGATGGTGACGGTGCCTTTTTCGACGTCCACGGCAACGTTGGCGACGCCGTCGATCTTCTTGATCTTGGCCGCAACGCTCTTTCCGCAGCCGGCGCAGCACATCTCGGTGACAACAACGGTGTAGACGTCACCGGTCTTGGTTTCAGCTTTCACTTCCTTCTTGGCTTCGCAGCCCTTGCAGCCTGCACAATTCTTGCTGCCGCAGCCCTCACAGCCGCCAACGGTGCCTGCTTCCTTGGCGCCGGCGTCCTTGGTCTTGGTGCAGGTGCCGCCGCCACAACCGCCGCAGCCGCCACCACCGCACCCGCCGTCGTCCGCCTTGGTCGCGGCCTTCTTTTCGGTGCTTGCGCCGCAAGCGCGCTTACAGCCGCAACTGCCGGCAAACGCATCGCTGCCCATGAGCGCGGCGCCGGCAAACATCAGGAGAAACACAAAGAAAGTTGAGCGCATCTGCTATTCCCTTTTGGGTGGTTGAATGCTGGTTAGAACGAAAACCTTATCACGGTATGTATCTTTAGTGGAGCAGCTCGGTGCAAGATTACCGACTATTTGCGGCGATGAAATCGACCCTGCAACCATCTATCAGATAAGCACTTACAGATGATTAGGTCTGCCTCAGCCTATCCCCGTTGTTCAACCCTTTGGTGGAGGTTGAGCAGCCTCTGGTTTTTCCTTTGTGGGCTCTTTCTTGGCCTCTTCCTTGACCTGCTCAAAGGACGTGACGCTGAGGCCGTCTTTGGAGTTCTTCACGGCTGTCTCTACGACCTCTTTGGTCAATGTCTTTCCGGGCTTGGTGACGATCACCGCGGTTTTGTCTTTCAATGTGACAACTACGCTGTTCACGCCATCCAGGCTGGTAAGGGCGGTCTTGGCCGCCTTGACTCACATACCTCAGGACATCCCGTCAATGATGACCTTGTAGGTTGTTGGCGCCGCCGCACCATCCGCTTTGGCAGTTTCAGGTTTGTCGGTCGCCTTTGGGTCACTTGCGGCGTCGCCGGCAAAAGCGACGTTAGCCCCGAGGAGAGCGATACCTAACGCGAGGATAAAGATGAACTTCAGAAACGATGCCATGAGTTTTCTCCAACCGGTCTAACGTTAGAAACGAGGGGCTACTTCACGCCGTGTGACGCCTTCAGCGCCGCCCAGTCCCCATTGCGATCTTCCTTGAGGCTGACCAGTCCGTATCCGAAGTCGTCTTCAATACTTTTCTTGAGTGACTCGTACTCAAGCTTCGCCTTTTCGTTACCGTGCAAATAGATGTTGAATTCCTCGATGACGGTGAAAGCGTCGGTTATCCCTTCCAGGGATAGCAGGGCGTCAACGACGCCCGTGGCTCAGCCGCCTCAGTCCATGCCGGTGATGCCCAGGATATAGATGACATCCTTGCTTGTCGGCTTAGGCGGTTTGGGCAGGGGTTCGGGCGTCGGCTCGGGCTCGGGTTTTTCGACGCCGCCGCCTCCTTTGCGGAACTCGATGGGCGTCAGGTCTTCAACGGTGATCTGGCAGCCCGCGATCAGGAACGCGATTGAAGCCAGCAGCGACAAACCGTGCTTCATGGCCGGATTCCTTTAAAAGACGTACGAGAACATAAGCATGGCTTCGCCCTCGTGCACGAACTGCTTGCCGAAGTGATAGTGGTAAAGCGGCAGCATCACGCCGAATTTCACCTCGAAATCGTTGTTGATGTTCATCTGGAAGCCAATGGCCGCCTCAACTTCATAAAAGCCGCTGTTTTCATCGCGATCGCCGTCCATCTCGCCCTGGGCGCGCGCTTCAAAATCCATTTCAACGAGCAGGATCATGTCGAAGTCGCGGTAGTTCTTGATCTCCCACAGACGATGGCCATAGGCCATGTGGGTCTTGAACCCTGGCCCCTCGCCGGAATCGGAGCGGCGCGTCGACCCATAACCTGCCAGGTCTATCCAGAAATAGTGGCGTGTAGTGCTGGTTTGCGCGGTCAGGCCTCCCATGAACGTAAAGGTTTCGTCGCCAAGGGAAGGGCCGTCGACGCGTTTTTTTGCGGTAGGCAGTTCGGCCCGGACAAACCAGCCCGCCTGCGAACTTCCGCCGGGGTATGGATGGTAAAGGAAGCGGTACTTGGCGCTGATCTCGGCGTTGCCCGGCCCGTAGTAACTTTCGCGATCGTCTTTGGACCACTCAGATACGTAAGTGACAGGAAACTCAGCCTTGAGCGACCAGTCGCGCGAAATGCCCCAAGTAAAACCCGGCATGACCATGTGCTCAAATCGCCGCAGGTCACGCGGGTTTTCGTCGGGATTGTCGCCGCTGAAAAAGCGATAGGAGTACTCGAACATCTGCTCGACTTCGACCTCGAAGCCGTTGGTCCAGATCGTGCGCGGCGTCAGCCCAAACATGGTCTCGTGCGCATACGCGCCGCCCGCAAAGATCGCCAGCAAAAGCCCGATAATGCTCAGTTGTTTCACGCGGCACCTTTTCCTTACTTCGACCTTGCACCGACCGTCTTGCGCACTCCCTTGGGGTGATCCTCGCAACACGACTTGCCCTCAAGGTCCTGAAGGATATTGCAGTCTTTGACGCTCGCCGCGCCGCCGGGGCAGTGCTCCACCAGTTCCTTCAAGTGATTGCGCATCTGGTGCAGCAGCGCAATCTTGCCCTCGATCTCGGCCAGCTTGCGTGCGGCCACTTCACTGATGTCGCCGCAGGTCGCGATGTTCGAGTCGCGCAGGAAAAGCAGTTCGTGGATTTCCTTGAGTGTGAAGCCGACGTCCTTGGAGCGCTGGATGAACCGCAGGCGCTCGGCGTCATGTTCGCTGTACAGGCGGTGGCCGCCCGAGGTGCGCTCGGGCTTGGGCAGCAAGCCTTCGCGCTCGTAGAAACGAACGGTTTCAATGTGGACTCCCGCGGCGGTGGCAAGCTTGCTGACGGTCATGGCGTTCATGGCGAACCTCGTATGAAAAGTCTATCTCCGTAGCTTACTACGGGTTCAAGTGGAATACACGGAAGTCGAAATTGAGGAAGCATCATGTGGCTTGGGCACCCCCGCCCAAGCGAAACGTGATTGGCGCCTCGGCATAGGCGAGGGCGCCCATGCCACCACCGCAAAACGAAATGTCTCGCGAGTGTTCGCCCGTTGACGATTCGCTCGACCGCCGCTACTTTCTCGCGTCCGGACAAGCAGGGGTCTGTTCTGAGCTTGTCAAAGGGTCAGGTAGCTCAGTTGGTAGAGCAGCGCATTGAAAATGCGCGGGTCGCTGGTTCAAGTCCAGTCCTGACCACCATCTTCAAACACAATGGGTGCGCGTTCGCCGCACCCATTTTGTTTTTCGCGCGCCCCGCCGCTTCGTTTACGCGCGCCTTTTTATTTCGGCGCCTTGGCGCGTTCGATTTCGGCCACGGCGTCGGCCTTTTCGCGCGCGTAGATTTCGCGCAGGCCGCGGTCACTGGCGATGTTGCGCTCGACTTCAGCGTGGATGGCCTTCACTTCGTCGCGCGTGATCTTCAGGACGCTTTCACTGAAGACGTCGGACGTCATCAGCGCCCGCGCCAGCGTCCGCACCGCGAAGGTCAGCGGCAGCGCGCAGAACAGCCGTATATCGCGCTCCAGCGGCGGCACCGACAACGTGTATTCCAGCGCCTCGTCGAGCCACAGCAGCGTCTGCTCGCACAACCCCGCGACGACTTCGCGGCCGCGCGGGTCATTCGGGTTGTCGATCAGCGTCTGCAACTCGATGCCCGAACGTTTGAAGAGGCTGCGTGGAACGTACGTAACGCCGCGCTCGATGTCGTCCGTGACGCCTTTAATGATGTTTGTGACCTGCAGGCCGAGGCCGAAACTTACCGCATACCGGTCGAGTTGCTTGCGCACCGCGGGCGTCACCGACGCCCGGTCGAGCGCGAATTCGTTGGTCAGCAGCATGCCGACGGTGCCCGCGACGTAGTAGCAGTAGCGGTGCAGGTCCTCCATGTTCTCGAGTTTCAGGCCCTCGCCGCGCAATTCGCGGTCGACCGTCGCCGCCATGCCCTCCGCCATCTCGACAAACGAGCGCTTCATCGCGTCGCGTGCCCCGGGCCGAAACGCGTGCAGCGCCTTGAACACCGTGGTGGCGTGGCGACACAGGTCGTGGTCTTGACCGGCCAAGGCCTTATCCGCGAACATTTTTTCGATCTCTGCCGCCAGCATCGGCCAGTTGTGCGGGTCCAGGATCGATCCCGGCACGGCTCTCAGCAGCGACGCCCGGGCCTCCGCCGGCAGGCTGGTCGTGTCCTCGATGGTGTCGAGAATGCGGCAGATCAGATAGGCCACGCCGATCTCGTCGCGCAGCGGCTCCTTGAGCAGTTCAATGCCCAGGGCAAAGGTGCGGCTGACGGCGGGAAGCACGCCGCGGCAGTAATCTCGGGTGGCGATATCGAGCATAGTGAGGGGGCGGAGTATACCGGCGGAGAGGCCGGTAATGGAGAGCCCTGTTGAACGTCCGGGAAAAGAGGCAAAAAAGTGCCGCGAAATGAAGCAAATTGACAAAAAAATCGTTGTGCGATGGCGACAAGAAAGACGAAAGTTGACAGAAGGTAACGCGCTGGTAGCGTTTAAAGATTGTCCGATGCTTGAGTAATGTGAGACGTGGGCAGTAGTCTGGAGTAGCCCGGAATGCCCGATACAGAGGTCCGATCCAAGGGCGGTGCAGCCATGGTCGTTAAGTTCGCCACGGCCACCGACGTTGGGCTACAGCGAAAAAACAACGAAGATTGCAGCGTGGTGTTGAACGATGCGAACTTCTGTGCCGTCGCCGACGGCATGGGTGGCCATTTGGCCGGTGAAATCGCCTCGCACATCGCCATCGAAACTCTTGTCGCGGCCTTCAAAGACCACAACGGGTCGGTCGGCAACAACGAGCGCAAGGACGCCGAGCTGCTCACCAAGACCATCAAGGCCGCCAACCGTGAGATCTACCGGCGCGGCAACGCCGAGGCTGCCCTGCGCAACATGGGCACCACCATCGTCGCCGCTGTCGTTATTTCCGATTACGTGGTGACGGCCAACGTGGGCGACAGCCGCATTTATCGCCTGCGCGACAACGACTTCACGCAGGTGACGGAAGACCACTCATGGGTGGGCGAGTTGCGCAAGAAGAACCTGATTTCGGCCGAAGACGCCCGCACCCACCCGCTCAAGAACATCATCACTCGCGCATTGGGCATGGAGCCGGCGGTCGAAGTCGACGTGCGCTGGGACAAGGTCAAGCCCGGCGACGTTTACCTGTTGTGCTCTGACGGCCTGACGGACCTGGTGCCCGACGACGAGATCAAGGGCGTCATGCTCAAGCACAAGGGCGACCTGACGGCGATGGCTCAAAACCTGATTGCCGAGGCGAACTCGGCCGGCGGCAGCGACAACGTGACGGTCGGGCTGGCCCGCGTCGACGAAGTGGCGAGTTAACAATCCCTTCATTTTGAGATGACCGCGGCGCAATAATGCGTCGTTTTGCGTTTTTCGGGCAGAATTGCTGTCCCGCAACCGTTTTTGATGCGTAACGATTAGGGCTGTGGATTCATTAAGTTACGGTCAACGCTTCCCTGACAGCTTCACTCCGTTACGGGAAGTCGTACTATGATGAGCCGCACTTTTCTTAGTCCGCGGTGACGAGGCCTCGATGTCGAACATTGTTTTCCCCTGTCCCGCCTGCGGGACAAAATACAGCGTACCGCCCCAGCACGGCGGCAAGACCACAACGTGTAAAAAGTGCGGCGCCCAGATGGCCGTGCCTGTCCCGGCCGGAGTGACCGCGACTATCGCGGGCAGCACGCGCACCATCCGCCGCTCCGATATCGAGGAGGCGGCCAGGCCGATCGCGCAAAAGGAAACCAAACAGATCGTCAAGAGGTCGCCGACCGTCGAGGTCGCCGCGCCGCCGACCAAACGCACAGTGCAGGTCGACATGCAGGGCGGCGAGTCCGTTATGCGCAAAGAAGCCGCACCCCAGCAGACCCCGCCGGTGTCCGGCTCGCGCTTCACCACGCCCCGCAAGGGCAACACGGCGATGGTTGCCCCGCCGCCCGTGGCCACGCCAAACCGCGTCGCGCCGCCACCGCCGGTTCAGCGTGGCGCGCCGCCGCGCGTGGGCGCTCCCGGCCGTCCCGCGCCGCGGTCGATGTCTCCCGGCGGCCAGCTGCAGGTGAGCGCGCCGAAGAAGAAATCCAACGGCCTGATGATCGGCGGCATTATCGGCGGCGTCGTGCTGGTCGGCGCGATCATCGGCATTGTCGTGATGAGCCCCAAGGGCGGTGCGCCGGCGACCAACAACAGCACCGCGGACGGGACGAAGTCCAACAGCGGCGGTCCCAAGCTCGAGGGCGACAAGGCGTTGCTGGCGCAGCTTGACCGCGAGATCAACGAAAAGTCGTCCCTGCCGATAGCGCAGGTGCGCGCGAACTTCCAGGAGTGCAAGAAGCGCAAGGACAACCCCGACTTCAAGACGCGCCTGAGCGTGTGGTCCGAAGAACTGCGCAAGCGTGCGCTCAAAGACGGCGGCGCGGCCGATGTCTACGATATTGCGGTCAATGAACTTGAACCTGAGGGCGTCAACGTCTCGGAGCTGATCGCGCGCGCCTTCAAGGAACTCGACGCCGGCGAATCAGTCACCGTGACCACCGCCGACGGCAGCCAGCGCCGCGTGTTCCGTGAGGACTACCGCTTTGCCGACGCGGCCAAGAGACTGGGCTACGTGAAATACGACACGCCCGACATCTTCGTGCGCAACTACAGCCAGTGGGGCTTCCCGGAGTACAAGACTTACGAGGTAGAGCTCGCCAATATCCGCGCGGATGCCAAGGGCGATTACATCGCGCCGGACAAGCTCGGCAAACTGCGCGAGCTTGAAGGCGCGGTCACCAAGGTTGGCAAGGCGCTGCAAGACCAGCACGATAAAGACGGCTTTGCCATTAACGCGCGCATGGCCTTCAACCGCTTCCTTGACGCCAACCGTGGCGGCACGCGCAAGGAGCGCATGTTCGAGCCCAAAGTGCTCGGCCGCGAGGGCGAGACGGTCGAGGAGTGCTGGACCTACGCCTACTACAAGCCCTTCATTGTGCTGATTGAAAAGTCCTCCAGCGCCGACGACGAAGAAACCAGGCGCAACATCGAGAGCAAACGCAACCTGCTCTACCAGCTCTGGACGTGGTTCGACAACAACATCCGCAAACCCTTCAAGCTCCAGCGGCAGCGCCCCATGGGCAACGGCGCACTGGCCGAGCGCGAGGGCTGGCCCATGCAGCTTGTCGTGCTCAAGGACGGCGAAACGTTTGCCGAGTTCGTCTCGCGCAGCAACCCCGGCATGGCGGGCCTCGCCCGCGCCTGGTACCAGCGCTGGGACGACCGCAAGATCAAGGACGTCGACGATCCGCCCGAAGACACCGTCCTGCCCGATATGGAAATGGTGCTCACCTACGACGAGCCCAGCATGCGCGACCCGGCCAAGGAGTGGTCCAACGACTCCGTGCTGGTGCACGAGACTTTCCACATGTTGTCAGACTTCTACGGCGCCAACCCGCAGACCTTTGCCGACTTCCTTAAAGCGCCCAACTACACCAGCATTCTCATCCAGGAGGGCCTGACGGAGTTCATCGCCGGCTTCGAAAAACGCGGCCAGGGCCCCGACGCCCAGTACACCTTCTGCAAGCAGAACCACCTGCGCCTTGCCGCTTTCCAGGGCACGTATAAGACGTTGAAGAAGAAGCTGCTTTACCGCATTCAGGATTTGCTGCGCACGCCTGATTACGGCGCCGCAATCAGGATCGCCTATGACCGCTGCGACCAGTTGAAGATCCAATGGCTCAAGCGCATCGGCTCCCAGTTCCTTGGGCTGTACTACGAAAGCGCATGCCAGGCCGCCCACTTTTTCAGCGAGTACAAGGACGAGGCGGGCAATTATCCCTACCGCGAGAAGTGGTGGAAGCTCGTCGAGATGGACTATACCGGCACGCTGGAACTCACCAGCCGCGACCCGGAGCCCGTGTTCATCAAGGTGAAGGAACTGTTCGGGATCAAGGATGACTCCGACTGGGACAAGATGAACAAACAGTTCGTCGACTTCACCATGGCGCTGACGCCCGAAGATGTCGGCGAAGTGCTGGAGCCCGTGGTCCCTGACGAAGGTGGCGAAGGCGGTGGCGGCGACGACAAGGACAACAACATCCCGCCCTATCGGCCCTCGGAACAACGCCAGTCAGCGATTTTGCCCGCGCAAAGCCCCGGTCAGGACCGGCAAAAGGCTGCGTAACAGGTAAGTTCGGTGCAATACCCAAACGGGGCCGGCTGCCGGCCCCGTTTTCTGTCTCTGAAACTAACCTATGATCGGTGTTACTGTTATATACTGCATTGTTCGATCCAAAACCGCGGCGTGAGTCGGGGTTGTTCGGATAGACCCAAATGACCAAAGCCGCCTACAAACCGCGCAACAAAATCCGCTTCGTCACGGCGGCGGCGCTGTTTGACGGCCACGACGCATCCATCAACATCATGCGCCGCCTGCTGCAGGCCCACGGCGCGGAAGTGATCCACCTCGGCCATAACCGCAGCGCCGAGGAAATCGTCGACGCCGCGATTCAAGAAGACGCGCAAGGAATTGCCGTGTCCTCCTACCAGGGAGGGCACATGGAATTCTTCAAATACATGTACGACCTGCTGCGGCAGAAGGGTGCAGCGCACATCAAGATCTTCGGCGGCGGCGGCGGCGTCATCGTCCCCGAGGAAATCGAGGAACTCCACAAATACGGCATCAACCGCATCTTCAGCCCCGAGGACGGCCGCAAGCTAGGCCTCGACGGCATGATCGAACAGATCGTGCGCGAGTGCGATTTTGCGACCATCGACCACGTCAACGGCGAGCTAAGCCAGCTTGCGCGCGACAAAAAGAGCGTGATCGCGCGGCTGATCAGCTACGCCGAGCTCAACGGCCAGCGCAGCGACAAAGACGCTGAACGCGTCGCCGGCGAGGTCAAAAAGCGTGCCGACAAACTGGCCAGGACCGTCCCGATCGTCGGTTTCACCGGCACCGGCGGCGCGGGCAAATCATCGCTTACCGACGAAGTCCTGCGCCGTTACCTCGCGGATTTCCCCGAGGCGCACATCGCGGTGTTCAGCGTCGACCCCACGCGCAAGAAGACCGGCGGCGCTTTGCTGGGCGACCGCATCCGCATGAACGCGCTGCACTCGCCGCGCGTCTATATGCGCTCGCTGGCCACGCGCGAAAGCGGCAGCGAAATCAGCGAGGCGCTCGATGAAGCGGTCGAGATCGCCAAGGCCGCGGGCTATGACCTGGTCCTGATCGAGACCTCGGGCATCGGCCAGGCCGACAGCGCGATCTCGGAACTCGTCGACCTCAGCGTCTATGTGATGACCAGCGAATACGGGGCATCAAGCCAGCTCGAGAAAATCGAGATGCTGGATTACGCCGACCTGGTGGCGCTCAACAAATTCGAGCGCCGCGGCGCCGAGGACGCGCTGCGCGACGTGAAGAAACAGGTCTGGCGCAACCGCGGCGCCAAGCGCGACGAAAAACCGGCCGAGATGCCGGTCTACCCGACGATCGCCAGCCAGTTCAACGACGCCGGCGTCAACGCGTTCTACCAGGCGTTGCTGGCGCGCATCGGCAAAGTCGTCGGCAAGGAACTCAAGACGAAGTACTTCACGCAAGTCCCCAAGGACGGCATCCCGCGCGTCAAAGGCGTGATTCCCGGCCAGCGCCAGCGTTATCTCTCCGAGATCAGCGACAGCGTGCGCAGCTACCACAAGTGGGCGCAGCGCCAGGCCGAGGTCGCAAGTTCGCTCTACGCGACCTTTTTGGTGCTCGAGGACCTCGGCGACGAGCCGCCCTGCCGCCTCGAACGCTACAAAGACGATCAGGTCGCGCCCGACGCCAGGCTCGATGCGGCAGTGTTGCGGCTGCGCCAGCGTTACAACGAACTCGTGCGCGACATGGCCCCGCAGTGCATTAAATTGCTCGCGGACTGGCCGGAGTTGCGCAAGAGCTACAGCGACCCGGAAAACGTCTATTCCGTGCGCGGCAAGGAAATCCGCGTCCAGAATTACACCACGACGCTCAGCGGCACGAAGGTCCCCAAGGTCGCGTTGCCGAACTTCAGCGATTGGGGCGACTTGCTGCTCTGGATGCTGAATGAAAACACCCCCGGCGCTTTCCCCTACACCGCCGGCGTTTTCCCCTACAAGCGCAGCGGCGAAGACCCGACGCGGATGTTTGCCGGCGAAGGCCCGCCCGGGCGCACCAACAATCGCTTTCACCTGGTAAGTTCGGGCCAGCCCGCCGCGCGCCTCAGCACCGCCTTTGACAGCGTCACGCTCTACGGCGAAGACCCACACGAGCGGCCGGACATCTACGGCAAGGTCGGAGAATCGGGCGTCAGCATCACGACGGTCGAGGATATCGAAATCCTTTACGCGGGCTTTGACCTTTGCGCGCCCAACAACAGCGTCAGCATGACCATCAACGGCCCGGCGCCGATCATCCTCGCGTTTTTTATGAATGCGGCGATCCGGCAGCAGGCCCGCAAGTTCCTGATGGAAGGCGGCAAGCTCAAGCCGGTGCGCTCGCCGGAAAAGCTCTACACCGGCCTTGACCCGAAATCCGGCGTCAAGGCATTCGCGGGGCCGCTCGCGCACGCTTATCTTGACCCGCGCTGCTTTGATGCGCGTTGGGACGAGATGCGCAAGCTGATTAGCGATGCTGAGTACAGCCGCATTGCCGACGCAACCGTCAACGTGGTTCGCGGCACGGTGCAGGCCGATATCCTCAAGGAAGACCAGGCGCAGAACACCTGCATTTTCAGCATCGAGTTCGCCCTGCGCATGATGGGCGACGTGCAGCAGTGGTTCATCGACCACAAGGTGCAGAACTACTATTCGGTCAGCATCAGCGGCTATCACATCGCCGAGGCGGGCGCCAACCCGATCACGCAGCTTGCGTTCACGCTCGCCAACGGCTTCACCTACGTTGAGTACTACCGCTCGCGCGGCATGGACATCAACGGCTTCGCGCCCAACCTCAGCTTCTTCTTCAGCAACGGCATCGACGCGGAGTACGCCGTGATCGGTCGCGTCGCCCGGCGCATCTGGGCGATTGCGCTCGATCGTCTCTACGGCGGCAACGACCGCGCCGCGAAATTGAAATATCACATCCAGACCAGCGGGCGCTCGCTGCACGCGATGGAAATTGATTTCAACGACATTCGCACGACGTTGCAGGCGCTCTACGCGATCTACGACAACTGCAACAGCCTGCACACCAACGCCTACGATGAGGCGATCACGACGCCGACAGCCGAAAGCGTTCGCCGCGCGCTCGCCATCCAGCACATCATCAACCGCGAACTCGGCCTGAACAAAAACGAGAACCCGCTGCAGGGCGCATTCATTATTGAAGCCCTCACCGACTTGGTCGAGGAGGCCGTGCTGCAGGAGTTCGACCGTCTGACCGAGCGCGGCGGCGTGATTGGCGCGATGGAAACGCAGTACCAGCGCGGCAAGATCCAGGAAGAGTCGATGTACTACGAGCAGTTGAAACACAGCGGCGAGCTGCCGATCGTGGGCATCAACACGTTCCTCAATCCCAAGCCGCCGGAGAGCAACAAGACCACGCTCACGCTCGCCCGTGCGACCGAGGCCGAAAAACAGGCGCGCATCGCCACCGTCCGTGAGTTCCAGAAACGCCACGCGTCGACGGGTGCTGCGGCGCTCGAACGCCTGCGCCGCGTCGCGCTCGAGGGCGGCAACGGCGGAACGGCGGCGACGGGATCCATAGCGGGCAACATCTTCAACGAGCTGATGGACACCGTCCAGCATTGCTCGCTGGGCCAGATCAGCGCCGCCCTCTACGAAGTCGGCGGCCAATACCGCCGCAGCATGTAGCACAAGCCCACTGCGTCAGCGGTGGGATATGACGAGTGCACCTCAATCCGGAGTTCCCATGCGTCCGGTCCTTCCAAAACTTTTGCTGTTTGTCGCAGCCACGTTTGCTGCGCCATGTCTACTCGCCGACGTTCCTCGCAACAATTTCGGCGAGATGGACAAATACGAGTGGTTCACCGTCCGCACTCGCGACGATATCGAACGTCTGCCGCAACGCGCGGTGGCTGTCAAGCTGGATGCTTTTGCCCCGGAAGAGGCCTTTGCGGCCCTGTGTGAAGTGACGCGCATTGAGGCATTGCAGGTTCATATGCCTAAGTCTGCGGAAGAGCGTGCCAAAATCAGCAAACTGAAAAATCTCAAACTGCTGCACACGCCGCTGCATTACTACTGCGCCGATATTGGCCCGCTGTTGCCCAACGTAGAGATTTTGATTCACCCCTGTTCTGCCAACGGCACTCGCGAGGGTTGCTGGAAAATGGGCAGCGACGGAATCGAGAACGCCGCCAAATTCACGAACCTTCGTGTTTTCGTCTTTGGCGGCAACGGCGTCGTGGAGGAACTCGGCGTCAAACCTGACGCCATCGCCAAGTTGTGGAAGCTGAAAACGCTCAGGAAACTCGACATCAGCTACTGCATGTTTGAAGAGGGCTCAGTCAAAGGCTTGGCGAACCTCACAAACCTTGAAGAACTCGACATCTATTCCTGTTACGGCCTTAATGAAGAAGACGCCAAGGCCGTTACGACGCTTCCCAACCTCAAGCACCTGCGTCTTGGCACCTTCCAGCAACTGCTGCCAGTGTTGGCCAACCTTAATCGCGTCACCAGTCTTGAAGCGCTTGTGATCGAAGGGGCCCAGTCGAACTACAACAGTGCGCCGCTCACCGGCGACGACCTGCGGCCGCTAATCGGGTTGTTGCGTCTGCGGCGTCTCGAGATCGGCGACATCGGTCTTGAGAGCGTCGAAAGGGCCAAGGACCCCCGGGCGGTTTTGCGCCAGCTCATCGGACTCGAATTTTTGAGGATCGAATACCCCGGGATGTTCGATTCCGAAGTCAACCCGGAGTGCTGGCGTTGGCTGGCACCGCTGCAGAATCTCCGCCGCCTCAGGCTTGGGCAGGCAGTCAGCGATGTGGCGCTGGAAGTGATCGCGACGCTGCCACGCTTGGCATCGCTCGACATCTCTGGCGATTTCAGCGCGGGCCTGGGGCTGTTGGCCGAATCGTCGTCGAAACTCGAAACCATCGCACTTGGCGGCAATGTCAGTGATGTCGCGCTTGGATTTCTGGCTCGAATCAAGACCTTAAAGGAAATCAGGATCAGCAGCGGGTCCTTGAGCGGTCGAGGATTTAGCCGTTTCGGTGAACATTCGGCGCTGGCCGCAGTAACGCTCCAACACTGTGGGGTGGATGCGGCGGGACTTGCCCAGCTGGCAGCGGTTCCGAACCTGAAGTCTGTTTCGATTTACGGATGCAGGTTTGCCGAGATGCAGAGCATTAACGATTTGGTTGAGGTGCTGGCCGCCGCAAAGGGTCTTGAGAGAGTTGCGATTGGCCCGCCCGAAGGCGTCGATGCTGCTTACGCCGGTCTGTTCAAGGTTTCCGCAAGGGGCATGAAGGCGCTGGTGTCCCTGACGCAGCTTCGCGAGCTCGACGTCTCGACCATCGAGAATTTGGGCGAAGACGTTCCGGGTGTGCTGGCGAAGCTCCCAAAGCTGGAGAAACTTACCCTACGCGGCATTGAGCCCGAATCCGCCCGGCAGGTCCTGCTGGCTTTCCGCGATCACGCGACGCTCAGACACGTACATATTCCTCTGCCATACGCAGGTGAGGAGCACAAGCACATCGATGCCCTGCGCCGGGCCAATCGCAACTTGTCTGTTAACGTCGATGACTGACATGGGCACTCGCTAACGCTTCGTGTTCGGTTAAGCTCGGCATCATGGGTTTGCTTGACGATCTAAACGAACAACAGCGCGAGGCGGTGACCAGCATTCATGGCCCGCTGCTGGTCGTGGCAGGCCCGGGCTCGGGCAAGACGCGCGTGATCACCGCGCGCATCGCCTACATGATCGAGCAAGGCGTCCCGCCCTGGCGCATCCTCGCCATGACCTTTACCAACAAGGCCGCGGGCGAAATGAAGGCGCGGGTGCAGCGACTGGTCACCAACGCCGACGTTTACGTCAGCACCTTCCACAGCTTCGGCGCGTGGCTGATGCGGCGGGAGGCCGAGACGCTGGGCTATGCCAAGGATTTTTCGATCTACGACACCGACGACCGCGACAGTTTGATACGGCGCCTGATGCGTGAGGCGAATATCGATAGCTCGTTCGTGACTGCTTCGGCCGCGGGCTATGCGATCAGCGACGCGAAGAATCGCGCGATTGATCCTGCGACGTATCTGTCCGGCGCGTTCGATCCCAAGACCAAGGCCGTGGCCGAGATTTTTGCGCTCTACGAGAAAGCTTTAAAACAGGCGCAGGCGATGGACTTCGACGACCTGCTAATTAAACCGCTCGAACTTTTCACCAAGCATTCGACCGCGCTCGAAAAATACCGCGACCGTTTCTCGCACATCCTGATCGATGAGTACCAGGACACCAACGCCGTGCAGTACAACCTCGCCAAGCTGCTCGCCCAACGCGACAAGAACATCTGCGTGACGGGCGATCCCGACCAGTCCATTTACTCGTGGCGTGGCGCGGACATCCGCAACATCCTGAGCTTCGAGCGCGATTTCCCCGGCGCCAAGGTCGTCATCCTCGGCCAGAATTACCGCAGCACCAAACGCATTGTGCAGGCGGCCGATGCACTCGTGCGCCACAACCTGGCGCGTAAAGAAAAACCGCTCAGCACCAGCAACGACGAAGGGACTCGTATCAAGGTGCTGCGCTGCCAGAACGAAACGCACGAGGCGCTGGAGATCGCGCGCGGCATTGAGAAACTTCGAGAGGAACACGATGTCCCGCTCAGCGGCGTCGCGGTTTTCTACCGCATGAATGCGCAATCTCGCGCGCTCGAACAAGGCCTGCGCGAACGCAACATCGCCTACCAGCTTGTCGGCGCCGTCGCGTTTTACCAGCGCCAGGAAATCAAGGACGTGCTGGCTTATTTAAGATTGATCGTGAATCCACGTGATGTTGTCTCTTTTGCAAGAGCACTTCTTCGCCCTTCGCGCGGCGTGGGCGAAGGGACGCTTGAGAAAATCGTGGTCGCCGCGCGCGACAGCGGCAAGACGTTGATCGAGGTCGCTCGCGATCCCGCCGCCCACGGCATTTCGCGCGTGCAGAAGAAAGCGCTGGAGGCGCTGCGCGACTTTGCGGCGATGTATGACCGCCTGTTGGCCGAACCGCTTTTCCCGATCGAAACGGTGATCGAGAAAGTCCTGCTTCAAAGCGGCTATATGCGGGCGCTGCAGCAGGATATTGACCCGCGCGCCGAGGACCGCATCGACAACGTCAAGGAATTGCTCAGCGACGCCAAGACGCGCGAACAAAATGACGCCGATCTCGACCTCTCGCGCTGGCTCGAGCAAATCGCGCTGGTTTCCGACACGGACAAGCTCGACCTCGGCAATCCCGCCGTCACCTTGATGACGCTGCACAGCGCCAAGGGCCTCGAGTTCCCGGCGGTGTTCATCGTCGGGCTTGAGGACGGCTGTCTGCCGCACGCGCGCTCGTTGCAAGGCGAGGGCGACCCCGAGGAAGAACGCCGCCTGTGCTACGTCGGGATTACGCGCGCGCAGAAGTTTCTTACCCTCACGCACGCGCGGCATCGCGAGCAGTTCGGCCAGTTCACGCGCAACGCGCCCTCGCGCTTCCTGGCGGAAATCCCGCACGAGCTTTGCGAAATCCACGACATCAGCGGCGGCCACGCCGGCTTCGCGGCCGAGTGGGATGCGGCGACGAAGTTCACGCCGCGCATCGGCGCGGAGCACCAGGCGGGCAGCAACCCCTTTGATTTCGGCGACATGCCGCCGATCGAAGATAATCCCGCGGACTTCGCGGCAGCGCGCGGCGCTGCGTCCGGGGTCCGGAGTCCGGAGTCCGGGGTCGACGGTGGTTTTCCTTCCGCTTTTGACCCAGGAGCCAGGACCACGCACACCGCACTCACGAAAGGTGATCGCGTGCGGCATTCGGTCTTCGGCATCGGACAGGTGCTGGAGATGGTCGGCAGCGGCGACAAAGCGCGCGTGCGCGTGAGCTTCCAGGGCTGGGGCGAAAAGAACCTGGCGCTCGAATTCGCCCGCCTCGAAAAACTTTAGTCGGCCACGAATGAACACGAATTCACACTAATCAATTCGTGTCTATTCGTGGAATTCGTGGCTAAAGTCTTGCTATGCCGACGCCAAAGCTTCAATCGCTGCTGACGACCGCCGACTTTTATCGCGCGGCGCGTAAGGCGCTGACCCCGACAACGTGGGACTACTTCAACGCCGGTGCCGATGCGCAGACTACGCTGCGCGCTAATCGCATGGCATTCAACCGCCTGCGCCTGCTGCCCCGCGTGCTGGTGGACGTTTCCAAGGTCGATACGTCTGCTTACCTGTTTGGTGAAAAGCTCGATTGGCCTGTCCTGATTGCGCCGATGGCCTACCAGAAGCTCGCGCACAAAGACGGTGAAGTCGCGGTAGCCAAAGCCGCGGCGGCGGCCGGTACGCCTTATGTGGTATCCACGCTGGCGACAACGACGCTGGAAGACACCGCTCAGGCCGTAGCGGAGGCGTCACGCTGGTTTCAGTTGTACGTGCACCAGGACCGGCGCGTCACACAAGCGCTGGTGCATCGGGCGCAGAACGCGGGCTACCGCGCGCTGGTGGTCACGGTCGACGCTCCGATGCTGGGCCGCCGCATCGCCGACGTGCGCAACCGCTTTGGCCTTCCGCGCGGGCTGAGCATGGTCAACCTCGAGCCCTATCATCGCGCGGATTTGACAAGCGCCGCGGGTTCGGCGCTGGAGGAGCTTTTCGCCAGCCGCCACGATGCCACGCTGAACTGGAACGATCTCAACTGGCTGCGCTCGCTGACGAAACTGCCGATTCTCCTCAAGGGCATCCTGCGCGCCGACGACGCCAAACGCGCCGTGGAAGCGGGCGTCCAGGGCATCATCGTCTCTAACCACGGCGGGCGGCAGCTTGACGGCGCCATCGCCACGCTCGATGCGCTGCCTGCGATTGTCGAGGCGGTTTACCGGCGCGTACCCGTGCTTGTTGATGGCGGCGTGCGCTGGGGCAGCGACATCCTCAAGGCGCTGGCGCTTGGCGCAAACGCGGTGCTGGTGGGCCGGCCCGTGTTGTGGGGCCTTGCGGTTGGAGGCGAAGCGGGCGTCGCGCGCGTGCTGGCCATCCTGCGCGAGGAATTCTCGCGCGCGATGGCGCTTTGCGGCTGCGCCGGCGTTGCATCCATAACGCGCGACCTTGTGGCCTGACGTCAGTCGTTGGAAACGAGACCTTTTTCGTTGAAGACGATGTCCGCGGCGTCATCTTCGCCCGCGGCGGCGCCGTCGCTGCCAAGGCATGACAACATGAAGCCGCTTTCGGTGGCTTCGTAGGTGAAGGGTTTGCCGGTGTAGGGGTCGGGCGGGACTTTGCTGCCGGTGAACTTGTCGCCAACTTCGTCGAGCGATTGCGGGTAGCGGCTGGTTTCCAGCCGGTGCATGCTCAGGGCCTTCTGGATATCGCCCATGCGCGTGAGCGCCAGCATCCACTTGGTGCGGTCGCCGGCGATGAGGATATTGCTGCCGTAATCGTAGATGCCAAATCCCGCGGCGATCACGCTGCGCAGGACGTGGCTGTCGTTTTCGCGGTCGCGGGCGACCACTTTGGCGACGCCGTCGCCGGGCAACACCGGGCTGTACCAGGTTTCGACGTTGCGTTCCGTGACGACGATGCAGGGCAAATCGAGCCCGGGCCTGACGGTGAAGGTTTCATGCCGGGGTTTGCAGTTTTTTTCGGGCGCGATGAAAACGGGCAGGTTAACGACGTCGGTCTTTTTGCCCGCGTTGCGAACCACGGAATCGGCGATGCAATCGGTGAAGACGACGCGCTCTTTTTCGCCGTTGGCAAGTTCATACTGCAGCCACTCGCCCTCGGTGCAATTGCGCAACGGAAGAAACGCGTCGTCGGCGACGGTGTAGGGTGCGAGATTGCCCTGCTTCTTGAGGAATTGGCGAATCGGCGTGTCGTCGGCCCAGCGCCACTTGGCCGCGATGCGGCCCGTGGGCGCCACGAGAAAAGCGCAGTTGGGCAGGTCAGACCAGAAGCGCTGGGCGGGTCCTTTGAAACCGTCGACCAGCACGCGCCAGTCTTTCTTGCCCGACGCCTTGATGCCCTGCGCCGCGGCCAGCGAGTCTGCGGCGCTTTTGTGCTGCTTGATCTTGACGGCGTTGTCCTTGAGGCGCCAACCGGAGACCTTGGTCTTTTCGGACTTCTCGGGGCCGTCGTCGGGATGGGCCTCGATGGTGTAGACAAACAGGAACAGGACGTTCGCCGCGAATTCCTTGCGCAGGTTTTCCATCTCAGCGAAGTGCGAGCGGCATTCCGGCGAGCTGTGGCTGCCGAATTCGAGGAAGAGCCAGCGGCCCTGCTGCTCATGGAGAGCAAAGCGCACGCCCTCGGTGTCGGCGCACGTCAAGCGCGGGGCGATGTCGCCGACGGCGGGCGCCTCGAGGACGAATTCGGCGTCCTTGGGGTCTGTTTTCTCGGCGTAGGCGGGAACCAGCGACAGCACCGACAGGGCGACGCAGGCCGTGATCAGGTAGCGCATGGAAGCTCCGTGGAAGTCCGCCAGATTTTACCCGGCATCGCCGCCCGCGCTGCGGTAAAACACTCTTTGCGGCGGCCGGGACCGCGCCAAGGATGATGTCATGGAACTGACGCTTCGTCGCCTGTCGGCTGACGCCCGGGCTGATTTCATGGCGTTGATGCAGCGCGGCTCCGAGGAATCGGCCGCTTGCCTGTGCACCGCCTATCACGGGGCGGCGCCTGAAGACGCCCCGGCCTGCCGCAACGCCTTGATGCAGGGACAACCGGACGGCTATTTGCTGTATCGCGACGGCGCCGCCGCGGCGTGGTGCCAGTGCGGCCCCTGGGATTCCTTCAAGGTGTTTTCGCAGCGCAAGCGGCCGGGAAGCTGGGTGATCACCTGTATGGTGGTCGCACCCCACGCACGCGGGCAGGGACTGGTGCATGCGATGCTGGCCAAGGTGTTTGATGACCTGAAGGCGCGCGGCATCAAGCACGTGCTGGCCTGTGCGCACCGGCTGGGTCCTGCGTACAGCAGCCCGCTGGCGGAATTGCCCGAGGCGGCCTGCATCAAGGCGGGAATGACCATCGAGCGCGATGACGCCGAATGTCCGCGCTACGAGATTAAACTGTAACGTGGCGGGCAGGGACCTGGTTGGCGCGCAGGTCGTCGATGACCTGGTCGATGATCTCGGGCGTCAGGTTTTCGTAGTAGTCGTCGTTGACCTGCATGCAGGGGGCAGTGCCGCAGGCGCCGATACATTCGGCCTTCTTGAGCGTGAAAAGGCCGTCCTTGGTGGTCTCGTCTTTCTTGATGCCGAGTTTTTCACTGAGGTAATCGTAGAGGCGCTCGCTGCCGCGAAGCGCACAGGGCAGCGTCGAGCAAACCCAAAGCACGTGTTTGCCGTCGGTTTCTTTGCGGAAGGTCGTGTAGAAGGTGAAGACGCCCCAGACGTGTGCGGGCGGCATGCCCAGGCACTCGGCGACCAGCCCGCAGACCTCGGCGTCGACGAAACCGATTTCGCGTTCGGCCATGCGCAGCGAGGTCAGCAACGCGCCCGCAGGCTGCGGAAAGCGTTTGGCCAGCGTCTTGATGGCGTCGACGGTCTCGGGTTTGAGCGTCTTTGGCATGGCGTTCGTTTAGCAAAAAGGCGGGCAGGCTGGAAGCCTGCCTCGCGGCTACTTCTTTTTGCCGGCCTTGGGAGGGATGGTTTCGGTGCGGACGACCTGCTGGCGCATGGTGGCAACGCTGCGGATTTCGTCGCCGCCGTCGGTCGGCCGCAGGATCGTGGTGAGGTACATGGTTTCGCCCTCGACCACAAAGGTGACGGCGATGTGCATGCCCTGGTCGTTGACGCCGGCGACAGCGAGCACGCCGGGGTCGTCGGGGATTTCGTCGAGGTTCACGGCGCCGTAGAGCGTCGCATAGGCGAGAATGCGCAACGTGCCGTCGGGACGCACGGCGAGCAGGCCGATGCCGCCGCTGAGGAAGGTGAAAGCGGTCGAGCTTGAGCTCTCGATGGTGATCTCGATGACTTCGCCGTCGAGGCGTTCTTGAAGTTCAGCGCGGACCAGGCCGGAGTCGGTGCCGGGTAGGTCACCGCTTCCCATCCATACGCCGAGCCATTTGGCGAACTTTCGAAGTTCTTTCCTTACCGCCATTGCGTTTATCCTTCGCGCGTTGCGTGTCGTCGTCGTTTGGGTCGTCGTCCGTGTCTTCGTTTTCCACTTCGGGCGCTGGGTCGCTGGGCGCCCTGAGGCGCTCAAGCGTCATGCTGCTGCGGGCCAGCACTTCGCCGCCGGCTTTGCGCACCACGGTCGTTACCAGCATCTGTTCGCCGTCGAGCACCATCGTGACTGACATTCCGGTCCCCGACGCATCAATCCCCTCCAGCGCCAGCACCCCAGGGTCGTCCGGCATCTCGCGCAACACCATCGCGCCGTAGGTCGTTGAATACGCCACCAGTTGCAGGCCGCCATCGGGCGCTACGCAAAGCAGCGAGATGCCGCCGTTGAGCAAGCCCGGCGCGTCATCAAGGACATTTTCGGCCACGATCTCGATGCAATCGCCGCCCAACCGCTCGCGAATTTGCGTGCGGACATGGCCGCGCTTTGAAAGCGCGAGGTCGCCAAAGCCCTGCCAGGTGCCGAGCCAATTTGAGAATCGTCTTAGTTCAGGTCGCATCGCAAGCAGCCATCATGGTTGCTTCATTGTCCGGGTCAAGGGATCCGCTGGTTAATTTTTACCTAACTGTTTGTTTAGCTAGGACTTGTGGACACGGCAAGTTGTGTCACGTTTGTCTTATTTGATCTTCGCGGACTTTCGCTTTGTCGGCGGCTTGTGTTCGCCCTTTTCTATCAGCGCGATGCGGTCCTGCGCGGCGCCGGTTTCTGACAGTTCGACGACGACCTTCTGGTCGCGCGAGGTCTTGACCGTGAAACCCGCGTAGTCGGCCTGGATCGGGAATTCGCGGTGTCCGCGGTCGACAAGCACACAGAGTTCCACGCGCCGCGGGCGGCCGAACTCAATCAACTCGTCGAGCGCCGCGCGCACCGTGCGCCCGGTGAACAACACGTCGTCGACCAGCACGATGCGCCGGGCGGCGACGTCAAAGGGCACTTCGCTGCCGCGCACCAGCGGCAGGTTGCGGCCGGCGAGGTCATCGCGATAAAGCGTGATGTCAAGAGTGCCGAGGTCCGGCTGCTTGCCGGTCAACGCCTTGATTTCGGCGCGCAGGCGCGTGGCCAGCGGCACGCCGTTGGTGTGGACGCCGACCAGCGCGGGAGTCTCGGTGTCGGCTTCGAGAATGCTGCGCGCCAGCGTCTTGAGCGCCTGGCTGATCGCTGCAGCGTTGAAAAGTGTTTGGGTTGGCGCGTGCATGGTGCGAGTGTCTATTGGCGCCAACGCGCATGCAACAAAACTCGGGGATTGGCGAGTTCTGCACATCCTGCGTCGAGTTCAAAATTCAAAGTTGTGAGGCCAGATTTGAACTTTGAACTGATAACTTTGAACGGAACCTCCCCTTGCGGCTGCCCGCCGTTGCCGCTATCTTTCTCGCCCCGCGTGAAGGGGACTGTCCTAGAGGACTGTCCCCGGTCGCGGGTCGGGACAGTCCCCTGCGGGGACAGTCCCTCGAGTGCCCGCCTTGAAGGCGGCTCGCGTCTTGCCGGATGACGCGACATCGCAGACGTGCGTACGGTCTGCGATGGCCAGACGGTAATAGAGGAAGTCATGGGACGTTATACAGGACCGAAGCACCGCGTCAGCCGACGCTTCGCCGAGAACCTCGGCGGTTACAAGAAGACGCCGCTTGCCGCCAAGCCCTACAAACCCGGCCAGCACGGCCCCGACGGCAAGCGCAAGAAGACCAGCACTTACGGCGAAGGCTTGATCGAGAAGCAGAAGCTGAAGGCCTACTACCAACTGCGCGACCGCAGCTTCCGCCGCTTGTTCGAGGAAGCGCTGCGCATGCCCGGCAACACCGGCGACAACCTGATGCAGATGCTGGAGCGCCGCCTCGACAACGTCGTTTATCGCCTGGGCTTTGCGCCCACGCCGCGCGCCGCACGCCAGTTGGTGGCCCACGGGCATATCCGCATCAAGAGCACGGGTTCCGAGAAGGCTCGCAAGGTCGACCGCGCGAGCTATCTGGTTGAGCTTGGCGACCTGATCACGGTCAAGGACAAGAGCAAGGAACACCTGCAGATCAAGGAATCGGTGGCGGCCAAGCCGCAGGTCGTCAGTTACCTGCGCGCGGATCACGACAAGCTCGAGGGCGAGCTGATCCAGATCCCCAACCGCGCCGACATCCCGATGGTCGTGAACGAACGCGCAGTCGTCGAGTTCCTCGGCCGCTAGTGAAATCCAATTCAAGCCTGGAGCGCGCAAGCGTTCCGGGCTTGGTTGTTTAAGTGGCATGGCCATCTTGGCCACTGCCCACAGTTGTTTTGAAAAGCGGGTCTTGGGCGAGACGCCCGCGCAACTTTCCACTTTTGGATTGATGTCGCTTTGCATCGCGCTTGAACGTCTTGAACGGGGTATAATCCGCGCAACCAGCCGGCGCATAAATGGACCTCAGTCGAGAGACCGATCAGGATCTCGTCGCCCGCGTGCTCAAGGGCGACCAGGTCGCATTTGAGGCCATCGTCGAACGTTTCCGCAACCAGGTTTACGGCCTTGCGCTGCGCAAGGTCTCCGACGTCGCCGTCGCCCAGGACATCACGCAGGACACGTTTGTCATCGGTTACGAAAACATCTCGCGCCTCAAGGCCCACGACCGCCTGAAATCGTGGCTGATGGGCATTGCCGCCAACCTGATCCGTGATTACTACAAGCGGCGCAAAGTCGCGGGCCTGTCCGAAGAAATGGACGTCCCGGCGCTGCCCTCAGACCCGCTGGATGGGCTCGAACAACGCGAACTCCACGAGCTTTTGCACAAGGCGCTGGCGCAGTTGTCGGAGCGCTACCGGGCGGTTTTGATCAAACGTTACCTTGAAGGTCTAGATTATCCGCAAATCGCGGAAGAACTTGGCCTAAGTGTTGGCGCTGTCGAGGTTTGCATGCACCGCGCGCGCAAGAATCTCGCTGCCGCCCTCAAGGACTATACGCCGGAGCTTGAATAGGTGGGTTTAGGCGTAAGGGATACACGCCGCCATCCACATATTGGTGCACGAAGGCAAAGAAATGAACCGCGAACGCATAGAACTTCTGATGAACCGCTCCCTCGACGGCGCCGCCAGCCGCGAGGAGAAGGAAGAGCTTGCCCGCGCGCTCAAGGCCGACCCGGTGATCAAGACCGAGTTTGATGAACTCGCCGGCGTCCACAACTCACTCAATTCACTGTTCACCAAGCTCGCGCTGCCCAAAGACTTCAACAAGCGCGTGATGAGGCGCGTGCAGCCGCAGGACATCCCGTCTGACATGAACATGCAGGCGGTGCAGGCGGTCTCGGAAACGGCGCCGCTGATTCAACTGCCCCTGCGCCGCAGCAGCCGCATGCAGGCTGCGGGTACTCCCGCCGGCCGCAAGTCAGGCCGGCTGATTCCCATGTTTGTCTCTATCGGCGCGGTTTCGGCCGCCGCCGCGTTGTTGATCGTTATTGGCATGGTTACCGGCATCATCGGGACGGCCAACACCCCGAAGACCGGACCGGCCTCCGATTATCAGGCAGAGCGTAGCGGGGGTGTTCCCCGCGTCCCCGGGCATCACCGCACCGACCCGGGGGTCGCCAAGCCTGAACGGGAAGCTTCGGACGGCAATAAATCGCCCTCCGAAGCTTCCCCTGGCATTACAAAACCCGAACCCGCGCCGGTAAAGCGCGACGGCCCGGTGAACGCGCAGGACGGCGCGAAGCCGGAAGTTCGCAATCCTGAGCCGAAGGTTGGCCCGGAAAACCCGCAGCCGGAAGAGCCCGTTGTCCCGGAAAGCCCGCTGCCGGAAGAACCGGTTACGCCTGAGCCCAAGGGTGAAGTGGTCGAGAAGCCCGTGACGCCGGCCGAAGGCCCGACCTCGACGCAGGGTCGCAGGGTGATCGGCACCATGGCGGTGATCACGGGCAAGGCGCATTACCAGGCCGAAGACGGCAAATGGGCGGAGTTCGCGCATGGCGCTGACGTGCGTGAGGGCGCCAATGTGCGCACCAGCCAGGGCGGCATCGCGATTCTGCGCCTGCCTTACGGCGCGGTGGTCATGGGCAATGATTCCAACGTGCAGTTGATGGAAGAAGCGCATCGCCTGACCCTGGTCAAGGGCGAAGTTACCCTTGAACGCGGCCGCCTCGACGCCGGTGAAGACGGCGCGAATGACGGCGCGCTGGAAGCTATTTTTGACGGTTCGACTTTGCGCCTCGAACAGGGCACAACCCTGATTGAGCGGCGCAACAACAAGAAGGTCGAAATTCACCAGATTATTGGGGGCTGCGCCGTGCTGCGTGGCGCAGATGTGATGGCCGTTTCCAACGGCCAGATGGTGGCGGTCAACGCCGGCAGTGCATTCGAAAAGCCGGTGTCCCGCGCATACCTGCTTGAGGGTTGGGCGGGCAAGGCGCGTGCTGAGATGGTGATGTCGGCCATCAGCGAAGGCCTGGCGTCGCGTAACGCCAAGTCTTCGGAGGCGACATCTCTTCGCGGCGCGCTTGAGCGGGTGTTGCGCCTGGAGCTGTCGAGTGACCTGACGTCGCTGTTCCTGGGCTCGGTTCTTTCGAAGGAAATGCTGGTCAAGGAACTTCCCGCGCCGAGCTTCAAGGTCAGCGACATGCTGGCGATGCTGGGCACGGTGGATTCCGCACTGGCCGAGCAGAAGGCCCGTCCGAAAGAGGACATGAGCTACGACGTGCTGATGGAATTTGCCGTCGCGGCTCTCGATAGTTCCGACACGGTTGCGCAGTGGCAGGCCGCCTTCAAGCGCCTCTGCAGCGGCTCCCCTGAAGAAATCCACAGGAACACGGGCAGCAAGAAGAGCCCGTTCCCGACCCGCCCGCTTCCCAACAGCACTGGTTGCGGCAAGTGTCCCTGCGGCGGCGGCCCCAAGGCTGAGCGCGCGACCAGCAAGCCCAAGGGCAAAGAAAGCAAAGACGGCAAGAACGATTAACGCGCCTGCGCGTACAAGGTCTTTGGGGGCGGTGGCCGAAAGGCCCCGCCCTCTTCGATTTAACGTTGCCGGAACGGCTCTTAGCGACGAGTGAACACGAATCCGGACAAGCGCACTCGTGCGAATTCGTGGCTCAAATACGGTTGGTTTCTTTGCGACCTTCGCGCCCTCGCGTCAGACGCTTTGCTATTTTCTTTTTGCCGGTCATTGAAGTTGCGCGTTACAAGCCGCGAAGATCCCCAATTCCCAGGCGAGGAGCGCGGCCATGCGCAAAAATCGCGGTTTTACGCTGATTGAACTGATGGTGGTCGTCGTGATCCTCGGCATCATCGGTTCTATGTCGTTTGTGTTTGTGTTGCCGCATATCGGCACATCGACCTGGACGCGAGCCAAGGTCGAGATGGGCGAGATCGTCAAGGCGCTCAACCACTACGCCATGGGCCACAGCGGTGAATATCCCGCCGGCCTTGTGGACATCGGCGGCCAGTTCAACGGCAACGCGCCGCAAGACCCGTTCTCCAAGGCCGATTACCAATATGAACCATCAGGCAGCACCTTCCGCCTGACCTGCCTGGGCAAGGACCAGGCCCCCGGTGGAACCAAAGACGAGGACAAGGACATCGTCTTTACCGAGCGTGGGCTGGAATCGCCGGTGCCTTAACCCGGTGATTTCTCCGTCCAAATGGCGCTGCCGTGCGTATCATGGTTAGCCTTCTGCCGGAGTAACCCATGCACAAACGCACACGCCACAATCGCGGCTTTACCCTTATCGAACTTATGGTGGTCATCGTAATCCTGGGCATCATCGGGACCATGGCCTTTGTATTTGTGCTGCGCAACCCTGACGAAGCGCGCTGGACCAAGGCGCAGACCGAAATGGCCGAGATCGTCAAGGCGCTCAACACCTACCACCTGAAAAACGGCGGGACTTACCCGCAAAGCCTCGACGACGTGGGCGAACAGTTCAACGGCAAGGTGCCGATGAATCCCTTCAACAAGCAGCCCTACACCTTCGAAGTCAGCAACAACGGCTTCACGCTGACCTGCCTCGGCAAAGACGACGCGCCGGGCGGCGAGAAAATCCCGGATAAAGACATCGTGTTCACCGAACGCGGCCTGCAGGACGACAGCAAGTAGGACCGGGGCATTCGGCGAGTTGAAAGGCCCGCGCGTGTTTTTCAATCCGCAATCCGCAACTTGTCTGACGAAGCCTTGGCGAAGTCAGATCCGCAATCGGCAATCGCGACGGGCCATGACGCTGGTCGAGCTCGTGGTGGTCGTGTTGATCATGGGCATCAGCGTCATGATCGTGCTGATCGCCGGCCACCTCTCGCTTCGCGACACCGAAGAACTCAAGGCCCAGGCGCGAACCCTCGCGGGTTTCCTTGAAACCGTGCGCCTCAACGCCGCCGTCAAAGGGCGCTCGTTTTTCATCGAGTACAACCTCGACGAGCAAAAATATTTTGCCTGGGTTCCCAAAGAACCCAAAGAGGGCGACGTCATCGACCCGGAGTCCAATGACGCGCTGGTCCAGGGCGTCGAGCTGTTCATGCCCAACCGTTACAACGCCGCCGGCCAGCGCGAGTTCTCCACCTGGATCGACCGCGTCGCCATGGGCGACGGCAAGGGCCAGTCCCGCGGCCTTGTGAAAATCGAATTCACCGCGCGCGGCGGCTCGCACTGGCACTACGTCTATTTGCGCAACAAGAACAACGAGTTCTATACCATCGAGGTCAACCCATTCACGGGCCTGGCCGAGGTCCATCCCGGCGAACTCAAGCCCGAGCCGCCCGAGAAGGTGCGCCGATGATCCGCCGTCGCACATCCGGTTTTGCCCTGATCGAAGCCCTTGCGGCGGCGATGATCATGTCCGTGGTGCTGCTCACGCTGCTGGAGGTGCGCAACAACAGCATCCGCTGGTTCACGCTCAGCGGCGACCAGTACACGGCGGCGTGGCTTGCTGAAATGAAGATGAACGAGTTGATGAGTGAGAAACTGCCGGATCCGGAGGACGAGGAGAGTTTCTCCATGCAGGACAGCGGCAACTTCGCCGAGCTCGATGGCCGCGTGAACGACCTCAACGCGGCGGCCAGTGAAACCTGGAAAGAACGGGTCTACTTCGAGAAGTTCACTTTCGAGTGGTCGAAGGAATTGATTTTCGTCGGCCAGGAATTCACAGGGTTGCAATCCGACCTTGAAGCCTATGAGCCTGAACTCGACGAATACGGCGAGCCCACCATCGACGACCCGCGCAGCAAGCCCATGGTGCGCATCGTGCGCATTACTCTGACGCTCAAGCGCCCGCTGGCGCGCGGTGTGGCCAGCGACGGCTCGGACGAAAGCGACGAAGAGTGGGAAAAACGCCGCACGCTCAAGCTCGTTACTTACGTCGATCCTTCGACACTGTTTGGCGCCAAGGGCGCGGCCGAGCCCGATCCCGCGCCGCCGCCCGCCCCGCCCCCAGCCCCGCCGCCCGGATGAACTACCAACGCCCACATCAACGCCGCGCTTTCAGCCTGATCGAGCTGGTCGTGACGCTGTTTGTCGTGAGCATCCTGATGACCTGCGTGGTGGCGATCGTGATGGGAACGGTCGAGGCCAAGATCCTGGTCGAAGCCGAAACGCGCGCGCGCAAACTTGGGCCGGCAATTGTCGAGACCATCGCGCGCGACCTTCGCAACGCCTGGGCCTCGGGCCCAGACAAGGAAGTAGAGCTTTCCGGCAGCTTCTTTGTCGCCAAGACCCACGGCGACGACGACGCGGCCGAGGATGAGCTCTGGTTCGTCACCACTGTTGACAGCTACATGCTTTACCAGGGCCTGCACAGCGAAATCACCGAGGTCGGCTATTACGTCAAGGACAACGAAAACGACGACGGCCTCAAGAGCCTGTACCGGCGCGAGGATTATTCCGTCGACAAGGACCCGTCCGATGGGGGCCTGGGCGTCAAGCTGACCGACCGGCTGATCAGTTTCAATGTGCGTTACTACGAGCGCCCGACTAATGCAGACGACCCCACGGCCTATGACGAAGTGCTCAAGCCCGGCGGCTTCACCGAAAAACACGACTGGGACGCCAAGGACAGCCGCAAGCTGCCCTATGCGGCGCGCATCGAGCTGGTGCTGGACGTGACCTCGACGGACTCGCACACGCGGAACAAGGACCGCCGCATCGGCGTTTATAACGCAATTGTCCGTTTGCCGGATTATCCGGAACTGACCGATACGTTTAAGCTTTTTGACCTGGCTACGATCAAAATCCCCGATCCCAATGCGCCCCCTGATCCCAACGCCAACCCGAACCCCAATCCCAACCCGGATCCAAACAACCCGCCGGGGTAGAAATCACTTTGCGGAATTGCAATGCCGGTCGCCATTCTCTTCGTGGCGCGTCGCGCGGGTTCGTACTAAACTGGACAGTCCAAATAGCTAAGGACCACTATTTATGGTTAAGACCGCCACGCCCACCAATAAAACCGTCACGCCGACCTCCGCCAACGTCGACATGAAGAGCCTGATGTCCGACCTGGTGCGCAGATCCGGCGCGGATTACTGCGAAATCCGCATCGAGGACAGCCGCGAGCAAAGCCTCGTTTTCATGGGCAAGAATCTCGAAAACGTGCAGGAATCCCACATGTACGGCGGCAACGTGCGCGTGCTGGTCAACGGCTGCTGGGGCTTTGTGACGTTCAACAGCCTCGAGGACCTCGGCAAGCGCGTAAAGGAAGCCGTCAACAACGCCAAGGCCGCCAGTAAACTGAGCAACGACCGCAGTGTGCTTGCGGGCGTCACGCCGGTCACTGACGTCGTCAAGCTCAACCTGAAGGAAGACCCGCGCACGATAAGCCTTGAGCAAAAGCTCGCGCTGTTTGGCGGCTACAACGAGCGCCTGCTTTCGACCAAGGGCGTCACCAGCACCAGCACGCGTTACTTCGACAAGTACACGCGCCTGTACTACGCCAACAGCGACGGCACCTGGCTTGACCGCGAATACATGGACAGCGGCATGGGCGCCTACGCCATTGCCACGCGCGACGGCCTGACCTGCCGCGGCAGCACGACGCAGGGCGGCCGCAACGATTTCGGCATTTATCGCGGCATGGAAAAAGACATCGACGAGGCGGCAAAGTCAGCCGTCGAAAGCCTCGACGCGCAGGTGGTCAAGGGTGGGAACTACACCGTGGTGTGCGACCCGAACCTCGCCGGAGTCTTCGTGCACGAGGCGTTCGGCCACCTGTCGGAGGGCGATAACGTCGCTGACGACCCGCGCATGCAGGAAATTCTCAAGCTCGGCCGCGGCTTCGGCCAGAAGTACCTCAATATCTGGGACACGGGCCTCGATGTCGGCCTGCGCGGCTATCTGCCCTACGACGACGAGGGCGTGCCGACCCAGCGCACGGATCTGATCCGTGAGGGCACGCTTGTGGGCCGCCTGCACAGCCGCGAAACCGCCGGCCGCATGAAGGAAAAGCCGACGGGCAACGCGCGCGCGCTGACCTATCGCTTCCCGCCCATTCCGCGCATGCGCAACACGGTCATTGGCAACGGCCCGCACGGCAGCTTCAACGACCTGATCAAAGACGTGAAGCTGGGCATTTACGCCATTGACTCGATGGGCGGCCAGACCAACGGCGAGCTGTTCACATTCACAGCGGGCAAGGCGTTTATGATCCGCGATGGCAAGGTCGCCGAGCGCGTGCGCGACGTAACCGTCGGCGGCAACGTGTTCGACACGCTCAAGAATATCACGGGCGTGGGCAGCGACCTTTGCGTGCGCGACGGCGCTGGCGGCTGCGGCAAGGCCGGCCAGATGCCGCTTCCCGTCAGCCACGGCAGCCCGCATATCCGTATCGACAACGTGGTGATCGGGGGAAGGTAGATCGTGTCACGTGTTTCGTGCTACGTGTTACGGGAAAGACAATGGCGAAACTTGACGTTGAAGACTTGGAAGTCTGGCAGCTCGCGATGGATGCGGTCACTCGTCACTACGAAGTTACCCGCACGTGGCCCAAGGAAGAACTTTACGGCCTCACGAGTCAAGTTCGGCGGGCTGCCGTGTCTATCCCGACCAATATCGCTGAAGGAAAGTACCGCGAAACGACGCCGGATTTTCTGCGCTTTGTCTCCATCTCTTCTGGATCCAACGGTGAAGTGCGGATACTTCTGCGCATCGCGAAAAAAATATCGGCTACCTCAAAGCGGAGACTTTCGAGGAACTGGACGAGAAACATTATCGCATCGCACAAATGGCCGGGGCGCTACGTCGTTCGTTGCGCAACCGACTCGAAAAAGGCCGTTAGTTTTTCCCGTAGCACGTAACACGCAACACGTGACACGGGATTTTGCACCACGTTTATCGAGAGACCACCGATGCCCGAAAACTTCACCGAGCGCCTCAAAACCTTCGCCGACGCCTTTGAGATGTACAAATCCGAGAGTCGCAGTCTCTCCGTCGCCTTTGAAAACGACCGCCTCACGGAAATCCGCCAGGGGGAAAGCTCGGGCGTTTCCGTGCGCGCCGTCAAGAGCGGCAAGATCGGGTTTTCCTACAGCTCGAAGGTCGATGAAATCGAGGATGTCGCGAAGTCCGCGGCGCGCATGGCGCCCTTTGGCAAGCCCTACAACTTCGAATTCGCCGGCAAGCAGGCGTCGAAAGAAAAACTGGCCTACGACGAAGGCTGCGAGAACCTGAACGTCGAGCAGCTCGTCGAGCTCGGCAACAAGGTCAAGGACGCCATCAAGGCCATCGACAAGGACGCGATGGCCGAGTGCAGCTTCAGCGGTTCGACTTCGCGCACGCGAGTGGCGACCAGCGGCGGCCAGGACTGCGAAGAACGCGGCAGCGGCTTTGGCTACATGGTCGGCGCAAAGGTGTGCGAGGAAGGAAATTTCGTCCAGACCTACCGCTATCGCAACGACAACAAGCGCATCGACGACAAGGAAATCATCGAGGCGGCCAGGATCGCCGCGCAAGACCTCGTGATCGCGCGCAACGTCTCGCCCTTTGCCGAGGGAAAATATCGCGTGCTCTTCAGCCCCTCGGCGGTCTCGGACCTGATGTTGCCCGTCGGGACGTCGGTCAACGGCCTCAACATCGAAAAGAAAACCAGCCGCTTCGTGAATTCGCTGGGCGAAAAACTCTTCGACGATCGCTTCAGCGTCACCGACGATCCGTTTTTGCCCGACGGCCCCGGCAGCTCGCTGTACGACGGCGAAGGCGTTTGCACGCGCCGCCGCGCGGTCGTCGAAAAGGGCGTGCTCAAGGGCTTCACCCACTCGCTCTCGACCGCCAAGGCTTGCGGCCACGAGGCGACCGGTAACGCCGCACGCGGCGTATCGAGCATCCCGCAGCCCAGCATGCACAACATCGTGGTTGCGGCGGGCGACAAGTCGCAGGCGGACCTGCTGAAACTCGCCGAGGGCGGTTTGCTGGTCGACCAGATGCTGGGCACGTTTACCTCCAATTTCCTCGCGGGCCAGGTCAGCGGCAACATTTCGCTGGGCTTCCCGATCAAGGACGGCAAGCGAACGGGGCGTGTGAAGAACTGTGCGCTCAACGTGAACATGTTCGAGATGCTGAAGGCCGGCATCGTCGCCATCAGCAGGGAACGCGAGTGGCAGGGCAACATGCTGCTGCCGTGGATTTTGCTGGAAGGCGTCGGCATCAGCGCCCGCTAAAGCTTTTTCAAGGTTAGTGTGCCGAGTTTATGCGCTGCGCCGAGCGAGCAGATCAAGAAGCGCGAGCGACGGCGTGGCTGGAAGCCACGCTGAGCGAGCGCGACGCAGAGATGCCACGAATACACACGAATGAACCCGAATCAAAACAAGACATTCGTGGGAATTCTTGTCCATTCGTGGCTAATACTCGCCGTCGCGTTGTTGTTGGCCGCGTGCGGCAATCCGCGCCGCGAAGCGCCGCCCGAAGACCCGCCTGCCAAGCCGGCTCCCGAGGAACCCGCTAAGCCCGCGCCGGTCAAAGACGCGCTGCTGGCGGTGCGCTATGCCGTCGGCCAGAAGTTCCGCACCACGCGCACGCTCAGCGTCAGCGAGCAAACCGAGTCCGGCACGGTCTCGACGCAGGCCGACGAAATCACCATTACCGAAGTCAAGGAAGTCGACGGCAACGGCCGCCTGATCGCCGCGATTCGAAGCTACGACCGCAGCCGCCAGCGTTTTGCGCGCGGCGCCACGCCCGAAGAAACCACCGGCGCTATCGAGGGCGCAGTGCTGGAACTCCGGCGCAAAGATGCCGCCTCGCCCGTCAGTGCGACGGTTATCAAGGGCAACCCGGACCTCGCCGGACCGAAGTTTTTGCTCGACGGTTTCGATGCGGCGCTGCTGCCCGCCGCCACGGTCGCGGAGGCCGACAACTGGAGCCTTCAAGGCGCCGAATTGCTGGGCCTCAACGCCATCATCGAGGCGCTTGGCTTCAAGATCGAGAAGAACCGGCTGGATTGCCGCGTGATGGCGCTGAGTGAGAAAACCGCGGCGATCAGCCTCGACTGGCGTTTGACCGGCAGCTTCAACCAGCAGCCCGCGGTGCTGGAGTTCACCGGCACGCTCGAGTTTGACCGCGTGTCGGGTTTAATAGCGCGCTTCAATCTCGGCGGCGGACGCCAGGGCGGCGGGAAGAGCGTGGAAATCAACGTGGTAAGAGCGGCTGAATAACGTGGCTGGGCCGGCTCGGCCCTGCGTGTTTCATTGACGTTCGGTTGTGGCTGTTCGTTGGGGCCAGCGGCCCCAGCCACAACTACTCCCCTGCAATTGACTTCTTGGCCGGTTCGATCACGCCCGTGGTCGGGCTTGAAGCCGCGGCGTAGAGCCGTTTGGGGATGCGGCCGGCCAAAAACGCCAGCCGCCCGGCCTCGACGCCGTAACGCATCGCGTAAGCCATGCGCAGCGGATCCTGGGCCAGCGCCACGCCGCTATTCAGCAGGATCCCGTCGACGCCCATTTCCATCGCGAGCGTCACGTCGCTCGCCGTGCCCACGCCTGCGTCCACGATAACCGGGATCTTGTACTGCTCGCGCACCATCTCGAGGATGATTCGCACGTTGTTGGCGTTGAGCACGCCCTGGCCCGAGCCAATCGGGCTGCCCGCGGGCATCACGCTCGCCACGCCGATGTCGGCAAGGTGGCGCGCCATCACCGGGTCGTCGCTGGTGTAGACCATCACGGTAAAACCGTCTTTGACGAGGCGCTTGCAGGCGTCGAGTGTGCCCACGGGCTCAGGCAGCAGCGTCCTGGGGTCGCTTAGAACCTCGACCTTCACGAGTTTGGTGTTGAGTGCCTCGCGCGCGAGATGCGCCGTGCGCACGGCCTCGTCGGCGTTGAAGCAGTGCGCCGTGTTAGGCAGTATCTTAAAACGCTTTTCGTCAATGAAGCTAAGAAGATTCTCTTCCTTCGTCCCGCCAAGCTTCACGCGCCGCACCGCGACCGTCACGCAATCGACGTTGGCGGCCTTCAGGCACTGTTTCATCAGCGGAAACGTGGCGTATTTGCCGGTGCCGAGAATCAGGCGACTGGCGAATTTGTATTCGCCGACGATGAGCGGTGAGTCGGATGGGGGCTGGTTTGCCATTGTGGATTGTGGATTTTGGATTGTGGATTGGATTTCGCTAGGGGGTGGACGGTGAATCCACAATCCACAATCGAAAATCCACAATCAAGATTACCCGCCGCCCACAAACGTCACGATCTCGAGTTTGTCGCCCTCGGCCAGCAGGGTGCTTGCATAACTCGCGCGGGGCACGACCTCGAGGTTGCGTTCCGCCGCGATGCGGTCGCCGCGCAGTTGCAGCAATTCGACCAGTTGCGCCAGCGTGATTTTCGGCGGCACCTCGCGCGTCTCGCCATTGACCGAAATCTTCATTTGACGCCCTTGAGAGCGCGTTCGAAGGCCTCCGCGGCGCTGCTGAAGCCTGCGTATTGGCCGATTTCAGAGCTGTCGAGTGCGCGCACGCTGCCGTCGCCGAGGATTACGACGGCGGCGCTGATGCGCGGCGCGCCGCGGTCGCGCATGCCCGGCCGCAAGTAGTATTCGCGCTCGCGCTTTTCGATCATGATGTCCGCGGCCATTACCCATACTTCCGGCGGCTGGCCGACGGGCAGCTCGGGCTGGTAGACGATGGGCTCGCCGGAAAGCGCGCCGACGAATTCGAAATTCGCGTCAAGCAGGCCGCAGGATGTGAGCTCGCCGAGGTCCGTCGGCCAGCGCAGGCCGCCGCCAAAACGCTCGCGATAATCCGTAAGCGCCTGGCCAAGTTTCTTCATGTGTTCGAGCGATTCGTCACGGGCCTTCTGGCGGATTTCCTCGCGCACGTGAAACGGGTCGGGCTCGAATTGCGGCGGCTTGTTCGGCGTCTGGGGCGCGCGGAATGCGACGTACCAGACGGCGACGCACGCGCCGGCCACGGCGGCGACCGACATCAGCGCCACCAGGATCGACCGGCCTGAAACCGGAGGCCGTTGTTCATTCAAAGGGTCCGCCTGCATGGCCCAAGTTTATGGCATCGCGGCCCCTTCGCCAATGGGGCGCGCGGGCTGCTATCATGCACGCGTGCAAGAGCCGCCCCTTGAGCCCTGGTTGTTCAGCCGCATCGCGTTGCCCAAGGTCTGGGCCGGCAAGGCTTTGGCGCGCCTGTTTGCGGCCGATGCGTCGGACTTTCCGCCGGGAACGGGCGAAAGCATCGAGCTTGCCGACCTCAAGGGTTGCGAGACGACGGTGCGCGCGGGTCCTGCGCGCGGCTACACGTTGCGGCGGCTGATGAACCTGCACGGGCGCGAGATTATCGGCGGGCCGTGGCGCGATTTCCCGCTGGCGGTGAAGTTTCTTGATACGGCCGAGGCGCTTTCGGTCCAGTGCCATCCCGCGGATGCGCCCGGCAAGCCCGGCAAGAGCGAAGCGTGGATTGTGCTCGACGCCCGGCCGGGCGCGGTGATTTATCAGGCGCTGAAGCCGGGGTTGACGCGCGCCGATTTCGAAAAAGCGCTTGCGGCGGGCATGCCCGAGGCGACGCTGAACGCGCGCGCGGTGAACGCCGGCGACTATCTCTACAACCCGGCGCGCATGATCCACGCCATTGGCCCGGGGCTGACGCTGCTGGAAGTTCAGCAGAGTTGCGACACGACGCTGCGATTCTTCGATTGGGGCCGTACCGGCCGCGAATTGCAACTGAAGGAGGCGCTGGCCACGGCGGATTTTGCCGCGCCTCCGCCGCCGGTTGTTGCGGCGGGTTCGCACGAGGGTTTGCTGGAGTTGCAGAAGGGCCCGCCCTTTGGCGTGCAGTCTTTACGCGTCAAGAACGCTTGCCGCTTCGCCAAGGAATGGCCGGGGTTCACGCTATTCACGTGCCTTGAGGGCGACTGCGAGCTGATTGTCCACGGCCGCGGCGAAATCCACACCGAGCATCTGCGCGTCGCGGACACGCTGCTGGTGCCCGCGGCGTTTGGCGAGTTCGAGTTCTTCCCGCGCCGGCCAAGCTGGATCATCGAGACGTACGCGGTTTAGAAGGCGCCGTATGTTTCTACTCGGTCCTTCGGGCGCGGCCTTCGAGGCTGAGCACGCGCAGGGCTGCTTCGGCGCGGCCCGCGGCATCGGCGTCCTTGAAAACCAGCGTCACGTTGCCGCCGTCAGCGAACAGGCGAATAATCCAGTCGCCCTGATCTTCTTTCGGGTAAGTGTATCCCCGCAAATGCCGGAACAGCAGCGTGCGCCACACGAACTGCCGCGGCGAGGGCTCGACTACCGTGCGGCGCTGTATGGCTTCTTCCCAATGCATCGCGTCTTCGTTGACCGAGATATTCCTCATCGACGGCACGCCTTCCATCAGCGCGCCGTGGAGCATGGTCGCGGCCTCAAGCCGCGTCGCGGGCGTCTCATATTGCGGCGGGTACATACGCCCATTGACGCGGCAGGATGTCGCCGCGAGCGCAAGAAGCACCACGATGATCAGAGAACCCGGTCGAGCCATGCGCCCAGTTTATCCAGCATATGCGCGCTGATCTCGTGCGCGGCATCCGGGTCTTCGAAATATTCCGCCTGTTTGAACCCCAGCTTGCGGCAGGCCTCGAGCGCGTCGCGCGCGGCTTCGGCTTTCACCGCCGCATCTTTAGCGCCGTGGAACTGCGCCAACGCCACGCGCGGGCCGGCTTTAGCCGCAACCTCGGCGAAGAACTCGTGTTTGAAGCGGCCGGCAATGCTGGCCACGGCCTTGAAGCGCGTCGGGTTGCGCGCGCCCAGAACGCCCGCGAGATAGCCGCCTTGCGAAAAACCGACCAGCGCCGAGCGCCCGAGGTCGACCGGGTGCTGATTCCAGACTGTGTCGATAACCGCGAGCAAGTGGCGGCAACTGGCTTCCATGCTGGCGCGCAGGCGCTGCTGGTCGCCGTCGAACATGTACCAGGCGTAGCCGATTCGCAGCGCGTGCCGACCGCGGACTTCAAGCGGATAGGGGCCGCGCGGAAACAACCAGACGCAGTCGCGTTTCATGAGAGGATTGAGGTCGCGGCGCATCTGTGCCGGGTCTTGCGCCATGCCGTGCAGCGCGGTGATCAACGGGTAGCGCCTGCCGTCCTCGAGCTTGTCCGGGAGGATGACTTCGTAAGGAACTTCGATCGAGAAAGTGCGATGGCCTATGTGTTCACTCAAAGGCGTATCCAGTAGTCGGTGGTCAGTAGCCAGTTCTACATGGCTACTGATTGGTGGACCAACCGAAACCAGAGTACCGGCCGCCCACTGCTGATTACCGATTATTGGCCGATTTCCGGCGCGGTTTCTTCGCCTGGGCGAACCTTGGGCGACGGGTCGCGGTGCAGCGGCGGGTCGAGGTCCGAGATTTCCTGCGTGCGCTCGTGGACCAGGCGGCACAGGCCGCGCAAGGTTTTCACCCGCACGAGGTCCATCACGCGCAGCCGCACGTCAAAGGCGCGCTCGAGGATGCCGACGAGCTCGACGCCGTCGTAATTGAGCACGCGCAGGTCGCGGCCGAAGCGGTCTTGCGGGTGCAGTTTGAGGGCCTCGACGCCGAGAGCGCGCGCGACCGCCATGCGGAAAGCGCGCACGAACTCCAGCGGCACGGGGTAGATCGCGCTGACAAGCAATTGAAACTCGGCGTCCGGCATCTCGTTGCGCAGGTCGCAGAAATCAAAGCGCATGCGCCGACGGCGGGCGTCCATGGCTCCGCCAAGCATGAATGCCAATGCCGCGACGAAGGCCAGGCAGATGAAGAATGCGACGTCTTTCATGGGCGTTCTCCGGCCCTCCTAACGTGCAAGGATACCAGATTAGTCCGGAAAATGACGCAGGGGCGCGCCACGGCGCGCCCCTGCGTAGAGCATTTACGGGCTCTTTAGGCCTTGTACGTCTGGTAGAACTCGTACCAGCAGCGCACGGGCCAGTCGTCGGTGGTGGGGTCGCCGCCAAGCTGGAAGTCGTAGATGTAGTCCTTCTGGTCGCGCGTCAGCATGTTCTTGAAAATCTTGTAGAGGTTGGAAGTCGCGGCGGCGATGCCGGAGCGGTCGTTCTTGTCGCGCATGTCCATGATGATGTCGATGCACGCGCCAAGGAACTTTTTCTTGTCTTCCTTGGAGTTGGTGGCGTTCTGGACGGACTTGATCTGCGGTTCGCTCAGGTTGTTGCCGTCGCGAATGTCACGCAGCACGTTGGAAAGCGCGCCCGCGGGCGGCTGGTCGCCGGTTTTGACGGCCACGGGCAGTTCCACCGGCTCGGTCGTGTCGGTGCCCGGGTCAGGGCGCGTCGGGTTCATGGGATCCTGCGGATCAGTGCCCAGGTTCTGCGGGTCGTCCTCGGGCCTTGGCTTGCGTTCGTAGGGCGCTTCCTTCTTGGTGATGTTTTCCTTGGCCTTGGGATCGTCGATCCAGATGATCATCACGTTGGTCTTGCCTTCCTCGGCGCCGCAATAAAACAGCAACGGCTTGGCCGAGGTCTTGTTGTTGATCTGGACCTTCTTGCCAAGGAAGCGCTTGCCCGCGACAGCCCAGGAGAACGCCGACTTTTCGTGCTCGGAGAGCGCCTTGTCGTAGGTGCATTCGCTGCCCTGGTACTGGAAGCCGAAGTAGGTGGCGAAGCGCTGCTGCATGTCGTCGGGGCCGCGTTCAGCCTTGCCCGCCCAACGCACCAGGATGCCCTTTTCCTTTTCTTCCTTCACCCATTCGCCCACGCAGTAAAGCGGGTCGCCCAGCCACTTGGCGCCGTCCTTGCCCTGCAGGACTTCGCGCTGTTTGGCCGTCATCATTCCCCAATCGACGTTGGTCTTGAAGAAACCGCCGTCGTCCTTGGCGCTTAAAGCCGCCGCGATCTTGGGGCCCAGTTCGTGCGCGCCCCTGTAGACCGCCTCCATCGAGTCGTTGGTCTTCTTGCGTTTGGCGTCCTCGTCGGCGACTTCCTTCTTTTTCTTCGCGTTGGCGTCTTCTTCCGCCCTGGCCTGTTCCTGTTGCGGCGACGGCTTGCCCGACATCACCACCACGGCAATCAACACGCCCACCACCACCACACCGATGCCAATGCCGACAAACATCATCGTGTTGTCTTTTTTCGGCGGCGCGCCGAACTGCGGCTGCTGTTGTTGATTCTGGTAGCCGCCGGGCGCCGGCCGTCCTGCCGCCGCACGCTGGGGCGCGGGGCGGCCGCCCTGCATTGCCCCGCCGCCGACTTTGCGAGTGCCCCGCTTCACGCCGACAGCGGCGGGTGCGCCCCCGACAAGCACCATCTCGCCGCAGCCGGTGCACTTGAACTGGACACCGGGCTGGAGGCTGGAACCGTCGTACTGCATGCCGCAGGAAGCGCAGGTGATTGTGGAAGCCATGGTCTGATCCCGAATGGTTTAACCCGGTTAAACGGTAGTGCCGGGGCAGGGTTCGTCAATGCAGCCTGTATAAGAACAATGTCTTGAATTTGTGGTGTCAGGCGGGTTGCGGGGCTGTGCGGCACGCAATTTCATGCGCCCGTCGAGCCAAAACCGCCGGCGCCGCGCGAGGTGTCAGAGAGGTTTTCTGAGACTTCGAATTGCGCGCGCGCAACGGAAGCGACCACGATTTGCGCGATGCGCATGCCGCGCGTGACGACAAAAGGCTCCGGCCCGTGATTGATCAGCAGCACTTTCAGTTCGCCGCGATAATCGGCGTCGATGGTGCCCGGCGCGTTGAGCACGGTCACGCCGTTCTTCAACGCGAGGCCCGAACGCGGCCGCACCTGGACTTCGAAGCCCGCGGGAATTTCGAGGCACAGGCCTGTTGGCACCGCGGCCCATGCACCGGGTTTAATCACGAATTCGCCCTCGACAGCGGCGCAGACGTCGGCGCCCGCGGCGTGTTCAGTCTGGTATTGCGGCAGCGCCAGGCCCGCGGCGTGCGGCAGGGCTTTGATGCGGACGGTTGGATTCATGGTGGAAGTCTATGTTGGCGGTGGAAAAAACAAACCGCACGACGGCAAGCCGTCGCGCGGAGGAATTTGGGTGTGACGCTTAAGTGTTCGGCGTCTCGTAGTGGATATCGCGGCTCGGGTCTTCGTAATCGAAGTTGAAGATGTAGCGGTCGATCGTGCGGTGCATGCGGTCGAGGTCTTCATTCCACGAACGCAGGTGGTTGAGGTTGTGTTCCCAGTCCACGAACGAGAAGCACCCGCTCATGCAGGAGCCCGCAACGACCAAAGCCAACAGAACCAGAATCTTGCGCATTGTTTTCCCCACAACAATTCTGCCGCCGGCGGGGCCGGGGCTTTTAACTCAGGGGTGCTGCTTGCGGAGGGATGTTCAAGGTTAGCCCACAGGCATTCGACGTCAAGCCACAATTCCGTCACGAGTCGTGAGTCGCGTGTGCCGGGTCAACTGCCCAAGACTCCAGACTCGGCACTCAGGACCGTTCTTTCCATAACCACTTGTCGTAATTCAACTTCTGCTGCGGCGAAGGCTTGGCGACGCGCGATAGCCGCAACTTGCCCGAGGGCCGCGACACCGGCATCACCTGTGCGTCGATCAGCCGCCCGCGTCGGAAAAGCGTGATTCGCACCGGCTCGCCCGAGACCACTTCGCCCAGCCGGTCCTTAAAATCCTTCTCGCCGACCTTCAGGCCGTTGAGCGCAATAACTTCGTCGCGCACCTGCAAGCCCGCGCGCATCGCCGGGCTGCCGCTCTCGACGCCGCGCACCTGGAACGCCCCGTCTTTCATGGCGAGATTTGCGCCGATCCAGGGTTCGCGCCGGTCGCCGTCGCGCTTGAGCTCCAGCCCGTAGACTTCGAGCGCGTCGCGGTAGTCGACTTCCTCGGTGCCGCGCACGTGGTCGCGCCAGAAGTCCTCAAAGCTGACGCCCGCGACTTCCTCGCACATCGCCTCAAAGCCTCGTTCCTTGAAGCCGGGCTTCGGCCAGCCGTGGCGCTCGAACGCCAGTTTCATGACGTCGTCGAGGGATTTAATCCCGTTCGTCGCCGCGCGGATTTTCGCGTCGAGCAAAAACCCGACCTGCGCGCCGCGCGCGTAATAGCTGATGCCGGTGTTGACGAAATTTTCGTCGGCCTGGTAGAGCTTGGTCCACGCCAGCCAGCTTGATTCCTCAAGGCTCATCACGCGCCGGCCGGGGCGGTTGTCCTCGCGCTCGAAAAGTTCGGCGTAGCTGCTCAGCAGGCTTTCTTCACTCGAAATGCCTGCGCGCGTGCACCACAGGCGCTCGTAGTACGTAGTCAAACCTTCCATCACCCACAGCGCGCGCGTGTATTGCTCGCCGGAGTAATTGAACGGGCCGAGGACCGCGGGGCGGATGCGCTTGACGTTCCAGACGTGGAAAAACTCGTGCGCGCACAACCGCAGGAAGTTGTCGTACTTGTCGCGCGCCTTGAAGTCGAAGCTCGACCAGCCGCAAACGCAACTGTTGAGGTGTTCGAGCCCGCCGCCGGCGTCGGGCAGCGCGTGGATCACGAACAGGTAGTTGCGGTAGGGCACGCCGCCGAAAAGTTTGCCCTCGGTCGTCACGATCTTGGCGAGGTCGGCGGTGACCTGCGCTTTGTCGAAGTTGCCCCAGCCCGCAAACGCGACGTTGTGCGGCGCGCCGTGCGCGAGAAAGCTGGTCATCTCGTGCGTACCGATTTCGAAGATGCTGTCGCCAAGCTCGTCGTAATCGTCCGTGCCGTAGGTGTTGGCCTTGCCCGCAACCGGCAGCAGGCCCGTTGCGACGTTCCAGCCTTGCGGCGGCAAAATCGTCACTTCGTGGCGCGCCTTGGCGGGGCGGCCGGGTTCGCCTTCGATGTACGGCAGCAGGTTCGTGCCGAGAAAGAAGCCGTGGATGTCGTCGAGGTGCGGCGTGCGCACGGAAAATTCGTCGGCGTAGACGGTGAACGTCGCGGTGAAGCCGCCGTCTTTGGTCGGCACGCGGTAGCGCTGCTTGTCGAGCAATTCGTGCTCGATCACGCCTTTGCCGTCGCCGGCGCTGGTCTGGCGCGCACGGAAGCCCGAGACGTTCTTGGCGAAATCGCGGACCTTGTAGCTGCCGGGCGTCCACGCCGGGAACGCCAGCGTGACGTCATCTTTTGCGCCGCTGACGACAACTCCGACGTGGAAGGTGTGGCTGGCGGGATGCGGCATAGCGACCGTGTAGTGGATCGTCGGTGCGGTCTTCTTGCCTGGTGCGGCGGCGCTGCGGCCGGACTTGCGCGCGGCGGGCCGGCGTCCGGAGGATTTTTTGTGCTCGTGCGTCACGCGTTCTTCGGCCATCGTCAATCTCCGTAGGGGCTCGCCGCGGCGAGCCCTTACATCTTGGCGGCGAGCTTTGCGGCGGCAAGTGGCTACTCGCTGGAAGGGGGCAGGCGGCGGTGCTAAGGTCGAATCTCCCTTGGCTGGGGGCAGTCTGCAGAGCGATTATGAAAACCAAGAAATCCACCGCGGGCGTTGCCGTTAATATTAAACCCGCCCGCCCCGCCAAGCCCGCTGACACGCAAACCGCCACTGAAGCCGCCAAGCGCATCCTGCTGCGCCTGTATGAGCCTATTTTGCCTGAATTGGCCCGTGTGGAAGCGCGATATCGCCAGGAACTGACGTCGAAAGACGAGTACATCCAGAACCTGTTTGAATACATCGAGGATTACTCGGGCAAGAAGCTGCGCCCGGCGTTGTTGCTGCTCGCGGGCAAGGCCTGCGGCAAGCTCACGGAAGACCACGTGATGCTGGGCGTCGTCGCCGAAATGCTGCACACGGCGACGCTCGTGCACGACGATATCCTCGATGAAGCCCTGCTGCGCCGCAAACGCACCAGCATCAACGCGCTGAGCGGCAATGAAGTCAGCGTGCTGCTCGGTGACCACATTTTCAGCCACGCGTTCGAACTCAGCCTGACGTTGACCACGCCGGTGGGCGCGCAGAAGTTTTCGCGCGCGATGGCCATTACCTGCCTGGGCGAAATCATGCAGGTGCACAACCGCAACAATTTCGAGCTCAGCGAAGCGACCTACTTTAAAATCATTGAAGGCAAGACGGCGGAACTTTACGCGACCAGCGCTGAACTCGGCGCGATCTATGCGGGTGCCAAAGAAAACGTCAGCCGTGCGTTTTACGACTACGGCATGAACCTCGGCCGCGCGTTCCAGATCATGGACGATCTGCTCGACATGCTGGGCGAGGAAGCGTTGGTCGGCAAGACCCTTGGCAGCGATGTCGAGAAGGGCAAGCCAACGCTGCCGCTGATTCACTTCCTGGGCAAGGCTGACGCAAAAGCGCGCAAACGCGCGCTGGCTGCGGCCAAGGCCGGCAGCGCCGGCCGCAAGGAACTGATCGAGCTGCTGCACACGACCGAGAGCTTTAAATATGCCGCGGCAAAGGCGCGTGGGTTTATTGAAGTCGCGCGCAAAGGCCTGGTCTCAGCATTGGGCGATAACCCGATGCGCCCGCTGTTCGATGAAATCGCCGATTTTGTTTTGTCGCGCGAGCTTTAAAATCAGAGCCCGCCGCTAACGCAGCGGGCTCTGATAAAAACGTTACTTCACACCGTAATCGCGGTATTCACGCGAGAGCGCCTTCAACATCATCGCCAGCATGAAGCCGACTTGCGTTGCATCCGGCGCGTCCTTGCGCAGGTCGAACCTTAAACCCAGCGTGCGGCCGGCGTCGTCGTCGAGCGCGATCACGAGTTCGCCGTAGGGCGAGCCGTCGGGGTCCTTGCCGTCTTTGATGCGGATCACGCGGTGCTGGCCGCGCTCGTATTCGGGATTGGTCACCAGCGTGAAAAAGCGGTCGATGAAGTCGCGGTCGATCTTTTCGAAGGCCGCGCGCACGTCGCTGGCGTGGCCGTGCTCGCTGAAGGTTACCTTGGCTTCGCCGTCGGATTTGATCCAGCGTTTGAGCATTTCCTCGATTAGCCGCAACGTGTGCTCGCCGCGTTTGACGTGCGAGCGTGTCAGCATCATGGTTTTCAGGCGGCTCTGCTGCGCGTGGCTTTGCGCGCCCTGCACCTGCGCGCGCAACTTCCAGAGTTCCTTGTCCTGGTCGCTCAGGCGTTTGTCGAGTTCGTCGCGCTGGGCGTCGGATTCCTTCAACAGTTCCTCGGCGGCGGCGAGTTCCTTGGCGAGTTCATCGAGTTCGCCCTTGCTGCGCTGGATGTCCTCGTCGCGGCGCGCGATGCGCGTCTTGGCCGCAAGTTTGGCATTGATGGCGTCGCGGGCATTGATGATGGCGATGGTCGCGCTGCCGTCGTTGGCCTCGAGCTTGTCCGTGGGTTTGCCCGTGGCTTGCTCGGTGATCGCGTTCATTTCCTTCATCAGGCGCTCGCGGTCGAACACGGCGCTTTCCATCTCGGCTCTGGTCGCCTCCAGGCGTTCCTTCAATAGTGCGAGCGCCTCCTGCTGCTCATTACGAATCTTGCCGAGTTCGCCGTGAATTTCCTTGGCCTGCTCGCGCAGTTTCGTGCCGTCGGATGGGGTTGCGCCGTCAACGCGACGCAACTTAAGGATCTCCCAACCGAAGATGACAGCGCCAAGTCCGCCCCCAATTGCACCAATAAACGCCGAACTCGGCCCCATGTGGTTCAACAATTCCGTGATAACGACTGCGCCGTTAAGTATTGCTTGAGCCAAGCAAACCACGAAAAAGATGACGGCGATTGTCTTGATTGGCGACGTAGTCGATTGTGTGTCACTCATGCGCGCGACTCTAGCCATGACCATCCAAAGCGGCCACCGCGAAAAACATCATCTCGCAAAGGCCGCAAAGTGCGCAATTCAAGGCATTTTTAATGCGAGCATTGCGCACCTTGCGAGAGGCGCCTGTCACCGCGCAATAACATGCAACCGTCGTGACACGGAACCAGAGCCCATCGCGTTAGCGCTTGTCTTTACACACAAGTGAGGGGCGGGATTTGCCGACTCATGGATACCTCAAGGAGGATATCCGTGTTCGAGCAGCTTTCGCCCACAGCGTGGGCGCGCGCACAATTTGGCGGTGCCAACC
>JADLAK010000078.1 GCA_020848275.1 Planctomycetota bacterium
GCAAGACGCGTCCAGGGGGTAGCACCCCTGTCCGGTTGGCTCCGCAAGGGGCAGGCCGGTCCCGGTTGGGGCTCATCACCTCGACCAAAGCCGAGGGCAACCTTGGCCGCTGTGCAAAGCTACGGTTCGGGCCACCACGCTCGAACTAAAGAGGCCTCCGACTGGCGGAGGCTTCGTGCTTTTTAACGCAGGTCGCGGCTCGCTGTTCGCGGGCCGCGGACCGCGACTTACTCGTCGTCGAGGTTTTCCCAGTCGTCGCCGATGTCGTTTAGCATCTCGCGTTCGATGTCGCCGATATGCCCGCCGCTGGGTTTGCCGTCCGGCGGCGTGGCCTTGTTGCGGCGGCCCTGTTTTGCCGACTGCTTCTTTGAGTCGGTCGTGGGGCCGGAACGATCTTCGCGTTCAGCACGCGGGCTGCTGACACCCGGCGCCTGGCCGACGCCGAGGCGGCTGATGAACTGGTCGCAGCTTTCGACCAGCGCGCCTTCGTGGCGCGACATGGTGGCGACCTGGCGGTCGTTCGTCACGACGGTCAGCGACGCCGGGTTGCCGTGGCCCTCGACTTCGTGGCAGATGGCGCGGTCGGCGGTCTGGTCGCCGGGGCCGCAAAACTTCACGCGCACGCCGGTCTGCGCAAACTCGCCGGGCTCGACGGGGCCCGAGTTGCCGTCAAAGAACACCGTCACGGTCGCATTGTGGCTGCGCGCGAATTTGCTCAACAGCGCGAGCAGCCGGTCGCGGCCGGGATGAAACGCGCGCGGAAACTGCCCGGGATAGGCGTTCTTGAGCGCGTGAAGAAGATTATATCCGTCAATCAAATACATATTCGTACCTGGCTCGTCGTTGTCAGCTTACTGGCCGACGTTGCAAGGGGTTAGGGATTGGGGACCAGGGATTAGCACAGGGCGTCCCGGTCGCTTTCCGATCCCCTGATCCCTAGTCCCTAACCCCTGGTTGTCGAATACTGGCTACAGATCGCCAGTGCACTTTTGATGCCGTCGCACGCCGCGCTGACGATGCCGCCGGCGTAGCCTGCACCCTCGCCGCAAGGGTACAGGCCCGCGACGTTGACGCTTTCGCGTGTGGTTTCGTCGCGCGTAATGCGCACGGGCCCCGACGCGCGCGACTCAACGGCTTGCAAAATCGCGCTATCCTGAATGTACCCCTTGATGCGACGGTCGAATTCCGGCAGCCCCGCGCGCAACGCGATCAGCAATTTTTCCGGCAGAAGTGTGTCCAGCCGCGTGTACTTGCGGCCGCGCGTGTAACTCCCCTTCAGCGGTCGCGGGCTGACGATGCCGCGCAGCAGGTGAGTGACGGGCTGCGCCGGCACGGTGTAGTCGCCGCCGCCGGCGTCGAACGCGGCTTCCTCGTAGCGGCGCTGGAACTCGATGCCTGAAAGCGCCGACCCGTCGCCGTATTCGCCGGGCGCAAAGGTCGTCACCAGCGCGCTGTTGGCATAGCCGCTGGCGCGCACGGAATAACTCATGCCGTTGATGCACAGCATGCCCGGTTCGCTGATGGCGGCGATGGTCACGCCGCCGGGACACATGCAGAAGCTGTAGAGTTCCGGCGCGCCCGCCAATTGGCAAGACAGGTCGTAGCTTGCGGGCGTGAGGCGTTTGTCGCGCGCGTACTTGCCGTTGAGCTGCGCCTTGTCGATGAATTCCTGCGGGTGCTCGATACGCACACCAAGCTGAAAGGGTTTGGCGGCGAGCGCGACGCCGCGGCGGTGCAGCATCGCGTAGGTGTCGCGGGCGCTGTGGCCCGGCGCAAGCACGAGCGCCGAAGTTTCGACCTTCTCGCCGGCGATTTGCGCCGCGGCCAGCACGCCGGCGGCGATCTCAACGTCGTCCAGACGCGTCTTGAAGCGGATTTCGCCGCCCATTTTCTCGATGCGCTCGCGCATTTTTACCACCACGCGCGCGAGAATGTCCGTGCCGACGTGGGGGCTGGCGTCGGTCAAAATTCGCGAGGGCGCGCCGCAATCGACGAAGACCTCGAGCACGCGAGGGATGAAGGGGTCGCGGTTGGAGGTCCAGAGTTTGCCGTCGGAAAAGCTGCCCGCGCCGCCTTCGCCGAAAAGTGCGTTGCTTTCAGGGTCGTGGTCTTTCACCCGCGCGTTGAAGCGGCCGATCTGCTGCAACCGTTCGAGCGCCGCCGGGCCACGCTCAACCAGCAGCGGCTTATGCCCGTTGAGCGCGAGCACGTAAGCCGCAAACGCGCCCGCGGGGCCGCTACCGACAACGATCACGCGGCCGCGAGATTCGCGCGCGCCGGTTTTGTCGACCGTGAGCGGCGGCGTGGTCGGCGCGACGCGCGCGTTGTCGCCCAGCCGTTTAAGGATGTCCTCGACGTCCCCCGTAACTTCGACATCCGCGGTGCAGTTGTAGACGGGCACGCGTTCACGCGCGTCGACGCCGCGTTTTACGAGGGACACACTTTTGAGGACGGAATCCGGCAATTCCAGCCGCGCTGCGGCGGCGCGGCGCAATGCGCGCGCGTCGTCGTCGAGGCCCAGCGTCAGGTTGTACAAACGAAGGATGGCCACGGCGGGAGTATAGGACCGAATAGACGAACCTGCGCTTGGGATCGCCGTTAGAATGGGCACGAACAACGGGAGCGGATCATGTACCGAGTCATGGCGTTGGCGGTTGCGTTGATTGCGGGCCTTGCGCTCGCGATTCCCGGCATGGCGCAGGACGACGACGTCGTCATCGAGGAAGACATCATTGAGGAAGCGCCCGTGCCGCCCGCGCCTGCCATCGAAAAAACCAAGATCGCGACCGGGCTGCTGCACGTGCGCGAATGGGGCGTCGACACGCTGGCGTGGGACGGCGGCCCGGAGCCCAAATACGACGCCGAGATGCTTCCTTACTTTTATGACGTGTGCGAGGTGCCGATCACGCCCGAACCCCGGCCCGTGGTTGACGAGCCCGCCCCCAAGCCTGAGCGCACTCGCACAGCGCGCGGCGCCAAGCCCATCGTCTACTTCGACTGCGACAAGGACGTCACCTTTACCTGCAAAGTGCGCTACACGCAGGGCGCCGTCACGTGGATGTACCCCAAACCCACCCGCCGCACGGGCAAGGACCGCGTCGAGTGGGAAAACGTCTCGCTGTTTGCCGACGGCGTAAAGCGCGAAAAATCGCCGGCGCTGGCGGCGCTGGAGCACGCGCCCGCGGACCACTGGGCGAACTTTTCGCGCGACGGCGGGACCGGCAGCCTTTCGATCAGCGGCGAACACGAACGCTATTTGTTCTATGAGGGCAACCCCTTCCAGCCCTTCGAAGCCGATGTGTTCAAGGACGCCAAGGGCGATTACATCCTGCGCAACTACGGCGCTTCCCCGCTGTACGACCTGCGCGTTGCGCTCAAAACCGACACCGGGGTGAAGGCGTGGTACGTGCGCGAACTTGCAGCTGCCACCGCTATTCCCGCGGACCAGAAGCTGGACGAAAGGGCGGCGATTGCCTGGGGCAACGAGGGCAAACCCGGCGTGCTTGCGGCAAGCGTCGAAGCTGACGGCCTCACGGCCAGGCAGGCGACGGCCTTTGACCGCGCCTGGCGCGACGACTTCTTTGCCGCAGACGGCAACGTGCTGAGCTACCGCCGCAGCCGGGCCGAAGTTGACGCACGCTGCGAACTGACGGTGACGTGCTCGGGTACGCCGGTGCGGATTCACCGCTCAGGCTGGGTGTTCGTGCACGACATTGACCTCGCGCGCCAGGCGGAGATCGAGGCGCTGGTGACGGCGGCGATCAAGAACGACGAGGAGAGCGCCAAGAAGCTGATCGGGCTGGGCATCGCGGGCGTGAACGCCATCCGGCGCGCGATGTCGAATGTCGAAGAGCCGCTGTCTCGCCGCGTGGCAATGGCCAAGCTGCTCAAACGCTGTGTGCCGTAGGCAAGGGTTAGGAACGCACGCTCTAGCCGCCCTGACCCAGCCCTTGACCCGTAGTGAGGCCGGCGGAGATGCGAAGGTCGCCACAAGCAGTTCCCGGCGAACGGCCTCATGAACATGCTCTAAAGGCGGCAAAAATCACCGGAAGTTGCGTTCCCTCCAAGGTTTGTAATAGCCAACCGGCTGGTTGGCCGCTTTAATCTTCGCCTCATGCCGCACCGGGCGCGGCAGCAACGGGGCATTGAAGCTATGGCCATAACTCAACGGGCGGCTGACGAGCGCTTCAACAAGTTCACCAGTCTGCCGTTCACGCTCCTGCATGTGATGCCGTTTTTCGCGATCCTGACCGGCATCACGGCCTGGGATCTGCTGGCGTTCTTCATCCTCTACTATGTGCGCATGACCGCGCTGACCGCGGGCTACCACCGTTATTTCGCGCATCGCACCTACCGCATGGGCCGCGTGATGCAGTTCATCGTTGCGCTGGTCGGCGGCATGGCGGCGCAAAAGGGCGCGCTGTGGTGGGCGGCGCACCATCGCCATCACCACAAGTATTCCGATCAGCCCGAGGACATCCATTCGCCCGTGCGCCGCGGTTTCTGGTGGAGCCACATGATGTGGATCCTGTGCAGCAAGTATGAGCCGACGCGCGAAGATTTAATACCGGACCTGATGAAGTACCCGGAACTTCGCTTCATTAACAAGCATCACCTTGTCCCGCCGGTTGCGCTGGGCACGATTGTGTTCTTTGTCAGCTTTGCTCTGGGCGGCTGGAAGACCGGCTGGGGAACGCTGTTCTTCGCCTTCTTCGGCTCCACGGTGCTGCTATACCACACCACGTTCTTCGTGAATTCGCTGGCGCACGTATTTGGCTCGCGCCGCTACGCGACCAACGAGACCAGCCGCAACAACCTGCTAATCGCGCTGCTGACGGGCGGCGAGGGCTGGCACAATAACCATCACCACTACATGCACAGCGCCAACCAGGGCTTCTTCTGGTACGAGATCGACACCAGCTACTACATCATCAAGGCCTTCAGTTGGATCGGCCTGGTAAGCGGCGTCAAGGGCGTGCCCCAGCACATCAAGGAAAAGCACCTGATCAGCCACGGCGAGGCGGACATCGGCATGTTCGAGACGCACTGGCAGCGTGCGCTTGATTCAGTCAAGGGCGCGCGCAAGCAGGCGGGGCATTACTTCGAGGAACGCAAGAAGGCGCTTGAGGCGCTGGTTGCGGGCATGCGCGGCAAGGTCGAGGAAATTCTCGCCGCCAAGCACGAGCCGGGGGCGGCTACAGCGGAGCCCGCGCCGGAGATCACCTATCGCGCGCTTAGCGGCGTAGGCGAGTTCGGCCCCTTTGCCAAGCACTGGCGTCGCGCGGTGCGCGCGTTGCAGGTCGCGGGCCAGAACGCGGGAACTTTCGCCGACGGCCGCCGCAAGGCGCTGTCCGAATTGATCGAAAGCACGCGCATCAAGGTCGAGGAAATTGCGTCGAGCAAAGCGCCGGTGACCTCGGCGTAATTCGCGACCGCCGATAACTGCAGGTGGACGCCGACAGCGATGTCGGCGTCTGTCAGTTTAACCGCGGAGGCGCGGGGAGCTGCAACGGCGCAAACAACACAGCACAATCGCGCTGCGTCTCCGCGTCGCCGCAGTGAACGTAGCTACGAGATGATTGTGCCTTCGAGTGGCCGCGCCGCAGCGGCGAAGGATTTGAAATCGAAGCCGAAGGTCCCCCAGCGGCGTGAGCGTGGCTGCGCCAGGCGCTGCGCGGTCTCGACGTCGATCAAGCAGAAGCGGTAGTCCCCCGCCGGCGTTGTCACGAGGCTTGAGGGCAGCGCCGATACGCCGCGGGTGAACGCGCGCCCGGCGGGCGCAAAGAAGCCGAAGACGAAACCGGTGCGCGCCTTGGCGTTGAACTGCGTCTGCCAGCCCAGCATCGAGAACAAATCGGTGCGTGTGACCCAGGGCGTGCCGCGCCGGCCTTTGAGATCGAGCGCCCAGACTTCGCGCGGGCCGTTGACGAGGAAGTCGAAGTTTTTGAGTTCGCGCCCGTTCATGACGGGGCGGCGGACTTCATCGACGCTCATGGCGGTGCTTCCCGCGCGCGTAAGCAACGCGCTGAAAGCGATTTCGTAGTGATTACGCGTCCCCGCCATCGTCAAAGCATTTAACCACGGCTTGTCCGACGAAGCGAGCATCGCGAAGTCGGAAAACACGGAAGCCACGGAGAAACGCATCAGCTGTCCACAGATGACGCAGATAAGAAATCAAAGACAACAGCCAACGCGAAGCCGCGAAGGTCGCGAAGACAAACAACCACAAAAGCCACCCACAGGTGGCACGGATTCGCGCAGATAAGAAATCTGTGTCATCTGTGTAATCTATGGGTCGCAGTTGCTTTGGCTTTTCCTTGCGTCTTTGCGCCTTCGCGTGAAACCGCTGTTGCGGTTTCCGTGGGTTCCGTGTCTTCCGTGGAATAATGCTTTTGTCGTTGATTTGGGGTTAAAGCACGAAGCCTCCGCCAGTCGGAGGCTCCTTTAGTTCGAGCGTGGTGGCCCAAACCGTAGCTTTGCACAGCGGCCAAGGTTGCCCTCGGCTTTGGTCGAGGTGATGAGCCCCAACCGGGACCGGCCTGCCCCTTGCGGAGCCAACCGGACAGGGGTGCTACCCCCTGGACGCGTCTTGC
>JADLAK010000079.1 GCA_020848275.1 Planctomycetota bacterium
ACAGGCGCAGGTCAGCCTGCAAATAAAGGTCCTGCACCGTTTGCGGCGGGAGGGGCGGCTGCGGCTGGTCGATGTGCGGGTCCATCTACCCATAGGAAAATTTGGATACAGTTGCGGAGGATTAATCTCGCGGTTGATGCAGAAAAACAGAACCCGGTCCATCAGGACCGGGTTTGGGCGACCGCCGCAAGCGGGAAACCCCGCACTGACGCGCGGGGCTCAGTTAATTCCGTCCCACAAAAGAAACCAGAGCCCATCGCGTCAGCGACGGGATTGATGCCAGTGCACGCAAGTTTATCCCACCGTTTACGCAGTAGGCTCTGGTGCACAAATTCGATGCCAGGTTAAACAACAGGGGGCGAGCCAAAGCTCGCCCCTGCGGGATTTAAGCGGTCAAAACCAGGATCAGCTCTTGTCCTTGTCCATCGTGGCCTGAATGGCAGCCTTATTGTCGTCGAGCAGCGTCCTCTCGGCGCTAGTCGGCGCAGGGATGAGGGCAACGCCGTTCTCCAGGTTATCCAGGATCTTGGCCGCGCCGTCCCACTCAGCCACGTATTCCTTGAGAGCGTCAGCGGTCAATTCGCCCTTGAGCATGGCGCCGACCTTCTCACGCAGTTCCTTGGTGATGGCGCCGCGCTGCGCCTTGAGCATTTCGACCGCGCTGAGCTTGACATGCTGGAACATGATGCGCAGGGACTTGCGCAGGTAGGCGTCACCGTCGAGTTTCTTGTCCTTGGCCCACTTGGTGTAAGCTTCCTGCTTGATCACGTAATCGAAGCACTCCTTGATGTTCTTCTTCTTGAGCCTCAGGAATTCCTTGTCCTCCTTGAGGATGTCCGCGCCAGTGGCCCAGTTGTCGTTGAAGCTCTTCACGTCGTCCGCCGTGAAGTTGAGCGTCAGGATCTTGTCGCAGTCCTTAAACAGCACCTCGAAGTCCGGCGCGCCTTCCTGGGCACGAATGGGCGTCACAAGCGCCGCACCAAGGATCAAAACCAACAAAGCCAGTTTGCTTCCAGTACGCATCGCATTGTCTCCAGTAGTTAAATGCCCCGTGTGCCAGGTAATACGTCCAGTATCAGTGAGATAAGCAGAGATTAGCTGTTCCAGCGCACTTCCTTGCCCGTGGGAATACCGTGGTATTCCGTGGGGAAGATGTAGTCCTTGCGCAGCGGATGGCCGTCCCAGTCGTCGGCGCAGAGAATTCGTTTGAGGTTGGGGTGGCCGATGAAAACGATGCCGACGAGGTCGAACGTCTCGCGCTCGTGCCAGTCGGCGGCGGGCCAGATGTCGTGCACGCTGGGGATGGTCGGGTTGTCGCGCGCAATGCGCGTGTTGATGCAGACCCAGTGCTTGTGCCGGATGCTCGATAGCGTCCAGGTGACGCCCAGCGGCTCTGCCTTGTTGTAGTCGATGCCGGAAATGGCGTGCAGGAAGTCGAAGTTGAGGCGTTCGTCCTCGCGCAGGAACTGCAGGATCTCGCGCGCGCCTTCGGGTTTAACCGTCAACTCTTCGCGCAGGATCACGGCGCTGCGAACCAGCGGCTTGGGACGCGCGACCGCGGGCGTTTCCTTGATCTCGGGGTACGCCGGGCGCTCCGCGATGTATTGCGGGAAGCGTTCTTTCAGAAGCTGATTGATCTCGACGGGCGTCATAGGTGGTTTGTGGTTCGTGGTTCTTAGTTATCAGGTTGCGCGTTTTGTCGTGTCATTGCCAAGAACTAAGAACTATCAACTAAGAACTACTTGCCAAGAACTACGAACTCGCAGCTAATGCCTCTTTTGGCAGGTACTTTTCACGGAACATCCGGACTTTTTCTTCCCACGCCTTGATGCCTTCGGCTTCGTCCGGGTTTTCGAAAACCTGTTTCTTCTGCAGGTCGAGGTCCTCGATCAACTCCTGCCGGTGTTCTTCCCAGTAATCGAGCCGGCGATGGCGGTTAGCCACGCTCTCGCGCTTGATCATTTCCTGCAGCTTCATGATGCCGTCGATCAGCGCCTCCGGCCGCGGCGGGCAGCCCGGCACGTAAAGGTCCACGGGCACAATCAGGTCCACGCCCTTCATCACGTGGTAGCCGTATTCGTAGTAGGGCCCGCCGTTGGTGGCGCAGGCACCGTGGGCCATCACGTAGCGCGGCTCGGGCATTTGCTCGTACAGCACGCGGATGCGCGGCGCCATTTTGTGCGTCACGGTGCCGGAAACGATCATCAGGTCGCTCTGGCGCGGGCTGCCGCGGAAAACGCCGGCGCCGAAGCGGTCGAGGTCGAACTTGGTCGCGGCCGTCGCCATCATCTCGATGGCGCAGCACGCCAGGCCAAAGCCCATGGGCCAGATGCTGTTGCGCCGGCCCCAATTTATCACCCAGTCGAGCTTGGTGAGCACGACGCCGGGGACGAAATCTGTAAGGTCTTGTTTGGCGGGCATAAGTTATGCGGCGCGGCGCGTCTCCCGCACCTCGACGTTGCGCTGCGCGGCGACGTCATGCGCGGCTGTCGAGGTGACCCAGGCCAGGTCGCCCTTCTTCCAGGCGTTGATGTAGCCCACGCCAAGCACAAACATGAAGATGAACATTTCCCAGAACGCCGCGGCGCCAAGCTTCTGGAACACCGCCGCCCAGGGGAACATGAAGACAATTTCGACGTCGAAAATGATGAAGATCAGCGCCACGGTGTAGAAGCGGATGTCGAACTGTACCCAGCTTGAGCCGATGGTGGGCTCGCCGCACTCGTAGGTGGTGAGCTTGGATTCGTCAGGCATGACGGGGCGGAAGAGCAACTTGCCCAGGACGCTGACGTTGAGGATGACGAACAGGAAGCCAAAGACGGCAAACACGAACACCAGGAAGTACTGGAAATTCGGGTTGGCCAGCATCTGTTCGAAGGTCAGCATCGGAGTCTCTATGTCGCGGGCCGGAGTCTAGCACCCGTACAAGCGGCCTCAAGGCCTGTTGTAGAGCGTCCCGTGTCACGAGTCTCGCGTCGCGAGTCGTGGGCAGTTGACACGGGACCCGGTACGCGGGACAGCAGTTACTCGGATTCGTCGGGGGCCTGGCCGTTGCGCGAGGCAAACAGGCCGGCAAGTGCGCCGATGGGGTTGTCCATCAGCGACACATGTCCCAGGGCGTCCTTGAGCAGGCCATCGACGTAACCCTGGTCGTGCAATTCGTTCATGCCCAGTTGCCGCGCGAGGTTCATCAGCATGCCCTGGCTCATGATGAACCAGCTTAGTTGCGCCGCATCGGCGCCCTTGTCGACCTGGCCTTGTTCCTGCGCGTCGCGTATTAAACCCGCGAAATAGCTGTGGTAGGCGAGGTAGTTGTCCTTCAGCGTCTGTTTCACGCGCGGCAGATCGCTGGCCGAAAGCGCGCGCAGGTGGAGGCGAAAGTAGGGCTCGTGTTCGCGCATCACGCCGCCGTGGGCGCGCACCACCGCGATCAATTTCAGCAGCGGGCTGGGCATGGGTGCGGCAAGCTTCGAGTAGCTTTCAAAGGCGACGTCGCGCCCACGCAATAGCAGCGCCACGAACAGGTCGAGCTTGGTCTTGAAGTGCTGATAGAGAACAGGTTCCGTGACGCCGGCGGCCTTGGCCAGGTCGGCCGTCGTCACTTGCCCGTAGCTGCTGCGCGCAAACAGTTTCGCCGCGGCGTCCAGTAATTGGACGCGACGGGCCTCGCGAGGCATGCGCTTGCGAACAGGCATAGGGCACTAGATTAGAAGAACGCGTCCCACAGGGAAGTGCGCAAAAAGCTTGCCGACACAATTCGCAGCGCCGGGCAGTTGGCAGATAGCGGATGGCAGACAGAAAAAAAAGCGGATAGCAGGGTTGGCTGTTGCCATTTGCTATCCGTTGACTGCTATCCGCTGATTGCCCTGTTAGAAGTCTTCTTCCTTGGGCTTGGTGGTCGGCTTCTTGCCGGGCTCGACGCCAAGCAGCTTGCAAACGTCGACCTCGCCGCGCGAGGTGAACAATTGCTTGCGGTCGCGGGTGCGTTCGAACTCGGAAAGCAGCAGCGCGGCGTCAGCCTTGAGCGCGACGGTGGTCTTCTTGCCGCCGATGGTGACCGTGACTTCGCCTTTGCCTGCGGTCTCGGGCGTCGCCCAGATCGAAAGTTTGCTGACGTTATAGACCTCGAGGCTGGCCCCGCCGTCGGCGAACTTGCCGGTCACGCGCCCGATGGTGGGCTTTTCCGGGTTCACGGGGAGCGCGAAGTTGCCCTTGAGCGTGATTTCCTCGTCGCCGCGCTTGACCACGACCGTGACGTCGTCGCCGAAGTGCTTCTTGGTCAGGGCCTCGCGCAGCTTGCCAAAGCCGGAAACCTCGGTGTCGTCAAGCTTGATGATCTTGTCGTCCTTCTTGATGCCCATGGCGTCCGCGGTCGAGCCCTTCTGCACGGTGTCGACGATCACCGGCGAGTTCTGGTCCAGCGGCTTGCTCGGGTCGTTGGGCAGCGTGATGCCCAGCCGCACCTGGTAATAGAGCTTGGGCGTGATCTTCGCGTTGGCATCGCCGAGGTCCGCCAGCGCGTCGACGGAAAGCCAGCCGCGACGGCCGTTCTGAGGGTTGTCGCAGGTCCAGTCGACGCTCGCGCCGTCGCGCGTGCGTGTCCACTTGCCAACCATGTCGTCGAGGATGCGGGGAATCTCGATCGCGGCATAGGACATGTCGTGGCCCGCCTGCTTATCGATCAGGTATTTGATGTCCGCGCCGTCCTCGTTGATCTGCTTGTAGAGCGCCTCGGTTTCCGCCGCCGGGATGCCGCGGTCCTTGGCGCCGTTGATGGCGTAGATCTTCTGGCCCTTGAAGTTGCTGGCGAAACAATGGGTGCCGAGCTGCGCGGCGGCCATCGGATGGCCGCACATCGGGAAGTAGCCGGCAAAGGGCTCGGGGCGGTTCATGGCCAGGCAGTATGCGCCGGCGCCGCCGTCGCTGAAGCCGGTGAGGAACACACGGTCGTCATCGACGTTGTAGCGGCCCTTGATTTCGGAAATCACGTGGCAGACGTTGTTCATGCCGGTGTCGAAGAACCATGCGCCCTTGGGGTCGGTCATGCCGACCTGTGCGGCGGGCACGAGCAGCAGGACTTCGTTGCTCCATTTTTCGCCAAGCTGAGTGGCCCAGAAATCGAGGAAGTCCTCGGCGTCGCTGGCCTCGGCCTGGAACACGCCGCCGTGCAGTATCACGATCATGGGGTAGGACTTCTTGGCGTCGTAGTTGCCGGGCACGCGCAGGAAGTTGCAGCGGGTGTGGCCGTCGGGGTTCTTGATGTCGAGGGTGATCTTGCCGGTCTCATCGGCCTCGGCAAAGCTGAGGTTCTTGATGGCGTCGCGCACGCCGTCAACGCCGAGCTTGAGCAGGCCCTCGCGCAGAGGCTTTTTCTTTTCGGCGTCCTGTTCGTCAATCAGCTTGCGCAAAAGCCCGGCGCCGTTGGGCGCGGCTTCGGTCTTGGGCTCGGGTTTGTCCTCGCCGCGGATAATCGCGGGGGTGAAGGCGGCAAATGCCGCGACGGCGGCAAGGGCAAGCAGGCCGGACCTGCGGATAAAAAGCGTCATCATGTCGGTTTCTCGAAGAGTGATAGGCTTCTTTTACGTAGCTTCCGGCGTGTTGCGGCGCTTTAAATGGAAAAGTCAGCAGTCGGTTGCCGGTGGTCAGTTACCAGGTAGCGGCAAAATGCGGGAACCCGAACCCATCGCGGCGACCAAAGGGAGCGCAGGCGTGAAACGCTCCAGTGGAGCGTTTCACGGCAAGGTGGGATGCGATCATGGGCGTCCGGTATAATGTCGCACGACGTTGGATACTGTTGGGCAGGGCGTCGCCTGCGTTATCAATGGCGCGGGTCTCCGGCCCGTGGGTGTTTCGGAGCCCCGAGCGCCAGCGCGGGAGCCAGCTTCAAGGGGAATGCATATGCCGCCAGCCGACCGGATCGATACCAAAATTGACGAACCTGTATTCGGCATGGTTCGTCCGCAAACGGACCCCGAACAGATCAAATGTCCGCTGTGTGAGGGCGCGGGTTCGCTTTCGGGCGACGAGATAATCAAGAAGACGGGCATGAAGGACATCAGCCGCGTGGCCGAAATCACGGCGACCAAGGCCCTGGCTTTGGCCCACGACAGCCTCTGGAACAAATATGAGGCCAAGCTCAACCAGCAGGTAGCCGACCGCACCGACAAACTTGAACAGAAGCTGAGAAGCACGGAAGCCGATCGCGCAAACCTTGAGAAACAACTGAAAGTCGAGGCGGAAAACGCGCGCAAGAAACAACTCGCCGATGATCAAGCAGCGAACGCCGTTGCCTTGGAGAAACTCCAGAACGAGTTGGCGAGGATCAAAGGTGAGTTGGCCCAGGCTCAGGGAAAGGTCAGCAATCTGCCCCGCGAAGTGGAACTCGCCAGGGAGGCAACGAAGCAGGATCTGTCGCGGCAACTGACCTCCGAACAAGAGGCTAACAAGCGCATGGCCCAGGAGTTGGGCGAGTTGCGCATGAAGCTGGCCGCCACCGCGGTGCAGGGACGCGTCGAAGAACGAAGTTTTGAGGAAGAAGTCCGCGAATGGCCGCAGTTCCACGTCAGCGACAAGCTGGCCCGCAACGGCGACTACATACTGTCGTTGCGCGATGCGAGCGGCGCTTCGTGGAAGGGTTCGGAACTCCTGATTGACAACAAGGACAAGGACAAAGTTGCAGCCGACGACCTGACCAAGCTGATCCGCGACATCAAGCAGCGCAAGTACAACCTCGGGGCTATCGTCGCCAGCGACGAAAACGTCCTGCGTAGCGAGGACCGCGAAAAACGCTGGTGCAAGCTCGATGGCGTGTGGGTGCTGCGTACGACGCGCCAATGGTTGCGCCGCGACCTCGACCTGCTGCTGCCGGTGATGCAGCGCATGGCGGAGGAAGGGCCGGGCTTTCTGGAACGCGAAAAAGCGATCTCTGTTGAATTGAACAGCTATCTGGTCGAACTCGCCGACTTGGAAGCGGCGCTGAAAAAAGCCGCCGAATACCTGACCAAGGCCATGACGCTGTGCGCTTCCTACCGTGGCAAAGTCGAGAAACTCTGCCGACGCCCGGCAAATGCAGATACCCAGGGCGCGCAGGCGGCACAAGCCGAGTAGCGGGCCCGCTCGCTGACGCTCGTGGCTCTGACGTCAACACCCATCGGCCACGGGTCGATGCCACGAAAAACAAACAAGGCCCGCGGTTGCGGGCCTTGTTGTTCGTGGCATCGAACTCCAGTTCGATGCGCTGTTGCTTGCGCAATACAAAAAAGCACATGGACCTGGAGGTCCATGCCACTTATTTTCCGCCGGCTTTTTCGTAGTTCGCGTTGGCGAAATCCCAGTTCGCGAGATTGGCCAGGAACACATCGAGGAACTTCGCGCGAGCGTTGCGATAATCGATGTAGTAGGCGTGCTCCCACACGTCGCAGGTGATGATCGGCGTCGCGCCACCTTTAATAGGACACTCCGCGTTGGGCGTCTTGGCGACCTCCAGCTTGCCGCCCTTGTACACCAGCCACGCCCAGCCGCTGCCGAACTGCGTCATGCCGGCCTCGCTGAACTTCTTCTTGAAGTCGTCGAAGCTGCCGAAGTCGCGTTTGATCGCGTCCGCGAGTTTGCCCGTCGGCGCCCCGCCGCCGCCCTTCTTGAGGCAGCTCCAGTAGAAGGTGTGGTTCCAGACCTGCGCGGCCTGGTTGAACAACACGCCTTCGGTGGTCTTGATGAGTTCTTCGAGACTTTTGCTCGCCTCCGGCTTGCCGGCCGTCAGCTCATTGAGTTTGTCGAGGTAAGCCTTGTGATGCTTGCCGTAGTGAAAGTCGAAGTGCTCGGCGGAAAGATGCGGCACGAGCGCGTCTTTCGCATAAGGAAGCGGCGGTTGTTCAAAGGGCATGGTGATCCTCTCTCGGTTGATCGGTCGAAAATAAGGTGCGCCATTTATAAAGCCGAGGCTTTATAAATCAATGGTGTGCGCCCGCCAAGCATAGAAAATTCGCCGTAAGGTGTTGCTTTGCCGCGACACACATTGGCGGAAGCCATGTTCGGGGACAGGCCATGAAAACACTTTTTGCGCTGATACTGCTTGGCACCGTTGCTCTTGGGTCGACCGTTGCCCAGCAGGGCCCGGAGCCGGCCGAAAAAACTCCCCCGGCAGTCGCCGGCGGCAAAGTGGCGCCGCACCTCGCATGGGATAAAGTTGAAGCTGAACCGATTAAACGGGCTATCGCCGACAAGAAGCCCATCGTCGTTTTCTTCCCGAAGGAAGGCACTGACGTCGCGACCTATTTGTCGGGAGACGCGTATGTCGCCTTGAAGAAAGAAGCACAGTTTCTTTATGTCCCCATTGACGCCGCTCGCGGGCCGGAAAGCGAGGAGCCGGCATGTCCGCTGCTTTGCGCTAACCCGTGGGCCGCTTACGGCATCAAGGACAGCGAAGAGTCCATCATCATCCTCGATTGGTTTGGAAACTACGAGGCCGTGGGAATGAAGTACTGCCGAAAGCCAACGGCAACCGAACTGGAAAAAGGTGTGGCCCGGGTGCGTACGCAGGCGACATCCATGCAATCGAAGATCGACAAGCACCTGGCCGACGCCAACGCCTCGATTAATAAGGCTGACTTTGACCAGGCATTCAACTTGGCCATGAAAATCCTGGACCTCAAGGTCGTGGGTTACACCGGAATCGGCGAAGCCCGGTTGATCTATCGCGCAGTTTGCGATGATGTGCTGCAAGAAGTTGCCGAGCTTGCCGAGGATGACTCCGCCGCAGCGCGCGAAAAACTCGAGGCGTTGGCGCGCGTATACACAACAAAACGCGCGGCCGACGTTGCAGCGAAAATCGCCGAGGCGCTTAAAGGCCGCTAACGATATCTGTCGGCTGAAAAGTTCGGATAAAATCCTAACCAATGATCGTGGTAAGGTTGAAACCTCAACTAATCCACCCTCACATTAATTGTGTAAGTAATTATGTCTAATACACTTATGCCGACAATCGTGATCTGGGTGTGTTCCGGTGTATGATGGTGGCATGACAACATAAGATGTGTTTTTGGCTGTAAGCAAACCGTTGGCGTGTACACTTACTGGGCGTAATGGCGTTATTCCGAGTGCGCTGGGAACAGTTCAGCCGGAATAACGTCCATCTCTTCTTCAAACACGGTGCGATGCAGGTTCTTCAGGAGATCGAAATGCGAGGCATCCTTTCAACTGCGGCTCTCGCGCTGGGCGTTTTCGCCCTCGGCGCGGCTGTGCCGCAACACCTTACCGCAGGCTGAGGCCCGACCAAGCAGGCGACCCGTGCGGAACGCCCAAAAGGTGGTGGTGGTGGCTGAGGCAGTGGCTCTGCGAGACGCGCCGGCGGCGCGTCGAATGTCCCGGCAATTTCCTGGGACGGCAACGACTCAGCAGCACTTGAGAAGGCATCCAACGGCGGCAAGCCCATCGTGGTGCTGTTCGCCAAGGAAGGCACGGATCTGGCCACGTATTTCAGCGGCCAGGATTACGTGGACATGAAGGATTCCGACGCGGTGTTTATCGCGGTCCCGTACACTTCGGACCGCACCCCGGCGCCGGGCGCAAAGGAAACACTCGTCCCGATCTGCAAGCTCAGCAGCGACAACCCGGCGCGCGACTATGACATTCGCGTCGGCGAAGAAGCGGTGCTGGTGCTGGATTGCTTCGGCAACTTTGACGACGTCGGCTCGAAGTTCAGCAAGAAGCCCACGTCGAAGGAACTGAAGGACACGCTGCAGCGTCTGCCCTCGAAGGTCGAGTCTCTGAACAAGAAGCTCGACAAGAGCCTGGCCGCGGCCAACACGGCGCTGTCCAAGGGTGATCGCAACGCGGCCTTCAAGGCGGCAGTGAAAATCCTCGAGTCGGGCACGGTTGGCTACGGCGCTGCGTCCGAGGCCGCCAAGATGTACAACACCATCTGCGACGAAGTGCGCACGGAAGTCGCTGCGCTGAAGGAAGCGGAAGACAAGAAGGAAGCCCAGAAGAAGCTTGGCGAACTCGCCGGCGTCTTCACCAAGAAGGCCGCTCCCAGCGTTGCGTCGGAAATCGCCGCGGCAAAGAAGGAAGTTGCGGCGGTTGCGAAGTAACTTCGAAGTCTCAATCAACACGACGCCGGGGTGACTGAAAAGTCGCCCCGGTTTTTTTATTTGCGCGGGGGAAGTATTGACGCGTCAAGATAGCAATAAAAAATTCAGGGAAATTTATTCAGGCTGTAAATGTTGCCAGGTCAAGGGCACTCAGGATGCAATGAGTGAGGGGAAGTTCGCTCGGTGCGGCAAACGACTTGGGCCACAAGAGCGCTTTCAAGGCTGCGGTCAAGGTCCTCGAATACGGCCTGGTCGGCTACAGCGCCTCAAACGGAGCCGCAAAAATCTACAACACCATCTGCGACGAGGTTGTCGCGGAAATCGGCGTCATCAAGGGCGGCGACGCCAAGGAATCCGGCAAGAAGCTCGGCGAACTCGGCAGCGTCTATAACAAGAAGAACGCGCCGAGCGTCGCGGCCGAGATCGAAAGCGCCAAGAAGGAAATCAAGTCGGCCAGTTAGCCGAAAAAGCTGAAAGCGGCGGGCCGGCTTGCCGGCCCGCATACGCCCGAAAGCGACAATCAGATTTCAGACCCAAAGACCCCTAAAAGGGGTCTTTGTCGTCTTTGGGATACCCAAGGTCGCCACTCGTCAGGCAGACTTGCCGGGAAATATTTACTACTTCGCTTTGAAGTAACCGTGGGCTGCCGAGCGCGGTACAGCGTAACATATTCGTGTATAATGGCTTGCGTCGATGTTGCGTTCGTTGATTTGCATGCAAATTACTAGGATAAAACGTGTAACCACTGTGACGGCTGATGCACTATAATGGTGGACCTAAATGCAGCCTAGACGGACATCCTCACGCATCCGCACGGCCGTGAGGAAATCCGTCTGAACCTGGAAGTGCCAAAGCCGTTTGCAGCGGTGCGGAACGAACGAGAGAGCCCGTGGGAGGGCGCCCTCAAATCAGGGAGACAAAGATGAAGCTGATCGCTTCGAGCATGGTGCTGGCGCTGACGATGTTCACTGTCGGCGTCGCCTCGGCAGGACCTGTGCAGGCGGGCTGATGCCCCGCTCCGGCCGCCGGTGGCGGCGGTGATTCTGATGGCGGTGGCTGAGGTGGCGGCGGTGGAGGCGGTGCCTCCCGCGCATCTCGGGCAGAAGGTAGACGTGGTGGTGGCGGCGGTGTCAGGGTCGCGGTTCCGTCGGTTTCGTTCGATGGCAACGACACGGCGACGCTTGAGAAGGCCGCAAACAGCGGCAAGCCCATCGTGGTGCTCTTCTCCAAGGAGAAGACGGACATCACGACGTACTTCCAGGGCCAGGACTACGTCGACATGAAGGACGCGGACGCGATTTTCGTCGCGATCCCCTACACTACGGACCGGACTCCTGCCCCGGGCGCAAACGAAACCATCGTTCCAAGCAATAAACTTATGGGCGATAATCCCGCGCGCGACTACAAGATCCGCGTTGGCGAAGAAGCTGTGCTCGTCCTCGACAGCTTCGGCAACTTTGACGACATCGGCGTGAAGTTCAGCAAGAAGCCCACATCGAAGGAACTCAAGGAAGCTTTCAGCCGCATGCCGGCCAAGGTCGAGAGCCTCAGCAAGAAACTGCAGAAGAATGTCGACGCGGCCAACACCGCGCTCGGCAAGGGCGACCGCAACAGTGCCTTCAAGGCGGCGGTGAAGGTCCTTGAAAGCGGCTTGGTAGGCTACGGCGCCTGCGCCGAAGCAACCAAGATTTACCACAGCATCTGTGATGAAGTGATGGGCGACATTGCCGTGCTGAAAGACGGCGATGCCAAGGAAGCCGAGAAGAAGCTTGGTGAGCTGGCTGGAGTGTTCACCAAGAGGGCGGCGCCGAGCGTCTATGCTGAAATCGACGCGGCCAAGAAAGCCCTGAAAGCTGCGAAGTAGTGAGCTTCGAGTTGTTGTGACGGGCCGGCTTGCCGGCCCGTTTTTATTTGACTTACCAGAATTGCGAATTGTTGGAACGCGACGCGCGTCACGGCGTATAATAGACAGTGCGTGCGGCTGTCTTGCAAAGCGAAGGAAGAAGCTATGTTCCAGACGTTATCTTTCAGGGCCTTTGCGATTCTCCTGTTGGCGATATTTGTCGGCTCGTCGCAAAATCTCCGGGCGCAGGAAGAAGTACCCGGGCGCGACCGTGACCGCGAACATCCCATTCCCAGGACCGACAAAGAACCCGTCCGAACCGAGAAACAAAGGCCCAATCGCGCCCGCGGCGGCGATGGTGTCGATCCTGATTCGATCCCGACCTGGACCAACGACACGCGCGAGGCCGGCGAAGCCGCAATCACCGGCTCTAAGGCGCTGCTGATCGTGTTCCTGGATGAAAGCGACACGCAACAGGCCGAAAACTATTTCACCGGCAAGGACATTGCGGACATCAGCAAGGCCGAAGCGATTTTCGTGCGCGTCGCCTATAACAAAGACCGTGCGCCCGCCCCGGATGCGCCGCAGAACATCATTCCTGTCAGCAAGTTTCAGTCCGACAACCCGTCGCGCGAATACAGAGTCGCCTCCTATCCCACGTTCATTGTTGCCGACAGCTACGGCAACGAAGTGATGCGCTTTACTTCAGTGCCGACGGCGAGCGCGCTCAAGAGCGCCACTGCGAAGATCGCCGCGCAGGTCGATAGCGCTTCCAAGAAGCTGCAAAAGAACCTCGAAGCGGCCAAGAAAACATGGGAGACCAAGGACTACGGCAAGACCCTCAAGTCCCTGGCCTTGAATTTCAAGGAAGGCGTCACAGGCCTGCCGCCGCAAAAGGCCAGCATCGACCTGTACAATGAGCTTGTTGAAGCCGCGCGCGCCGAGATTGCGGACCTTACGCCCGAGGGTGAGGGCGCCAAGCGCATGACCGAACTGAAGAATGCCTTCAAGTCGCTGGATAAGGGTTTTGCGGCGGAAATCGACGCGATCTTGAAGAAGAAGTAGTCACATCGTCGCGCATTCGGCCGTAAGCCGTTGTTTACCAATGGCTTACGGTTTTTGCATTCCACACTCATGTTGAGTCACAGTTGTGTTTCTGGACGCAAACCAGTTACAGCCGGTGTAAGCTTCTGGGAGCAATCGCCACTTACTGGAAGTGGTAAACGAGGATCCCAACATGAAAATCAACGCGGTGATTCTGGCCGGTGTTCTCGCGCTTGCGGGCGCGCAGAACGCCTGGTCGCAGTGAGGCGGCGGTTGCGGTGGAGGCGGGGCCTCCCGTGCTGGTGCTTCGGTTTCGCGTGCAGGTGGTGGTGGTGGCGGCGGTGTTGCCACGCTTAAGCCCGAATTGATGGTCGGTTGGCAGTCGGCCTCGGCTCGCTCGCTTGAGCAAGCGCAGAAGGACGACAAGCCCATCTTGATTTTCTTCCCCGCCAAGGATGGCCAGAGCGCCACCGACGGCTTCATTTACGGCGAGCCCTTCAAGAAACTCGCGGACGAGAAGGCAGTGTTCGTGCGCGTCACGCATTGCGACGACCGCACCCCGGCGCCCTTCAGCGACGAATCGCCTATTCCCTGCGCCAAGCTTGCGGGCGACAACCCCTCGCGCGATTACAAGGTCACGCAATATCCCTGCTTCATCGTCGCCGACAAATACGGCAACGAAGTGCGCCGCGTGACGGGCACCAAAGCCCCGACAGTCAAGGAGCTCGAGGCCTGGTTCGCCGAGGTGCCGGCGAAAGTCGCCGCCCTTGAAGGCGACCTGAAGAAGAACCTCGAAGCCGCGCAGAAGGCGTGGGAGAAGAAGAACGCCAAGGAAGTCATCAAGGTCGCGCGCAAGAACTTCGAGAAGGGCGTGTTCGGCCTGGAAAGCCAGCAGCAGACAATCCGGCTTTACAACGAAGCCCTCGACAGCGTGCGCGCCGATATCAAGGGCCTGGACGCCCAGAAGGACGCGGGCAAGCTCAAGGGCCTGGAACGCGAGTTCAAGGGCACGGAAATCGCCGCCGAAATCCGCGAGATTCTCGGCAGCAAGTAACACCCTGGGGGCTGAAACAACGCGGGGCCGGGCATTTGCCCGGCCCTTGTCTATTCGGGCGGCCTTCGCTCATTTGACCGCGTCGGTTTTCTTCTGCATGCGCTGGGTCTCACGCGCGACCACTTCGCGCACGCCCTCGGCCGTGTGCGGCGCCTTGAACACCCAATGCCAGACCGGGTAGCTGAAGAACACGAACACCGCGCAGGTTGTGGCAAGGGGAATGAACTTGCTGGTGCGGATGCCGTCGGGCAGCAGCGTTTGCGCAAGGTGCAGGACCAGCACGTTTGCGCCCAGTGTGACAAGCTCGGCCAGGATGAAACCGATCACTTGCCGACGCAGCGCGCCATGTGCGGCGCGAAAGACGAAGTATCGGCAACCCAGGAATTGCACCACGGCGCCGGCGATCAGGCCCGAGCGCCCGGCGCTCACGTTCCATTCGTCGCCCAGCGCCCACACCATCGGCAGGTAGACGGCGTACAGCACGGCCGTCGCGATGCCGCCGGTTAAGGCGTTGCGAAGAAAGCGCCAAGCTTTGTCTGCGAATTTCTCGACCGGCGTGACCACGGTGACCGTCACCGACTGATGGGGGCCCGTGGGAGCCTCGCTCAACGCCGGGGGAGCCGGCGGCCGCGCCGTTTCCCGCGCGATGCTTGAAGCGATTTGAGCTGGTTCCGCCATGGGTGCCCGATTCCTGGACAAGGGTACCTATGATAATGACAAGAACGGCATTTTTCGAGCCCGCCGGACCTGATACAGGGCCGCTGTCACCCGCCCCGCGCTCTGCTACAATCCCGCCCGTGAGCCAGAAAGCCACCAAGAACCCGGACTTGCGCGACTTGCCCAAGGTCGATGTGCTGCTTGGCACGCAACCGTTTGCCGACCTGATCACTCAATTCGGCCGCGTGCTGGTGACGACTGAAACGCGCGCCGCGCTTGAAGACCTGCGCGAACGCCTGAAGTCCGGCGCGCAGGTCTCGCCCGAGGAACTCGACAAAGCGGCGCTGCTTGAGGCCGTCAACAAGCGCGTCACGAAGTTGATGCTGCCGAAATTGTGCCGCGTCATTAATGCCACGGGCGTGATCCTGCACACGTCGCTGGGCCGCGCGCCGCTGGCCGAACGCGCCGTCGAGTCGGCCATGCGCGAGGCCTCGGGCTATTCGCTGCTTGAACTCGACCGCGAAAGCGGCAAGCGATCCGACCGCGACAAGCTCGTCAGCAGTTTAATATGCCGCCTGACCGGCGCTGAAGCCGCCACCGTCGTTAACAACAACGCCGCGGCGACGATGATCGTCTTGAATTCGCTGGCCGAGGGCCACGAGGTGGTGTGTTCGCGTGCGCACATGGTCGAGATCGGCGGCAGCTACCGCATGCCTGACGTGATGCGCAAGGCGGGCGTGACGTTGCGCGAAGTCGGCTGCACCAACAAGACGCGCGCGCAGGACTTTGAGGACGCCAGCGGCCCGAACACCGCGATGCTGATGAAGGTGCACACCAGCAATTACGCCATTGTGGGCTTCACGGAAGAGCCGGAACTCGCCGAGCTGGTGTCACTGGGTAAAAAGTTAAAACTGCCGGTGTTTTACGACCTGGGCTCGGGCTCGATGGTCGACCTGGCGAAGTTTGGACTCACGCGCGAGCCCTGCGTGCCCGACTTGATGAAATCCGGCGTCGACGTGCTTTGCATCTCGGGCGACAAGCTGTTTGGCGGGCCGCAGGCCGGCATGATCATGGGTAGCAAGGACCTGATCGAGAAGATCAAGAGGAACGCGTTGTTCCGCATGGTGCGCTGCGACAAGGTCACGCTGGCGCTGCTCGAGGCCACGCTGCGCCTTTACTTAAAGCCCGAAAACGTCTTCGAGCGCGTCCCGACCCTGCGCGCCATTGCCCGCACCGAGGACGACGTCAAGGCCGAGGCGAGCAAGATCGCCGCGACGCTCGACCAGCTTGGCATTGACGCGTCAATAGCCCAGGCGCAGAGCCAGATCGGCGGCGGCAGCACCCCCGGCGAATACCTGCCGACCACCGTCGTTATCGTGCGCGGCCTTGGCCGTTCGCCTGATGCCGCCGCAACGCTGCTGCGCCGCAACACGCCCAGCGTCTTTTGCCGCATCGAATATGACGCGCTGGTGTTTGACCCCCGCTCCCTGTTGCCCGGCCAGGCCGAAGAACTGGTTGCGGCTATCGGCGCGATCAAGCAATAACCGCCTCACGTGCTTCGTGTTTCGTGCTGCGGGAAAACCGTGGCTTTGCCCGCAACACGCAGCACACAGCACGTAACACGATGAATACACTCACGGTTGTCCTGCCCACGCTCAACGAGGCCGCAAACGTCGGCCCGCTGATTGCGTCGCTGCGCGATGTTTTCGCGGACGCGTCGCCGGAGTTTCTCGTGGTCGATGGCCCCAGCACCGACGGCACCGCGCAAGCGGCCCAGGCAGCTGGTGCGCGCGTGATCGCCGAGCCCGGGACGTACGCCGTCGCGCTTGTGCGCGGCATTCGCGAATCGGCCACAGAGTGGGCCATGGTGCTCGACGCCGACGGCAGCCACCGCGCGCAAGATGCCGCCAAGCTGTGGCAGGCGCGCGAAGGCGCCGACCTCGTGGTCGGCAGCCGCTACGCGCCCGGCGGCCGCAGCGGGGGCAACTGGTTTCGGCGTTTTCTTTCGCGTGTGCTGGCGGGGCTGTTCGCGATGGTTGCACGATTGCCCGCGCGCGACGTCAGTTCAGGCTTTCGCCTCTACCGCCGCAGTTTCTTTGAGGGCGTGTCGCCGCGGGCGAAGTTTTTCGAAATCCAGCCGGAACTGCTGGCTATTGCCGTTGCTCGCGGCGGCCGCGTGAAAGAGGTCGGCATTGTTTACGAGCCGCGCAAATCCGGCCGCAGCAAAGCGCGCGTGATTCGTTACGGCCTTGCGTTTTTAGGCATGCTTCGCCGGGCAAGAAAAACAGCACGCAAACAATAATGGTGGCGGGAGCACATGGGAATCGAACCCACCAAACGCTTGCGCGTTTCAACGGTTTTGAAGACCGAGAGGCCCACCAGGCGCCTATCTGCTCCCTTAACTGCATAGTACGTCGGCCACGCCGCAAATAAGCCGCAAATATGCCTTGGCTATACTCTTACGCGCGTCAATTTCAGGGCGCGCGACGTCCGGTCGATCACGATCGTCAGCAAGATGATGACAAGTAGATCCGTCGACGCCTTCTCCAGCTTAAAATGCTCGAAGTTGAACGAGAAAATGAAACCCAGCCCCGCGCTGCCGATGATGCCCAGCACCACGCCCGCGCGCACGTTGCTCTCGAACTGGAAGAAGCTGTAGGTCATCCAGTCGCGCCATGAAATCGGCGCCGCCGCGTAGGTGAACGTCGCCAGGCGCGAGCCGCCAAACGCCTGCTCAAAGCGCCGGTACGGGATGTTGTCGACGGTTTCGGCAAACACGCGCGTCATCAGGCCCATGGTGTGGATGGCAAGCGCCGCCACGCCCGCCACCACGCCCATGCCGAAAAACGCGACGAAAAACATCGCCCACATGATTTCGGGAACGCCGCGCGAAACCAGCGCAATGATGCGCGAGATAACGACCGATGCCCAACGCCCCGCCATCTGCAGCATCGTGGGCGACTCGCCGGTGAACTGCCGCGATTGCAACTGAAACGCGACGCTGTGCAGGTAGCACAGCATCATCGCCGCAAGCACGCCGATCAGCGTGCCCACAATCGCCATCGCAACAGGGATGCGTGCGGCCGAAAGCGCGCGCTGGATTTCGCCGTTCACGCGTTTGACGCCGCTGTAGTGTTCGGTCGTGAATGCGATTTCGCATTTGGGCCGGTAGGCCTTGGCGACGGGGTGTTTTCGCGCGGGGCCCCAATTGTCCCACAGGATCGCGCCGTAGTCGGCCTCGCCGCTCGCACAAGCGCCCATCACGGCCCAGTCGTCCGCTTTTTCGACGACCTTGCCAAAGACTTCCTCGATCGGTTTGCCCGTGGTTCTTTCAACCAGGTGGCGCGGGCCGCTATTGCTCGAGTCCGAGCCCGGCGGGCCCAGCGCGATCGCTTTGCCTCGCGCCTGCGCGATGAAATCCTCGACGGTCTCGGCCTTCTCGCCTTCGATGCCGCTGTTGCGGATGAAGTGCGTGCGCAGATACGGCGTTTCCTGCTCCTCGACCCAGAACAGCTCGGGCTTCATCAAGGGCCCGAAAAATTTCGCCAGCTTCTCGTAGCCCTCGAGCTTGAAGAGCTGCACCAGGCGCTCCAGTTGCGGCTCGTCGACCGTCAGCGGGTGCGGCTGCCACTGGTACCACGCCGACCAGCCCACAAAGCCGAGCGCGATGCTGACCGCAATGGCCTTGCGGCTCATCTGTCGCCTCATGCTCTGGTTGCGCATGGCGCGCGGGTGATTGGGATCGGTGCGCAACTGGCCCCGGATCAAGTTGGAAATGAGGTCCGCCGCAAGTGTCAGCGCGAGCGTGAAAATCAGCATCGTCGCGACTTTGTCGTACTCGCCGTAATCCAGCCGCAGCTTGATCTCGGCGCCCACGCCGCCGCCGCCGACGGCGCCGATCACCGCCGCGTTACGGATCGCGCATTCGGCGCGCATCAGCGTGTAGGACAGCATCGAGCGCGAAGAGAGCGGTCGAATGCCGTAGACGAACGTCGCAAAGCGTCCCGCGCCCGCGGCGCGCACGTTTTCGTAGCGTTGCGGGTCGACGCTGTCCCAAAGTTCGCTGTAGATCTTGCCGAGGATGCCGGTCACTGAGATCGCGAGCGCGATCATGCCCGTCATCGGCCCGATGCCAATCAAAGGCACAATCAGCACGGCCCACGCGAAGTCGGGCACGGCGCGCAGCACGTCGAGGAACAGGCGGCAGGTCGCGCACACCAATGCCGCGGGCCGATGCAGCGGAAACCAGCGCAGCCACTTGGGCCCGCGCGGTTCGCCCATGCACACGGCCTTGCTTGCGCCCAGCGCAAGCAGGTAGCCGCAAACGATGGCGATGGCGGTGCCAAGCAGCGCCGTGGAAAGCGTCTGGAAGGCGAGTTCCCACGCGCGCTCTATGAACGAGGCCTCGGTGTTGATGTGGGCAAAAGAGCCGATGAATTCACCCAGGCGCGCGGTGCTGCGCTGGAATTTTTCCGGGTCCGTGAAGCTTGAAATGTCCCAGACATCGCCGTCGAAACTGAAGGGATTGAAGCCCGTGAGATCGACGGCAAAAAACGCGAGATAAACGGCGCAGGCCAGAACAATCAACAGCATGTACACCATCAGCGGCCGCCGCGCGCCGTAGCGGTGCAACACGTTCGACTGCGGGTGCACGGGGCCGCCGCTCATGCATCGGCCCCGAGTGCGACGTCGTCGAGATGCAGGGCGCGGTATTCAGCGCCGTAGAGCTCGCGCAGCTTGTCGCGCGTCAGCAGTTCCGGCGGGCCGTCATAGAAGACGCCGCCGTCGCGCAGCGCGACCACGCGCGAGAAGTTGCCGCGCAACAGGTCTAGGGTGTGCAGATTGACCATCAGCGTCGCGCCGCTGCGTTTGGCAAAGCGCGTTAAAAGTGCGATGACTTCCTGGCCCAGGCGCACGTCGAGCTGGCTGACGGGCTCGTCGGCCAATATAGCCCGCGGATTTTGCACCAGCAGGCGTGCAATGGCGACGCGCTGCTGCTGGCCACCCGAAAGTTCGCCGGGCATCGACCAGAGTTTGTCTTCGATCTCGACTTCGCGCAGGGCGTCGCGCGCTTCGTCAAGTTGCTGCGGCCAGAACAGCGAGGCCAGCGAACGAGGCAGCCACCAGTGGCCCAGCCGGCCCATCAGCACGTTGTGGACCACGCGCAGGTTCGGCACGAGGTTGTCGGTCTGGTAGATGACGCCGATGTCGCGGCGCAACGCGCGCAGGCGGCGGCCGCGCAGGCGCGCGGTGTCGGCGCCCCGTGAAAGCACGCGTCCGGAAGTCGGCAGCAAAAACGCCGAAAGCAAACGGAACAGCGTGGTCTTGCCGGCGCCCGAGGGGCCGATCACGGCCACGTGTTCGCCCTGCGCGACCGTGAGCTTGAGGCCGCGCAGAACTTCTACGCCGCCGAAAGTGCGCCCGACGCCCTCGAGCGCAAACGCGGGCGCGCCCGCTGGCGCGGTAAGGATGGTGCGAGGCTGTTCCAGGACCGATTCCATGAAAAGGACGCCGGGGCGCGCTGTCCTGCGCCCCGGCCCTAAAGTGGCCTACCCAACGTCAACGCCGGCCTCAAGAATCTTCTTGATGCCGTCCCACTCCTTCTTTTCGCACTCGACGAACTTGCCGCCCTTGGCGCCCCAGGCCTCGAGGATCTTGGCGTCGGTTTCGTTCTTGGCGTCCAGCGCGAGGATCGCGTCCTTGATCTTCTTGATCCAGTCCGTGCCGATGCTGTCGCGCGCACCCCAAACATAGTCGACGTAATCGGGCGTGGTGTAGATGATCTCGCACTTGTCCTTAGCCCTGGCCAGGTCGTCCTTGGCGGTGTCCCAGTTCTTGTAGTTCAACACGCCGAAGTCCGCGGTGCCGTCGGCCACGTTGCGGATGGTGGCGTCATGGCTGCCGCTGTAGGCGACCTTCTTGAACACGTCTTCCGGCTTCTCGCCCGACTGCTCCTGGAAGAAGTGGCGGGGCATCACGTGGCCCGAAGTGCTGCCCTTGCTGCCAAACGTGAGAGTTTTTTCGTCGCCGATTTCAGCCAGCGCATCGAGGTCCTTCAGCGTTCCGATCTTGGCGCTCTTGTTGGCGATGAAGTAGCTCTTGAACTTTTTGTCGATGTCGCGGCAGGCCACAAACGTGCACTTCCCGTCCATCTTCTTGTCGGCCTGCACGCCCGTCACGCCGCCAAACCACACCAGCTCAAGCTGGTCGGTGGCAAGGCCCGTCACGCACGCGGCGTAATTCTGCTGCGGCATGAATTTCACGGGGATGCCGAGTTTCCTGGAAAGATACTCGCCAAACAGGTTGCACTTCTCCTCAATCTTCTTGGCGTCGGAATCCGGGATTGCCGAGATGCGCAATTCCTTGAGTTCAACCTTGTCAGCGACCGGCAGCGCGGCCGGCGCATCGCCGTTGACACCCGTCTGGACGGAGAACAGCAGCGCAAACGCCGCCGCCAGAATCGAAAACACGCGTAGCTTTAACATGGATTTCTCACTCCTTCTTGCGGTGAGATGACGCCTGAACGCCAGGCATGGCTCGACCGCCCAATGGCCCACAGAATTGATGGTTGTATGAAGATGGGGACGCGCGGATGTTGACCATGCAGGTCAAGCCTCACGCGCCACCGACCGGCGGCGATTACAGCACTCAGCCAAAGCTATCGAGGTTGATACGGATGTTGCGCACGCGCAGGCTGGTGATCTCTCAGCCAAAGCCGGCGGCCCGAACGCCATTGCTCGTCCCGGAAAGGGCACAGGACGAGGATGAAAGGCGAGCGTTCATGGCGATAGTCTACTTGGACCAATAGGCAAGGGACACAGTTCGGCACAAGTAAGTGGCCCCTATGGTCCTTTGGTTACGAACAAACGCCGTGACGCAGGACGCTTAAATCTATACTCCAGAGGCATTTGTGAACTATTTGCCGAGCTTAGCCTTGGTTTTGGCGGGCTTCGAAGCGGCTTTGGCGGGCTGGTCTGTCGAGAATGTCAGGCAGACGCCCGACGGGTCGAGCACGCCGAACTCGCGCGTGCCCCACGGTTTTACCGCGAGCTTGCCGTTGGGATGGATCACGCCTTTGTGCGCCGAATACTCCTCGTACAGGGTTTCAAGATCGTCGACATCGAAGCGGCACATGGTCTGCATGGCCACGGTTTTGGCCAGCTTGGGCTCGACTGCGCACAAGTGCACGCGCGCACCGTCGCGATGAACGCCCGCGTAGTTCTCGCCGTCGCGGAAGGTTTCCTTGAAGCCAAGCTTCTGCGTGTAGAAGGCCAGCGACTGGGCGACGTCGGCGCACGGCAGGACAGGGACAGATTGCTCAATCTTGGGCATGGTTGGCCTCGAAAAGCGTAAGCCACGGAGGACACGGAAAACAGCAACAGCAAATTAGCTAAGGCGGCAAAACAAACAGCAACAACAATCCACAGATTACGCAGATGTACACAGATAGCTTTTATCTGCGCGAATCTGGGTAGTGGGTCCGTTTGGCCGAATGCCTTTCGTAGCGCGGGCGTCTCGCCCGCAGTCGCGGGCCAAAGGCCTGCGACGATTGCGGCCAAGATGGCCGCGCTACCCGCAGGCTGGAAGCCTGCATC
>JADLAK010000080.1 GCA_020848275.1 Planctomycetota bacterium
CAGTTGTGGGGCGGACATTCTTGTCCGCCCGACCGGCGTAGCCGGTCGAATTGTGGCTCGCAAAGCTTGCCACCGCGGACAGGAATGTCCGCGCCACCTAAAGACAATTATCTTGGACCGCTTAGAGGTCGTCGCGGGTTTTCGCGCTGGTATTGCGGTAGGTCGAAGTTGACTTGGGTTGGTATGGGTCCGCTGGCACAAGCGGCGGGTCTTCCTGCGGCGGCGCGGCTGCGATTGCTTTCTGCTGGGTACGGAAGTCGGCTTCGTCGGCGGCGACGTATACAAACGGATACTTCTGGCACGCCGGGCAATTCTGGAGATGCGGCAGCAATCCCTTCGTTGCGGCGCTGATGCGGTCGCAGGCCAGGCAGCGAATGTGCACGATGCTCGCCTGGTCGCGCTCGCGGGCTTCATTGGTTGCGGCGTCCTGCTCTTTCTGTTTTTCGCGCGCGACTATCTCGGCGTTCGGGGGTTTTTCAGCAGGCGCAGCGGGCGGGAAAAATGTCGCGGCGGCGTCGGGATCGCCACCCTTCAATCGAATGATCTCCTTGCGCAGTTGCGCGACTTCATCGTGCAGCTCGTCGAGTTCCGCCCAAATGCCGTAATAACCCCAACTCCAAAATCTGGAGGGCCTGCGTTTGGTATATTTCCGAAGCATGAACAACTGAGCGAAAATGATGATTGCGATAGCCGCGAAATACACAACCATCGACCAGTCGATGCCAAAGAGACCTGAGGTCTGGAGAAGTGGAAGAGCCATACCCGCCATCTTACAGGCTCGCAGGGCGGGCGACACATGTGTTGCCCCTCCAAAATGGCGGCGGGTTTGGATAGTCGTGTAGCTAAGCCGTCTCGGCTTAGTGAAAGCTTTTGCTGCGGCTGAAGCCGCGCGTACACGACTACACCGAATAGCCCGGCGGGGGTTTGGGCGCGGGTTGTTTGCGCGCCACAGGCGGAGGCGGCGGGACAATCGGCCGGAACACCGAATCGTCGATGTTGTCCCTGATCGGTTCCGTGTCGCCCTTGCTTGGCTCCATCTTCACGCGCGCGGGCGCGCCGTTGCCGGCGCCCAGGCCAATCTCGCGCGGCGTCACCAGTTGCATGTCCAGCACCGGCTCGGCGAACTGGAATTGCCACTGCGGCCAATCCGGCTTGTTGTCTGCCCACGCAAACACGCGCATGCGGTCGCGCGAAAGTCCTATCACCGTGCCCTCCAGCGCGTCGCACGAACGCACGGGCTCGGGTCCGTTGAATTCCAGCGCTTGGCCGCCGTCGCGGAACAGCATCGGCATCGTGTTGCGCTTGAGCGCGACAATCAGCGCCTTGCGGCTGCGTTTGATCGTTGTCGCCGCAAGGTCCGCCACGGCCGTGCCCGCGAAGAACGCCAGCGCGGGCGGGCGGTTGTTGCGGGGCTCCCAGACAAACACTTCGCCCGCCGCATCGGCGATCAATACGTATTCGCCGTCGTGCGTGAGCGCCGTGACTTCGTGGCGCGTGCCCTCATAGCGCGCGGCGACGCGCAGGCCGCTGCTGGCGCTGCCCGAGGCCTCGAGCAGCATTACCGTGGGCCCGTTGGCGAACAACAGTCGGTTGTCGAAGATGTCGAGGCCGCGGGTGGTCGAAAAGCGCGAAGTCAGTTCGGGCATCACCTGCGTGCTGGGGCTGTAGGGTTGCAAATACGGCCAGCGCATAAGGCCGTATTCGCTGTGCGTGGCGTAAATGTAGCCCTGATGCAGCACGGCGGCGTTGATGCCGGTGCGCGCCTCGGCGTTGTTGGCGATGGGAAACTCACGGGCCTGGCGCGCGTGGGTCAGCAGCATGGTGTAGACGCCATTGCGCGCACCTGCCAGCACAACGCGGTCGCGGCCCTCGCCCAGCACGCGCACCGAGCGCAGGCTGCCAAGGCGGCCGCTGTCGAAATTCAAGTCCAGCGGCGCGTCATCGAGGCCGCGCTGGCGCAGCGGGTCGATGGCGTAAACGTGGCGGCCGCAAGCGACAAGCGCAAGCGCGTCGACGGATTGCAGCGCGCCTTTTTCGGCGGTTTTCTCGGCGTTCTTTTCGGCCTCGGCGACCTCGGTCAGGTGCATCGAGTCGACGTACTCTTTAACTTCGGCGGCGGGCGCCTGTTCGCGCTGCGTGTCGTCAGCATTTTCGGGGGTTTTTTCGACGACGCCGCCGATGGCCTCGGTGTCGATGCCGACGTTGGCATGTTCCTCGACAGACGTTTCGCGCTTTACGATCGCGTCAGTTTTCTCGATGCGCACGGTTTCGCCGGGTTTGATCAGGGGCTCGGCGGCGCTGTCGCGCACGGGCTCGAGATTAGGATTGCTGACGGCGACTTCCGCCTGGCGCGCCCGGTTGAATTCGATTTCGGCGATTGCCTTGAGTTGCTCCGGCGTCATCTTGCGCTGGATAAGGCGGTGCAGCAGTTCGGCCTTGAGCTTTTCGTCCTTGATCAGGTTGACGTAGACCTCGATGCGGTCGTCGGCGAGTTCATCGCGCATGCGTTTGACGACGTCGATGTGCTTGGCCAGTAACATGCCGTCGAGCTCGAGGTCTTTTTCGGCCAGCATCTGCTTGAGCGTGGCCTCGAGGTTGTGGCGCTGCTTCTGGTATTCGGCCTGCACGCGGTCGAGCTCGGCGTCGCGCTCGATCTGCACCTTGGCGCGCTCGTGCTGTTTGAGCATGCCGTCCTCGCGCGCGCTGGCGAGGAAGTCCTCGAGTTCCTTGCGCGAAAGCGCCTCGCCCAACTGGTCCTTGAGCATCGCGGCCTGGATTTCCTGCTCTGCCTTCTTCTGCTCGCGTTCCTGCTCGACCTTGACCTTGTTGTCCTGTTTTTGCGTCCAGGCTTCGCTGTGCACGCGGCCCATCTCAAGCGTCACTTCGCCGATGCCGAGCTTTGCCAAACCCTCGGCGCTGCGCTCGGCCGCTTCCTTGCCGATGCGCTCGAAACTGTCGGGCTTGGCGAGTTCCGCCGCCTCGATGTCCTTGACGACGGACGAAACCGCGGCGCTGATGTGCGGCTGGACTTCGCCCTTGAGCAGCGGCCAGTCAAGATGGCGGCGGCCTGCGGCGCTGCGCTCGACAAAGGCTTCGATGGCGTCCTTGTGCGCGACGTCGGGCGTGAGCGCGAGCTCGAAGCTGACGCTGTGGTCGAAGCCGTCTTTGCTCTTGGCGCGCAGCACGGTGAAGGGCATGCGCACTTCGCGGTCGCGCAGCAGGTGCAGTGTGAAGTCGCCCGTGGCTTCCTCGCCGGGCATCAGCACGCGTTTTTTGCCCTGCGTATCCTGCAAGAGCGCGACAAAGCCCGAGGGCACGGCGTATTTGCTGCCCAGGATGCCGCGCACCTGGTCGCTCTTGACGCGTAAATAGACGGTGTTGACCGTGGGATTGAGCGGGTCGCGCTGGAAGCGCTCGCCCTGTTCACGTGATTTTTCGAGGAATTCTTCCGACATCGGTCAATCGCCTTCGCCCCGCTCTCAGCCTTAAAGGCTATCAGGCACGCGGCCCCTGTACACGCGTTGTTATTGGGGTTTGGGCTGGCGGGATTTCGATAGCCGCCAAACAGCCCCGCCCGGAAGGGCGGGGGAAGCATGCCTATTCCACATCCGGGATCTTGAAAAACAGGTGTCCGGCCTGGCCCTGCCCGCGTGCGTCGATAATCGGCTTGATCTTGCCGTCATCGGCAAGGCCCCGGAAATACACGATCGCGCCCAGATACGGGCCCGGCGAAACCAGCATGTACTCGGCGCCGAATTCCTTGCGTAAAATCCGCCACATTTCTTTCTCGTCCTTGCCGTCAACCGCCTTCTCGACCTCACCCGCAAGCAGGTGGATGTAGAACTGGCCCCTGTGGTCGCCGCGCGCCGCCGCAAATACCGGGTCGAGGCCCACGACGTAATCGGCGTGCGGATACCAGAACATCAGGTTGCTGAAGTGATCCCAAGCGTGGTTGAAGATGACCTTGCCGCGATACTTGTCGTCGTTGGCGCGCAATTCGTTGCCGACGTCCTCAAGCCACGGCAGGTTGGGCACAAATAGTTGCGCTGTATCCTTGAGGCCCAGGGCAAAGAAAACCACCACGATCGCGGCCAACGCCGCCGCGCCGATCTTGCAGGCCATCGCCCTGGCCTCGCGCCAGCGCAGCACTTTGCGCGACGCCAGAAGGCCCGTCACCCACACGCCCCACGTCACCGCGGCCCAGGGGCCCGCGTACTCGACGAAGCGGATGCTGCGCAGCATCGCCGCGATAAACACGCACGTTGCGGCCAGGATCAGCACCGCCTCGCGGCTTGGCCGCCAGCGAAACCACGCCGCGGCAAGCGGCAGCACAACCGGCGCCGCGAACAACATCGGGAAGGATGACAACAATTCGCGCGCGTTGGGCGGCGGCTTGAGCTCCGCGCCCATCAGCGTCTGCGGCACCGTAATGGCGTGGTTCTCGGCCCCGTAACCCAGCACGATGCGCGTAATCGAGCCGACGATGCCCTCGTGGGTGCCAGCCGTCGACGACTGCAGCACCATGGCGTTCTGGATCCACCACATGCGCATGAGTTCAAAGGGCTGCGGGTGCAGCAGCATGCCGACGATTAAACCCGCGGCGATAATGCCCATCATCTTCAGGTTCGCGAACAACTCGGCCTTGCGCGAGGCCATGCCGTCGCGGCCCGGGCCGAGCACGAGCTGGCCGAGGGTGCGAAACACACATAACGCCAACAGCAGGTGGCTTGCGGTGTAAGCCAGCGTGTAAACGACCGCGAGCAAAAACAACCACAGGTGTTTGCGCCGCGACATGAACGCCCAGCCAAGAAGGCTGAAGTTCAGGCTGAAGATCCAGCTTCGCGCCTCGTTGAGGCGAATCAAAAACGGCACGCCGCCGCAAAGCGCGGTAAGCAAAACAAAGAACCATATTCGGCGCGCGCCAAGCAGATAGAGCGCGAGCGCGATAGTGACGGCGGTCAGGCCGTACAGCACCGAGATCGAGACCTGCCCGGCGGTAATCAGGCCGTCGAAGTCCTCGGGGCCGGCGGCAAGAAACGTGAACGGGACCAGGTAGATGTGGTAGAGAAAATCTTTGTCGGAGAAGTGGTGTTCCCAGATTGAGCCGCGCGTCCAGTGGTAATCTTTGCCGGCGGCGAACATCTCGCCGCTGCGGTACAGGCAGGCCATGCGCACGTGGTAGTAACCGTCGCCCGCGAGCAGCCCGTAGTTGCGCCGCAGCAAAAATTCGCTGCCGTGTTCGTCCTCAAGCATGCCGGGCGCAAGCTGCACGAATGCCGAGGTCGCGACCGCGACCAGGAAAATCAGCAGCAACTGTATACCCAGGCGCATCGGGGGCCTGGCTGTCACTGACGCCTGTTGTGCGGGCGGCAGGGCGGCGGGCGGCGCCGTCGGCGAGGGCTCTTGCGGTGTCAAGGGCTCGGTCATGCCGGGACTATAGCAAACAGCCCCGACCGCAAGGCCGGGGGATTCAGATTAGGTCCCCGGCCTTTCGGGCTTCATTTCGGGTTCGAGATCGACACCGAGGCCGTCGGCGATGCGGTTGATGTAGTTGAAATAGCCGATTACCTGCGCGCCGTGCACGATCTGCTCGTCCGAAAAACCGTGCTTGCGCAGTTCGGCGACGTCGTCGCCGCCGCAGGCGCCCGGCGTAAGCGTTAGTTTGACGGCCCAGCGGCAGAGCGCGCGGTTGGCGGCGTCGAGCATGGGGCTCGCATCGCCGTGCATCACGGCCTCGGCGAGCGCGGGGTTGTTGCTTGCGGCACGGAGATCCTCCCCGTGGGCTTCCGTTCAGTAGAAGCAGTGGTTGGCGCGCGAGACGGCCGTCGCCAGCATTTCGCGCTGCCAGGGCTCCAGCGGGCCGGGACCGCGCATGATCGTGAGGTAAAAGCGCATGCCGTCGCCCATCATGTCGGGCGTCAGCGACTGGATTTTCAGGATATTGAAAACCTTGCCAGCGCGCCGGATGCCTGCATCGTATTGGCGTTTTAAAGCGCCCGTAGCGTGCGCGACCTCGACCTGTCGGATGTATGCCATGGCCCGACTATAACGGCTTGGGCCGCCCGGCCAAGCCGGCGGGCCGATGAGTTCAATGACCAGGCAGAAATCATCTGTCACTTTGAAGGTTTCGAATTAGATCCATAACCAATCGAACTTCGGCAGTTTTATCCCGCCACCAGTTACGGCTCCAAATTCGATGCATCTTCCAGCCACGTGATTCCAAAAAACGTTGACGGTACGCGTCTCGCTCGCGCGCGCTGATGGCGTTGTGATACGTGGCACCATCGCATTCCACGCCGAGCAGATAACGGGTTGGATTGCGGGGATCGAGAATTCCAAGATCGATGCGATAGCCGGACACACCCACTTGCGAAACGATGGTCAGTCCCGCACTCCTCAACGCGTCAGCTACCTCTCGTTCAAATTCGGAATCATAGTGCCCTGTCTTTGGGACATGTTCGCCTCGGTCAGGATTAATAGCTCGTAACACAGCGTCGCGTTGTTCGATCGCCCCAATGCTGACCGCCTTTGCGTACTCGAGATAATTGCGCAGAAGCGCTGGACCGCGATTTTTCGTTCCGGCAACGTCAAGGTCCTCAGGCTCGACTGATGAAACCACATAGATGCGCTCGCGTGCGCGGGAAACGGCGACATTCAGACGGTTCTCGCCGCCTTTTTGGTTCACGCTGGCAAAATTGACCAAGATCCTTCCCGATGGGTCAGGCCCATACCCGATTGAGAAAATGATGATGTCGCGTTCATCACCTTGGACGTGCTCGATGTTCTTGACGAATAGGGCATCATCCATTTTTGGCGGATGCTCGGCTTTATGGAACAACGCTGCAAAGTCAGGGTCTTTACTGGATCGTGAGTCCGCCTGATTCTTTATTTCATCCCTCTGGTCCTGATTGAAAGTAATGATCCCAATGCTGCTTCTCGAACCCGACTTCAGCAGCTCATAAACGAGGTCCAGAACTGCGGCCGCTTCTATCTTGTTGCGGGTGTTCTCCCAGATGCCGGAGACTTTGCGCCACTCAATCGGCGCTACGCCGATTCCGTTTGCGGAGGGCATGGTCTCTAAACGACCGCTGTAGAAACCTTGATTAGAGAACTCGATTAGCTCTTGAAACTTGGACCTGTAGTGGCACGACAGCATTTCGTTGGGGAATCCTCGGCCCTTAGCCAAAGTCAGAACGCTCTCGTGCTCAATTGCAGACTTGTCTTCTTCCTTGTCGTCCTCTGCCTCGTCGTCTTGTTCATGATTGGTTCTCCCTCGAAAGAAGTCGGAAGGTCGAAGTTGCTTCTCATCGCCAGCGATAACATAACGCTTCGCCCGAAAAAGTGCCGGTACACCGTACTCAACGGCCAGCTGTGACGCTTCGTCGAAGATGGCCAGATCAAACAATCCTTCCTCTAATGGGAACGCTGCTGAGAGAGTCTCCGGCGAAACTAACCAGCATGGCATTACTTCCAACAGCGGCCAACGAAGCTCCCGCACAAGACTACGAATCGGCCAGATACGCCGTTTCTTTGTTACTTCGTCTCTCAGTCTATCCCATGGCCGTGCTGCACTGTGGCGACCGTCAACATCTTTTCCCGGTTCAAAGCGGCGATTAGTTGCTCGCTGGCGAAGTTGATAAGAGAGGCGAAGTGCATTTAGCTTGCGCCGCTTGTCCAGTTCATTTCTGAATCGGAGTTGCAGGTCGTTGATTTCGCCGGTTGCGACTTTGCGCAATGACCGCGTTTCGTTTTCTACCTCCTCCAACCAGCCCCAAATCATCGCCTCTCGGAAGGTGGCAATCCAATCCGCACGGGATTCGCATAGCTGACGATACGCTGCGACCTCGACCGGACGAAGACTGCTGATGGATTCGTCTATCCCTACAAACGTGTCAAAATGTGCTAGCCCGTCTTTCAATTCTTCAGCGTGAGCCAGCAGAGCGCCCGCATCTTCGGCGGCTTTCTCGGTGAGCAACTTGAGACGATCGTCGGGCAGGTAAGGAGCTAGATCGGCGATGGTGCGTTTGACGTTGCCGAAAGTTTGGCCTAACCTGACGAGCTTTTTTGCATGCAGGGCCAGTTGGCGTAGGTTTTCGGTGAGTCGGGCAAGATCATCCTGAAGCCCATCAGCCGACTCCATCGCTGCGATAACGTCCATCGCCAAGGCAAGTGCACCACGCAGTTGCCTGACAGCCTCGTCGAGGGCCGACGCATCATGCACTGTGTTGACTAGGCGCCCAAGCACAGTTCCCGCGACGGCCTTGTCCAATCGAGCCCAACGATGGTACGCCCGAATCTTGGCCGCTTGTTCGGAAACGACGGCAGCAGTATCGGTCAATCCTTCTTGCTTCAGATAAGCCCGAGCGTCATTGCGAGCTCGACGCCATGTGCCGCTGAAGATTCGAAATATGTTGCCGCGACGTTCGTTGTAGGTATCGAGTGTCGCTGCAACATCGACGGAGCCGCCGTTAAACTGGGGTTCTGGCCGAGATGGCATTTTCCCCGACGCTCCCGTGATTCGCTCTAACGCCTGTAGAGCGGCTTTCGTGGCACCAGCTGTATTCGGGTTGCGCAATTCATGCGCCAATTCGACGAGGGAATTTTCGGACTTGTCAACTCGTTCAGCCAAACGCTCAAGCAAGTTCAGATGGCGTTCGGCTAAAGCTGCAGAAGGGGGACGACCGACAAAATCGCGTTGAGCGGCGAGAAGTGTTTGTGCCGTTTCCGTGACGCGATGCAGGACATCAGCGATTCGGCCTTGTTCAGCAAATCCAAGCTTCGCAAAACTAATTCGCGACAACCACGCATCACCGCTTTTATCCAGTCGCGCGTGCAGACTATGTAAGCGCGTCAGTACCCCTGCAAATCGATCCAGCTGTGGTACATCGAACTGCGGAGCCATACGAGGCAGTTCGGCATTCGAAGGACGTGAGATCTTTGTGGCGGCCGCGTACAACCGTCGGGCTGTCATACCGCATCGACGATCCCGATGCAGCTCATGCGCCAAATCTCGAAGAGTGGCAGTTGCTTCGTCAATAGACCGCGCTAACTGATCTACTTCGGCACCCAATTTTTGAGACGCTGCGTCGTTCGGCTCAAGGGCCGCAGCGATACGACGATAGAGCTCCTGGCGGTCATCGCCGTGATCATGAACAAGCGCCAAATGTGCCCCGAGTCCTTCTTTGTTGAGTCGTTGGAAAACGACGTCAAGCGCGGCACGTTTCTGGCAGCAAACGAGTACCCGCTCGTTGTTGGCAAGTGCATCTGCGATCAGATTGCAAATGACCTGGGATTTTCCTGTACCCGGTGGGCCATGGATGACCATGCAACGTTCGTCGCGAGAGCGCAGCATCGCTCGTTCCTGAGATGCGTCGCTTGGGATAATCCACGCAGTGTCACCTTCGGGCACGGAGTCCATGCTTGTGGGTTTGCCGTCTCCATCCGAATCGAAAGGGGAGGCATTATCTAGCAGCCGGCCCAAGACCTCCGGTAACGCGCCCGAAGTTGCCATTGCTGCTAGGGCTTCAAGGTCAAGACGAAGTGCTGAATCGGCTTGGGGGAAGTCCCCGACAATCGCATGCGCCGCAAGCGTGAACCCGTCCGTTGCTTTCGGAATTTCAGCGGTCCTAAACTCAGGCAGTGGCCTCACGTCGATATTCGGCGCCTTCATTCCGAGGCCAAGTGCGGCAAATCTTTCTTGGAACCATGTGATGAGGGCCGACGGGTTGTTGCCGAGCGATCTATTGTCGCCTTGGTCTTCTGCTTCCTGAATGAGATCCTCTTGCAGCTTCGTCTCGTGAAACTTGTCGAGCGCGAGTGCCAGCGCTTCATTGAATAGTGGTTTCGCGTCGTCTCTAGGCTCTACGAACCACTGAAGGCGCGGGCTGCGTTCAACCCGAATTTGCACAGGGTACAGCAGTACGGGTGCCTGCAGGAAAGTGCCATCTTTGCAATTGCCGCTAATCCACGGGTAACCGAAGTAAAGGTCCGTTGCGCCTGTCTCGGCTGCAATGGCGGCCGCGTTGCGGCTCAATTGGACCAACGTTGAGTTCAGCTTTTCGAAAAGACGACGCTTCCTAAATTGAGGTGGCTCTGCTTCTTCGAGCGGAGCAGGTTCGTCCACAGTGGGTTCAAAGTTGCTATCGCGCAGGCCTGCCGGGCAATCAAGGTAGGTCAGTACCTTGCATGGCTTGTCAATCATGACGGCCTTCAACAACTCGGAAGCCGCGCCTGCTCGCAATGGTTCAATCTCAGCGACGTCCAGACATCTGGTTTTCGTCTTGCGTACGAGCCGAATGCTTCGGTTTTTGCCAGTGATGTTTACGAGTCGGCCCGACAGGACGGTGAGTAGCTTGCTTGAGTTGTTACCCGTTGCCGCCATGACCGCCTCGTGTGAGCCAAAGAGCATAGTCAAGGTGCACGGAAGGTCGCAAGGCCACCTCGCGGGGCGTCAGCCAAGTTGCGTCAGCAACTGGCCCGCGACAGTGAGCAGTAACGTCGCGGCGGCATAGGCGGCGGCGAAGCTCACCGCGGGCTCGTTGCTGTCGGCAACCGATTTCAGCAGCGGCAGCGTCGACGACGTCATGCCGCCCGCGATGCTCCCCCAGGCGTCGGGCACGCGCAATCTCAGCACATAGCGCGCGACCACCAGACCCACAAGCGCGGGGACGAGGACGGCCATGGAGGCGGTCACCAGCATCTGCCACAGGTCCTGCGCCACGCCCTGCACCAGGCCGCGGCCCGCGCGCAGGCCCGTCTCGGCGACAAACAGCAGCAGGCCAAAGTCGCGGATCAAATGGCGTGCCGGGCGCGGGACGGTGAAGTTAAAACGCCCGATGCGCCGGAACGCGCCCATCAAGATGCCCGCAACCAGCGCGCCGCCGAAGCTGCCCGCCGCAAGTTCGACGCCAAAGGGTTCGAGCTGCAGGCTGCCGATAAGCAATCCCACCAGCAACCCGCCCGCGAACAGCGCGATGTTGGTGTCCACGCGCGGGCTCTCGAATTGCCCCAGCGCGCGGGCGGCTGCGCGCACGCTGTCAGTGGCGCCCATCAGGTCAAGCACGTCGTCGCGCGCAACCTTGAAGCCCGCCTCGGGCTCAAGCACTTCGTCGCCGCGCTCGATGCGCACCACGATGCAGCGCTGCGCGCGCAGGATTTCAAGCTCGGCCAGCGCCTTGCCGCAGGCGGCGGGATGCAACACGCGCACGCGGCGCGCACGGGCGAGCAGCGTGCTGAGGTCAGGGTCGTAAACTTCCGGCCCGACGGCGCGCGAGAATTTTTCGAGCTCGTCGAGGCGGCCAACGGCCTGGATGACGTCGCGCGGCTGCAACTGCGTGCCGGCGTCGGGGTAGATGACTTCGCCCGCGCGGCGCACGCAGGCTATCACGCAGCCGGTGGTGCGGTTGATCTGGAGTTCGCGCAGGGGTTTGCCGCAGACCGGCTGGTTCTCGACGCGGAAGGTGCGGAAGAGTTCCGGCGAGCGCAGCCGCGGCGCGGCGCCGGTGATGCTTTCGGGTTCTTCGTGTTCGCTGCGCGTGCCCTTGGCGAGGTCGTGGCCGATCAGCCGCGGCAGCACTTGCAGCGCCACGCCAAAACCGGCCAGCCCGATGGGGTAGGCGAGCGCGAAGCTGACGGCCAGGCGCGAGGAATCGGTCAGCACGGCCGAAGACGCGGCGAAGCTGGGCGCGCTGGTCATGGCGCCGGCCAGCAGGCCCGCCGAGGTGGGGGCGTCGAGTTCGAACAGGCGTGAGCAAGCCCAGATCACGCCGACAGACGCCAGCGGGATGATCAGGCCGACCAGCGCGAACTTCCAGCCGCGGCCCGAGCGCAACGCGCCAAAGAAATCCGGCCCGGCGTCGTAGCCCACCATATAGATGAAGAGCAGGCCGCCAAGCGCGCCCACGCTGCGGCCGGTTGCGCCGACGGAGCCCGCGGTGAGCGCGCGCGTGGAGCTGAATACCGTCAGGCCGAATTCGCCCAGCACCAGGGCAACGAGAATCGTTGCGCCCGCGGGGCCGAGGGAAATCCCGCGCAGCTTGAGCAGCGAGAGCGCATAGCCCAGCGCGACCGTGAGCATCAGGCCCGCAAGCGGGATATCGTTGACGAATTTAATGACGGCGTCCACGGCGCTGGATTAGACGCGGGCGGGGACGTTCGCAAGAACCTTCTTCAACAGCACTTCGTTGACCTGCATCTTGAAGCGCAATTTGCCGTCGAAGAACACCACCGGTACGAGGTTGCCGTATTTAGCCATCAGCCCGGCGTCGCCGGAAATATCGCGCGCCGTGATCGTCAGATCGTGGTCATAGGCCGCTGTCTGCAGCTTGCGCAGCGCCTTGGCGCAACAATCGCAACCGGGCTTGGTGTACACGAGCACGTTCATGGCTGCATTGTAGCTGTGGCCAGGGGTTAGGGATCAGGGATTTGGGGGCAGGGCTTTTCCCTGATTCCTAGTCCCCAATCCCGAATCCCTAACCCCTAACCCTGTCGCACGACGTGATACGTTCCCGGTAGCCCTGCCGCGCCTGGGCTTTCACATGAACTCGACCTGCCCGGCACCGGGTCGAAACATTTTGTGTTGTGGGCGTCCCGCCGGCGGTCGCCGCCGATGGCGGCGACAAATGCGGCCAGGATGGCCGCAACACGTGCGGGCAAGATGCCCACATCACGGGAGAAACCATGTCGCAACAACCGCAGAAAAAAGAAGACGGGAAGGTTCTCAGCATCAAGGCTGAAAAACAAAAGGCGCTCGAACTCGCGCTTACCGGCATCGAACGCAACTTCGGCCAGGGCTCGATCATGAAAATGAGCGAGCAAAGCCGCCGCCCGATCGACGTCATCAGCACCGGCTCCCTCGCTGTCGACGCCGCACTCGGTTGTGGCGGCCTGCCGCGCGGCCGCATCGTCGAGATTTTCGGCCCGGAATCGTCGGGCAAGACCACGCTGGCGCTGCACGCCATCGCATGCGCCCAGCGCGCGGGCGGAACCGCCGTGCTGATCGACGCCGAACACGCCTTTGACCCGCAGTACGGCCGCAAACTCGGTATCGACATGAGCAAACTGTACGTCAGCCAGCCGGATTACGGCGAACAGGCGCTGGATATCGCCGAGGCGCTGATTGCCAGCAACGCCGTCGACATCATCGTGATTGACTCGGTTGCGGCGCTGGTGCCCAAGGCCGAACTCGAGGGCGAAATGGGCGACCAGCAAATGGGTTTGCTCGCGCGCATGATGAGCAAAGCCGTGCGCAAGCTTACGGCGGCGGCCAACAAGAGCCACACCTGCATCGTGATGATCAACCAGGTGCGCGAAAAAATCGGCGTCATGTTCGGCAATCCCGAGACCACGACCGGCGGCCGCGCGTTGAAATTTTTTGCCAGCCAGCGCATCGAGGTGCGGCGCACGCAGCAGATCACCGAGGCCGAAGAAGCGATCGGCGTGGGCGCGCGCATCACAGTGGTCAAGAACAAGCTCGCGCCGCCTTTCAAGCGCTGCGAGGTCGAGATTTATTTCGGCCAGGGCATCAGCTATCTCAACGACCTGCTGAATTTCGGCCTGCAGCTCGGCGTTTTGTCCAAGAGCGGCAACTGGATGAGCTTTGGCGAAACGCGACTTGGCAACGGCAAGGCGCAGGTCTACGAGTTCCTGCGTGATCCCGCCAACCGCGACCTGTTCGTGAAGATCGACGCCACGGTGAAACAGGCGCTGTTCGCGCCTGCGCCCGAGCCCGAGAAACAAGTCGTCGCGGCGTAAAACGGGAATTTTCCACGGAAGACAGGTCGTTACACGGAAACAAAGGCATTGTTAGCCACGAATACACACGAATAGACACGAATCGGTGCATAAACGTACTCTCACAGATTCGTGAGAATTCGTGCTCATTCGTGGCTCAGTTGCCTTTGTTGTTTCTGTGCCTTCCGTGTTCTTCGTGGACATGCTTTTCTTCGTGTCTTCGTCTCTTCGTGACTTCTTGGTATAGAGGCGACGACAACCCGAATTTGTGGAGTCCCGATGCGCGTCCTGAAATTCCTGCCGCTATTGCTGATTTTCTTTGTCGCCGCATGCGCCAATGACGCCGAAGACGCGCAGAAGACAATCCAGTCGTTTTTGGCAGCCGCCGAGGCCGGCGA
>JADLAK010000081.1 GCA_020848275.1 Planctomycetota bacterium
AGTTGTGGGGCGGACATTCTTGTCCGCCCGACCGGCGTAGCCGGTCGAATTGTGGCTCGCAAAGCTCGCCACCGCGGACAGGAATGTCCGCGCCACCTAAAGACAATTATCTTGGACCGCTTAGCGCGGCGGGCTTACAGCGCCCGTCGGGACTTTCGCGAGCGCCATTTTTACGTCGACGAATTCCATCCCCATGCGCGCGTTGCGAAGCGCCTGCAACGCGCCCGGCTTGGCCGCCTTGGGGTCAAGCAGCAATTCCACCGCGTCGAGCACCGCCAAGCCCGGCGCCCAATTGGCGTCGCCGACCACCTTGCGCAGAGCGGGCAATTCCTGGCGGATATCGGCCGCGGTCAAGCCCGCAAGGCGGCGAACCTGCGCCACCGCCAAGCGATCCTTGCGGCTAATCTGCGCGGCCAGAGCCACCGCCTGGTCAGCCAGCGACAACGCCGACTGCCCATCTCCCAGGAGCTTCAGGGTGCATGTCTGCATGAAGTACGAATCCAGAATCTTCACCGACGCCTGCGTGTCGCGCAGCACCACTGCCGCCTCGGCCAGGGTTTGCCTCGCCTCGGCTGACATGCCAAGCGCCGCCTGGCACACCGACTGCCGCGCCAGGGCGACGCCCAGGTTGGGCCGGTCGCCGGCATTGCGGTAGGCCTCAACGACGTGGGGCAGCAATTCCATCGCGCCCCTGAAATCGAGGCGTTCGGCCAGGCACATGGCGATGTTGCCGCGGCTTTGAGCCGCCGAATAAAAGTCCTTCAACGATTCCTTGATCTTGAGCGACTCGCGGTAAAGCTCCTCGGCTCGCTTAATGTCGCCAAGGCCGTCGTAGGCCACGCCCAGGTTATTGATCGCCATGGCCTGGCCGCGCCGGTAATTCAGGCGCGTGAAGATGTTCAGGGCCTCCTGCGTCGAGTTGCGCATCAGTTCCGGCTTGCCGTCCTGCTCATAGAGCATTCCGAAGTTCGACAGCAGCTTGCCCTCCTCCAGCTTGAAACCCTTGGTGCGCGCGATGTGCAGCGCCTGTTCGTAGGTCTTCTGCGCGGTCGCGGGATCGGCCCGGTAGTGGGCGGAGAGGCCCTCGACCATAAGCGCCGCAATTTCAGTCCGGGCGTCTCCCACCGCACGCGCAAGGGGCTGGGCGGCGCGCGCCAGCGCCACGGTCTCCTTCAGGTCTCCGGTGTTGATCAACACCGCCGCCACCTTGGCGTAGAAGGCAGCCAACGGGCCCTGGAGTTCCGGGCGCTTTTCGAGCGCTTCGAGGCCTCCGGGCCGCGAGCGAAGCTCGGCCATCAACAATGAGATTCGCTGCTGCGACTCGTGCTTGCGGCCCGCAAGCTCCAGGCCCTCGACCGACCCCAGCAAAAGATTGAGCGCCATCGAAAGCTCGCCCGCACCTAGCGCCCATTCCGCGGCCTGCAGGCCGTCGGACAGTCCCCAGCTTTCCGAGGGCTTGGCGGTAAAGCCGCTGGCATTCTGGAAAAGTTTTTTCAGCGCCATCAGGCGTTCGGTGAAGTGGCGCGCGTGGCGCTCGTACAGCGCGTTGCGCTGTTCGTCGGGTGTGATCTCCTCGTACAGTTTGCGCGCAAACTCGCGCACGCTGCCCAGCATCTCGAACAAATACCGGTCGTCGTCGCCCTTGAGTGAAAGCAGGCTCTTGTCGCGCAGGCCAAACACCACATCCATCACGTCCGGCGGGTTTTCGGTCGCCGCGGTCAGCGCGTTGGTGACATTCAGGGGCGCCTGAACGTCAATTACCGCCTCGGCGCTTTCAAGCGTGAACGGTCCCGCGAACACCGCAAGCTGCAGCAAGACCGTCTTTTCCCAGGCGTCCAGCAGCCCGTAACTCCAGTAGATCGCCTCGTGCAGGTTTGTCTGGCGCGAATGCCGGTCGCGCCCGCGCGAAGCCACCACGTCAAAACCCTTCTGCAGCCGCTGCAACAATTGTTGCGGCGACATCACGTTCAGGCGCGCGGCGGCAAGCTCAATGCCAAGCGGCACGCCGTCGAGACGCCGGCAGATATCCGACACCGTGGACATGTTGTCGGGCGTCAGCGTAAAGCCCGGCTTGGCCTGCGAAGCGCGCTCGAGGAACAACTGCACCGCGGGAAAGCTGGCGATGGATGTGTGCGTGCCCGGCGCCGGCGTCATGCCCACCGTTATCTCGGGCACGGCCAGGGGGCCAAGCTGGTATTCGACTTCGCCCTCGACACGCAGCAGTTCACGGCTGGTCACCAGCAGTTTAAGCCGCGGCGCGGTGCGCATCCAGGTTGCCAGCACCTTGGAGTATTTCGCGACGCGCTCGAAGGTGTCGAGCACCAGCAGGCAGTGGCGATGCTCCAGCGCCCAGGCCACCTGCTGCGCGGGAGTCACCTTGCCCGGCCGCAACTGGTTATTCAGGGCCGACATCACGGCTTCGCACAACGCCGTTTCGTCGTGGACCTCGGAAAGGTCGGCAAACCATACGCCGTCGGGGAAATACTGCAGCACATCCGACGCCAGCGCCACGGCCAGGCGCGTTTTGCCGCAACCCCCGGGGCCCGTCAGCGTCAGCATACGCGCGCCGCGGTTCTTGAGTTTGGCCGTGTCGCGCACGATCTGGCCCGTCGAGGGAACCCCGGGCTGGCGCGCAAGCGTTTCAACGGGCTTGAGCACGGCGGCGAACCTGACTTCGTCACCCAGCAGCAGCGAGCGCAGCGCCTTGAGTTCGCCCTCGCGCCCGACAAAGGTTGTGGTCTGGGCGGGCAAGTTCGTCGGGTTGTCCGCCGCGGTGCGCAGGTGCCCGAACTTCTTGACCGGCGCCTCGGCGGGCACAAGCTGGTGGATGAACTCCGGCTCCTCGATGCCCTTGAGGCGGTAGGCGCCCAGTTCCGTCAATTCACAATCTTTGCCGAGGTCGTCGCGCACGGCGTGCGCCGTGCCCAGCGATAGCAACGTCTGGCCGCCGTGGCCCGCCGCCGAAATGCGCGCCGCGCGGTTGACCGCGGGCCCGAAATAATCGGCGCGGCCCGCGCGGTCGAACTCGATCAGGGGATCGCCCATGTGGATGCCGATGCGCACGCGCAAGGCGTCGTCGTGCGGCAGGTGAATTCCCGACAGTCCGCGTTGAACCTCGACGGCGAAGTTTGCGGCGTCCAGCGGCCGCTTGAACACGAGGAAAAACGCGTCGCCCTCGGTCTTGACGACGTATCCGTTGAGGCGCGCCGCGGCGTCGCTGATCAGCTTGTTGTGGGCGGCAAGATAACCGGCAAACGCATCGCCGTGGCGCTCCCACAAAAGGGTGCTGCCCTCGATGTCGGTGAAGACCAGTGTGACTGTGCCAGTCGGCGCCTGCATGAAGTGCCCATCTTGCCGGGGCCCACTGTAGAGGCTTTGGCGGCCGTCCGAAAGAGGCCCCGCTTGCTCGAAATGGTTCTATACTGCAAACCCCCGCCAAACGCCCCTCCGCCATGGAGCAGCATGAAAACTCTGGCCCGAGCCGCGTTCATCGCCGCCATCCTTTTGCTGGGCGTATCGGTCACGTTTGCCGAGAAGAAGCCGGCAAAGCCGACCGCCGCCGAAAAGAAGAAGAAGGAAGAAGCTAACAAGAAGCGGCTTGCGGAACGCGCCAAACGCGCCAAGGACAACAAGAAAGAAAACGAGGAGATCGGCAAGGACCTGGCGACGCTGCTGCAGAAGTACGAGAAGAAGGGTTTGCAGGGGGCTGTGCTTATCGCCAAAGACGGGGTTATCGTCTACAAGTCCGGTTTTGGTTACGCCGACGCATCGAACAAGCGCAAGAACGCCGCCGATACGCTCTTTGACATAGGCTCGGTTTCGAAGCACTTCACGGCGGCGGCGATCCTCAAGCTGGCGGAGCAAGGCAAGCTGAAGCTGGAAGACTCTCTGGACAAGTTTTTCAAAGACTGTCCCAAGGACAAAGCCAAGATCACCCTGTCGCAACTGTTGAGCCAGTCCTCGGGCATTGCCCGCGACTACGACGCCTATGGATCCAATCTCGTCGACCGCGACGTGTCGATGAAAGAGCTCCTTGCCATACCTCTGTCCAGCGCGCCGGGAACGAAGTTCGAGTATTCCAACGCCAACTACTACCTCGCCGGCGCCATCGTTGAAATCGCAAGCAAGGAAACTTACGAGCAGTACCTTGAGAAGAACATTTTCGCGCCCGCGGGCATGAAGGACACCGGCTTCTGCTCCGACAAAGGCCTTGACCGCAATCGCTCGGCCCGCCGCTACGAAGACGGCCAGGACAAGGGCCTTGCCGTCGACTGGCCCTTCACCTGGGGCCAGCGCGGTTGCGGCTACATCATTTCGACGGCCGAAGACATGCTCAAGTGGAGTACCGCGCTGGAGGACGAAACGGTCCTGACCGAGGAATCCAAGGAGTTGTATTTCAAAGAGCACCTCGAGGGCTACGCGTTGGGCTGGTTCAAGCGCAACAGCGAAGGTGACACCGACTACATGTACCACGGCGGCTCCGCACCGGGCGCCCGCGCGTTTTTTGCCCGCTTCCCGGCGGACGACTTCATGTTCGTGCTGCTGCTGAATTCTTCCAAGGCCGGCGAAGGGTTCGAGTTTGAACTCTGGCCCGAGATCGAGCACGTCGTGTATGAGCGGATGAAGGGCTAGGGAAGGCGGCAAAAAATCGTGCCGGGAATTCCTGTCGCCTGCGCCGTCGCGGCCCGTAACAGGTGCGACGCCCTTCACAGATTCCATTCGCGGACCCTGCATGCGGCAACTTGTCACCTTGATCCTGCCGGCATTGTTGCTGACGGCGACCCATACCTGCGTCGACGCCGCGCCACGCGCCGACAACAAGGCCACGGAGAAGAAACTCCGGGAAGAAGCGAACAAGAAGCGCCTCGCCGACCGCGCCGCCCGCGCCCGCTCCAACAAGACGATCAACGAAGACCTCGGCAAAACCATTGCCGCCATCATGAAAGATTTCGCCGAGCAGAAGGGCTTTTCGGGTGTTGTGCTGGTTGAAAAGGACGGCGTCGAGATCCACAAAGCGGCCTACGGCATGGCCCATGCGGGCGATCGTCGAAAAAACGCCATCGACACGTACTTCGACATGGGGTCGGTGGGCAAACATTTCACCGCGGCGGCAATCCTTCAGCTTGAGGAACGCAAGAAGCTTTCGCTCGACGATACCCTGCAGAAATACTTCAAGGACGTCCCAAAAGACAAAGCCGGCATCACGCTGAAGCAACTGCTCAGCCACAGCTCGGGCATCGGCGCACCGCCGCCGGTCGACGAAATGCCGGACCTGACCAACCGCGACATCGCCATGAAGTATTACCTCTCGCTGCCGCTGGCGGGCAAACCCGGCGAACGCTTCGAATACACCAACACCAACTTCAACATCGCCGCGGCAGTCGTTGAACTCGTCTCCAAGAAGACCTACGAGCAATACGTCCGCGAAAATCTGTTTGTGCCCGCAGGCCTGAAGGAGACGGGCTTTCGGGGAGACAGCTTCCTTTCGCGCCAGCGCGACGCGCGTCGCTACGTCAACAAGATCGACAAGGGCTCGATGATTGACCGCGGCTACACGTGGGTTCATCGCGGGGCGGGCTTCCTGGTTTCCTGCGTCTCGGACATGCAGAAGTGGAGTCGCGCACTGGAGGACGAAACAATCCTGACAGAAGAATCCAAGACAAAGTGGCGTACGGCGGTCGTGGATATCGGCGGACTTGGCTGGTACATCAACGACTCGGATGGCCAGTGTTGCATGTCGCATGGCGGAAAAACACCGGGCGGCCGCGCTTACTTCGTGCGATACCCCGAAGCCGACTTCATGTTCGTGTTCTTCATGAACTCGATCAAGAATGACGACGACGTGGAACTTCGCAACGAGGTAAAAGCAGTCATCGAGGACACGATTGTCCGGGCGCTGCGCGGCGACCCCACTGACGACTGACTCAGCCCAACGCGGACGGGTTCTTGATCGGGCCACGGCTCTGTCATTGTTGTTTCGCGGGTCGCAACCCGGCTTGACGCAGGGCCGGCTCTGGGCAAACTCACCACCATGACCAGCCTTCCTCATATCTGAGTCCGCCGCAGCCGTCGCGTGCCGATTAACTTGACCCGTCAACATTAGCCCCGGCGCCGTGCGCCGATGGGCGCACAGGAGCCAGCCATGGGCCACATCTACGGTCTCAACGAAGCACAACAGAAGTACGCCGCCACAGCATCCAACCTCGCCAAAGAAGTCCTTTCGAAATACGCCGCCGACGTGGACAAGTCGGGCCGTTACCCGCGCGAAAGCATGGAAGCCATTGCCAGGGCCGGGCTCTATGGCCTGTGCCTGCCGACAACCGTCGGCGGCCAGGGCCAGCCGCCGCGCGTCTTTGCCGCGGTCGCGGAAGAACTCGCGCAGGGTTGCGCCAGCAGTGCGATGGTTTACGTCATGCACGTGACGGCGGCGCAACAGATTGCCGCCAGCGCCACGCTCAAGAACAAGGACGCGCTGCTCAAGGAAATCTGCGCGGGCAAGCACCTCACGACACTGGCGTTCTCCGAACGAGGCTCGCGTTCGCAGTTCTGGGCGCCGGTCAGCAAGATGTCCGAGAACGGCGGCAACCTGACGACCAGCGCGTTCAAGAGCTGGGTCACGACCGCGGGCAACGCCGACAGTTACGTATCGAGCGCGCAGAAGCCCGGCGCCGCTTCGCCGATGGAAAGCACGCTCTACCTCGTACGCAAGGGCGCCAGGGGTTTGAAGATCGCGGGCTCCTTTGACGGCCTGGGCCTGCGCGGCAATGATTCGGCGCCTGTCGAGCTGGTCAACGTCGCGGTGCCCAGGGACGACCTCTTGACGGGTCAAGGCGACGGCGCAGGCGGCATGTTGACGGTCGTGCTCCCCTGGTTCGTTGTCGGGACCGCGGCGATGGCCAACGGCCTGTGCCTTGCCGCCGTCAACGCGACGCAGGGCCACCTTGTGGGCGCTGGCTTCGACCACACCGGCACAAAGCTGCGCGATCTGCCCAACCTGCGCGCGCGCCTGACCGAGATGAATGTACGCGCCCAGCAATCGCGCGCGCTGCTTGGTTACACCGTCGGCGAAATGGAAAAGCCAAACGACTTCACACCGCTGTGGGTGCTGCAGTCCCGGCTCGCCGCGCTTGAGGCCGCCACGGAAGTAACGGACCTCGCGATGAAGGCTTGCGGCGGCGCGGCGTTCAGCAAGCAGTTGCCGATCGAGCGTTTGTTCCGCGACGCGCGCGCGGGCTGGGTGATGGCGCCGACAGTCGATCACCTGAAGGAGTTCACCGGCCGCGCTCTGACAGGCCTGCCGCTGTTCTAACCGTGGGGCGGCCTTCCAGCCTGCCTCACGTTTCGAGTTACGTATGGCAGGCAGGATGCCTGCCTCACGGGAGTATCCATGCCTGACGAAACGATTCTGCTGGGTGCGGTGGCTTACGACGCGAAGGTCGTCCCGATCTGGGAGGGCATCCGCGACCACTTCCGCGAACAGAATGTCGCGATGGACTTCTGCCTGTTCTCGAATTACGAGCGCCAGGTCGAATCGTTGCTTGCCGGCCACATCGACGTCGCCTGGAACACGCCGCTGGCGCACGTCCGCATCCGCAAGCGCACCGAGGGGACGTCGTTGTCGCTGGGCATGCGCGACAGCGATCGCGACTTCAAAGCCCGCTTGATCGTGCGCAAGGACGCGGGCATCAAGAAGCTGAAGGACCTTGAGGGCAAAATACTCGCGGTCGGGTCGCGCGACAGCACGCAAGCGCGCATTCTGCCGCTGCATTTCCTTAAGAAGGAAGGCGTCGACCTCGGCAGGGTCAAGCAACTCGCGTTTGACACGGACCTCGGCAAGCACGGCGACACCGGCACCAGCGAACTCGACGTGCTCAAGGCGCTCAACGAGGGCAAAGCGCAGGCCGGCACACTCGGCGACCTGATCTGGGTGCTTGAGCAGGCGGCCGGCCGCATCGACACCAAAAAGCTCGATTCGTTCTGGACCACGCCGGGCTTCGACCACTGCATGTTCGACGCGCTGCCGACGCTGAGCAATGCCAAGGCCGAGGGATTCAAGAAGGCGTTGTTTGCGATGAAGTACGACAATCCCAAACATCGCCGCCTTCTCGATCTCGAGGGCCTCAAACAGTGGATGCCGCCGCGCGAGGAAGGCTACGCCTCGCTGACCGCCGCCCTCGACGACCAGAAATACTGGTAGGACACGCTGCCGACTAAGGTAAACTGGGCCTATGGCACCCGACCAAGTCACCGTTGACGGAAAGAGCCTCGACCAACTGTCGGCGGAAGAGCAGTTGGAGTTGATCGGATTGATCTGGAAGATGTTGTCAAAGAACGTGGCGCAAAACCCCGCGCCCCAGTGGCAGATTGACCTGGCGCGCGAACGGGCGGCGGCGCTGGACAAGAACCCGCGCGGCGCCCAGGACATGCGCGCAGCGCTCAATACCCGCGGTAAGCCAGTCTGATGCCGATTGTCAAACTCTCGGCTGAAGCGACCGCCGATTACCAACAAGCATTTGACTGGTACGAGTTGCAACAACCCGGAGTTGGCGACAAGTTCAAAGCCTGTTTGTTGTCCATGCTGGACATTATCGCCCGTTTCCCATCCGCCTTTCCTGAAATTGACCCGGGAACGCGTAAAGCCGTATTGACCGACTATCCATTTATCGTCCTCTACCAGACTCGGCGCGACGCGATTTACGTTACAGCCGTCGGTCATGCGAGTCGTGAACCGCTGTTCTAAGCTTCGATGCCTAACGCCTCCATCGCCATCAATGCCGGCCCGCTGCCTCTCGGGGGAGGGCTGCTTGCGTTGCTGCGACCGGCCCTCGATGCACTCGAAGTCGGCGGCGTGCTTGCGCTGCTTTCGAGCAACGCCGCCGCGCGCGACGATCTTCCGACGTGGTGCAAAGTCGAGAAACACGAGTACCTCGGCTGCGAGAAAGTCGCCGACGCTGACCGCCACCTGATTGCCCGCGGCGGCTTCAACCTGCCGCGTGGCGAGCGCGAACACGGCCTGCGCCTGCCGCTGCGCGACGGCAAACTCATGGCCGCCGACGTGCTCGCCACTATACCGCACGCGGCGACGGCCGATCCCGCGACGGGCCTTGCCCCCCGCGGTGCGCGCGTTGAGCCCGGCGGGCCGGAGTACCCGTTCACACTTAATGAGCGCGATCGCGTCGCGCCGCCCGATGTCGCGCAGCTCTACGACCAGGCCGTCGCGGCGCAGTGGAACGCGCAGACCGACATCGCATGGGCGAAGATCAAGCCGCTGCCGCGCGCGCTCGAAACCGCCGTCGGCCAGTTGATGACCTTTCTGGCCGAGAACGAACTGTCGGCGCTTTATCTGCCCTCGAAGTTCATCGCGCGCATTCACCCGGCTTACGTCGAGGTCGGCATGTTCCTGAGCACACAACTGATGGACGAGTCGCGGCACATTGACGTCTTCCTGAAACGCGCGCGGGCAAACGGCGGCGGGCTCGGCGTTTCTTCGGCGACGACCAGCGCGAGCCTGCACTCGCTGCTCATGCTCGAGGACTTCACCGAAGCCGCGTTCCTGCTTTCGGTGCTTGGCGAAGGCACGTTCCTCGACCTGTTGCGCTTCATCGAAGACCACGCGCCCGACGAGCCAACCGCCGATCTCGTACGCCGCGCGCGCGCCGATGAAACCCGCCATGTGCACTTCGGCATGTCGCATGTGCGCCACGCGCTCGCGACCGATCCGTCCCTCTACGGTCGCCTCGAAAACGCCGTGCGCAAGCGCGCCGCGACACTGCACAACGCCGGCGGTGTTCCGGCCGCAGTGCAGGATTCCCTGACCGTGCTTGCGGCGCGCGGCACCGGCCCCGCGGGCATCGCGCGCGGCCACGACAAGTTCGCAGAACTGCTTCACGTGATGCACGAGAACCGCGTCAAACGCCTGATTACCGCGGGTTTCACGCCCGAACAGTCGCAGACGCTGAGCGACCTACACACGCCCAACTTCATGTAGCCGCAGGAATTCCTCGAGCGACGGTTCGCCCACGGGCACGCCGTTTAGTTCGTGGCGTTTGCGCGAGACCTTGTCGTAGATGTCCTTGCGCGCCCGGTTGATGCCGCCCAGTGGCCGGTGTTCCGGCAAACAGCGCCAGGGATTGAAACTCAGGTGTTCGCAGAACTCCATCAGCGGCACGCCGTCCGGGCGCTGCTTCGGCAGCCGCAACGTCGCGACCTTGCGCGGCGGTGAAAGCTTTTCGTCCCAGCGGATAGTCGGATCTTCGATCGGCATCTTTTCGGCGTCACTTTGCACCTGCGCCATGAAATCGAAACTCACCTCGCCCGCGTCGAGTTGCGCTGCCAGCGCGTGCCGCAGCAAGTCCGGCGACTTCGTCATCTGCGGCAGAGTCGGTAGCGGCATCGCCGGCCGCGCTGACCAGCGCACAACCTGCGGGCCGAGCAAGTACGGCGTCGTGCTCCAGTACTCCTGCAGCGGCGTTTTTGGCTTCTTGCCCACCGTATCGAGCAGAATGTCGAGCTCGTGCGGCTTCTTGCGCAAGTATGTCACGTAAACGTGGCCGATTTCCGCGATCAACCGCGGCAAGAAGAACGCGAGCTTCGGCAGTATGGATCGCCGCGCGGCCAACAGGGCGTCGAACAGGCCGACGTAATCCTCGACGTTGCGAATGAAGAAAATCGGGTGATCGAGCAAAATAAAATCATGCGTAGTCCCTTCGCCGAGCAGTTTTTCGCCCGGCACGTCGAATAATTTAATCGCCATCCCGTGCGCGTCCGCGCGGCGGTCGTCGCGCGACTCGCCGTTGGAAAAGCGGATCAACGCGTCGTAGCGGCGCGGCGATGCAAACAGCCCGTGGCGGAACTCCGCGGGCAAATCGGGCTCGACGATGAACTCTGCACGGACACAGCCGTGGTGCTTCGGGTGCTGGCCGCGGCGCACGGGGCGCTCATCGACGTTCAGCAGTGCAAGGTTTTGCTCGACCAGCCGCGCGATCATCGCGGCTTCATCGGGCGGAACGGTTTCTTCACCAAGTGCGGGCATGCGCGCAGCTTACTTCGCAAACATCCAACATGCCCGACATTCGTCGCGATCGCTAACCTGCGCGCGGAGGCTGCGGCGGTCCCGCTTCAGTGCTTTCGCTCGCATTGGCGAAGGGTTTTTCGCGGCTTATCCGCGCCTGCTGCATCATCCGCTCGATCACGGCTTGCGCCTCGGCGTCCATCGCGTCGTCGATGGCAAGCGCCTCGTCCATCATCGCCCGGGCATCGCGAGCGGCATCTTGGACGGTTTCGCGTTGTTGCCGGCCTTTCTCGGCGCGCTCCTTCATCCGCTGCTCGTGCTTAATGACGGAAAGCAAAGTGCGCGCGGCCTGCAGGCCCTCGCGGACGCTGACGAGGTCGTCGTTGTTCTTGAGGCACTCGTGGGCGACGTGCACGACCTGGTCCAGGTAACGCTTGATCCGCTCGATGCTGGTTTCGTGCGCGGGCCTCTCGGCGGACACGGCGTCCATCTGTGCCTGCGTGGCAGCGTGGGCGACGGGCGCTTCAGTGACGTTTGCGGCGCTGCGGTAATGTTTGTTGCTCATGGCTATCTCCATTTAGTTCCGGGTTTGCGGACACGCTTCCCAACTTTGCCAGGGCTTCGTCGGGTAAACCGCGTGTCCATACAACCTCTTCCCCGAACCATACCCCGCGTTGCGACATAGCCTGATCCCGGAAACGACAAAGGACGCCTGGCGGCGTCCTTTGGATGCAACCTGCGGCAATTACTTGCTTTGCAGCGTGTCCTGCACGCGCCATATCCAGATACCGCCGTTGCTGTGGACCGCGGCAAACGTCTTGCCGTCAGTTGCCAGCGTGTAGCACTTCAGGTCTTTGTTTTTCCAGTTTTCATTGATGCGCTGCAGGGCTTGGTTTTCACCGGCGCTGAGACGCCACCAGCCCGTGAAGATAAACCGCGCGTCGGGCGACAAATGAAAGGCGCCGACCAGCGGCCTGATGGGCTCTTCCGCGTTCTCGGCGTCAGGGAATTCGTAGGTCACAAGGCGATCAAGGTTGCTTGTCGCCATGTCGTAGACCTCGAGCTGGCATGAGCCCTTGCGCGTCACCAGCATCTTGGCGGAATCCCGCGTGAAGCGAATACGGTGGACCGGATCAGACCCCTCGCTCAGCGTCATGGTGCGGAATTCGCCGTTCTCCATCGACTGCACCTCAAGGCTGTCGCCGCTGCCGCCATACCAGATAGCCGAGTTGCCATCGGGCGACAAACCCCAGAAATACAGGCCGTCCGAGACGCTGTTGACGTGTTTCTTCAACAATTTGCCGGTCTTGGCGTCGTAAAGCCGGGCCTCGCCGGGCCGCGCGACAAAAAGCGCCGAGTCGTTGCGGCAGAACATAAACCCGCTCCAGTCACCGTCGCCGAGTTCGGTGGTGCGCAGCTTGCTGCCGTCCCGCAGGTTCCACCACGTCACGGCGCCCTCGAACAGCGTCGCCATGCCCGCGCCGTCGGATTGCACGGCGAAGATCCAGACGTCGTTGATGACGTGCTCGACTTTGCGCGATGCGACGTCCCAAACAAGCACACGCGCCGAGTAGTCCTGGCTGATGGCGCGGCCGCCCGCCAGCGCCACGTTGGCGATCACGTCGATGTGCTCTTTCGACGAGCCCAGTTGCGGGTGGCGATTCAAGGGCTTGCCGGTTTCGGTGCTCCAGCGGCGAATGTAGCCGTCGGTGCTGCCGACAAAAAGTTCGCCGCCGGTCGGCGAAAAGGCCGCCCAGTACCCGACCGAACGCCGGTTGAATGTCTTTAACACCGAACCGGTGTCCAGCGCCAGAAGTTGGATCATGCCTCCATTGCCCGTGCCGCCCGCCGCAACCTGTTTGCCGTCGGGGTTAATCGCCAGCGTGTAGGCACCGTCGACGGCCGCGAGTTCGCGCACCGCACCGTTTTGCGTATCGACGACAACCAGCGGGCTGGTGCGGTCATCGCTTGAATCCGCGCGCTGGGAAAATGCGACGAGATACTTGCCGTCGGCGGTGAATTTGCCGCGAGGCGAAAGCTTGAAACCGTTGACATCGACCACGAATCTGCGCGCCACGGCGCCGGTTTTGACGTTCCAGGCCACAACCGCGTTGCCGCCGCTGCTTTCAGACCACGCGGCGTAGGCCAGGACTTCGCTGCCGTCGGCGCTGAAGCTGACGGCCTCATACTCGCCGGTCCATTCGGTGTACGCGGCGGAATCCCTGGCATGCGCAATATCGGGCTTGGCAAACGCGCGTTCCTTCAAGTCGCCCTGCAAGTTCCACAACAGCGGTTGGCAATGGCCGCAACCGGCAAGGTATTTGCCGTCGGCGCTGAAACTGACGTAGTTCACGCCCGATTGCCGGTTGACCGTGCGCAGGTACTTGCCGGTGGAGGGGTCCCACAGGCGCACGTTGCCTTGTTGCGCCTCGGTAGTTGCCAGCGTTTTGCCGTCGCGCGAGAGCGTGAGGGAATACGCCTTGTCCGTGAGGTGGATTTCGCGCTGAACGGAGCCGTCGTTGGCATCCCACCAGCAAAGAGTTTTGCCCGCGGTAATGATCTGCTTGCCGTCGGCGGTCGCAATCATGTCCCAGAACTGTTCGCCATAATTCCAGCGGCGGTGCGCGGCAAGCACCGTCAGCAGTTCCGGCTGCGCTGCCGCGGGCTCGCCGGCCTTGCTGACGTCGTTGGGCTTGCTGCCCGAGCGCAAGATGACGTGGCCGTCACGGCCATCGGCGCCGCGATAAATGCCGCCGAGTTTGGGCTCTTCCTCAAGGTCGCCCTCGTCCTCGACCGGCTCTACAGGCTTGGGTTCGGGCGGATTCTTGGGCGCCGCCGCTTCGGTGGGCGCGGCCGGTTTGTTCGCGGCGGTGGTGCCCGCATCGTCGGTTTTCGGCGCAGGCGAGTTGGCGATGGCGCCAGCCTTGGCGCCGTCGGAGCGGCCAACGGGACCGCTTACGCCCTCGGCCCCGGCACGATTAGCCGGCGGAATCTCCGCGTTGGCAGCGGCCAGGTCGGTTTGCGACGGCACCTGCGGCGGCCGGTTGAACACAAAGGTAAACAGCAGCAACGTGGTGATGGTGCTGAGCGCCAGGATTTTCACAAGCATGTTGGCTCCAAGTGGATTCCCAATCTTTGGAGCGGAACCGCCGCCGTTTGTCGACGCGTGGGAGAGCGTCGAGCGCACGGAGACTTTGAGGGCATCAGGCACAGGCAGGACCGGCAGCACGAGCATCGCACTCGCCAGCGACTTGTCGGCCGCGCCAAGCTTCTGGCGCAGGCGCTGCATGCCGCGAACGAGCTGGTGCTTGAACGTCCCGAGCGGGACGTTCAAGGTCCGGCAAGCATCTTCGTAGGCCAGGCCGCCGACATGCGTCAGCACGACGGCGTCGCGTTCTGCCGCGGGCAGCGTGGCGAGCGCGCCGTCGAGGGCCGCCGCGAGTTCGCGCTGCTGGAGCACGCGGCTGGGCTCGGGTGCGTGAGGGTCCGGCGGCATGTTGTCTCCGACGCCGGAGTCGCCGACGGACGTGTGTTTAACCCGTTTGCGCCGCAGATTGGATGCTTCGAGGGCGAGAACGCGGGCAAACCACGGCCAGGGATCGTCGAGTGGGACCTGCTCCGGCTTGCGAGTGGCTACGAGAAACGCCTGTTGCACGGCGTCACTGGCATCGTTGGGCTCACGCAAAAACGTGAGCGCCAGCCCCCACCCGCGGCGCGTGAGTTCCTCGCCGCGAGTACGGAGCATTGCCAGCCCTGCCTGTGCCTGATTGCGATTCCGCATGCCGGTAACCGTCGCAGAGGATCCAGCCGGATCAGATAATCTTGAGAAATTTGGCGAATCGCACTAAAACCTGATCGGAAGTCATGTTGGAAGGAGTTCTAACGATTGAAGACTCGCTTGGGCCAACAGGGTCGACGTATTTGTTTCACCATCGTCGAGCAGGCCAAGCCGTGGTTACTTGGGAGGTTTAGGCTGGTTGGGTTCGACGCCGTCTTTGGTGGAAGGGGTGTCTTTCGTCGCTGAACTTTCCTTACTGCGATCCTTTACAAAAACCTTTGGAGGTTTGGGTTTGGGCGGCGGATTGCGTTTTGCTTCTTCCTCCGCCTCCCTCAACATGCGGTCCTGCATCGCTTTCCATTCCTTGTCCATTCTGGCGCGCGTCTCTTTGGCGTTTTCGTCCTTCCTTTTTTGAAACTCCTCTTCAAACTTTGCGCGCCGGTTCTGGATCTCCATTTCTTTTTCCTGCTGTCGCCTGAGCTCGTCCAGATGCGTCTGCTCCTGCATTTCCTTCCTTGCCTCTGCCCCCTGCTGGCTGATGACCACAAGGGCGACAAGAATGCCGCCTGCCACAACACCCAGCACTCCCGCGACGATTGCGTTGACTCGCTGAGATCTTATTGTTGTTCGCTCTTCAACTTGTGTTATGGCCCTGGAAATTTCGCGTTGGACGTCATCCTCCGCGTCAACAACAACTGCCCTGCGCAGCAACGCCTGTCTCGCTGCATCGACGTTTCCGACCGCCACCATTCGCCGCGCGGCTTCCGCCTCTTGTTGAGGATTCACGACCTGGGCAATTTCGGTACGCAGACGCGCTAAATCCGGGGCGTATCGGGCGTCAACTTCAACAGCCCGCGCCAGGCTGTCCATCGCAAGTTCCGGGCGCCCGGCCGCCAACAGCGGTTGGCTGTTTGCAGCGTAGACCGCAGCTTGTTGCTGTCGACGCGCCAGCGCGTTCCTTTGCTGGCGTAACCAGTCTTCCAGAACAGCGAGGCCGCCACGTCGGCGTTTTTCGACAGCCAGTGCACCCAGCGTCGATTCAACTTGAGCCGCCGCGGCAGCTAACTGCCGGTCGGCAACGGCTTGCTCGACTTTCGACTTCTGATCCAGCAATTCTGTCGCCAGCGCCTGATTGGCGCCGCATTTGTCACAATGCAGGAGGCCTGACCGGCACTTCTGCTTACAAGCCAGGCAATGGGTTGTGAGTGAGGCGCCGCAGTCGCGACAGAGCCGCGCATCGAGAGTATTGACCGAGTTGCAGGACCGGCACCGTAACTCGTCACCCTCGACAACTTCAGTGTGAACTCCGGATTTTGCGTCCGCTACAACCCCGCGCATCGCGTCGATCAGTGCCACCACCGTCTGCCATCGAGCCGCTGGTTCGGGCTCGATGCAGCGCGCAACGATTCCGCGCCAGCGGTCAGGAACCTTTGGCAAGTACACGGGCATAGGTGGCAAGCCGGTGAGCAGTTCGTAGAGCGTTACGCCGAGGCTGTAGATGTCCGCGCGATGGTCCACGCTCTTGGCATCACGACGCTGTTCCGGCGCCATGTATTCGAAGGTGCCCATCGCGACACCGGTCATCGACAGGTCCGGCGCAAGCGCGCCGCGTGCGAGCCCGAAATCCAGGAGCTTCGCGACGCCCAGCGCATCGATCATGATGTTCGAAGGCTTGATGTCACGATGGACTACGCCGTGCTGGTGGGCAAACGCGACGCCGGCGCAGATCTGCTCGAAAATCTGAATCGCGCGGTCTTGGGGAAGTTTCATGCGCGCCATGAGTGCCGAGAGTGACTCGCCGCCGATGTATTCCATCACGAGATACAGGCCATCGTGATCGGTTCCAACATCGAAGACCGCGACGAGATTCGGATGCTGCAACGATCCCGCTGTCTGCGCCTCGCGCACAAAGCGCAGCGCGACTTCCTTTTCCTCCGACGTATCCGCCAGCACGCGTTTGAGCGCGACGATGCGCCCCAGCAGCTTGTCCTGGGCCTTGAACACCACGCCCATGCCGCCCGCGCCGATGACCCCGACAAGCTGATAGCGATCCTTCGGTCCGGCGAACTCGTGAAAGCTGATTTTCTTGCCGGGGCGCGACCGAACCGGCCCCGATACCTCAAGTTTGGTCGGGTCTGCGGCCGACCGTTCGAGCCCACCCATCGATAAGCCCGGCGAACTCACAGCTAGTTCGGTGTGCGGCGGAAGTTGGGGTTTTGGCGCCGCTGTCCCGTCGGTGCTGTCCGCCACGACCGAAACACTGTCCATCGGTGTCAAACAGTTACCGCAGCGCTTAACGCGCGGCGGGTTGGCAACGCCGCATTTAGGACAATTCATGGAAAGCCCGCGGATACAGACGGCCACATCATAGCTTTCGCTGTGACAGTTGCCGTACTACCGCCATTTGCCGCGGTAGGGTCCGCGTTTCTTCGTCGTTGACGGGCCGGAGCCAATGCCGGCGGGGCGGGCGGGGTTGTCGTCTTCCCAGTCCTCTTCGTTGCCCGGCGGCACGAGAGCGTCCTTGTGGCGGCCAATGAGATCGCCGCGGCCGGCTTCGCGCAGGGCTTTGCGCACGCGGCCCTGGAACTCCGGCCGCTTGTACTGCATCAGCGCGCGCTGGCGCCGCTTCTCGCGCATGTGCGTGGGCGTATAAACCGGCTGCAGCGTTTCGGGATCGTAGCCCGTATAGAACATCACCGTCGCGGGCGTCATCGGCGTCGGGATAAAGTCTTGGACTTGTTCGGGACTCCAGTTGTGCTTTTTAAAATATTCGGCGAGGCGGATCTGCTCGTCCATCGTGCAGCCCGGGTGGCTGCTGACGAAATAGGCGACCAGATACTGCTCTTTGCCCACGCGTGTGCTGGCCTCGACAAAACGCTGCTTGAAAATCTCGTACTTCGCGAAACTCGGCTTGCGCATCTTCGCCAGCACGTCGTCGCTGGTGTGTTCCGGCGCGACTTTCAGATGGCCGCTGGTGTGATGCGCCGCGAGGTTCTCGATGTACGCGTCGCCGCAACCATTGGTGGTCTTTTCGTCAATCAGCATGTCGTAGCGGATGCCGCTGGCGATGAACGCCTTCTTCACGCCGGGCACCGCGCGCACGCGCGATAGCATCGTAATTTGCTTGTCGAGGTGCTGGCGCAACGCCGGGCACGGGTCGGGCAGCAGGCAGTCGCGTTCCTTGCACGCGCCCATCGTCTGCTGGACGCTGCAATAATTGCCGTACATGTTCGCAGTCGGGCCGCCGACGTCGGAAATGTAGCCGCGGAAACTCGGCATCGCCGTGATCGCGCCTGCTTCCTTCTCAATGCTGTCAATGCTGCGGCTGGTGATCGTGCGGCCCTGGTGCATCCAGATCGCGCAGAACGTACACGAGCCCATGCAGCCGCGATGCGTCACGATCGTGTGCTGCGTGGTCAGCCACGCGGGCACGCCGCCCTTGGCTTCGTAGTCGGGGTGCGGCATGCGCGTGTAAGGCAGGTCGTACCAGCGGTCGAGTTCTTGCTCGGTTTGCAGGCGCGCCGGCGGCATCTGCACAATGTTGAGATCCCCCACCGCCTGCACGACGGGCCGGCCGCGGACCGGGTCTTGTTCGTCGTAAATCGTCTTGAACGCGAGTGCGTAGTTCTTGCGGTACTGCGGTGCATTGGCGTTGCCCTGCGGTTGCTCCTGCACGCGCTCAGGCAAGGTATCGGGTAGCGGGTTTCGGGTATCGGGTTTTACCTGATCCCTGATACCTGATGCCTGATCCCTGGGTGGCAGCAGGCTTTCATAGGGCAACGTATCCACCGCGCGACCGAAACGCTCAATGAAGGAAGACGAATTCAGATAGCCGATATCCTTCTTCACGTATGCGGTGCCGCGTATGTCGGTGAGGTCGCCCAGGCGCTCGCCCTGGTTGAGGCGGTGCGCGATCTCGACGATCTGCGTTTCGCCCATGCCAAACACGAGCATATCGGCATTGGTGTCGAGCAGGATGCCGCGACGAACTTTGTCGTCCCAGTAATCGTAGTGGCAGAAGCGGCGCTGGCTCGCTTCCATGCCGCCGATGATGATCGGAACTTTGCCGAACGCGCGGCGAATCAGGTTGCAATAAACGATGGTGGCCCGGACCGGGCGCGCGTCGGCGCGGCCGCCCGGCGAATACGGGTCGTCACTGCGCGGCAGCTTGTGCGCGGTGTAGGCGTTGAGGCTGCTGTCGAGGTTGCCCGCGCTGACGAGGAAGCCCAGGCGCGGCTTGCCGAGCTTCTTGATGTCGTCGAGCGCCTTCCAGTCAGGCTGCGCAATGATGCCGACCTTGAACCCGGCCCACTCGAGCACGCGGCTGATCACGCCGTTGGCGAAGCTGGGATGGTCGACATAGGCGTCGCCCGTGACGAGGATGAAATCGCACTGCGCCCAGCCGCGCGATTGCATGTCGGCCATCGAAACCGGAAGGAAGCGCGCGCGATCAACAGGGGTATTGGGTTTCGGGTGTTGGGTATCGGGTTTAAAACCTGACACCTGATCCCTGATACCTGACAGCTGTGAATTGTCATTCGGCTGTAGGTTTTCGACCTGTCGGTAATACTCACTCGCCAAACGTGCGGCGTATTCCTGCGCGCGGGCCGCTTTCCTTTCAAAATCTGTGTCCCCTGCGTTGTTCAGCGCGCGGCGGGTGCGCAAAAAGCGCTCGATCTTTTCGTTGTCCAACGGCGCGACCGCGTCGGTTTGAGCGTTCATGCCGTAGCCGACAGGGTCACCCTTGCTTGCTTGCAACCGTTCGCGTTCTTCGACGAGAAATTGCTTGTTGAGTTCCGCTTGTTCAGCTTGGCGCGCCAGGGGCACAGCGTGGCCGTCGGGCGTGAGCCTGCCTGACGCGAGTTCGACGGGATCGACATGGCCGCCGCGCTCGAGGCGGTCGTAGGGCTCGCCGTGGGCGGGGCGATAGGCGCCGGGCGTGTGGTCGCCGCCGAAGGAATTGAGGTGCGCATGGAGCGAGCCGGCCTTGCCGAATTTGCCAAAGCGCGCGAGATGTTCGCGTTTTTGGGCATCGTGATCGTCGGAATGCGGCGGCGTAGCGCCGTTGGCGTTGCTCATGTGCTCTCCGTGCTTCGACGGCAAATTCGCCGCTCAGCACATCTTTAGCGGACATGCCGACGTATCGGCAGCCGCTGGACCGATGCCCGAAGGCACCATTGACGCGTAAAGAATAGCAGCGAGGGCGGGCCGAAACAACCACGCACGCCGGGGCGCTATTTGCCCTTCTTGATGCGGATCGACTTGAAGTACGTCGTCTCCGCTTCCGCGACCGCGAGGGTGAGGTAGCCTGAAATCTTCAACTCGCCGGTGCCCTGCGAAAAAACCTGTTTGCCGTTAACGGTCAGTATCGCCGTACTCTTGTCTTCATCGAAAGTCAGCGACACCTCGTTCCACGCTTTGGGCTTAATATCGTCCTTGCTGATCGTTTCCAGCGTTTTCACGCTCCAGCCCTTGCCACCGCCGGTGTAACTCGCAAAGGCGATCTCCGGCTTTCGCGGCGAGTCGCCGTCGCGCAGCGGCTTGGAACCCGCCGGCACAATCAAGATGCCGGTGTCTTTCGCCCGGACTTCGGGATCCTTGCCAATAATCATGAACTGGGGGAACTTGTCTTCGTCATCGCGGGTGTAGTACATGCTGAACCTGCACGTAAAAGTGCCGTTGACCCAACCTGAATCGTCTTCGCGCCACAGGGTGATGTATCCGGACTCATGGTCCCACACCACCTTGAACGCACCGTCAGCGAACTCGCAGCCATTGGGCTGGCGGGACCATTGCCACAAATCGGGCTGATCCATCAGGTCGACAAAGCCCAGTTCCATGCCCGAGGACACAAACTTCGCGTTCGCCGGCGAATAGTCGCCGTAAAGCAGGTGTGCGCGGCGCGGCGGCACGTATCCCACCCCACCGGTTTTTTCCGCGTCTTCGTGGCAGGGGAATACCGTTGCAACGCGGCCATTGGTCCATTGCTCGTCCAGCGGTCGCTTGTCGGCCTTTGCCCGCAACGCAAGCTTGAGCAGCGTGCCGACCGCCCCTGTGCGAAGAACAAGGAATTCATTGAGCGTGGGGCTGGTCGCCAGGATCAATTTCTGGGCGCGCGACGCCAGCGCGGGACCGGTTTTGCCGCCTCGTCTTGGCGCGTCAAAGCCGGCGATCGCCGGCGCAAGAACCTTCTCGGCCTTGAGCTGCGCCGACAGCGATTCCGCCAGCAACACCAGCGCCTCCTGGTGTTCGACGTCAAGTGTCAGCACCGCCTTGAGCGCAATCACCGCGTCATCATGCTGCTTTTTCTGGATGGATGTGCGCGCCGCCGAAAGGTTGCGATCAAGCCGCGCCCGCTCATCCTCGGTTAGCTGCGCCCACGTGGACTGGGCGGCCAGGCCGGCAATTAAGGCAAAGATGACGGCGTGGAGAGCTCGGGGCACGGTCACTTTTCTTTCTTCAGAAACACGTTCCGAATGGCGGCTTCCGCACAGTTACCGATGCCAAAACTGATGTACCGCTGCGAAAGTTTGTTCTCGGAAGTCGTAAACGTGAGAAGTTCAACTTTGTCGTTCATCACTTTCAACTTCCTGTCCGCCCCCGAGAACGAGACGGAAAGCGCATGCCATTGCCCGGCTTTGACCTTGTCATCGCCGAGATTGCGCCACTCCTGAATTTTCCACAACGGGTCGTCGACCTTCGGATGGTCCGCGTAGCCGCAGACGCGCTTCTTGGAATGCGTCAGGTCAATAGTGACAGCCGCATCGGAAAAGTCCGTGACTTTCTGGGCGCAAAAGATCAACCAGAACGAACTGTCGCCGGAGCCGTCCACATCGCCGCCGTCCCACTTTAATTCGAAGGAAAGCGTGAATGAGTCCGGCGTCTTGTAATCATCTTCGAGCAACCGCGCCTCGCCGATGAAGCCGTCAGCGGGCTTCAGCAAAACCATCTCCAACGCCGATATCTCTGACTTTCCGCCCAGGTTCTTGAGCGTCCACTTGTCGGGATACTCCAGCAAGTCCACGCCGGTTCCCTTGACCGGCGTCTTTTTCTCGCCGCCCTGGCTGCGGGGACTCACCCCGGCGGTGAGCTTTTCGACCTCGGGGTGCCATGGAGACAGCAGGCCCAGGCGCGTTGCAAGCCACTCTGCGTCCTGAGCCCGCTTGTCGCTTAGCGCCTTGGTACGCAGCTTGAGCAACAACCCGGTGCTGTCCTTGCGCTGGTTCACAAAGGCGAGCAGGTTGGGCGACTTGTCCTGGACCCGTTTGGTGGCGCGAGTGACGAGCGACGCCGAGGATTTGTTGCCGCGGCTGGGTGAATCGATGGCCAGCATGGCCTGGATCACGGCTTCGTTCGATTGGTTCAGGCCTTCATGGGCATCGCTGAGCAACAGGCGGCCCTCCTGGTGAAGAGGATCCGACGATAGAACCGCCCGCGCGGCAATCCGCGCCGTGTCGTAGTCCTTGGCCTTGATCGCCGCTCGCGCGTCGCCCAGGTTTTTGTCGAGCGCCGCGTCCGCCAAAAGAGGGGTCGCCGCGCACGGCAGCACGAGGACGGCAAACACGAGATTCCTGAGGAACGGTGTCAAAATGTCCGTCCTTTACTTGCGATCGCCTGCGGCTTCGGCGATCGCAGCGTTGATCTTCTTCAGCAATGTTTCGATTTCGGGGTCGGCGCCGACAGCGGCGATCACTTCATCCACGACATACAGCGCCTGTTCGGGCTTCTTATCACCCAGCAACTTTTCGGCAATCACGAGGCTCTTGGCGCGGTAGTCCTGCAGGATGATGCGCGCTTCACGGCGATATTTCAGCATGTCCTTGGCATCGGCTTCGATGTTCGCCGCAACGCCAAGAATCGAGGCGTCCTTGCCGCCGCCCTTCTGGTACTTCGCCATCTTTTCGACCGCCTTTTCCAGCGAATCAGCGGCATCGTTCTTGCGATCAAGGTCGACGAGAATCTTGCACTTGTAATAGTAGATGCGGGGGTCGTCCGGGCTCTTTTCCAGCAACTTGTCCAGGTCCGCCACCGCTTCTTTGTTTTTGCCCGCGCGGGCCTTGATACGCGCCTCGTCGATGGCGTCGCCGGTGGCGTCAGCCGTCAACGCCGGGCCGACCAACAGACCTAACGCAATGACGACCGCGGCCAAAATCCCTGCACACCACCGGTATTGGCGAGCCATTTTCCGTCCAAGATTTATGGTTTTTGCACCCGAAGTTGAAATTGTCGCAGTGGCATTGCTGAAATGCAAGAATAACCCAAGTCACTTGACGGCAATTGCCAATTGTTCGGCAGCGTGTTTAATCTTGGACATCTCGGGGAGACCAACCATGTCCGAACAACAACCGAAGAAAAAGGGCGCCAAGCTGATCAAGATCTTCATCGGCTTGGTATTGCTGATCGCGCTGGCGGTTGGCGGCGCGTTCGTTTACGGCAACACGCTGAAGCCCGATTGGGAATTCAAGCGCAGCACCGACATCTCGCGCTGGAACATCGCGGTTTACGACGTGCTCGCGGATGTCCCGGCCTACCCGTCGTGGTCGAGCCAGATCAAGGAAATCAAGGACTACAAAAAGAACGCCGATGGCACCGCGACCTGGACCGCGGTCTTTACGCAAATGGGTGAACTCAAGATGCACCTGACCGAAAGCAAGAAGCACAGCATGCTGAAAATCGAGGTCGTCGAAAACCCTATGTTCAAGGGCTACTGGCTCTATGAGATGCAGGAAGTCGGCAAGGAAGACAACCACGTTACGCGCGTAACGCTGACAGAGCACGCCACACCCTCCAACCCGATGATTCGCGTGATGTTCCAGTTCATGGGCGGCCAGGTGGATGGCGTGCTTGACACCGCGCTGGCCGACTTGAAGAAGAAGGCCGAATCCGCCAAACCGGGTACCTAATTCAAGGAAACAACTGCTTATCCGCAGATGACGCAGATTGACGCAGATAAAGGCCAAGCCAATATCTGTGGCAAGCTGCGTCATCTGTGGACTGCAGTTGTCTTTGTCTTTCCTTAGGACACCAATGAAGAAAGCCAAGCCAGCCGCCAAGAAGAAGCCTGCTAAACCCGCAAAAGGGGCCGCACCTGCCAAGGCGAAGAAAGGCCTGAGCGAGCGCGCGAAGGCCAAAGCAAAGAAGGTCGCGGCTGAAGTCAAAGCCATCAAAGAAGAACTCGCCGAGATCGCGCCCGTTGGGCGCAACCGCCTCAGCCATGCCGATTCCGCGCCGCTGTTGCAGCGCGTGTACGTGGGCGCGCTTACGACGGGCCTGCTGCAGCCGCTGATTTCGTTCGCCAACTCGATTCGCAACCTCGCGGGCATCGCGGCGCGCACCTGGCACGACGCGATGATGGGCGGCAAGACGCCCGAAGAAGCCATGCGCAAGATGGAGCCCGGCCTGCCCGCCAAGGTCGAGGAATTGCTCGCCATTGGCATGAAGAACGGCACGCTCGATTATGTGCTTGCCGACGTGCTGGATGTGTACGCGACGGTGATTGCCGACGATGCGCGCGACGAGGCGTTCAAGGCGCTGCTGACGCGTTACAAGTCAGCCAAGCCAACGACCGTGGCCTGCGCGGGCTGCGTGGCGCGCGAACTCGACAAAATCTGGCGCCGCGCCGCAACCGAAAACGCCACAGACGTGGTGATCCAGCAGGACGGCGACCGGTTCATGATCCAGACCTACGCGTCGGTAAAAGCCGTGCGCATTTCCGAGGCCAGCGGCAGTTACGTCTTCAACGCGCTGAAAGCGACGCTTGGCAAAGCTGCGACGACGGACAAGCCGCTGCCGCTGGACGATTCGGAGATCGCCTGCCGCGGCGGCAACGGCCAGTTCGCGCTAAGCGCAGGCAACCGCCGCCTCGCCGTGACGTTCCGGTAAGGTCTTAACAACTCACGCGAAGGCGCGAAGGCCGCGAAGAAAAGCAAAAGAACTCCGGTCGCGTGGGCTCTTCGCGAACTTCGCGCCTTCGCGTCAGCAGTTGCTTTGCATGAACCCGCCGCCATCGCCAGCGTTTGTATCTGCATGGCGTGGCATCGCAAACCAGTTGCTTGGGTGCTGGCGGTCGACGGCGTTTTGTTCGTCGTGTTGTGCTTTGTGATTGCTGAGTACTGGAACAATCGACGAACCAGGAGTCTTATCCCTACCGTAGATTTATCTATCTCGAGCGAATTGTCGTTTTTGCCGCAACAACCCAAGGTTAGTCAATCTGTGCAAACACAACGAATGCGACCTGTAAGCAAGGTAAAGCTGACTTGGCGCGCCGCGCAGGTAACAGAAACAGCAGATGTACTAATGACGGTTAAATCGAGGATATTGCCAGATCGCCGCGACATCACTGAAATCCGCTTGAAGGAAGTCGAGATGTTTGACGACGACTACCCGGATTTTTTTGAAACGGCGACGAGCTATGCCGACGGTTGGCGGAACGATGGAAGTGGTTTTGGATGCGTCACGAGTGTGGCTTGCTGGTCTGCCGGCAACGGACAAATGACAGTCTCGCTCGATTGCCGATGGGTATCTTATGAGGGTATCGGAGGTGCAGTGGACTGGGAGCAAACAGTGGAAATAGGGACTCCCTATTTCATCGAGACAAATTTCGGCACGGTTGAGATATCCTACCGACCCTATGTGCGATACGCGTATCCGCCGTACACGACCCCAAGAAGTCACTAATTCAACGCAATGACTACTGACTTTCGAGTTGTCCGTGTCGACAAAGAGCCGCAACTGGACGAGATTCGGCGGTTGTTTCGTGAGTACGCGAAGAGCCTGCCGTTCAGTCTCGACTTTCAGGGATTCGAAGCCGAGCTGGCCGCGCTGCCGGGCATTTACGCGCCGCCGCAAGGGCGGTTGTTTCTGGGCGAAGTCGACGGCAAGGCGGCGGGCTGCATCGCCCTAAAGCCACTCACACAAGGCATCTGCGAGATGAAGCGGCTGTACGTGCGGCCGGAATTTCGCGGCAAGCAAGTCGGCCGCAAGCTGGCGGGGCATCTGATCGCGGAGGCTCACAAAGCGGGCTACAGGGCGATGCGGCTGGATACGATCGCGGACATGAAAGCGGCGATTGCGCTTTATGAATCACTTGGGTTCAAACGCATCGAGGCCTACTACCGCAACCCAATCGCCAACGCGTGTTTCCTTGAGTTGAAGCTGTAGGCCGCTTTGTAATCGAAGGGACAAGCAAAAACGCTTTTGCCCACAGATAAAAGCGGATAGAAACGGATGGCGTGAAGAAACTACGCTTCTATCCGTTGTTATCTGTGTCCATCTGTGGTCAAAAGTTGTTGCCGTGTTCCGCGCCTCGGCGTCATGGCGGTTTGCTGTTTGAATCAGCCGAGCCTTGCTAGACTGTGTGGCTTGAATTAACCGAACCCGAGACCACGCATGTTTGACAATATTTCCAAGCGCTTTTCTGAAGTCTGGCGCAAGCTCTCCGGCAACACCGAAATCACCGAAGCCAACATCCAGGACGCTGTGCGGGCCATCCGCACCGCGTTGCTCGAGGCCGACGTCAGCCTGAAGGTCGTCAAGGATTTCACCGACCACGTGAAGGAAAAGGCGCTCGGCGCCGACGTGCTTAAAGGCGTGCGCCCCGGCGAACAATTCGTCAAGGTCGTGCACGACGAGATGGTCAAGATGATGTCGTCGCCCGACGTCGTCGACGAAAAAGGCCGCGCCAAGCTCGCCTTCCGCAGCGACCGCCCCACCGTGATTATGATGTGCGGCCTGCAGGGCTCGGGCAAAACCACCACCACCGGCAAACTCGCGCTTTACCTCAAGCGCAACTACAAGAAGAACCCGGTGCTCGTCGCCGCCGACTTGCAGCGCCCCGCCGCCGTCGACCAGCTCGAGGTCGTGGGCAAGAGCATCGACGTCAAGGTTTACTCCGACCGTAAATCATCGCCGTTGAAGGTCTGCCAGGACGCGCTCGAGTTCGCGCGCAAGCAGGGCCACGACGTGATCATCTTCGACACCGCGGGCCGCCTGCACGTGGATGCCGACTTGATGAACGAAGTCAAGCAGATCGCCAACACCACGCACCCCGACGAAGTGTTCTTCGTCTGCGACGGCATGACGGGCCAGGACGCCGTGAAATCGGCCAAGGCCTTTGACGAGCAGTTGCCGCTCACCGGCGCGATCCTGACCAAGCTGGACGGCGACAGTCGCGGCGGCGCGGTGATGACCGTGCGCGCAGTGACCGGCAAGCCAATTCGCTTCATCGGCGTAAGCGAAAAGATGGACGGCATCGAGGTGTTCCACGCCGACCGCGTTGCCGGACGCATCCTGGGCATGGGCGACGTCGTGACGCTGGTTGAAAAAGCGCAGAGCATCATCAACGAAGAGCAGGCGCTGGAGCTTGAGCAGAAGCTGATGGCCGACGAGTTCAACCTCGAGGACTTCCTCAAGCAGATTCGCGACATCAAGAAGATGGGCCCGATGAAGGACCTGCTGAAGATGATCCCGGGCGCCGCCGAACTTCCCATCGACCAGATCAACGAGCGCGGCCTCGACCACGTCGAGGCGATCGTGCTTTCGATGACGCCCAAGGAACGCCGCCTGCCCGACCAGATCAACATGAGCCGCAAACGCCGCATCGCCGACGGCGCGGGCCGCAGCGTCGAGGAAGTGAATCGCCTGCTTAAGTCGTTTGACCAGATGCGCGAGATGGTGCAGGGCCTGAAAAATCAGGGCCTGATGGGCAAAATGGCGGCGATGAAGCTTGGCCACGACAAGAAGAAGATGATGGCCGAGCACGCGAAGTCCGGCGTGAAAGTTCGCCAGAAGGCCAACCTGCGCCGCGCGGCGATGGACCTCGACGAGTTCCGCAAACAATTCAAGGTTGATTTGTAAGGATCGGGTTTTAGGTGCCGGGTTTCGGGTATCAGGTTTAGACCTGCGACCTGATACCTGACACCTGATACCTGGAAACGATGAATCAAGACGAGCAAAATCCGGAAGTAAATCAGCAGCCCGACCCCATGGTCGAGTTCGAGTATTCGTCGCGCCAAGCCGCGTCCGCGCGTTTTGCGCTGAACCTGTTGGTGATCCTTAGCGCCGCGGCATCGTCGCTGTTCCTGGTTTATGTGCTTGCGCGTGTGATTCCGCGCGGCGGCGGGCCCGGCGCATCCGTGAACGTGCCCACGAGTGCGGTCGCGCCGCGCGTCGGCCAGCTCAGCGGCACGCACATCGGCGCGGCGCTGGACTTCAGCGTCAAGCTGCGCGACATCGACGAAGCTGCGGGCTATCGCGATCAGTTGTCCGAGCAAATGCGCAACGCGCTCGGCGTCAGCGCCAGGGGTCGCATCTACCGGCTGCAAATCGAAAACAGCGCGAAATCGGCGCTGTTGCAGGTCAAGGGCGGCAGCCTGCACGTCAACGCCAAGGCCGGCGGCTTTGACGCGGGTTGGCTTGGCGGCGTGGCGAGCGCGGACAAGGCGGACAGCACGGGCAAGTTGTTGCTCGCGCAATCTGCCGAGAAATTCGACCTTCAGCCCGGCGAGTCGCGCACGATGTACGTGTTTGTGGCCGCGACGGGCAACGGCCTGCCGCCCGCGGCAGAAGACATGACCGACGGCGTACTGAAACTTGAGGGTATCGGCGAAATTGCGCTGCGCCGCGAAGAAGTGGCAACGGGACAATAATGTGGCGCGGGCGCCCGCGTGCCGCGACTCTGCCGGCGTGGCCGGTAGGCATGGACGAGGGCGTCCATGCCACGATGCATCACACGAGACATTCATGCGCATACTCAACAAGCAGCCGATGTACACGGGCAAGCAATTCAGCGTCGCGAGGCTCACGCTCAAAGACGACAACGGCAAAGAGCGCGAGCGCGACGTGATTGAACATCCAGGCGCGGCCTGCATCGTGCCGATGCTGGACGCCGACACAGTGTTACTGGTCGAACAGTGGCGCGTCGGCGCCAAAAAGCCGCTATGGGAAATCCCCGCGGGCACCCTTGATCCCGGCGAGGACCCGCTGGCGTGCGCCGCGCGCGAACTTGAGGAAGAAACGGGCTACACCGCGGGCAAACTCGAGCACCTGTTCACGTTTTTCCCCAGCCCCGGCATCCTCGATGAAAAGATGCACATCTTCCTCGCCACGAACCTCAAAAAAGGCGCGCCGCATCCCGACGAGGACGAGCAAATCACGGTTAAAGCCTTCACATTTCGCGACTTACGCATCCAATTGAAAGCGAATAACATCAAGGACGGAAAAACCATCGCTTCCTTGGGGTATTTGATGGTTTTCAAACCGTATTTGGGAAATACGCCCGAAAATCCGAAACCTTAGACGTTAAACGGAGTTACATATCGGGCCTGAAATTCTGATTCTCCGGAGATTGTCATGAAGACGATTCTTGCAGCCGTTGCGGCAGGCATTATAGGCGGTGGTGCGGCGGCTGTTGGCGCCGTAAGCATGGGACTGGTGCAGCCGCCGAGCAATCGCGCGCGCGCAGAAGTAGCGCGTGAAGATGCGCCGGCCGGCGACGACAAAGGCTTGAAAAAGGAAATCGACGCCCTGCGCAAACAGTTGAGCGAGGAATCGGGCAAACGCGCGAAGCTCGAAAACGAACTGGTTACTCTCGGCCGCGACAAGGCCGACAAATCGTCACTCGACCTCAAGGCGGACAAGAGCGACCTGGTGGCGATCAAGGCCACCGGGCCCGCGGTGCTGCCGGACGGCAAGCCGGTGCCGGAAGAACTCAACGCCTCGATTCGCGCGGTAATGGCGAGCATGGAGGCCGAAAAGACAGAGAAAGACCGCGTCGCCAAGCAGGACGCCCGCGTCAAGAGCCTCGAAGAGCGCAAGACGCGCATCCGCGAAAACGTCCCCAAGTTCATGTCCAAGATCGCCGAGGAAAACAAACTCAACGAGCAGCAAAAATCAGATATAGCAAACATCCTGATCAACCATCTCGTTGCGCGTTCAGATATCGCCAGCGAACAGGAATCCCTGCGCATCGACGGCAAGCCGGTGGACAAGGAAGGTTTCAAGATGCGCACCGACGGCCAGGATTCGCTCACGCAGACGGCGATTTCCACGTTGCTTTCCAACGAGGAGGTAGCCAAGAAAATCCTGATGGCGGCAAACCGCATGAGCTATGGTATGGGCGCCGATGGACGGCCCGACCGTCCGGATCGCCCGGAAGGCCCCTTTGGCCCGCGCGAACGCCCCGAGCGCGGCGAACGTGGCACGCGCCCGGGCCGCAATCCCGGCGGCACCCAGCCCGGCACACAGCCGGAAACACCGCCCAACGGCGGGTAAGAATTAACAGAGCCCCGCGCGTTAGCACGGGGGGCGCTGACGGGCCGGGGTTTGTTTAACAACACCTTGGGAACTTCATCAGCGTCGCGAGCACGTCATCGCCGCTGCCGCTGCAGGAAACGACCGGCAGGTTCGGGACGATGCGCTGGATTTCACCGTGAAGTTGCGGCGCGCCGACTTCAGGCACGACGATAAAACGCCGCCCCATCGCCAGCGCCGCAATCTTGCGCTCCGGAAGCGGGAACAATGTCTGCAAAACCAGGTGCTGGACCGTCAGCTCTTTTTCGCGAGCGGCTTTGACCGCGTCGCGCGCGGCCTTTGCGCATGCACCGTAGGAAATGACAAGCCAGTCCGCCTTGGGCGCAGGGCCCTCATCGAATTCATAGTAGGCCAGTTCTTCGGCCTGACCCTTGATCCAGCGATCCAGGCCCTGCGGCCGGTCGGCTCCCGGCGGACGCGTCGTATCAAGGGGCTTGCGGCGAGGATCGGACGGCTGCGCGAGCACCAGCGGGCGAGATTCTCCCAGCAGCTTCAGGTAATTGTCATCTTCCTCGTCGATCACGAACACCGGCACGCCGAGGCCGACGCACGCAACAATGTGCGCAAGCTGCGCCGTGGTGTTTGCGGCCGTCATCACAACCGGCATCACGCCGCCGGGGTAAATCCAGCGCAGCGCCATGATGTCCGCCGACTTGCCGCGGCATTGCACCTGGACAATCTTGCCGCGGCCGGCAAGCGCATCGTTCAGCAACTCTTGACGGCGCGCCAACGCCGCCTCCAGTCCGCTGTACTGGACCATCGAGCTGTTTTCGCTTTGAAGCGAACGGCGTTGGATACTCATTGTTTCAGCCTTTCCGCAGCTTGCTCATGCTCGTGTGCGGCGTCTTCGTTGCCAAGCAACCTCTCGATGCGCGCCAGCGCCTTGTGAGCCTCCGGGATGTTCTCGTCGAGCTTAAGCGCCTGCGTATAGGCGTCGCGCGCGGCCTCGAGTTGGCCTTCCTGCGCCAGAAACGCGCCGTCGAGCAGGTAGCATTCGGGCCAGTCGCCGCGCTGGCGCAACGCGAGGTTCAAATCCTCACGCGCCGCGGCCTTTTCACCCGCTTCCCACAGGACGCCGGCGCGGGCAATCACAGCCAGCGTGAAATTCGGGTCCAGCCGCAGGGCTTCGTTCAGGTCGCGCAGCGCGGGCTGCATTTCTCCCATGCGGCGCTGCACCAGCGCGCGGTTGTAGTACGCTTCGATGTTATTGGATGCGAGCTCGATGGCGTAGGTGTAACGCTTGATCGCGAGTTCGTTGCGCCCACTTAGGTGGGTCAAGCCCGCGAGGTTGTTGTAGAGGGTCGACAGTATCCCGCGGTCGCTCAGTGGCGTGAGGTAGCTGCCGCCGTCTACGGCCTGTTTGGAGAACCTGTGCCTGCTCCAGATCTGCACCGGGTCGAGCGTTGTGCCGCCCGTGGTGGACTCGATCAGCACCTCGTAGGGCTCGTCGCCTTCCTCGCGAAATTGCACCGCGAAGTGGCCGGGGATGCGCACGCCGCGCACATCGAGCCCCGCCGCCTGCCCGAACACGATGTAGGCCAGCGACAGCGTCACGCAATAACCCTGGCGGCGATTGATCACCTGGTCGAAAAACAAATTTTGCGGGTTGTGGCCTACGGCGTCGCCGCTGTCAAAGCGCAGATGCAATTTCTGATCGACGAATTCGATCAGCGCCAGCAGCCGTGAACGCGGCGAGCGCTCGCGCTTCAGGTTTTTCTTCAGTTCGTCGGTATAGGCCTGGTAGCGCGCGAGCACCGCGTCAACATCGAGCGGCGGTGTGTCGCCGCTCTCGAATTCGCCCGCGTAGGCTTTGCTGAAAAGCAGCAGCGCGCGCGGCAGGTCGAAGTCGTCGTGCTCGAGCATTTCCTCGAGTGACCCCGACTGCGCCGTGACGCTGTCGCCGCCGTCCTTGCCGCCGTCACGCATCCACGGCGGGTCGCCGCGCGGCGGCGGGCCGTCGCGCCCGCTGCCGCGGCCCTGGCTCGAACAACCTGCCAGTAGCCCCAGCGAAAGAAGGATGACGAGATAACAACGCATAGATTAGTTAACGAACAACCAGGTCAGTTCTTTCCACGGATTGTGCCGTGTGCTGCAAATGACCGGTTAGCCACGAATGAACACGAATCCCCACGAATAGAATAGGTCTGCCACTGGGGGGGGGGGCGTATTTGTGTCCATTCGTGTAGATTCGTGGCTAACAACTTACTTCTTTTTAAAGGTCACCGGCACGTCGACGGTCTGGCCTGCCGTGACCGTAAACGCGGCGCTCGCAGGCTGGTAAGCGGGGTGCGTGAACGAAATCGTGTAGCTGTCCTGCGGCAGGTCCCGAATCACAAACGCGTTTTCGTTTTCGCTCTGGATCACCGTGCCGTCGCCGTTGACGAAATCGAAGATTGTAAATCGCTTCTTGAACAGGTTGCCCGCGCTGTCGCGAATTTCGTACGTGAGCTCGTAGGCTTCGTCGAGGTTCAGGCCGCCGTCGACGATCACTTTCGCGCTGCCCGAGGTCACAATGGTAAATTCGACCGCGGCCGTTTTGCCGCTCTCGACCACCACGCCGTTAACCGTGCAGGGCGCGTAACCCGAAATCTGCAGCGTGACCGAGTACGTGCCGGGTGGCAGATAACTAATCGTGAACTCCTTCTTGTCGTTCAACCGCACCACGCCGCCGAACGGGAGTTGCAGCGCGTCGCCGTTGGCGTCTTCGATGATCGCCGCCGCACCCCAGCCCATCGGCGTCGCGGGTTTAATACCATCGAGTCCCTTGGCTGTGCCCATGATCGCGCCGGTATCGCGCGTAATCACGAGGTGCAGGTTTAATACGCTCTGGCGCGCGTCGATGTAAGGCCTGCGTACGGCGCCGATGTTGTTGGCAATTGCCGTCACGCGATAGAAGCCGGGCGACAGCCCTTTGATCTCGAACGTGCCCTTTTCCTTGTCGTAGCTGCCGGGCACGGCCATCAGGCCCTCGATGGCGCTGATGTCGCCGTGGTCCTTGTCGCGGTCGGCACCCTTGGCGCTGACGGGCCCGGCATACACCGTCACGTTACCCTCGGGCAACTTGCCGTCTTCAAGCGCGACCGTGCCGCGAATGGTGACGGTAAAAAACGCGATGTCGCGCTGGACATCGCCGGCCTTGTCGACCACGACCTCGATGCGCACCAGCGTCGGGAACATGCTGTCGCTGCGCTGCTCGCAGATGTGGTAGCGGCCCAGAGGCAGGTTGCGGAACTCGTAGTTGCCTAGCTTGTCAGTCTTGGTCGTCATCACCGTAGTGCCCTTGCGGCCCGCGCCGGCCAGCACAATCGTTTGCTCGGCATACACCGCGCCGTCCATCGTGACACGGCCGTACAGCCGCGCAAAACCCGGCCGCGCCTCGTAAATGTCAAAGCGCGTACGCCCTCCGGCCTTCACACTCGCCATGTTGCTGATGTTGGGCAGCATGAACGATTCCGGCTTGCCCTCGTTGCGCTGCACGAGGTACGTGCCCGCGCCCAGCCCCGTGAGTTCGTAGTTACCGCCGCGGTCGGTGAACGCCGTGCGCACCGCGATGTCGCCGTCAGCGGTCAGGCGCGCGCAGGTGACCGCCGCGCCAGCCACACCGTGCTGGTCGCCGTCGAAAACTTTGCCGTAGATCGTCCCGCCCGTCGCCAGCGTGATGTTGTAAGTCGTGGTTTCGCCCGCCTTGACCTCCAGCGCCTTGCTGATGTGTTTGGCGTACAGGCGGCTGTTGGCCACGACGACATGCGGCTTGGCGGGCAGGTTCTTGATGACGTAATTGCCCTTGGCGTCGGTGAGAATCGAGGGTGGAAACAGCGGGTGCTCGCCGCGGTCGGGCAGCGCCTCGCCAAAGAAGCTGCGCATCACGGTCTGAAGTTGTGGGTGGCTGTCGGCGCGGAACGCCGCAACCGGAACGCCCTCGAGCGGGTCGCCGTGTTCGTCGGTAATCACGCCGGCGATCATGCCCGCAACCTCGAGCGTGAAATTCGCCTCGAAGCTTTGACCCGCGACTGTCTGCACCGTGGTTTCCTGCGAGCAATAGCCGTCGGCGCTGGCCGACAGCGAACATTTGCGCACCGGCAGGCCGTCGAGCGTGTAGCTGCCGTCCTCGGCGCTTTTGGTGCTGATCAAACGCGGCGGCGTGGTGATGCCCGCAACGAACTCTGCGCCCACCTCATATTCCGTCCCGTTGTAGCGCACCTCCGCGCCGGCAATGGGCGTGCCGGTTTTGGCCGTGACCTTGCCGCGGACGGTTGCGGCGGCCTCCAGCAATATGTCCGGTGCGCTTACCGGCTTGCCCGCCAGCGGTTTCACGCGCACGGAAACCATGCCCAGCCCCGGCGCACTGGCGCGAAGCTCGACGGAGCCAAACAACAGTTCGTCGCCCGCGCCGCGGCCCTGAGATTCGATGGCGGGCGGCGCCTCAAGACGGTATTTACCGTCGACGTCAGTGAGGACGAGACCGAGATCGCCGCCCAGCGGCGTGCCCATCGCCACGGTCGCGCCGACGACCGGCGAGCTGTCGTCCTTGCGCAGCACGCGGCCGGTGATTTCGGCGGCCTTGACGAGCATGAATGGCAGCAATTCAACGTTGGAACCTTCGCCGAGTTCGACGACGGCGCGGCCGCGCGTGCTGGGGTTGAGTTCGTTGGCGATCCAACCGGGTTTGCTTGCGACGATCGTCAGCGGACCCGGTGGAAGCTGGTTGACCTCGAAGCTGCCGTCGCCGAGCGTCTTGATGGGTTTCAACTTGGCCATCAGCGCGCCCAGGCGCGCAAGGCGCTCGTCTTTGTGCTGCGGCTCGACGGTAATCGTCGCGCCCTCGATCGGGTCACGCGTCGCGGCGTCCAGCACCAGCCCAAACACCCGCGACGGCCGATGAAGGACTAGTTTGAGACCTTCGACTACCGGCGCGGACTCAAATGACACAGACGCCGCAAAACTGTATTCCTGTCCGTTGTAGATTGCGCAGTGCGGCCCTTGATCAAGAGTTGCCGCAAACTCGAACTCACCTTGCGAAAACGTCGAAAACGTGACGGTGTCCCCCACCAACATCATGAAAGGTTCGCGGTAAAGGCTTACCTTGACACCCGGTAACGGCTCGTCGTCGCCGTTGACAACGATGCCGCGGACAATAGATCCGACCGTCCCGATTTTCTTTTCCGGAACATAATCCTTGGCCGAAGGCGGGAATTCGACATCGTCAAGATTGGCGGGCATCGGCCTATCTCGTGACGACCCGGAATTCGCGGCAGGTCTGCGGTTGTCCTTCGGGTCGGCAGCGACGGTATTGTTCGCGCGCGAAGCCGGGCGCTGAGGATTGAGGACAAAGAAATAGACGCCTCCCGCCATCAACAGCACCACAGCGAGCAAAGCCAGTAACAACGTGCGATCATTCTGCCGCATGGCCCGATTCTAGCGATTAGGCCGCCATGAAACAGCCCGCGTTAAGCGTGGCTGGGGCCTCCGTGCCCCAGACCGCGTTTTCTAAACCGCCCGAATTCAGGCGTGGCTGGGGCCGCTGGCCCCAGGGAGTCGGATCAATCAGTCGACTTCTCTAGACCGAAATACCCGGGCGCAACATCGACCCACGTCCACCTCTTGAGCCCCGATCTCCACGGGTTTTCAAGAACGTATTGCACGCTTGAAGCCAACTCCGCGTCGTCACGAACAAGGCGATCAAAGTATTCGTCCTGCCAGAACGTACCCTCGCGGTTCAGCAACTTGTTGACCTGATGCGCCGTGAACGATTTCCATGTGTGCAACAACTTTTCCAATCCCCATTCCGCTACGGGCCGCACAACGACATGCACGTGATTGGGCATAATGCACCATGCGATCAGCTTGTATCGCTGCTCGTCGAAATGCTTCAGGCATTCGACAACGATCGCGGCCACTCGATCGTCCCGCAGTAGACATTCGCCAGTGCCAGCGTCCAAAAGACGCTCGAATTCCTCTGACCAAAGATGTCGAAGCTGTTCAAGGTCGCGTCGGCGGTCGAAAATGCCGCGCGCTCCGAACTCACGCGAAAGACTTCGACGTCGGGTAAGCAACTTTTCTACTGCTTCCGTTGGAAGGGAGTCCGCCAGCCGGAAAGTCACAGAGTACGTCGCGCCATCCTGTTCCCAATGTGGCAGGAATGTGCTCCTGCGCTTACGAATGGGCTTGGATGGGTCCATGGTTAGATTGGACGCTCAATCAAACTCGCTGGGGCCAGCGGCCCCAGCCACCTGCCTACCTCACCACCTTGATGTTGGCCCAGTTGGCGCGGTCCTGCACGTCGGCGTTGTCCGCCGCCGTCACTTCCAGCACCAGCTCCTCGACGTTCACCAGTGAAATGTCGATCGCCTTCTCGCTGCTGCTGCGGCGCAGCACTCCGCTTTCGTACAGCAGCTTGCCGTCGCCGTAGATCTTGAACTCAACGCTGGCCAGGTCTCCCGCGCTGTCGTCCACGCCCGCGATACCCACAAGTTTCGAATAACCCTTGCGCAGGTTGAAGGTCAGCTTCGAAATCGCGTGCACGCCCAGGCCCTTGGCGTAGACCTTGCCGCGAATGCTGATCGGCGAGCCGCCCTGCGCGCTGTCGCGCTTGACCTTGAAAAGATGATCCTCGGGTTTGAAGTCGGCGGGCAGATAATACGGGCGCTCCTCGGGAGTTTTTCCGAACTCCATGTCGCTCAGGTAGACGTAACGACCGTTCTTGAACGTCACTGTCATCACGTTGCGTTCAGACAGCTTGATTTCCTTCAGCAGCGGGTGAACCACGACGATCTCGCCGCCGCCCCACGCTTTGACTTTGCCGCGCAGGATCGTGCCGTCGCGCAGCGTGAAAATGCCCGTGAGCTCGTTGGACGCCGCAAAAGCTTCGCGCTTGCACACAACGCCGCGCAGGCGCGACCAGGGGTACTTGTCGCCCTCGTATTTTTCGCCGTTGATCAGGTCGTTGTAGATGTTGATGCCGTCTTTGCCGATGCGCACGAGTTCCGCGCGCGGGTCCGATTCCTCGCGCTTGTCGCCCTCGGCGGCGAAATAGGCGCAGTCGTACTTCGCGTTGGCATCAAGCTCGGCCAGCACGCCGGGCTTCACGTTGCGCACTGATTCAATGCGGCGCACATGTTCGATGCCAACGGTAAGTTCGCCAAGGCGCGGCGACGTGAACTTGAACAAGTCGTCCGCGCCACCGGGATCGTCCAGCGGCGCGCCGAACAACAGGTCGCCGTTGGTCAGCACCAGCCGCAGGGGCGTTTCGTCGGGCTTGCGTTCGACCGCCGACAAGCCCATCGAGATTTCCTCAATTTCGTCCAGGGGCACGCGCTCGGCGACATCGCTTCCCGCAACCTTGAGTTCAAGGCGGCCCTGCTGGTCGAGCTTGACGATCTCGCCTTCGGCGCCGGGCTTGAAGATCGACGTAACTTTCGGTGCGGCGGCCAGCGGCGCGGCGAGGATTGTAAACGCAGCGAGGGCGAACAGATGTTTCATAGGACTCCCGGTCATGGTCTGCTTGATACGTCCCGTATCGTGGATTGTGGAATGTGGATTGTGGATTGGAACGGGTAAATCGCCGCAGGTGCAATCCAAAATCGACAATCCAAAATCCACAATGGAACGCCCTGCCAATGAGGCAGAAGGGCCGCACTAACAATCCTGCCGCTGTCAGTTTGGCGGCAGGACGCTGATGCTGCTGAACTCACAGATCATAACTTGCCCGTACTAAAACAGTTACGAAGATCGCTTGTGTTTTCGCCGTTGGCACCTATTTTGCATCCCCCACTGCGACTAGCCAACCGGACAACGAAGCTCGGAGTTTATCCACATGCCCGCAAAACAACTCGTATTCGACGTTGAAGCCCGCGAAAAACTCGCCCAGGGCGTCGCCAAACTCGCCAAAGCTGTCGTCTCGACGCTCGGCCCGCGCGGCCAGACCGCCGTTCTCGACAAAGGCTGGGGCGCGCCGATCATCACCAAGGACGGCGTCAGCGTCGCCGAAGAAATCGAACTGGGCGACGCCTATGAAAACTGCGCCGCGCAGATGGTCAAGGAAGTCGCCAGCAAGACCAGCGACGTCGCCGGCGACGGGACCACAACCGCCACGCTGCTGGCCCACGCGATTTTCAGCGAAGGCAACAAGCGCCTGACCTCGGGCGTCAATCCCGCCCAGCTTAACCGCGGCATCAAGAAGGCCGTCGAAAAGGCCATCGAGGAACTCAAGAAGCTTTCGCGCCCCATCGAGGGCAAGCAGGACGTCGCGTTCGTTGCGGCCATCGCCAGCAACAACGACAAGAAGGTCGGCGACCTGATCGCCAAGGCGCAGGAACAGGTTGGCAAAGAAGGCGTGATCACCGTTGAAGACGGAAAATCCGCCGAGACGGAAGTGAAAGTCGTTGAGGGCATGCAGTTCGACCGCGGCTTCCTGAGCCCCCACTTTGTGAACAAGCAGGAGTCGATGACCGTCGAATTCGACAACCCGCTGATTTTGATCCACGAAGATAAACTCGCCAGCGCGCAACCGCTGGTGCCGCTGCTTGAAAAAGTCAGCCAGGCCAATCGCCCGCTGATCATCATCGCGGAGTCCCTCGAAGGCGAGGCGCTCGCGACGCTGGTCGTCAACAAGTTGCGCGGCGTGCTCAACGTCGCCGCCGTCAAGGCGCCCGGTTACGGCGACCGCCGCAAGGCCATGCTGCAGGACGTCGCGATCTTGACCAACGCCAAGGCGTTTATGATGGACACCGGCGACAAGGTTGAGGACGTGAAGCTTGCGGACCTCGGCACGGCCAAGAAGGTGATCATCGACGCCGATTACACCACGATCATCCAGGGCGCGGGCAAAACCGACGCGATCAAGGCGCGCTGCAACGAGATCAAGAACGAAATCGAGCACACCAGCAGCGACTACGACAAGGAAAAGCTGCAGGAGCGCCTCGCCAAGCTCGCCGGCGGCATCGCTGTCGTCAAAGTCGGCGCCGCAACCGAGCCTGAAATGAAGGAACTCAAGGCCCGCATCGAAGACGCCTTGCACGCCACGCGTGCGGCGACAGAAGAAGGCATCGTTCCCGGCGGCGGCGTGGCCATGCTGCGCGCGGCGATCGAGGTCGCCAAGCTCAAGGGCGACAACGACGCCGAGCAGGCGGGCATCGACATCATCGCCGCCGCGCTGAAGCGCCCGATCATGCAGATCGCCGAGAACGCCGGCAAACACGGCGCGCTCGTGGCGCAAAAGGTGCTCGATAGCAAGAGCAAGAACTTCGGTTACAACGCCAACACCGACGAATACGGCGACATGTACGGCTTTGGCATCGTTGACCCGGTCAAGGTGTCGCGCACGGCGCTGCAGAACGCCGCAAGTGTGTCGGGCCTGATGCTGACCACCGACGCGATCATTACCAAGGCGCCGGAAAAGCATGAGCACGACCACGATCACGGTGAACACGGCGACGATTACGAGGACTAGTTGAACAGGTATCAGGTAACGGGTTTCGGGTATCAGGTTCAACCCGACACCTGACACCTGACACCTGACACCTGACACCTGAAACCCGATACCCTTGCGTGAGACTGTAAATGAGGACGACTATGGCTGATTGGCCCAAAGCTGACGGAACGCGCATCGAACTTGCAAGCTCGATCAAAGCCGTTGCCGGCGACGCCGACCTCGGCAGCGTCGACATGGTCGAACTCGCCCGCAGTTTCGCCTGGTGCAAGACCCAGCGCGATGCGGCGGTGAAACTTGCGAGCCTGTCCGGCGGCAAAATCGCATCGGACAAGGCCGAAGCGATCATCAAGGCAGCCTACGAGCACAACCACAAACGCGTACGCAATAACAAGAGCGACCAGGACGTAACACTAGGACGAGAAAAATAATGTGGCGCGGGCGCCCCGCCCGCGTGTCGCCGGCGCAGGCGGCGACTATGCGGCCGAGGCGGTCGCACCACGAAAGGACGCAGGAGACAACCATGGCCAACAAACTTCGCCCGCTGGATGACAACATTGTCGTCAAACCCGCTTCCGCCGAGGAAAAGACCGCAGGCGGTATTTATCTGCCCGACGCCGCACAGGAAAAGCCCGCCAAGGGCACCGTGGTCGCGATGGGCCCGGGCCGCTTGCTGAAGACCGGCAAACGCGTGCAGCCCGGCGTGAAAATCGGCGACACGGTGATCTACGGCAAGTACGCCGGCAACGACATCAAGATCGACAACATCGAGCACAAGATCCTGCGCGAAGCCGAATTGCTCGCGAAGGTTGAATAGTTGCAGGGACACGCGGAAGCGTGTCCGCGATTGACGAATAATTGACGAGTGACGGACACGCTGCCGCGTGTCCCTACGAGAGAACGATCATGGCCAAACAAATCCTTTACGACCTCGAAGCCCGCAAAAAAATCGCCGAAGGCGTCCACCAGTTGGCGCGCGCCGTCAAGGTCACCCTCGGCCCGGCGGGCCGCCTCGCAATCCTCAACAAGAGCTTCGGCGCACCGCAGGCCGTCAATGACGGCGTGACCGTCGCCAAGGAAATCGAGCTGCCCGACCCCTTCCAGAACATGGGCGCCAAGCTCGTGCAGGAAGTTGCGAGCAAGACCAACGACGAAGCCGGCGACGGGACCAGCACGGCAACCGTAATCGCCGAAGCGATCCTCGACGAAGGTATGAAGATGCTCGCCGCGGGCGTTGCGCCGATGGATCTCAAACGCGGCATCAGCAAGGCCGCGGACATCGCCGTCGCGTTCATCAAGGAGAACGCCAAGAAGATCAAGGGCGCCGACGAGCTGAAGGCTGTCGCGACGATTTCGGCCAACCAGGACGCCGAAATTGGCGGGCTGATGGCGACGGCGCTGGAAAAAGTCGGCCAGGAAGGCGTCGTCACGATTGAAGAAGGCAAGGCGCTCGAGACCGAGCTCGATTACGTCGACGGCATGAAGTTCGACAAGGGCTACATGAGCCCCTATTTCATGACCGACCCCAAGACGATGGCGACGACGTTCGAAAACGCCTACATCCTGCTGTGCGAAAAGAAAATCTCCAGCGTGCGCGAACTCGTGCCGCTGCTCGAGAAAGTCAGCCAGGCCGGCAAGCCGCTGCTGATCGTCTGCGAAGACATGGAAACCGAAGTCCTGACCACGCTGGTCGTCAATCGCCTGCGCGGCTCTTTACAAGTCTGCGCCGTGAAGGCCCCGGGCTTTGGCGACCGCCGCAAGGCAATGCTGGATGATATCGCGGTGCTGACGGGCGGGACGGCGATCACCGAAGACCTCGGCGTAAAGCTTGAGACGCTCGAGCTCGACAAACTCGGCCGCGCCAAGAAGATCGTGGTCGACAAGGACAACACAACCCTCATCGAAGGCGCCGGAAAGAAAAAGAACGTCGAAGACCGCTGCGCGCAATTGCGCACGCAGATCGCCGCCACGACCAGCAGCTACGACAAGGAAAAGCTCGAGGAGCGTCTGGCCAAGCTCGCGGGCGGCGTCGCGGTCATCAAGGTCGGCGGCCACACTGAATCAGAAATGAAGGAACGCAAGTTCCGCGTTGAGGACGCGTTGCACGCGACGCGCGCGGCCAAGCAGGAGGGCGTCATCCCCGGCGGCGGCGTGACATACCTGCGCGCCGCGCAAGCGATCGAGGACGCCAAGATCAAGGGCGAGGAAGGCTACGGCGCGCGGGTGCTCTCGCTCGCACTGCAGGCGCCGATCCGCCAGATTGCCGAAAATGCGGGCCAGGACGGCCAGCTTGTCTGCGAACTGGTGAAGGACAAAAAGGTGTTCGCTTACGGCTACAATGCCCTGACCAACGAATACGGCGATCTCGTCAAGATGGGCGTGATTGACCCGGCGAAAGTCGCGCGCTGCGCGATCCAGAACGCCGCGTCGGTCGCAGGTTTAATATTGACCACCAATACGCTTGTCACCGACGTCAAAGAAGAGAAGGCGGTCGCGGGCGCCACTGCGTAATGTAGCGCGGGCGTCCCGCCCGCAGTCGCGCCCGGTTTGGCGCGACAAGAGCAGGCAGGATGCCTGCGCTACCGCGGCCAGGATGGCCGCGCCAGAGCCATGGCCGACGCGCGCTTTCATTCGGAGTACACAGACGCCGCGGGCAACCGGCATGCGCAGTTTGAATACGCCGGCGCTCGCGGCGAGGTGTGCCTGGATAAAGGCGGCAAGATCGACCTCGCCGAGACCAGCCGCAACCTTTCCAAGCCGGAGATCGTCGAGCTGAAACGGGCCTACCGCGCGCATTGCGGGCCGGCGCAGGAAGGTTGAACCGGAGCAGGTTAGTTTGCGTCTCAATCACCAGACCTCTTCTGGAGATTGCGATGAAAAACGTTTTGACGGCCGTGGCGATGGCGGCGGTTCTGACAGTCGGTGCGGCGGTGTTGGGTGTGGTGGCGGGCGGGCGCGATGTATCGGCCCAGCCCTCGGCAAAATACGAATACGGCTACATTGTGCCGGCGCCGCGGTTGGACAAGTTCAACAAGGAATTCGACGAATGGTCGGGCGACAAGGCGGCCAAGGATTATCTCAAGGCGCACGTTTTCGCCTTTGAAACCGGCGACAGCGCGCACACCGAGCGCCTCAACGGGCTCAAGCTGATGAACGAACTCGCGGGCCAGGGCTGGGAAATCGTGGACGCGGGCCGCGGGATCATCCGCAAGGCGAAATGAGCCATGCGGTCGGGTGAAACAGAGAAGCCATGGCCAAGCGCGATTACTACGAAATCCTGGGCGTCGAGAAAAACGCCGCCCCGGATGACATCAAGAAGTCCTACCACAAGCTTGCGCTGAAGTACCACCCCGACCGCAACCCCGGCAACGCCGAGGCCGAAGGCAAGTTCAAGGAAGCCGCCGAGGCTTACGGCGTGCTTTCGGACGCCAACAAGCGCCGCCAATACGACCAATACGGCCACGCGGGCGAACAATTCGCCGGCGGCCAGCAATTCACCAACGTCGAGGACATCTTCTCGGCGTTCGGCGACATTTTCGGCGGCTCGGTTTTCGGTGATCTATTCGGCGGCGGCGGCGGGCGCAACGGCTCGCGCACGCGCCGCCGCGCGCGCAAGGGCGCAAGCCTGCGCTGCGTGGTTGAGCTCGATTTCGCCGACCCCGTGGCATCCAAGGAAAAAACCATCGAGCTGCGCCGCGCTGAGCGCTGTGAAACCTGCAGCGGCAGCGGCGCCAAGCCCGGAACCAGTTCCAGCACCTGCCCCACCTGCCAGGGCCAGGGCGCGGTGATGGCCAGTGCGGGTTTCTTCAGCATGCGTTCGGCCTGCCCGCAGTGCGGCGGCAGCGGCGAAATCATCACCGACCCGTGCGCAACCTGCCGCGGCAGCGGACGCATTGGCAAGACGCGCGAAATCACGATCAAGATTCCGCCGGGCGTCGAAGACGGCTTGACCTTGCGCGTGCAGGGCGAAGGCGAAGCGGGTGAGCCCGGCGCTGAGCCCGGCGACCTGCTTTGCGAAATTCGTATTCGGCCCCATCCGCTGTTTAAACGTGCGGGCGCGGACGTGTTTGTCGAGGTGCCGATCAGCTTTGCGCAGGCGGCGCTGGGCGACAACATCGAGGTGCCGACATTGCGCGGGCGCGCCGAGCTCAAGATTCCGCGCGGCACGCAAAGCCACGCGGTTTTGCGCATGCGCGGGGAAGGTTTCCCCAAGCTCGACGGTTATGGTCAAGGGGACCAGTTGGTGGAGATGATTGTCGAGGTGCCTCGCAAGCTGAACAAGGACCAGGAGAAAATCCTGCGCCAGTTCGCTGAGACGGAAAACCAGAACATCACGCCGCGCCGCGAGACGTTCCTCGACATGATGAAAAAGCTGCTGAAGAAATAGCACACGAAACTCGTGACGCAGGACTCAAGACACTATGAACGCCAAAGAACAACCTCACGACCACGAGTTCGCTGACACCGCGCCGCATTCGCCCGACATGGACGCGCCGGAAGACGTCATCCACAACAAGGCGGAGGCCAGGGTGAGCGAAAAAGCCCACAAGGGCGAACATATCGCCGACGAAAAAGCCCCGGACAAACAGAAAGCGCGCGAACTTCGCGCCCTCAAAGACGAAGAACTGGTTGCGCTGGCAAAACGCGCAACCGAATCCGAACACTGGCTCGACACCGCGCGGCGTTCGCAGGCCGAATTCGAAAACAGCCGCAAGCGCCTCCAGCGCGAGGCCGACGAGGCCGCGCGCTATGCGGCGGGCGCGCTGGGCAAAGAAATGCTGGCGTCGGTCGACAACCTCGACCGCGCGCTGGCGAGCGCCGGCAAGACACCGGACGCCGCGGCGCTGGCCGAGGGCGTGCGGCTGACGCGCGATTTGATCGTCAAGGCGCTGGAGAAATTCGGCATTCGCCCCATCGACGCGTTACATCAACCTTTTGACCCGGCGCAACACGAAGCGGTGATGATGGCCAACGACGCGAAGCTCGACGACAACGTGGTAGCCCAGGTGTTCGAGACCGGCTGGACGATCCACGACCGCGTCCTGCGCCCAGCCAAGGTCGTCGTGAACAAGAAGCCGAAGTAATCATGCCGACCTACGAATACGCCTGCCCGAGTTGCCGCTACAAGTTCGAGGAATTTCACTCGATCACAGCCAAGCCAGTTAAAGTGTGCCCCAAGTGCAAGGGCCGCAAGGTCAAACGTTTAATCAGCGCCGGTGCGGGTTTGATATTCAAGGGAAGCGGCTTTTACCTGACGGATTATCGCGGGAAGAAAGGAAGCGATTCTTCGCCCGCGCCGTCGGAAGCGACCAAGCCCGAAACGAAGGCAGAGACCAAGGCCGAGAGCAAGCCCGCCGCCACGACTGAAAGCAAACCAGCCGCAAGTGAGCCGGCAAAAACAGCGTCCAAGTCGGCGAAGAAGAAGTAATTTGGACCGCGATGCCTACGCGCTCACAAAAATGTCCGGAGTGCAAGAAACGCTTCAGCCACACGACTGAAGGCAAGTGGCTGCCGTTTTGCAGTGAACGCTGCAAGCTGCTCGACCTCGGCCGCTGGCTGAATAACGAGTACGCGATTGTCGAAGACCTTAAGCGCGGCCACGATCTGAAGTCGCTCAAGGACATCGACGACCCGGACGTCAAACGCGCGCTGGAAGAACTTGATGATTAGGCAAAAACACCCGCCGCTTGGTAGTGGGTCCGTTTGGCCGAATGCCTTTCGTAGCGCGGGCGTCTCGCCCGCAGTCGCGGGCCAAAGGCCTGCGACGATTGCGGCCAAGATGGCCGCGCTACCCGCAGGCTGGAAGCCTGCATCA
>JADLAK010000082.1 GCA_020848275.1 Planctomycetota bacterium
CCGAATTCGCGGCCTTGCTCGATTTCGCCATGACTTCAAACGTATCGAGGGTGATCACCATTGCGCCGGAGATGTTGGATCGGTAGTAGTGAGTCCGGCTGTCACTTTCAGGCAGCGCGTTGTCGGCGATTAATTTCGCTACGAGGCGGTCCTTTTCGTCCAGTTTTCGTAGAGCGAGTGTGTCCCAGTGCTCGGCGTCGGCCCTGATTTTGAGCAAACAAATCGCTAGGTCGTCGAACCTCACGGGGTCGTTGGCTGCCGCCATTTCAACAAGCCGCTTCTCTCGTATCTCGTAGTACTTTTTGGGGAAGCGGTCGATTTTGCCGACGATGACTTCGATGAGGTCAGGGGCGCCGGCCGCTTCGCTGGCCAGCGTGTCGCGGTCCCACACGCAACAGGCGTCGGCGGGCGACACGATCAGCAGCGTCAGTACCAGGGCAATCGGGAAAAAGGGACGTATCATCGTGCACAAGCCTCGTGTCTATTAAACGATTGCGGGTTGCAAAGTGGCTACCTTTTCAAATGCAGACTCAGCGAAAGTGGCGCGGGCGCCGGCACCCGTGCGCCCTTTGGACATCGGCGGGGGCGCCCATGCCACCCATATTCGCAAGGCTACGCTGGCCGATCTGCCCGCGCTGGAGCGTGTCGACGCGCTCGCGCTTTCGGCCCAGGACCGCTTCGAGCGCACGGCGCTGCGCCGCCTGTTGCGTTCCAAGACCGATATCGTGATTGTCGCCGTCCACGACGGGGCGATTGCCGGTTTTGCCGCCGTCAGCCGCAACTCGCGCGATTGCTGGCTCAAAGGCCTCGCCGTTTTGCCCCGATGTCGGCGCATGGGCATCGGTCGCCAACTGGTGATGTCCGTCTTGCGGCGCACGGAACGCGAAGACCGCGCTATTAAACTGGCTGTGCGCGCGGACAACATCGCCGCACAGCTTCTGTACGACGGGCTGGGTTTTACAGCGTGCGGCGTGCGCGAGCGTTATTATCCTGACGGCGCAGCGGGATTGATGTTTGTGGCTGGGGCCTCCGTGCCCCAGGCGGGAAACGGAAGACAGTGATGTTTCGTGCTGGGGCAGGGACGCCCCAGCCACATTTTGGCAACGACATGTTCACCGGAATCGTAGAAGCTGCTTTGCCGATCACCGAAGCCAGAGATTCGTCGGGTTTGCGGCGCATCAGCGTCGATCTTTCGTCGCTGGCCGGCGCGAAATCGATCAAGGTCGGCGACAGCGTCGCGCTCAACGGCTGCTGCCTGACGGTCGCGAGGCTGGCGAAGACCACCGCGACGTTCGAAGCGGTGCCGGAAACCTTGAAATTGACCAACCTGGGCGACTTGGAGGCGGGGTCATTGGTGAATGTCGAGCGCGCGATGTTGGCAGGTTCGCGGCTAGACGGCCACATGGTGCAGGGCCACGTTGATGCCACCGGAGCCATCGCCTCAATCAAGAAGGCGGGGGGTGAGCGGCGGGTGGCGATAGCCTGTGGGGAAGAGTTTGCCCGGCAGTGCGTCATTAAAGGCAGCGTGTGCGTCGACGGCATCAGCCTGACGATTGCCGAACTCGGCGCGGACAGTTTCACGGTCGCGATCATCCCGCACACGTGGGATGTCACGAACCTGCGCGAGCGCAAAGTCGGCGAGCGCGTGAACCTTGAAGCGGACGTAATCGGTAAATACGTGATCGCGCAGCTTGGCCGCATGACCGCCAAGAAGTCGCGCGTGGACGAAGCATTAATGAAGAAGGCCGGGTTTATCTAAGCCCGTCGCGCGGACAGGAATGTCCGCGCGACAAGACAAGCGACCTACAATATTCGCCACGGGGCGCTGTAGACGGTCAATTGGCTGCCGATCGCCGTCGTTGCTATGCACAAATAAGCGTTGTTGGCGGCTTCAATCGCCGCACTCGATGGCGGCGCCGCAGAAATCGCAAGGCATGCGCCGGCGCGAGCCAGCCGCACGGTCATTTCCTTCGTCAGGCCGAAGTTCATAAGCGCGATGCGCCCGGGCGTAGCGACGCGCGCAATCACGAGTTCGCCCAGCGCGCGATAAAGCGCATTGACGCGATGGAAGCCCTCGCCGTAGCTCATGATCTCATCGCCGCGCGCAAAGGCGGCGAGGTAGCACATGCGCTCGCTGCTGCGCAGGCCAAGAAACAGGCGTTTAAACGCCGCCGCGTGTTTCATTACGGCGTCGGGTGTCAGCGTGAGCGAACTGTCGGCGCGGCGCGAGGTGTCAGGCGGGCTGAGACGGCCGACGGGTCCGGAAATCGCGCGGGCGGCGAGGCGCGCGGCGGCGTCAAAACTCACTGTGACGTGGACGTCGAGCGTGTCGAGATTGGTCTCGATGGCGTTGAATTCTTCTTCCGTTTCCAGCACGCCTTCGCCCACGAGCCAGCCGACGACCAGCGTTTTGAGGCGGTGGGGGGCGCAGAACAGCGTGGTTTCAAAGCGCGTGCGGACCTTCGGGTGGCCGATGCTGAGGTTGAACTCGCATTCGGCGGGCACGTATTCGGTCGCGGCCTGGCCGACCTTGGTCTCGCCAATGCGGATGACCTCGACCTTGGACAGACCGGTTGTGGTTTCGGTGCTCATTCGAATATTTATCGGACGTTGGCGGTGTGGATCTTGAGTCTTTGTAGGGGCACGCCACGGCGCAATGCTGCTGGATTAACGTAATCCGACGCGAGAATCAGAGCCCGTTCGCGTAAGTCGAGCGAAGCGAGATGTCGCGCGGCAAAGCACTGCTTTGCAAGCGACGGGGCCGGAACCCTTGATTCCTCGTCCG
>JADLAK010000083.1 GCA_020848275.1 Planctomycetota bacterium
GAGCATCGCATCTCTGCGTCGCGCTCGCTCAGCGTGGCTTCCAGCCACGCCGTCGCTCGCGCTTCTTGATCTGCTCGCTCGGCGCAGCGCATAAACTCGGCACACTAACCTTGAAAAAGCTCTAAAGAAATTATTTAGGGCCGCTTAGACCGCTTGTCCGCGGGCCGGGATCTCCGCGCCCACACGCTCGCCGGGGCGGTCGAGGATTTCCCGCACGCGCCGCAGCAAGTCGTCGCCCCGGAAGGGCTTTTTCAAAAACGGGAACGAGACTTTGACGCCGCTCTGCTCGGCCATTTCGTCCGGGTAGCCGGACACAAGCAGCACGCGGGCGTCAGGGCGCTGGGCCTTGAACTGGCGCGCGAACTCCGACCCGTTCATGCCGGGCATGACGAGGTCCGATACCGTGGCATGGATGCAGTCGGAACGCGACGCGCTCAACCCCAGCGCTTCCTTGCCATTGGACGCTGTCAACACGTTGTAGCCCGCGCCGGAGAGCACCATGCTCATGAAGTTGCGCACCATCTCCTCGTCGTCGACGACGAGGATGGTCTCGCCGCCGCGGCTGGGGTTGGGTTCCGGCTGGGGCGCGACAACGGGCGGCGGCGCCTCCTCGAACACGCGCGGAAGATACACGGTGACGGTAGCACCCCGGCCCGGCTCCGATGCGACATCGACGTGGCCGCCGCTTTGCTTGACGATGCCATAGACAGTCGAGAGGCCGAGGCCGGTGCCTTTGCCGCGTTCCTTGGTGGTGAAAAACGGCTCAAACAGATGCTCGCGCACGCGGCTGTCGATGCCGCAACCGTGGTCGATGACGGAGAGCGCGGTGTAGGAGCCGGCATCGGGCGCAGGGCCGCCGGTCTCATGGTTGAAGACGCGAATCGAAATGCGCCCGCCCTGGGGCATGGCGTCGCGCGAGTTGAGCACGAGGTTGAGCAGCACCTGTTCGATCTGCCCGCGGTTGGCGCGGATGCGCCCTGCGTCCCCGTCGGCCTGGACATTGAGTTCGTAGTTGCGGCCGATGGTGCGCTCAAGCATGTGGCAGGCATCGACCACGATGCTGTGCACCTCGATCACCGCCGTCTCCATGACCTGCTTGCGGCTGAAGGAAAGCAGTTGGTCGGTGAGCGCGGCGGCGCGCTGGCCGGCGCGCCGAATCTCGGCGAAGTATTCGTAGAGAGGCTCGCCCGGCTTGAGGTTGCGCAGGCCAAGTTCGCTGAAGCCGAGGATGCCCACGAGGATGTTGTTGAAGTCGTGCGCGATGCCGCCGGCAAGACGGCCGATGGCGTCCATTTTCTGCGCCTGGCGCAACTGGTCCTCGAGGCTGCGCAACGCCCGCTGCTGTTCGGTTTCCTTGAGCGCGCGGGTGACGGTGAAGACGAGGCCGGCCAGCCGCTGCTTGACGACGTAATCGGTCGCGCCCGCCTTGAGGCACTCGATGGCTTTCTCTTCGCCGATGCTTCCAGACACGAAGATGGCGGGTGCGCCGGGGCGCGACTCGCGCACCAACTGCAACGCCTCCATGCCGTCCATGCCGGGCAGCTTGTAGTCGAGGATGACGAGGTCCGGCTGGAAGTCGCGCAGTGCCGCAAGGAACTCCTCGCGCCGCGCCACGCAGAGGCTTTCGAATTGCAGGCCGCCGGCGCGAAGCTCGCGCTCTTCAAGCTCGGCGTCTTCACGCGAGTCCTCAAGGAACAGGATTTTCAAGTTGCGGTCGATCATGGTGGCGTTCCTTTCAGGCGGACTGCCTGTTCAGATGCAGCCAGTATCTGCCGATCAGCCCCATCGTCTCGACAAGTTCGTCAAAGCCCATCGGTTTCACCACGTAGCTGTTGACCCCCAGGGTGTAGGCCGTGCGGCGGTCGGCAAGCTCGTTGGACGAAGTCAACATGACGACCGGCACCATCTTCGCCTGTGCGTCTGACTTGATCCTGCGCAGCACCTCGATGCCGTCCACCTTCGGCAGCTTGATATCCAGCAGGATGAGCTTGAGCTGGTGCAGCCGGGGCTTGCCCATTTCGTCGAACAACACCTCCAGCGCCTCGGCGCCGTCCTTGGCGCGCCGGATGTTCCCCGCGACGTTGTTCATGGCCATCGCGCGGACGATCATTTCCGCGTCATCGGCGTTGTCCTCGACCAGCAAGACTTCCACATGATTAGGCATTCACACTCCCCGGGAGCGTGAAATAAAACGTTGCTCCCTGGTTCACCGCGCCCTCCGCCCAGATTTTCCCCCCGTGCCGCTGCACGATGCGCTGCACCAGCGCCAACCCCACGCCGGTCCCCTCGAATTCTTCCGCGGTGTGTAGCCGCTGGAAAACGCCGAACAGCTTGTGCGTGTATTGCGGGTCGAAGCCGACGCCGTTGTCGCGCACGTAATAGGTGCCATCTTTAAGCGCGCCGATCTCGATGACCGCGCGGGCGCGCGGCGCGCTGTACTTCACCGAGTTCCCGACAAGGTTCAGGAATACCTGCCGCATCAGCGAGCGGTCGCAAAGCGCGGGCGGCAGATCCTCAACCTGGAAATCCACGTCCCGCTTGCCGATGTCCTGTTGAAGCTGCTCGACCGTTTCCCGCGCAAGCTCAGCTATGTCAACCCTGGCCTTGCTGAGTTCCGCCCGCCCGGTGCGCGAGAACTCGAGCAGGTCGTCGATCAGCCGGCCCATGCGCCGCGAATTTTCGCGCACCACGCCCAGCAGGCGGTGGCCCTCGCCGTCCAGTTGCGAGGAGTGGCTTTCGACCAAAAAGCGCGAGAATCCCTCAATGGCTCGCAACGGCGCGCGCAGGTCGTGCGAGACCGAATAGGTGAAGCCCTCAAGCTCACGCACCGCCGACTGGAGCTCGGCCGTGCGCTCGGAGACCCGGCGCTCGAGCTCTTCATTCATGCGGCGGATGCTTTGCTCGGCCTCCCTGCGGCTGGTAACGTCGTGGCCCACGGTGTACACGGCCTCGGCGTCGGGCGGCCTCGTCGCCGCCCAGGCGATCCAGCGGTGCGAGCCATCCGCGCACATCATGCGCGTTTCAAGCTGGTGCGTTCCCGGCTCGTCGCGCAGCCGCGCCCAGACCGCCTCGTGCGCCTTGCGATCGTCCGGGTGTACATAATCCGCCAGCGGCCGCCCCAGAAGTTCGGCCTGCGTCCAGCCCAGCGTCGTCTCCCACGACGGGTTCACTTCCTTGAGGAACTCGTCAAGCGACGCAATACCCATCAGGTCGCCGGCGAGCGCGAACATGCGGTTGCGCTGGTTGGTGATGCGCTGCAAGAGGCGATTGTGCTCGCGCTCCTCCATGCGGCGCAGGTGTTCGGCCTGCAGCCGCACCTGCTGCGCCATGCGCTGCAACTCGACGAACACCGAGACCTTCGAACGAAGCACCTCCGGCTGCACGGGCTTGACCATGTAGTCGACCGCGCCCACGGAATAAGCCTTGAAGTGGCTGGCCTGGGTCGTCTCCACGCCCGTGAGGAAGATGATGGGCACGTAACGCGTCTTTTCGCGGCTGCGGATAAGCTCGGCAGCCTCGAAGCCGCTCATTCCCGGGAGTTGCACGTCCAGCAGGATCACCGAGGGGTTGACATTGAGCAGGTAGCGCAGCGCCTCTTCGCCTGACTTTGCACGCACCAGCGTGGCGCCCAGCGGCTCGAGAATCGCCTCGAGCGCCAGCAGGTCCTGCTCGCGGTCATCCACCAGCAAAATAGACGACTCCGCCAACCCGCGATGCGGGGCGCCGTTGGCCTTGGGAGTGTCTAGCGGCGGTTTGGTCATGAAACGCTGATCTCCCGGTCTTCGTAAACCCAAACGCGCAGCAGCGACAGCAGTTGTTCAGTGTCCACGGGCTTGGGAATGTAATCCGAGGCGCCGGCCTCGATGCAGCGTTCGCGGTCGCCCTTCATCGCCTTGGCGGTAAGCGCGATTATCGGAAGGGCCTTGAGATCGTCGTTCTGCCGGATCAGCCGCATGGCCTCGTAGCCGTCCATTTCCGGCATCATGATGTCCATCAGCACGATGTCGGCGGCTTTCGGGCGGTTGGTCAGCAGGTCGACGGCCTCGCGGCCGTTCTGCACGTGCTCGACCGTCAGCCTCTGGCGTTCAAGCACCGACGTCAGCGCAAAGATGTTGCGTATGTCGTCGTCGACGATCAGCACCTTGCGGCCGGCAAGCTGCGGGTCCATGCGCAGGGTTTCCTGCAGCATGCGGCGCTTGGCCTCCGGCAGCGCCGAGGTTGCGCGATGCAGGAAGAGCGCTGTTTCGTAAAAGAGCCGCTCGGGCGAATTGACGTCCTTGATGATGACCGCGCCCGTGAGCTTGCGAAGTTGCGCATCTTCTTTCTTGGTGAGCGATTTGCCGGTGTAGACGATGATCGGCAACTGCTCCAGCTCTTTGTTCTCCTTGATCTTCGCAAGCAGGTCAAAACCGCTCATGTCCGGCAGGCGCAGGTCGAGCACCACGCAGTCAAAGGGCTGCGCCGCCAGTTTTTCGAGCGCCGCTTCGCCCGTGCCGACGTCAACGGTGTCGACGTCCGGGCCGCCAAGCAGCTCGACCAGCCCCTGGCGCTGGACATCGTTGTCCTCGACGATGAGCAAGGCCTTGCGCGGGCGATCGATGAACGTCTTCAGCCGCTTGAGCGCGTCGCAGATGCTTTCGCGGGAGACCGGCTTCTGAAGGTACGAGAACGCGCCGCACTTCAGGCCGCGTTCGCGTGAGTCGTCGGACGTCACGATCTGGATGGGGATGTGGCGCGTTTCCGGGTCGTGCTTGAGGCAATCCAGCAGCGTCCAGCCGTCCATGTCGGGCATGCGCATGTCCATCATCACCGTGTGCGGCTTGAACTTGCGCGTCATCTGCAGGCCGAGTTCTCCGCCGTTGGCGATCAGGCCCTTGAAACCCTCGAGGTGTGCAAGATCGAGCAATACGTGCGCAAAGGTGAAGTCGTCTTCGACAATCAGGATCGTCTTGTCGTCGGGGCCGATGTTATCGCGGTCGTCATGCACCTCGCGCAGCAGCGTCGCGGTGATGTTGTCGGGCAATTCCGCGCGCACGGGTTCTTCGCCGTGGGGCCGGCCGTTGCCGCCCGAGGCCGGGGCCTCGCGCACCTGGCGGCCTTTGGGCGGCGTGAAATTCACGGGCAGGTACAGCGTAAAGGTGCTGCCCTCGCGCACTTTGCTGGTCAGCCTGATCTCGCCGCCAAGCATGCGCGCGATTTCGCGGCTGATCGACAGGCCCAGGCCCGTGCCGCCGTACTTGCGGCTGGTGGTCATGTCGGCCTGCTGGAAGGGCTCGAAGATGATCTGCTGTTTGTCCTCGGGGATGCCGATGCCGGTGTCGGTGACCGCAAAGGCGATGACTTTTTCGGCGGTGTTGAGGATGGGGTGATCGTGGCTCCAGCCCGACTTCGCCTCGAAGACACGTAGCGAAACGCTGCCCTTGGACGTGAACTTGAACGAGTTCGACAGCAGGTTGCGCAACACCTGTTGCAGGCGCTTGGAGTCCGTCTGCATCGAGGACGGAAGCGAGGCGTCGAGGTCGATGGAGAAATCGAGTTTCTTGTTCGCCGCAATCGGGCGGAAGCTCGGCTCGGTGTCGGCGTGCAGGTCCTTGAAGGAGACCGATGCGACTTCGACCGCCATCGTGCCGGATTCGATCTTCGAAAGGTCGAGGATGTCGTTGATCAGGCTCAGCAGGTCTGAGCCCGAGTTGTGGATGGCCTTGCCGAACTCGACCTGCTTGGCCGTGAGGTTGCCCTCGGGGTTTTCGTACAGCATCTTGGCCAAAATCAAGAGTGAATTCAGCGGCGTGCGCAACTCGTGCGACATGTTGGCAAGGAACTCGGACTTGTACTTCGAGGTCAGCGCGAGCTGTTCGGCCTTCTCCTCGAGCTCGGCGTTGGTCTGCTGCAGTTCCTGCGTCAGCGCCTGCGATTTCTTGAGCAGCGCCTCCGTGTTCATTGTCGCGGCGATGGTGTTGAGCACGATGCCGATGGATTCCGTGAGCTGGTCGAGGAAGTTCAGGTGCGTATCGTTGAAGCGGTTGAAGGCCGCAAGTTCAAGCACCGCGCGCACCTGGTTTTCGAACAGCACGGGCAGCACGACGATGCTCGACGGCACCGCTTCGCCCAGCCCCGACGAAATGCGGATGTAGGCCGGCGGGACCTCATCGATGATGATGCGTTTGCGTTCCTGCGCGCACTGGCCCACAAGCCCCTGGCCGACGGGGAAGCGCGGCGGCAGGTCCTCGCGCGGCGTGTAGCCGTAACCGGACACGAGGTTGAGCGTCGGCACCTGCTGGCCTTCATCGAGTGTGTAGAACACCGAGTGCTGGGCGCCGACCAGCGGTGCGAGCTCGGACAGAATCTGGCGGGCGACCGACTCCAGGTCGCGCTGGCCTTGCAACATGCGCGTGAACTTCGCCAGGTTGGTCTTGAGCCAGTCCTGCTCGGCGTTTTTCTGCGTCGTCTGGCGCAGGTTGCGGATCATTTCGTTGATCTTGTCCTTGAGGTTTTCGACTTCGCCGCGGGCTTCTACTGTGATGGAACGCGTCAAGTCGCCCTTGGTCACGGCCGTCGAAACCTCGGCAATGGCGCGCACCTGGCCCGTCAGGTTGGCCGCGAGCTGGTTCACGTTGTCGGTCAGGTCGCGCCAGATGCCGGTGGCGCCGGGCACGCGGGCCTGGCCGCCGAGTTTGCCTTCGACGCCTACCTCGCGCGCGACGGTAGTTGTCTGGTCGGCAAACGTCGCGAGCGTGTCGATCATGTTGTTGATGGTGTCGGCCAGCGTCGCGATTTCGCCGCGGGCTTCCAGCGTGATCTTGAGCTTCAAGTCGCCGTTGGCCACGGCGGTCACGACCGCGGCGATGCGTCGCACCTGTGTGGTCAGGTTCGACGCCATGAAATTGACGTTGTCCGTCAAATCTTTCCAGACGCCGGCCACGCCTTTCACCTGCGCCTGGCCGCCGAGCTTGCCTTCGGTGCCCACTTCGCGCGCCACGCGCGTCACTTCGCCGGCGAACGCGTTGAGCTGGTCCACCATGGTGTTGATGGTGTCTTTGAGCTGGAGAATCTCGCCCTCCACTAACACCGTGATCTTGCGCGACAGGTCGCCCTTGGCCACGGCGGTCGTCACGTCGGCGATGTTGCGGACCTGCGACGTCAGGTTCGACGCCATGAAGTTCACGTTATCGGTAAGATCTTTCCAGACGCCTGCCACGCCCTTCACCTGGGCCTGGCCGCCGAGCTTGCCTTCCGTGCCTACTTCGCGCGCCACGCGCGTTACTTCTGAGGCAAAGCCGTTGAGCTGGTCCACCATGGTGTTGATGGTGTCCTTGAGCTGCAGAATTTCGCCTTTCACCTCGACTGCGATCTTCTTGGACAAGTCGCCCTTGGCCACGGCGGTTGTCACGTCGGCGATGTTGCGCACCTGCGAGGTCAGGTTCGACGCCATGAAGTTCACGTTATCCGTGAGTTCCTTCCAGACGCCGGCCACGCCCTTCACCTGCGCCTGGCCGCCGAGTTTGCCGTCGGTGCCTACTTCGCGGGCTACGCGCGTTACTTCTGAGGCAAAGCCGTTGAGCTGGTCGACGAGCGTGTTGATTGTTTCCTTGAGCTGGAGAATCTCGCCTTCACCTTTAACCGTGATTTTGCGCGACAAGTCGCCGTTAGCCACGGCCGTCGTCACGTCGGCGATGTTGCGCACCTGCGACGTCAGGTTGCCGGCCATCGAATTCACGTTATCGGTGAGGTCCTTCCAAACACCGGCGACGCCGCGCACCTGCGCCTGGCCGCCGAGTTTTCCTTCGGTGCCCACCTCGCGGGCCACGCGCGTCACTTCGCCTGCGAACGCGTTGAGCTGGTCCACCATCGTGTTGATGGTTTCTTTCAGGCGCAGAATTTCGCCGCGCACCTCGACTGTGATCTTGCGCGACAGGTCGCCCTTGGCCACGGCGGTCGTCACTTCAGCGATGTTGCGTACCTGCGACGTCAGGTTACCTGCCATGAAGTTCACGTTATCGGTGAGATCCTTCCACACACCACCGACACCCTTCACCTGAGCCTGGCCGCCGAGTTTTCCTTCCGTGCCTACTTCGCGCGCCACGCGCGTCACTTCGCCGGCAAACGCGTTGAGCTGGTCCACCATCGTGTTGATGGTGTCCTTTAGGCGCAGGATTTCGCCCTTCACCTGCACCGTAATCTTTTTGGACAAGTCACCCTTGGCCACGGCAGTCGTCACGTCGGCGATGTTGCGCACTTGCGACGTCAGGTTGCCTGCCATCGAGTTCACGTTATCCGTGAGGTCTTTCCACACGCCGGCCACGCCCTTCACGTCGGCCTGGCCGCCGAGGTTGCCTTCAGTGCCTACTTCGCGCGCCACGCGCGTCACCTCGCCGGCAAAACCGTTGAGCTGGTCCACCATCGTGTTGATGGTGTTTTTCAGCTGCAGAATTTCGCCGCGCACCTCGACCGTGATTTTCTTTGACAGGTCGCCCTTGGCCACGGCGGTCGTCACTTCGGCGATGTTGCGCACCTGCGACGTCAAGTTACCTGCCATCGAGTTCACGTTGTCGGTGAGATCTTTCCACACGCCGCCGACGCCCTTCACCTGCGCCTGGCCGCCGAGCTTGCCTTCAGTGCCTACTTCGCGCGCCACGCGCGTCACTTCGCCGGCAAAACCGTTGAGCTGGTCCACCATCACGTTGATCGTGTTTTTGAGCTCCAGGATTTCGCCGCGCACGGGCACGGTGATTTTTTTGGAAAGGTCGCCCTTGGCTACAGCGGTCGTTACGTCGGCGATGTTGCGCACCTGGCTGGTCAAGTTACCGGCCATGGAATTCACGTTGTCGGTTAGATCTTTCCACACACCGCCGACGCCCTTCACCTGCGCCTGGCCGCCGAGCTTGCCTTCAGTACCCACTTCGCGCGCCACGCGCGTCACCTCGCCGGCAAAGCCGTTGAGCTGGTCCACCATCGTGTTGATGGTGTTTTTCAACTCGAGAATTTCGCCCTTCACCTCCACCGTGATCTTCTTGGACAAGTCGCCCCTGGCCACGGCGGTCGTCACCTCGGCGATGTTGCGCACTTGCGACGTCAGGTTCGACGCCATGAAGTTCACGTTGTCGGTGAGGTCCTTCCACACACCACCGACGCCCGTCACCTGCGCCTGGCCGCCGAGCTTGCCTTCGGTGCCTACCTCGCGCGCCACGCGCGTCACTTCCGACGCAAAGCCGTTGAGCTGGTCGACCAGCGTGTTGATCGTGTCCTTGAGCTGGAGAATTTCGCCTTCGCCCTTAACCGTGATCTTGCGCGAAAGGTCGCCCTTGGCCACGGCGGTCGTCACGTCAGCGATGTTTCGCACCTGGCTGGTCAGGTTGCCGGCCATCGAGTTCACGTTATCCGTGAGATCTTTCCACACGCCGGCCACGCCCTTCACTTGCGCCTGGCCGCCGAGCTTTCCTTCCGTGCCTACCTCGCGTGCCACGCGCGTTACTTCCGACGCGAACGAGCCGAGCTGTGACACCATCGTGTTCACAGTTTTGGCCATGCGCAAAAACGCGCCGCGCACCGGTTTGCCTTCGATCTCGGTGGGCATGGTCTGCGAAAGGTTGCCGTTGGCCACGGCGCCGATAACGCGCGCGACTTCGTTGGTCGGCTGCACCAGGTCGGTAATCAGTGAATTGGCCGCATCGACCGTGACCGCCCACTCGCCGGCGGCGCCCTTGAGGCTTACACGCTCGGAGAGCTTTCCCTCTTTACCGACCACGCGGCTGACGCGCCGGAACTCGTCGGCGACACGTTCATTCAGCTCGATGATTTCGTTCAGCGTCTGGGCGATCGCCTGGCCGGGCCCGTCCTTGGGTATGGGGCATCGCGTATCGAACTTGCCCTTGCGGACGTTGCGCAGAATCTTGAGGAACTCGCCGGCGTCGATGACGTCGCAGACATTCTTAGCGGTCTTCACATGCCCCTCCCATGTAAAACAGCACCATCGTCCACGCAGGACGTTGCGCCTCCCAATCCCGGCCGCGGCGCGGCCAGGGTCACGGTGTCCCTGCCCCGCACAGTGCCTTGCCCGGCATGAGTGCGGTTCGCGGAGGTGTGGCCTGGGAGGATCTCCGCGAGAGCCCTGAATGTTGAAGCCCCGAGTATAACGTCAGCCCCCCGCTAACCAGAACGTTAGTTCCGCCGCACCAGGGGTTTTGAAACCCGTCCTGAAAAGATCGCAACAAGGCCCGTCCTGCGCTTGTCTGGGGTCGTGACGTCCCGCCGCTTGCCTGGGGTTGTATGCTTCCATGATGCCCGCACTCCGCCGCAGCCTTCGAGTGGCAATTTGGTCGATCTTGCCCCTGCTGCTTGCGGCATGCGCGCAGGCCGAAGCGTCGTCGGCCCCGGCGGCCGTGATCGGCGGGCCCGGAAACGCCGATGGCCGTTTCGTTACGCCGCGCGGGCTGAGTTACTCGTCCGGGCTGCTATGGGTTGTTGATCGCAGCGGCCGCCTGCAATGCCTCGACGCCGCGGGTAAACACCGGCGGACCCTTACTATTGAGGAAGTCGGCGACCGAGGTTTCCCGGTGGGCGTGCTGGCGGTCGATGACGGCTGCGTGTTGCTGGACACGCACCGCCACCAGGTTCGCGTGATAGCGGCCGATGGCGTAGAGAAATCGCGCTTTGGCCGCCAGGGCGCGGCGGGCGGAGAATTCGCTTATCCCCAACGTGCGGCGAGCGACGCCGACGGCAACCTCTACATTACCGAATACGGCGAGGGCGACTCCAACCGCGTGCAGGTGTTCAGCCGCGATGGGCGCTGGTTGCGTGCGTTTGGCGGGGGTTTTGGCGAGGGGCAAGGGCAATTTGCGCGCTGCATTGGCATCGCAGTCGCCGGGAACGAAGTCTTTGTCGCGGATGTCAGCCACCGCATTCAGGTCTTCGACCTGCAGGGCCGCTTCCTGCGCCAGTTCGGCGCTTACGGCGACGGGCCCGGACAGTTCCGCTATCCCTACGGCATTTGCCACTTTGACGGCGACCTGTTTGTCGCGGAGTACGGCGGCCACCGCGTGCAACGCCTGAGCCTGCAGGGCGAGAGCCGGGGCTGGTTCGGGCGCAGCGGCGCGGGCGCGGGCGAATTCAACGGCCCCTGGGACGTATGCTGCGACGGACAGGGCAACCTGTTTGTTGCCGACACCGGCAATCACCGGGTGGTGAAATTCGCGGCCAATGCCGTGAACTGGCGAAAGGACCGCGAATGAAAAGGATGGCTTGCCTGGTGTTGTTGGTTCTCGCCGCCTGCGCGCCGACGCCGCCCGCGGGCCACACGCTGAAGCTTTATGCCGCCGTGGACCGCGAAGTGGCCGAAGAAGTGCTGGCGGCGTTCACGAAGTCGACGGGCATCAAGGTCGAGGCGGTGTACGACAGCGAGATGGCCAAGACCGCGGGCCTGGCCAAGCGGCTGGAAATTGAGAAGGACAACCCGCAGGCCGACGCCTGGTGGAGCGGCGAAAGTCTTTACACGTCAATGCTTGCCGCGCGTGGTTGCCTGGCGAAGTTGCCTGAGGACGTCCCCGAGGGCGCGCGGCGTTACGGCGCCCGTGAGTGGGTGGCGTGTTCAGCGCGGCTGCGCGTGTTGGTCTACCATGCGAAGCACTGGCCGGGCGCTGTGCCGGAGCCTTCGTCGCTTGATTTGATTTCCGACGCGCGCCTGAAAGACCGCTGCGTGATTGCCAATCCTGAAACCGGCACGACCGCGACACACGTGGCCTGGCTGATGGCACAGGACGACGGCCGCGAGTTGTTGAAAGGGGCGAAGGCCAATGGCTTGCGCATGGTCGCGAGCAATTCGGCGGTGGTGCGTGCCGTGCAGCAGGGCGATGCGTGGCTCGGCGTCACAGACAGCGATGACGTGCTGGTCGCGCGCGCAACCGACCCGGACCTGCGCTTTGCCGTGCCGGACCAGCAGGCAGGCGGTCGCGGCAGTGTCTCGACACCCTGTAGCGCCGCGATCGTTAAAGGCGCCATGCAGCCGCAACTTGCGGCGGCCTTCTTGAAGTGGCTGGTGTCCGCCGAGGGGGAGGGGGCGATGGCGCGTTCGGCGATGCGAAACATCCCGATTGCGAGTGATGCGCCGCCTCCCGCCGAGCTTCCGGCGCTTGGCAAGCTCAAGCTCGCGCAAATCGATTACGCTGCTCTTGTCGCGCGCTGGGACGAACTTGGCGCCGCGTCAAAGGACATCCTGAAACCGTGAAAATCGCCCTGCCGCGCCTGGCCAACGTTGTGTTGCTGCTGCCCGCGGGGCTGGCGCTTGCGTGGATTGTCGTTGAGGTTGCACTTTTTGGCGCGCGCGGCGGCGCGCTTGGCGACTTTCTTGGCAGGGCGATGTTTTCTACCACCGGCGTCGCCAGTATCGCGGCGGCGCTGGCCGCGGGCGTCATCGCCACGCTTCTAGCGTTGGCGCCCGGCGTGATGCTTGCGGGTCGCGCCCGCGGCCTGGGCGCAATCGCGCTGGTTTTCTGGCTGGGCGGGTTGGCGCTGCCGGTGGTTTTCCTGGGCGGCGCGTATTCGTACATCTTCGAGCTCGGGCCCGCGCCGCCGATTTCGGCCGGCGGTTCGTTGCTTCGCTGGGCCGCGCTTTCCCTTGTGTGGGGGCTGGCCTTTACGCCGCCCGCAAGCCTCGTCATCGCCGCGGCCGTTCGCGCCATCCCGGCGGCTGAATTGCGCGCCGCGATGGTTCATCTCACGCCGTGGCGGCGCTGGCGCGCCGTTATCTTGCCGCGCATGGGACCGGGGTTATTGCTCGCCGCACTTGTGAGTGCCGCGTTTGCCATGATGGATGCCGCGACGCCGCCGCACTTTGGCGTGGAATCAACCGCAAGCCTCGCGCAACTTGAGTTCCAGCGCAGCCTCGAGACCGCGCCGGCTGCGACGGCAATGCTTGCGCCCTGGCTGGTCGCAGCGGTGGCGGCGGCGTTCATTCTCAGGAATGATCCCGCGCCCGCGGGGTCGTCACCGGCGCGGCCGGGCTGGGTCGGTGGGCTGACCTTTGCAGCGGCGGTGTTGACGGTGCTGCTGCCGGGCGGGTGGATGTTGTATCGCGGCGTCAGCCATCTCACGCCGGCGTTGCTGGGGCAGCTCACGGGCGAAATCGGAAACACGCTTGCGTACGTCGCGGTGGCGGCGCTGGTCTGCGCGGCTGTCGCGGAGCTCGCCCTGGCCGCGACCGCCGCCAAGGCCGATCCGTTAGCGCGACCCGCGCGCCTCAACACTTTTTCGGCGCTCGTATTGTTGCTGGCGCCGGGATTTGGGCTGGGGTTGGCGGGTGTGGCGGCGAACGCGAGAGTTCCGTCCGGCGTGTGGTGGTGGCTGGCGTTTTTGCTGCGCGTGGCGCCCTGGGGCCTCGTGGCGGCTGTGGCCATCGGCAACTTGAATGCAGCGCGGGCGGCGACGGCGCTCGGCATGCCGGCGTCGCGCCGCATCAAGGGCACGCTGCGCGACCACGGCTGGAGGCCCGCGATGCTGGCGGCGCTCGCGGGCGCGGCGGCGGCATTGCGCGAGGTCGATTTGTTCTCGGCATTCTGCCCGCCCGGCGGCGAATCGCTGGCCGCGCGCTCGGCGCAATTGCTGCATTACGGCATGCGGCCCGGTCTTTCTGCGTTGATGACCGTTCAAATGGCCTGCGCGCTGGTGTTGGGTGCTCTACTGGTTGTTCTTTCGAACGTGCGCAGGGGCGGCAATGGCTGAGGCGCTTGAACTCGAACAGGTGAATTGCCGGCGCGGGGCCTTTGCCCTCGGGCCCATCGACCTCGCGTTGCAACCCGGCGAACATCTTGCGGTGTTGGGCCCCTCGGGCAGCGGCAAAAGCACGCTGCTGGACGCCATTGCCGGCCTCACGCCCATCAGCGGGCGACTGCGAATCGGCGGGACGCGCGCAGACAATCTGCCGCCCCATCGCCGAGGTGTAGCATTGATGCTACAGAATTTGGGCCTTTGGGACCGTCTTGGCGCCCTCGAAAACGTGCGGCTGGCGGCGCGTGATCCCGCGGCGGCCGGGGCTTACCTCGACCGCGTAAGTTTTGCGGTGCGGCGTGACGCGCCTGTGGCCGGTTTGTCCGGCGGCGAGCGCCAGCGCGCCGCGATTGCCCGCACGCTCGCCGCACAGGGCGCGTTGACGATGCTGGATGAGCCGGGCTCGTTCCTTGACCGCGCAAGCGCGCTTGAACTCGCCGACGTGATACGGTCCGAGCTGCGAGCGCGGCGCGGGGCGTTGATTGTCGCGGGGCACCGCCTCGACGAACTGCTGCGTTATGAGCCCGGCCGTTTGGTCGTCATGCGCGCAGGCCGCATCGTCCAATGCGATAAACCTGAAGTAATAATCGGCGCGCCGCGTGACCGTTACGTTGGCTCGCTGCTGGGCTATGAGGTATTCTTGCCGGCGGTTGGCGCGGGCGGGCGTCTTCAATCAGAACTGGCGGCAACCGAAGGCAAGCCGGGCTCACCCGCGCGAATGTTGCATGCCTGGAAATTCGGCGGGGTGCATCTGCAATCACAGGGCATCGGCGCCGTTGTTACCGATCTGCTGTGGACCGAATCAGGTTTGGCCGCGCGCGTGCGCACGGCTGGAAATGCGATGCTTCTGGTGCCCGCGACGGCGGGGCTTGAGGCGGGCGCGGCGGTCAAACTGGGCTGCGCGTTGCCGATGACGGTGGAAGAATGAAAACGCTCGCGCTGCTGGGTTTGCTTGCCGCATTTTGCGCCGGCCTGCCCGGGCAGGAACGAAAGATCCCGCCGTCGTTGCAGATTACCGTCGTGACGGGTTTCCATGACGTCGTTGCGATTGGCAGGCCCGCGCCGGTCACGGTGTTGCTGCACAACCACACCGACCAGGCCATCAGCGCCACTGTGCGCCTGTCGACGGGCATGGACATCCTGGGCGAGTCGCGCCTGGTGCAGCGCGTCAACGTGTCGCCCGGCGTCGGCAAGCAGTTGTCGTTCCTGGTGGCCGGCAGCCAGTCCCTCAGCGGCGGTTGCCGCGTCGAGACCGACCGCGACGTGATCTTCACCGACGCCATTGGCGCGAAGATAGAGAAGAATCCCGCCCGCTCGGTCGGCCTTGCGCTGGGCGAATACGGCGACATCGTCGGCGTCGAGACGGTGATTGCCGTGATGGGCGGCCGCGCGCGGCAGTGGGTCAGCACGCTGCGGGGACGGCTGGTCGAAGTCTCGATGTTGCCCAACCAGCAGGTTCAGCTTTGCGAACTTGAAGAACGTTTTGCGCCCGACCACCAGATGGCTCTGGCGGGCGTTTCGACGCTGGTCTGGACCGAGCCCAACCCCGACAACCTGCCCGACCCCGCCTGCCTTGAGGTCATCAAACGCTGGGTGGCTTGCGGCGGGCGCCTGGTGCTGATGAGCGCGCACGCGCCGCGGGCGCTGTCGCACCCGGGGCTGGCGGACATTCTTCCCGCGCGCGTCACGGGCAGCACCGATGTTCCTTACCCGCACGTGCCGATCACCTTTGGCGGGTTGTTCCTGAACCGTTCAACCGAGGGCGTGGCCGCGCATACCCCGTTTATCGTCGACCGGTACATTCGCGCCAACGAGTGTATCATCGACGCCCGCGGGCCCTGGCTTGCGACCGAACCCCTGGCCGGCGCGTTTGTGCGCAAAGCCAGGGATGGAACGAACTGGGACGAACTGCCCTCGCTTGCCGTCGAGCGCCGCTTCGGCAACGGCTACGTCCGCATGGCGTGTTTCGACCCTCTGGTTTACGACCGCGCCGAACAACTGCCGATGCTGCATGCGTTCTCGGTGGCCACGGGCCTGACGATTGCGGCGCCCAACGCCGTGCGCACGCACGATGTCCCCGAGGTTGCCGAGCGGCGGTTCGTCGAGGTGTTGCAAAACAACAACCTGCGCCCGCTTTCGATCGGCCCCTTTGTGCTGATCGCGATCTTGTTTTTGCTGGTGGTGGGCCCGCTGGACTACCTGCTGCTCAGCCGCGGCAAGTTGCTCAAGTACAGCGCGGTTTCGCTGATCCTGTACACGGTTATTTTTTGCGCGGGGTCGGTGCTGGCGACGTTTTACCTGTTTTCGCCCGCGCCGCAGACCAACCGCATCACGGTGGCCGACTTCGCCGAATTGCCCGACGGCACGGAACACGCGTCGGCCCTTACACTGCAGGGCTGCTTCCGGCCCCTGGGCGGGTCCTACCGCGTCGACGTCGCGGACCACGAGGTTTTCAGCATGCCCATGGGCGACTCGGGATACAGCGGGGGCATGACGTCGCTCTACGACGGCGCGGGCCGCGCGCCCCTTGAAGTGCAGCAACCCTTCAACAGCTTTCGCGCCGTGATGACGCGCGCGGCGGGAAAGCCCGCCGGCTCCGTCGTCTGCCGCCTGGGTCGCGAGGGTGCGTCGTGGTACTTCGAGGTCAACAACGGCCTTTCGCACGAACTGTTTGCGGGCTGTTTGCGCACGCCGCTGGGCTGCATGTCGGTGCCTGACGTGGCGCCGGGCCAAAAGGTCCGCGTCGTGATCGTCCCGGCGAAGCTTGCGTCCTGGGATGCCGTCTCGATGTCCGTCAGCGCCGGCTTCGACCAGGCCAGGGTGAAGATGGACAGCGGCAGGTGGGATTTCCCGCCCATGCTTGTCGACGCCGTGATGGTGCCTGATGTCGGGGGCGCGCGCCTTCGCCCCGGCTACGACCCCGTGCGCATCGCCCTCGATAAAGACAGCGCCCTCTATACGGCCTTTACGCTGGCGCAGCCGTTTACCGATTCGCTCGCGGGCGATAACACCGGTTTCAACATCACGTTTGCGCGCAGGTTGATGCCGCTGCCCGAGGATTTTCCAAGAAAATAGGAGCCGCACATGGCCGACATGGTCGTCACGGAAAATCTCTCGCGCAATTTCAGCGGCTTCCGCGCCGTGGACGGCCTGTCGATCACGGTCGAGGAAGGCGACTGCTTCGGCTTCATCGGCCCCAACGGCGCGGGCAAGACCACGACGCTGCGCATGCTGGCGACAATCCTCAAGCCCACGGGCGGCCGCGCGCTGGTAGGGGGCCTCAATGTCTCGACCAACGCCAGGAAAGTCCGGCGCCTGATTGGCTACATGCCCGACGTTTTTGGCGTCTACGAAGACATGCTGGTCCATGAGTACCTGAGTTTCTTTTCGGCCGCCTACGGCATTGTCGGCAAGGAGCGCCTGCGCGCCATTGAGATGGTGCTGGACCTCACGGGGCTGCACGAAAAACGCAACGCCGGCTGCAAGGCTCTTTCGCGCGGCATGACCCAGCGCCTCAGCCTTGCGCGCGTGCTGCTGCACGATCCCAAGTTGCTGCTGCTGGACGAACCGGCCTCGGGCCTGGACCCGCGCGCGCGCATCGAGTTCAAGGAACTCGTGCTTGCGCTCAAGAAGCTCGGCAAGACGCTGATTATCTCCAGCCACATCCTCAGCGAGCTTGGCGAGATGTGCAACAGCATGGCGATTATTGAACGCTCGCGCCTCATCTATTGCGGGCCCGTCGAAGGCGCGACGCGGCAGGTCAGCGCCCAGGGCCGCATCGTCAAGCTCATGATCCAGCCCGATCCCGAGGCCGGCCGCACAGCGGCGGACGCGCTTGAGCTGGTGCGCGGCCTGCCTTTTGTAGAGGCCGTCCGCCAGGGCGACCGCGAAAAGGAACTGGCGGTCCGCATCAAGCCCGAGTTTGCCGACATCTGGCAACTCAACCACGAGCTGGTCTCGCGCGGCTACAAGGTCGAGAGCATGGCCGAAGAAGTCGTGAGGCTTGAGGACGTCTTTTTGCAGCTCACCAAGGGGGTCGTGCAATGAACCCCATGCTCGAACGCGACTTCTTTACGTTCATCCAGACCAAGCGCTTTTTCCTGCTGCGCGGGCTGATGGTCGGCGCGCCCGTGGTCGGCATGGTGCTCCTGGCGACGGTCGCGGGCAACCTCACCAACCGTGACGAAATCGGCCTCAGCATCTTCCGCTTCACAACTTACCCGCTGCTGGTGCTTGCGTTGCTGGTGTCCCCCGCGATGTTGGCGCACAGCATTGTCGAGGAGCGCACCCTCAACACCTTGGAAGTGCTGCGTACCACCGAACTCACGATCCCGCGCATTATTTTCGGCAAGTGGGCCAGCCGGTTCTTTTTGCTGCTGCTGGTGTGCGTCGCCGCATTGCCGCTGGCGGCGTCGTCGCTGTTGTTCGGAGGCATCTCGCCCGAACAACTGTTGCAGTTTGCCGCGGTGCTGGTGGCAAGCCTGTTCTGGGTGACATCGCTGACAATGCTGGTCAGCAGCGTCGCCAAGGACGTCACCACCGCGATGCGAACGTCGATCCTGCTGGTGATTCTCGGCTCGCTTGGCACCGGCGTCGGCGCGGCAATCATCTATGCCGTTTCCGCGGGCCGCCCAAGCGCAACCGTCATGGCCATTGCGAATTTCCTGCTTCAGCTCAATCCCGTCGTCATCATGTCGTCCATCACCGAGTTCAGGAACATGCGGGGCATGATGGGCTTTGGCGGCGTCGACCCGGTCATCGTTTATGGCGTGGCCTCCACGGTGTGCGGCGTGATTTTCCTGTTCGTGTCGGGGTATGTGCTGACGCGCGAAGGCAGACGCCCGCGCACGGAAAGCCAGCCCGAGCCCGGCCAGGGCGGACCTCCGCGCGCCCAGAACGCGATGAAAGCGATCTCCGGGGGCCAGGCCCCGTGGGAGGCGCCGGCGCGGGGCCTCGACCCGGCCTTTCGCGGGCAATTCTCCAATGCCGAGCGTTTTCGCTGGTTTGCCAAGGCGCTCGACAAGAACCCGGCGTTCTGGCTCGACGTCAATCAGTTGCATGGCCGCAGGCGTCCCTGGGTCAGGGTCGTTGGCATCCTGTTGTTTGGATTGCTGGAAGTCGGGTTCTTTTACGCGTTATCCCAGCAATACGCGCAAACCAGCTATTACGGCAATGCGGCCGCACGTTCCTGGCCGCTGCACGCGGCGATTTCGCTCGGATTTTTGTTCATGGGCATGCTGGTCGTGATGGGTGTGGGCGCAGCGTCGTTCCGGCGCGATGCGGACGCCAAGACGCAGGAAGTTCTCTTCGCGACGCCGCTGACCACGCGCGAACTCACCTACGGCAAGATCGCGGGCGTGTTGTGGGGCGCCACGCCGTACTGGTCGTTGTCGGTCGTGCATGCCCTGGTCGCGATGTTGCTGGGCGCCATGAGCCTGATCAGCTTTTTATGGTTTGTCGCCGTCAGTGCGGTGCTTGTGGCTTCCGCCGCGTCTTTTTCGATGCGTTGCAGTCTCCAGGCCAAAAATGTGCTGCGCGCCAATCTGTTTGCGTCGGGCGGCTTCGTTCTCTGGATGATCGTGTTGCCGTTGTTCCTTGGCATCTTCCTGAGCCTGGCGCTGCGCAGTGGCGGGTCCGACAGCGGGGAATTCGTGACCAACCTGCTTTGCGGCTGGCACCCCATGTACGTGGCGTTTGTACCCTTCATTGCCTCGGCTCCGGACAATTCGTTTTTGCGCGACAACAACGGATGGTGGCTGACAATTCCCTACAGTCTGGCCTACCTGATCTTCGCGGGGGTGACCCTGACACAGCACCTGTACGCGAAATTCAAGCCCTTGCGTGAGGGAGTGGCGTAGAATTAGCTAGACTGGACAAAGCATGGACAGGCTTCTGCAACAAGTTGCTTCCCGGCTTCGGCTCGCGCGCGCCCTGCGCTGGGCGCTGGCCGCAGCGCGCATTTCCGCGCCCGTGGCCATATTGGCCCACTTCGCCTTCAAACTTTGGCCGATCTGGCCGCAGTCGTGGTTGCTGCTGCCGGCCGGCGGGCTTGTCCCGCTTGTCGCCTTTGTCTTGGGCTGGCTGCGCAAGCCCGACCGTTTTGCCGTGTCCGTCACCCTTGACCGCGCGCTTGGGCTCAAAGAAGCCACCTCGACCTTGTTGGCCACGCAGGCGCTGCCCGACATGCCTGCCGATGTACGCGCCGGCCTGCAGTCCCAAGCCGCCGCGGCGGCAAGCAGCGTGCAACCGGGCGCGTTGCAGGCGGCCTTTCCCTACCGCGGCGGCCTTTGGCTTGCGGCGGCGGTGGTCCTGCTGCTGGCCGCCGTCGGCGTGGGGCCGGTGCTGCCCGCCCTGATTGTCATCCAGCCGATGATCGCCCAGGATGCGCCGGAACAACGTGCGCGCGAGCTGCAACAGGTGCGTGAATCCGCGCGCAAGCTCGAGAACCAGGTTGCGGATCTCGAGCGCGCCGCCGAACAGGCGAAACTTGAGGAGTTGCGCCGTGCGGCCGCCGACGCGCGCAAGCAACTGGCGGAACTCGCCATGAATCCCCTGCCGCCCAGGGAAGCGATGGCGCAACTCAGCCGGCTGGCCGACAAAGTGCGCAGCCAGCGCGACAACCTGCTTGGCCGCGAGCCTGAGATGCTTGGCGGCAACAAGACCGGCAGCGACGACGAGCTTTCGCGCATCGCCCGCACGCTCGACCAGCTAGACCCCAAGGGCCTGTCCGACAACCTTGAGAAGTATCGCGACTACATGAAGGCCGAGGCCGAAAAAGCCCGCGCTGAAGGCCGCGAGCCGACGCTCGACCGGGCCGAACTTGAGCGCATGCTCAAGGACGCCCAGGACGCCGAACGCGCGCTCAAGGATCTCGAAGAAGAACTGAAGAACAACCCCGGCTTGCAGAAGGACCTGGAAAAGCTCACCAGGCGCCAGCGCGAATTGCTGGAGAAAATCAGCAAGGAACTTGAGCGCCTGAAGGCGACGTGAGAGGGTTGTGACGGCCCCGGCGGGGCCGACCTGAAACCGGAAGACCTCGAGCGTTGCGCTGAGGGCATGGAGCAACTGTCCGAGGAAGACCTGGAAAAGATCCTGCGCGAATTGCAGGAGGCTGAGGCGCTGGAGGGGCTCAAGGAAGGCCTCGAAGGCTGCAAGCGCGGCATGGGCCAGGGCGGCGAGGATGGCGAAGCCGAACGCATGCGCGCGCGCATGAGGGCGACGCTGCGGGCGCTTGCCCGCCGCGCGCAGGGCGGCCGGCCCGGCGCGGGCAACGAACCCGGGCCTGATCACGGCGAGGCTTCCGGCGGGCAGGCGAAGAAGGGGCCGGACGACGGCCGTCCCGAGGACCCGTCGATGGTCAAAGGTGCGCTTGACCCCAAGGGCCGCATGGGCAAGAACGTGGAGTTCCGCGGCATGCCCAAACCCGGCGAGACCAAGGCCGGCTTTGCCGAGGTCGTCCGCGCCGCGGTCGACGACGCCGAGGACAGCCTCAAGCAGGACGAAATTCCGCCCGACGCGCGGCCTCTCGTGCGCCGTTACTTCGAATCGCTGAAAGATCGGTAACCGCGCATGACCGGCGAACTCACCCTCGGGTTTGTCCGGCCGGCGCTGCTGTTGCTGCTTGCCGCCTTGCCGTTCATCGGCGTGATTTGGTGGATGTACACCCGGCGCGGATTTCGCGGTGCAATGGTGTTCGGGCTGCGCATGCTTGCGCTGGCGGCGCTCATATTCGCGCTCGCACGCCCGCAAACCCGCGTTGAAGTCCGGCAAGTCGGGGTGCTGTTCACCCTCGACGTCAGTTCGAGCATCACCGACCTCGACCGCGACAAGGCCATCACCTACGTACGCCAGAAGATGGGCCTGACCCCCGCCGGGGACGACGCGGCCTTGATTGTGTTCGGCGACCGGCCTTCGCTTGAGGTCCCGTTCCTTGGCGGCCCCGGCGGCCGCAGGGGTGAGGCGGCCGAGGTTGTCCCGCGCCTGGCCGCGCTGCAAAGCCGGCTCTCGCGTTCGCAATCCGACCTCGCCGCGGCGCTGGCGTTTGGCGAGGGCGCGTTTCCGCCCGGGCTGGCGCGCCGCATCGTGTTAATCAGCGACGGCAATGAAACACGCGGCGACCTGCTTTCCGCGGCGCGGGCCCTGCAATCCGCGGGCGTGCGGCTTGACGTGCTGCCCGTGCGTTACTCAAGCGCCGAGGAAGTCCGCGTCGATGGCCTGCGCGTGCCGCCCGGCGTGCGCCTGAACCAGCCCTTTGCCTTGCGCGTTGTCGTCACAGCGCTCACATCCGGGCGCGCCACCTTGCGGCTGTTCGAAAACGGCGTGCCCGTCGGCCAGCCCCTGCCCGTGAACCTTGAAGAAGGCGCCAACGTCTACAGCTTCAACCGCCGCCTCGAGCAGCCGGGTTACTATCGCTACGAGGTACAGGTTGAGGCCGAGCGCGACGGCAATCCCGCCAACAACGTCGGCCGTGCAAGTCTGCTTGCGGCGGGCGACCCCAAGTTGATCGTCTGCGCGCCCGATGATTGGCCCGACCAGATCGCGCCCGCGCTTGAGCACGAGGGCTTGCGCGTGACGCGCGCCAAGCCCGGCGATCTGCCCTCGCACCCGGCCGCGTACATCGGCTGCGATTGCCTGGTCCTCAGCAATGTCCCGGCCTTCAACCTGACGCAGCCGCAACAGGCGGCGATCTCTGACGCCGTGCGCGAACTCGGCATGGGGCTGGTGGTGGCGGGCGGCGACCGCAGCTTCGGCCCCGGCGGTTATGTCGGGACGCCGCTTGCGCCGCTGCTGCCGGTCGACCTTGATGTGCGCAACCGCAAGCACATGCCCAAGGGTGCTTTGGTGATCGTGCTGCACAGCATCGAGTTCGACACGGGCAATACCTGGGCGTCGCGCATCTGCAAAACCGCGCTGCGAAGCCTTCAGCCTGACGACGATGCGGGCATCGTCTACTACGACCACATGGGCGGCGAGAAGTGGCTCTTTGAACTCAAACGTGTGGGCGACCGCCTTGACCAGTTCCGCCTGATCGATGGCGCGTATGTCGGCGACATGCCCAGCTTCCATGATTGTTTCGTCAAGGCCTGGGGCGCGCTGAAGCCCAACGACGCGGCCGTCAAGCACGTCGTTGTCATCAGCGACGGCGACCCGCAAGTGCCGGCGCAGTCGCTGCTGGACGACATGGTCGCGGGCCAGGTGACGGTTTCGACCGTGTGCATCAACCCGCACGGCCCCAGCGGCGATGTCGCCATGAAGCGCCTGGCCCAGGACGGCGCCGGGCGTTTCTACAGCGTCCAGATGGGTGACGACCTGAACCGCCTGCCCGCCCTGATTCTGAAGGAAGCCGCGACGTTGCGTCGCGCCGCGGTCGTGGAGAAGGATTTCGGGCCGCTGCTGCTCTTGCCCGGGTCCTCGATGCTGCGCGGCCTGGAGACGCGCATGCCGCAGCTCAAGGGCTATGTCGTGACGAGTCCGCGTGACGGCGCCGAGACCATTCTCGGCGTCGAAACGGAGGAGAAAGACCAGATCGACCCGTTGCTCGCGACATGGCAGATCGGCCTCGGGCGCTGCACGGCGTTTACTTCCGACGGCGCGACGCGTTGGGCGGCCAACTGGGTCCCGTGGGGCGGCTTCAAGCCTTTCTGGCGCCAGGTGGCGCGCGGCACGATGACGGATCTCGAGGGCGGCGCGCTGCCGTTGACGCTCGAGGTTTCCGGTTCGCGGCTTCGCGTAGTGGCCGAGGCGCAGGACGACGCCGGGCGTCCGCTGACGGACGTCAAGCTGGAGGGCGTGGTGTTGGGCGAGGGCGTGGAGTCGCTGCCGCTGGACCTCAAACAGCACGCGCCCGGGCGCTACTCGGCGCAGCTCGATGGACTCGACCAGGGGCATTATCTTGTGCGCGTAACCTCTGAGCACGGGGGCAAGCGTTCGCTGACATTGGGCGTGGCCAGCGTTGATTTCTCAACAGAACATCGCGCCTTGCGCAGCAACGAAAGCCTGCTGGCCGAGGCCGCGCGCCTGACCGGCGGTCGCGTCTTGGGAGCCGAGGACGACGCGTTCAGCCACGATTTCAGCGCAACGCTGTCGTCGCGCGAACTCTGGCCGTGGTTGCTGGGCCTGGCGTGCCTGTTTGCGGTGTTTGACCTTGTCGCGCGCAGGCTTGACTTGCGGCTGCCCGCGTTTGCCCGCCGCGCGCCCAAGGTGAAAACAACGGCCGCCAAGGCCGAGCAAGCAACAGCCGCGCCAATGCCGGCGGTCAAGGAAGCAGAAATCCCGCAGGCGCCGGCGTCGGCGGAAGCGCCGAAGGCGGCTAACAAAGACAGCCTCGAAGAAATGTTGAAGGCCAAACAACGCGCCGAAGACCGGCGCAAATGGAAATCGTAGCGCAGGCGTCGCGCCTGCAGTAGCGCCGGCGTCGTCGCCGGCAATAAGGAGATGAGCATGCAAGCACTGGATAAAGCCAAGCAGTTCAAGACACGTTTTGACGCGCTGCGCGCCGAGATCGGCCGCGTGATTGTCGGCCAGAACGCGCTGGTGGATGGCGTGCTGACGGCGATTTTTGCGGGCGGCCACTGCCTGCTTGAGGGCGTGCCGGGCCTGGGCAAGACGCAACTGGTGCGCACGCTTTCGGGCGTGTTCGGCCTGCGCTATTCGCGCATCCAGTTCACGCCCGACCTGATGCCCGCCGACATCGTGGGAACCAACATCATCACCGAGGACGAACAGGGCAAGCGCAGCTACACCTACCGGCGCGGGCCGATCTTCGCCAACCTCGTGCTGGCCGACGAAATCAACCGCGCCACGCCCAAGACACAGTCGGCGCTGCTTGAAGCGATGCAGGAACGCAGCGTGACGGTGTGGGGCACCACGCACCTGCTTGAGCCGCCGATGTTCGTGCTCGCGACGCAAAACCCCATCGAGATGGAGGGCACCTATCCGCTGCCGGAAGCGCAGCTCGACCGGTTCATGGCCAAGCTGATCGTCGAACTTCCGTCGCGCGCCGAACTGGCCGAGATCGTCCAGCGCACCACGCGCGGCAAGGAAGCCGAGGCCCGCAAGGTCATGGAAGGCGCGGAACTTCTCGACTGGCAGCAAACCGCGGCGGAAGTCGTGATCGCGCCCCACGTGCTTGACTTCGCGGCGCGCCTGGTGATCGCGTCGCACCCAAACGGCCAGGGAGCCCCCGACGCCGTGAAGCAGAACGTGCGCTTCGGCGCCAGCCCGCGCGCGGCCCAGGCACTGGTCCGCAGCGCCAAAGTTGCGGCGCTGCTCGACGGGCGCCTCAACGTCAGTTTCCGCGACCTGCGCATGGCCGCCAAGCCCGTGTTCCGCCATCGCCTGGTGCTGGCTTACCAGGCGCAGGCCGAGGGTGTGGGCAGCGACCAGGTCATCGACAAAATGCTGGAGACGGTGCCCGACGCCGGCGAAACGGCATGAGCGAGCCCTACGCACAAATGCTAACGCCGGCATTCCGCGCGCGCCTTGAGCGCCTTCAACTGGCCGTGCGGCGCAGCCTGCCCTCGACCATGCGCGGCGACCGGCGTTCGCTGTTGCGCAAGGGCGCGTCCCTCGAGTTTGCCGACTTCCGGCCCTACATCGAGGGCGACGACGTGCGCTTCCTTGATTGGGCGGCCTACGCGCGCCTCGATCACCTCATCATGAAGCTCTATCACGACGAGGAGGACCTGCAGGTCCATCTCCTCGTCGACGACAGCGCCAGCATGCTGCCTGATAAAGCCCTGTTCGCGCGGCAAGTTGCGGCCGGCCTGGGCTGGATTGCGTTGCGCGGCGGCGCGCGTGTCAGCGCCGCTTTGCTTGGCGAACAGATTGATCGCCAGCCCGCGTTGCGCGGCGTCGCCGCCGGCGAGCGGCTGCTGCAATTCCTCTCGCGTCCAAGTGGCGGCGGCAAGCAGCCGCTGCACCTCGGCTGCGAAAAGTACGCAAACCTTGCGCGTCCCTGGGGCCTGGTGCTCGTGGTGACCGACTTGCTCGACCCCGCCGGCGCAGCAGGGGTGCTCAACGCCCTGCAACGCCGCACCACAGAGCTCTCGGTGCTGCAGGTGCTGTCGCCGCAGGACCTCGACCCGGACTTCGAGGGCGACCTGCGCCTGAAGGACGCCGAGGAGGCACCGTCGGTCGACATATCGCTGTCGCCGGCGCGCATCGAGGCTTACCGGCGCACGGTGCGTGGCTACGTTGCGCAATGCGCCGAGCTTTGCCTGCGGCGCGGCGCGGCGTTCATCCAGGCGTCCTCGGCGCGCTCACTGGAGGATTTCTTCGTGCTCGACCTGGCCAGGGCGAGGATCGTGCGATGATTGCGCTTGCGTTCGACAACCCCGCCGCGCTGGGCCTTCTCGGCGCCGCCGCTGCGGCCCTGCTGCTGTTCATGCTCAAGCGCAGGCGCCGCGACCAGCCGGTCAGCAGCACCATGTTGTGGCGACGCGCGATGAAAGAAACCGTTGCGCGCGCGCCGTTTCGGCGTCCCAGTGAATGGGTGAGCTTGATTCTCCTGCTTGCCGCGCTGATTGCACTCGCGTTTGGCGCCGCGGGCATGCGCCAGGGAGAGCTGCGCGGCGACGGCCGGACGGTCGTGGTCGTGGTGGATGTTTCCGCCAGCATGACAACGCGCGAAGACGGCGGCACGCGTTTCGATATCGCCCGCGACCGCGCGCGTGAACTGATTGCCGGCCTGGGCGAGGGCGATCACGCGGTGTTGATCGCCGCGGGCGCAACGCCGCGCCTGGTCGGCTACGCGTCGGGCGACAGCGGGCCGCTGCTGCGCATGCTGGGTGAATTGCAGGCCGAGCCCCAGGGTTGCGCGCTGCGCCCTGCGCTTGAAATGGCCCTGGCCGAAGTTCGCCGCGCGCGCGGCGGAGTCGCGCCCGAGCTGGTCGTGCTGTCTGATTTCTGCCACGCCGCCGCACAGTGGGAAGGCCTGGACATGAAAGGCGCGCAGTTGACGCTGGCGCGCTGCGACGGCAAAGCCGAGAACGCCGGCATCGTCCACGCCGCCTTTGCCGGCGATGAAGGCGAAGGCCGGCTGCTCGTTCGAGTTGCGGGCATCGGCAGCCGCAATGTCTCGCTCTACAACGGCGACCGCCTGATTGACGCGCGCGAAGTGCGGCTTGCGACCGGCCAGGAAGAGACGGTCGTTTTCCGCGCGCCGGTTCCGCAAGGCGCCGGTGAAGTCCTGCGGCTGGGCGTGCGGCTGGACCCGGCCGACGCGCAAACGCTCGACGATGCCGCCTATGTAGCCGTCAGCCGCGCCGAGCCCGCGCGCCTGCTGCATGTCGGCGCCGAGAACAGCTACCTGTCGCGCCTGGCGCAGGCGATTCCGGACCTGGTATTTGATCGTGTGGACGCCGCGGACTTGACCGCGCAGCGCGAAAAGGCGGCCGCGCCCTACGACCTTGCGGTCATCACCGAGCCCGTTGCGGGCGTGGTCCCGGCGCGCCGCGAGCTTTACATGGGCTGCGCGCCGGATGGCCTTGACCTGTCAATAGAAGGCGAACTGGTGCAGCCCGTGATCATCGACTGGGAGCGCACGCACTCGATGCTGCGCGGCGCCAGCCTCGACTCGCTCGTGTTGCTCAAGGCCGTGCGCGTCAAGGCGGGGCCGGCGGCGCGGGCGATCGCGCGTTTGAAAGACGGCCCGCTGCTGCTTGAGCAGCGCGCTCCCGGCCGCCAGGTCTACGTCTGGGCGTCGCGGCCGGAGGATTCGAACCTGCTGCTGCGCCCGGCATTCCCGATCCTTGTGGCCAACTTGCTTGGCGACGCGATTTCGCGAGTGCGGGGCCACCTGGCGCAATGCGAGGCCGGCGTCGGCTTTGAACTCCCGGTGGGCGCCGGGGGGGCGACGTCCATCGATGCCGTCCTGCCCCGCGGCCGCAAATGGCGCGCCGAGGTGCTTCCCGGCGAACAGGCGTTGCTGCGCGGGCCGCTGCCGCCGGGTTTCTGCCGGGCTGAACTCCGCGGAGCGGAATTTCAGCAGGATATTGAAGTGGGCATCGCGTTGCTGGACGTGATCGAGACCGCAGCCCGCCCGCAGCCGCCCAACGCCGGGCAATTCGGCGCGGGCAGCGCGCAGGTCGTCGAAGCCGCAAACTGGAACATCCAGCGCCCGTTGTGGGAATTGCTGAGCATCGTTGCGCTGTTGCTGCTTGCGGCGGAACTGGGCGTCTGGATGCTGACCCAGCGCCGGCTCAAGCCGGTATAGCACTACAACGCTGGATTCGTAGTTCAGCCCCGCCCGCCAGGGCGGGGGGAATAGCGCCAGACTATCGTTTCCCCCCGGCCTTGCGGCCGGGGCTGAGAATCCAGTGTTGTAGTGTTAGAACACTTTCAAGGTTGCCGTGCGGTGTTCTGCTTGCGGCGAGCGTTTGTGGCGCGGCTCGCGCGACTACGATTGACCGGCAAAGAAGCTGGTACGCCCGAGAGGATTCGAACCTCTGACCTACGGCTTCGGAAACCGTCGCTCTATCCAGCTGAGCTACGGGCGCGTGCAAAAAACCGTAACAGGATGGCCGCGCAGCGTCTAGTAGTTGCAGAGCACCCAGGCGCGCCACTCAACCTGAAGTTCCTTGATCGTCTTGCCGAACACGCGCTCGATGATGAGCAATTCGGCCTGCTCCCTGGCAGCGCGCTCTTTCAGCCAGCGGCGCGTCGATTCAGGGTAACGCTCGAACATGAACTCGAGCCAACTGAACGCCGTCGCCGCCTGCTCCACGCCCAGGTCGTTGAGCGACTTCGGCGCAAGCGAGAACAGCGAGATGTCGCGATTTTCCCGCAACGTGCGCAGCACATAAACACGCAGGCCCTGCGGCGTCTTGGCGTCGTCAACCACGCGATCAGGGGAATCGTCGGGCCGCGCGCTGGTGGTTTCAGCCTTGGTCATCGAATAGCGAACCGCGCGCGTGGTGCCCAGCACGCGCCCGGTTACAAAGTAGGTAAAGGCTACGCTCACCCAGGCCGGCGAGGACTCCACACGGTGCTTGGTAAGCACCATGCTGGCCGTCAGGTGCGCCAGCATGTCGTCGGTTGTGGCCACGGCAAGGTCGCCCTTTCCCTCCAGCGACACGTAGCCCCAGGGCGTCTTGGTCGCTGTGCCGTTGAGCTTGAGGGAATGTTTCAGCCCCTCGCCGCTTTTGCCCGAGAACTGCTCGACCATCGCGACGTACTGTTTTTCTTCCTGCACCGAGGTCACGGTATAGGGGTTCTTCTCGTTAATGAGCGGCTCGGTGATGCCCAGCAACTCGTGGCAAAGGGTTACCGTGGCGTCGCAGATGCGGTGCAGCTTCGCCGCACGCTTGTCTGACTCCGTCGAGCGCGCCACGATCGGGCCGCCCTTGCGGCGATAGAGCTTGGCGCCGATCGCTTCACCCTGTTCGTCTTCGCCGTCGGCTTTGCCTTCCGAGCCTTCCTTCAAAAGCTTCTTGCCGGCTTCGCGCGCCCGGATAAGCGCCGCGCCGAGGAAATTGCCGCGCTCGTCCTTGCTGCGGCCAAGCTTCTCATTGGCCTCTTTGTCAAACGCGTCATAATAGAGCAGTTCGGCCCAGGCGAGGGCGGCGTTTTCAACCTGTCCCGCGTCGGCGGCGTTGACCGCAAGTTCGCGCGTGCGCTCGCGCGCTTTTTCGTAGAACGCCCCGCGCTTCTTGTCCGGCGCCTTGCGCGCTTCGGCGCGTTTGTGCACGTCGAGGATGGCATCGTTTTCAGCCAGCCCGCGGTCAAAAACCCACTTGCCGTCCTGGCGCTTGTAGCCAAGGCCCTTCATCGCCTCGGGATGGTCGGGCACAAGCACGCGCGCGCGGTCGTAGTGGAAGCGCGCGTCGCGGTTGAGGCCCAGCTTGGCGTATTCGTTGCCGAGCGTTGCGTGCTCGCTGGCGAGATAGCTGTAAACGCGCGAACGTTCAGTCGCGAAGTCGTATTCGCCCGCGACCATGACGCCGCTGACGAACCATAACAACAAGCATGCCGACGCAAAACGTCTCATGTTGTCGCCGCAAAATGGAAATGAAACTTCTTAGCCTTCGCGGATCGTGACGCCGCGTTCCGACAGATACTTGATGGCCGCGTCCATGGCGTCATCGGGGCCTTCAAGCGAAAGCTCGACGTAACCAACTTCGTCGTTGACGTTGGCCTTGGAAATATTGAACACGAGCCCGAACTTGTTCCCGATGTTGAACAGGATCGGTTCACGAATCAGCTTCTGCGGGAAGCTGAGCGAAAGTTTGCGAATGGTTGCAGACATCTTGTTCCCTTCGGCCAGCCTCGGGAGTGTGAGCTCCGCGTCGGCGATTGCCCCGTCGTCACCTTTAACGCTACAACGTGCAATATTCTCCGACAAAAACAAATTGCACAACCATTTGGAATCCTAAATAACTTGCCACATTCCCAGCGTGCATTGTTTCAAGCCTAAACCAGCGATTCTACTCACCCTTTCGGCGCGCCGCGCACAACAAACGCGGCGTCACGCTCAGGGCCGACGCTGATTAAACCGATGCGCACGCCCACGAATTCCTCGACGAAGCGCAGATACGACCGCGCCGCCGCAGGGAGATCCTCGGGCTTGCGCACAGCGCTGATGTTGTCTTTCCAGCCCGGCAGCGCCTTGTAAGTCGGCTTGAGGGCGCTGAAGGCGCGGATGTCCGCGGGCAGGCCGGGGTGTGCATAACCCTCGTATCCAACGCCCACTTTGAGGTCGCCAAGGCCCGACAGCACGTCGAGTTTTGTAATCGCGATTTCTGTGACGCCGGCGATCTTGCAGATATAGCGCAGCGCAAACAGGTCAATCCAGCCCACGCGGCGGGGGCGGCCCGTGGTCGCGCCGTATTCGCCGCCTTTTTCACGCAGGCGATCGCCCTCGGCCTTCGGCAATTCGGTGGGAAACGGCCCTTCGCCGACGCGCGTGCAGTAGGCTTTGCTTACGCCGATCACGCGTTTTACGTCGGTCCACGAGCCGATGCCCGCAGGAATGCCGCCCGTCAGCGTGTGGCTGCTGGTCACAAACGGATATGTGCCGTAGGCGATGTCGAGCATCGCGCCCTGTGCGCCTTCATAAAGGATGCGCTTGTTCTCTTTAACGGCTTCGCACAGCACCAGCGCCGCATCGGCGATGTACGGCTTCAGGCGCTCGCCGGCCTTGAGTAACGCGGGCAGCATGTCGCTGACCGTCGGCGGCTTGTTGATCTGCGATGCGCGCACGGCGCGCGCGCGTTCGAGCGCTTCTTTCAGGCTGGTCTTGTCAATCAAATCGCAGGCGCGCACGGCGATGCGGTCGTAGCGGTCGGCGTAAGTCGGGCCGATGCCGCGTTTGGTCGTGCCGATCTTGCCGCCGCCTTCTTCGCGCCCGGAATCAAGCAGCAGGTGCAGCGGCGTGGTGATGCTGGCGCGGTCGGAAATGATCAGCCGGTCCTTAAGTTTGAAACCGCGCCCCTCGACCTCGTCAATTTCGTCAATCAGTCTGATTGGATCAATCACCATGCCGCTGCCGAGTACGTTGGTGCAGCCGCTGTGCAGCACGCCCGTGGGCAGGTGGTGCAGGACGATTTTCTGGCCGCCGGGATACACGGTGTGGCCGGCGTTGCCGCCGCCCTGGAAGCGCACGCAGAAGTCGTGCTCGGCGCAAAGCGCGTCAACAAGTTTGCCTTTTCCCTCGTCCCCCCATTGGAGGCCGAGGATCGCGGACGTGGACATCGTTAGCCTTTCGGAGTGACGAAGGATTATATGCAACAGGGGCCGGGAGGCGAGTGGGCAGTGGCATTGAGAGATAGAGAAATGGAGAGATAGCAATCTCTCCAACGCTCCATCTCCCGCTCTAACGCGTCAGTACGTCGCCCAGAGCCAGCTTCAACATCTCGTCCTCGAACATCGAGCGATGCCGAAACGGCGTGTACGAGATCGACTCGATGGCGGCGCGAAAGACCTCGCCACTGCGCCGCAGCGCCGCGTTGCTTTCGGGCAGCGCCAGGCCCAGCGCCGAGCGCCGCGTCACCACGCCGTCGCCCGCCGCATACATCGCGCGCGTCAGCGGGTCGTTGGCGCGCTCGGCGGCGCGGGGCTCGAAGGTGAAATCCCAGTCCGCGCCGCTGCGCAGCGCACCCACGCGCGCCAAGGTCGGCGTATTGGCGCCGCAAATCACCGAGCACGGGACCGCCGGCACGCCTTCAATGGCGTGCAGGAAACGCCGCGCGTGGGCAAGGCACAGCCGCAAATGGCGTTCGCGTTGCGCCATTTTGTCGACGAAAATGCGGTCGCGGCTCTGGCCGTCGTTGTAGCGACCGGCCAAGTCGCGCTTGAGATTTTCCTTCTCGGACGGGCTGAAGACCGACAGCCCGCGGTCAATCCAGGTTTCCGGGTCCCAAAGGTCGAAGTCCACGGACTCGCCGCTTTCGCCCGCGAAAACCTTTTCGCCGGGCAGGGGCAGCAACTCAAACGACGCGGGCATGCTGAAAATCGTCAGGGGCGGGTGATGTCGCGCCAGCGCCGCGGGCGTATAGCCCTCGTGCAGGATTTTCAGCGAGTCCAGCGTGCCGCCGTGCGGCGTGCCGAGGCAAATCAGGCGCTCGACGTCCGGCGCGCCCGCATTGCCGGCGGGTAGCGGGTCATTCAGCGCCTTGCCCGAGACCACGTCGGCGCCGCCGTACTTGAGGTAGTAGCGCCCGATCAGGCCGCCGTTGGAAACAGCGAGCAGCGTGAATTTCATTGTCGGCTGGCCAAGGTCGCGCCGGATGGTTGCGATCATCTCGGCCAACTGCACGGCGGCCTCGACGTTGCTTCGCCGCCAGTCATAAAAGAAGACGAACAGGTTGTGGCCGCGGAAGAACCGGTCGCCGTAGGCCGCGCGATAGCCGAGCGTGCGCGTAAGGAAGTCGATGATCTCGGCGTAAAAGCGCACTTCGCCGCCGCCCTCGCCATTGAGCACCTCGACGAGGTCCAGCACGCGATAGGCCCGAAGATCGTCGGTATTGTCGGCCAACCGGGGGCCGTCGATGGGCAGATCGAGCCCGTCCTGCAACTGCGAAATCATCGCGCGGAAGTTGCCCCAGGCGATCTCGCCGGTCTTGACGTTAAACAGGCGGCTGCCGAGTGAACCGGGGATGAGGATGATCGGCTCGAGTTCGCCGCGGGCACGCTCGGCGCGAAACTCGTCGGCGGGATTGACTTTGAGACCCGCCGTGGGATCGGCAACACACGCGCATACGAGAAGCCCCATGGCGAGAACAGCCATCAACCAAACGCGGTTGTGGATTGTGGATTGTGCATTGTGGATTGACCGGCGTTGACACCTGGGCGCCAATCCAAAATCCACAATCCAAAATCCACAATTAGGTTTCATGTTTGCCTCGCAGGTACGACGGTAGGTCATCCGTCGAGAAGCCCGCCAGCGACAAAGCCTGTGAAAGTTCCGGCCATAGCGGCGCGACGATTTCAAGCGGTCCGCCGGTAAGCGGGTGTTCCATGGTAACGCGGGCCGCGTGCAGAAACTGGCGCTTAAGGCGCAATTTCTCGCGCGCGTGGCGATTTTTTTCGCGCGAGCCGTATTCATCGTCGCCGACAATCGGGCTGCCCACGTGCGCCAGGTGCGCGCGCAACTGGTGTGTGCGGCCGGTGACAAGTTCAAGCTCAACCAGCGAATAGGGCCCGCGCTGCGCCAGGACTCGGTAACGCGTGACCGCACGCCGACCCTCGCCGGCCTCGACCTTGCGGCGGCGGCCCTGCGAATCCTCCTGCCGCGCAATCGGCACGTCGATGGTTCCTTCGCGCCGGTCAAGCCCGCCGAAAATCAGGGCGACGTAGAGTTTCTCGATGCGCCGATGCTTGATCGCGTCGGTTAACTTCTGGATTGCCGGCAGGGTCTTGCCGATCAGCACCAGCCCGGAGGTCTCGCGGTCGAGGCGGTGCGCAAGGCCGGGGCTGAAGGTGGGGGACGGCCGCACGAAGTCTTTTAAATTGGTCGCTTCCCCGCCAATCGGTTTCTCCAACAGATAGGACGTCACCTGGTCTATGAGTGTGTCGCGGCCCTCGCCGCGGTCGCCTGCGTGCACGAGCACGCCCGCGGGCTTGTTGACCGCGACGATGGCGTCGTCTTCGAAGACCACCTTGAAATCGCGGCGGCGCGAAAAGCCGACGTCGGCGCGCTTGCGCAATTTCGGCTGCAAGTGGCGCTCTTCGGCGGCCTGGGCGAAGGAAACCACGTCGCCGATGTTGAGGCGATGTTCGGGCCGCGACTTGCCGCCGTTGACGGTGATCGCGCGCGTGCGCACCAGCCGGTAAATCGCCGACAAGCTGACATCGTCGAGCAATTTGCGCAGGAAGCGATCGAGGCGCTGGTTGGCCTCGTTTTCGGTAATGGTGACAGTGCGCGTGGCAGGCATGAAGCGGCCTATTTAACACCGCCAGGGGCGTTGTAGCCATGAATGGACACGAATTCCCACGAATACGCCGTTGATTCGTGTTCATTCGTGTGAATTCGTGGCTAAAAAGAACTCATGCCGACGCACTACACCGGCTTGCCGTTTGCCCTCAACGCTGAGCGCGTGATTGAAACCCACGCCAACATGGTGCTGCTGTCGGGCAATCGCGCCTACAAGCTCAAGCGCCCGGTGAAATACCCGTTCCTCGATTATTCGACGCTCGAAAAACGCACGCATTTCCTGCTCGAGGAATTGCGGCTGAACCGGCGTTTTTCGCCCGACATTTACCTGGGCATCGCCGAAGTCCGCGCGCGGGGCGGCAAACTTTTCATCGGCCCGACGCAAACCGGCGAGCGCGGCGTCGCAGGCGCGCCCGGCGGGCCGGCCCGCGGCGACACAGGCCGCGACGAAGGCGAACTCGTCGATTACTGCGTCGTGATGAAGCGAATTCCCGACGACGCGTGGCTGCCGCAACTAATGAAGGAAGGCTGCCTGCCCGGGGACGGCATCCACAAGCTGGTCGAGCATTTAATAAACGTCTACGCCAAACAACATTCCGATGCTGAGATCGCAAAGGCGGGTTTGCCCGGGAATCTCCGTAGTAACACCGTCGCCAACGTGGCCGAGATCAAACGCTTCGTGCCGCAGTGCTTGCCCGCGGCGCGCTGGGCGCGGCTCGATGCGCTTCTTCGGGGCTGGTTTGAAAACAACGGCGACGTGTTCCGCGACCGCGTCAAACAGGGCCGCATCCACGACGGCCACGGCGATCTCAAGCCGGGCAACATCGCATTCATCGACGGCAAGCCCGTCATCACCGACTGCATTGAATTCAACACCACGTTTCGCGAACTCGATCTGCTTGCCGAGTTCGGTTTCCTTGCAACCGGCCTGCAGGCGGTGGGGGATTTCAGCGATGCCGCCGATGTTTTTGCCACCTATCGCAAGCTCGGGCGCGACGATTTTCCCAATGCGTTGCGGCGCTACTACCAGGCGCACCTGGCCTGCGTGATGGGCAAGGTGACGGCGCTGCGCCTGGCTTCGACCGACGCCAAAGCGCAGACCGGCATCACCGCGCTGGCCGCGCACTATTTCGCGCTGGCGGATTTCTACGCGCGCGAGCCGCACGTGGTGGTGGTGGCCGGCATCATGGGCAGCGGCAAGAGCACGCTCGCCGCGCAAATTGCGCTGCAACTGGGCTGGAATCATGTCAGCAGCGACGTCACGCGAAAGCAGCTCGCGGGCATCGCGCCGACCGAGCGCCTGCCCGCAAGCGCCTACACGCGCGAGGCCGCAAGCAAGGTCTACGAAGCCATGAACGCGCGCATCGTCGCCGACGTCCCCGGCGTGGTGCTCGACGGCCAGTTCCCGGCGCGCTTCATGCGTGAAGAAGTCGTCAAAGCCGCACGAATGGTCGGCGGCACGGCAACGCTGGTGCTTTGCGACGCGCCCGACGACGTCGTGCGCGAGCGCATGAACCGGCGCGAAAAAGATCCCGCGCGCGTCAGCGACGCAACGGCGGACCTGCTGGCCAAAGCGCGCGCCGATTTCGAACTCGTCGGCGATGAGGGCTTTGATCTCGTTATCCGCCATGACACGCGCGCGCCCGCGGTAGAAGCCGCCGCGGGCGTGATTGCGAAGCTGATCGGGCCGGAATTCCAGCCCGCTCTTGTCATCTAGTCCAGCGGCAGATCAACGCCCGGGTTGCGTGCCGCAATCAGGTTGTTGAGCGCATCCTTCAGCCCCGAAACGTCGCTGAAGGATTCGTAGCGGCTGGTTTTGGTATCGGCATCCACCACCACGCAATAGTTGCACATGAAGCAGATGAACACGACTGCGGTTTCTTTGCCCTTTTTCGCGACCAGCGCGTGGTGCGGGTCGTAGCACAAGGCGCCATCGGCGTCAGACCCAATACCGTCGTACACACGCGACACCATGGCCGAGCGGGCGCTCTTGCGGTTGATGGCAGTCTTGGCGTGCACCTGGGTCCCGGCCTCCAGGTCCTTGATGGCTGCGGCCAGCGGATCGGCCTTGCGTCCGTAACCCCAGTCCCGGTAATGGCCGGCGCTGATGTGGTAGACGGCGATGCTGTCGGGGTTGTCAAAAACTTCGCGGGCCTTCTTGGTCACGACTTCCTGGAGACGTTTTTCATCGCGCTTGACGGGCTCGCGGTTGCCGTGGCCCTCGGCGACCAAGCCGACACCTGCGTCCTTGAGCAGTTTGTCGAACTTGGCCTGCAAACCGCCGGGCTCGCCCCAGCTCACGTACTTGGCTTCGGTGGTCGTTCCGTCGATGTTCACCGCGTAGCTGCACTGGAAGCAGACGTGGATGGCGGCCGCCTGGTTCTCTTTGCCGCGCACTACCACCACGTGGCGCGGGATATAGCAGTGGGCGGGCTCGCCGGGTTGCTCGAAGCCCTTGAACAGGAGGTCGGCGATCTCCTTGCGGTCTTTTTCCTCCTTAATCAACACTCTGCCCATTACGCCGTCGCTTTCCTCAAGTGCCTCAAGGCAGCTTGCCAGCGGCGTGGGTTTGTTCTCATTGCCATAGCCCCACGCGGAGTAGACGTTGGGTTCAACGGAATACAGTGTCATCTCAAAGGCCGGCAGCGCGACGATCTCCTTGAACGTCAGGTTGCGCTTCATGTCCTTGGCCGGGGCGTCCGCCGCTGTAGCAAGGCCGCCCGCGACTACCAGCAACGTTGCGGCCGCAAGTCCGGTCATAGCTCTCATGTTCATTTTCCTCAGGGTTCGCTATATCAGACGCTTTACCACCGATGGAAGTTCCGGAAATCATGCTCAAGCTCGCTGAATTGAAATCCCTGCTCGCGCGGCACGGTATCCGGCCGCACAAGCGCATGGGCCAGAACTTCCTGGCCGACGGCAACATGCTGCGCGCGATCGTGCGTGATGCCGAAGTCGACAAGCGTTCGTGCGTGCTCGAAATCGGCACCGGCGCGGGCAGCCTTGCCTCCGCCCTGTGCGAAGAGGCGGGGCTGGTGATCACCGTCGAGGCTGACCGCGGCATGTATAATGTCGCCAGCGACGCGTTGAGCGACGCCAAAAACGTCGTGATGCTGCAGGCCAACGCGCTGGATGCCGACGAAACGTCGCTGAACCCCGAACTAGCGGGCTTGATCCACGCCTACATCGCCCATGGCATGCTCGATGTCGAAAGTTGCACCTTTGACGCCGCAAACGTGCAGATTGCGGGCAATACGCCGAAGCTTTCGACGCTGCGCTGCGTCTCGAACTTGCCCTACAGCGCCGCGGGCCCGATCATCACCGCGCTGCTGGAGTCGTCGCTGACCTTTGAGCGCATCGTCGTGATGGTGCAATACGAAGTCGGCGAAAAACTCTGCGCCAGGGTCGGCGGCAGCGCCTATGGCATCCTTTCGCTGATCCGCGCGCAGTTCGCCGATGCCCGCATTTTGCGCCGCGTGCCAAGCCGCGTTTTCTGGCCGCGGCCCAAGGTCGACAGCGCCGTGGTCGAGCTTCGCCCCTTCAAGAAGCCCGACAAAGCCGCCTATTTGCGCCTGAAAAACCTCGCCCACGTGCTTTTCCAGCACCGGCGCAAACAGGGCGCAAACGCGCTGGCCTACGCGCTGGACGTGCCGGCGCCCACCGCCGATGCGTGGCTGGTCGCCGCAGGCGCCGATCCCAATGCCCGGCCCGAGGACATCCCGCACGGCGCGTTGCAACGCCTCGCGGACTTGCCGGACCTCGCCAACCTCGTGCGCGACCGCGCCCGGCGCCAAAGCGACCGCGCGCTCGAAAAATCGGCCCGCGCGGCGGCCCGCGCACGCTGGCGCAAACCCAAGGACGAAGAAGAATAGCGCCATGGGCGACAACGCCGAGACGATTGCGTGGGACGAAATCGACGCCTGGCGCCGTACGGGCGGCAACTCGCGACTGGCGTTTTCGCTCAAGGAACGCCTGATGGTCGGCGCGGCGTCGCTGCTGTTCCGCTTCACAGGACGCCTGGTCTGGACCACCACCCGCTGGGAGGTCGACGACCCCGTGGACGTGTGCGGCGACATGCTGTCCGGGCGCAAAAATTACATCCTGGCCTGCTGGCACAACCGGCTGATCGGCGTGACGCTGTTTCTGGGCAACACGGTGTGCCGCCGCAACTTCAATGCGCGCGTCGGCCCCATGGTCTCGGAGAGCCTGGATGGCGAGATGATCGCGCGTTGCGTGCGCGACCTGGGCGGCGAAAACGTGCGCGGGTCGAGTTCACGCCGCGGCGCGGAAGCCCTGCGCGACGGCATCGAGGAAGTGCGGCGCGGGCTGAACATCGTGGTCACCGCCGACGGCCCCAAGGGCCCGCGCTACGAGCTTAAGCCCGGCGTGGTGATGCTGGCCAAGCTCAGCGGGGCGCCGATTGTGCCCGTGATGTGGAGTTGCGACCACACAGCCCAGTTTCATCGAAGCTGGGACCAACTGCTGGTCCCGCTGCCCCGCGCGCGGCTGAATTTTCGGCTGGGCGAACCCTTTACGGTGCCGGCGGACGCCGATGCGCGCGGCATCGCGCGGGCGCGCCGCGAACTTGAGGCGCAGATGGGCCAGATGACGCGCGATGCGGACCTCAAGACGGCAATTACCTGGCAGATTCCCAAGCCGAAGGCCGGCGAGCGCCTCAAGAAGCGCAAGGTCATCACCGTTGCAGCCGACAAGCGCATGTAATCGAATGGTGGTGCATCAGTTTGGCCAAACAGGGTCGACGCGTTGTGGCTGAGGTCTCCAGACCTCAGCAGTGGCGAGCCCAAAGGCTCGCTACAGTCGTGCGGCTGCGCCGCACGACACTGGGGTTCTTCCTGAGAAACGCGTTGCGTTTCTCAGGTTCGCTCCCGTCGGTCGCCCCCAGCCACAGGGCAAACTGATGCACTACCAATCGAACTGCGGTCTGGCAGGCTGCCGCCCGTACTAGGTAGACTGTCCGACTGCGAGAAAACGGCGGTTTCGGTATTGAGGAGCATATGGGCAACAAGTGGCAGATACCCGTCTATGTGATCGTGATTGCGCTGGCGGCGTTTTTGATCTGGAATTTCGTCAAGCCTCCATCGGCCAACGGCGACAACAGCGCCGACAACGTTGCCAAGGATAAGGGCGAGGACAGGCCGGCGGCCGAACCGAAGCGCTCCAAGCCACAGCCACCGCAATTCGCGCCGGGCCCGGGTCCGTTTGTAAGCGGCAAGCTCCCTGAGCCGATGAAGCTCGACCAGCCCCTGCGCCGCAACATTGTTTCCGGGCGCGTGGTCGAAACTGACGGCGGCGCGGGCGTCAAAGACGCCAAGATCAGCTTTGTCGGCCAGGGCGACATTGCGCCCTTCCGAGGCGTGGGCTATTCCGGCCAGGACGGCACTTTCCGCTTCCTCGTCTACGAGACCTCAACTTCGCCGGCTAACCCGACGGGCAAGTCCCAGGGCCGCGTGCATGTGGCCTCGCCCGATGGCCGCGGCATCGTGACCGAATTCGTCGATTGCGACCCGACAGCGCCCATCAGCCTGCGCGACATCGTGCTGCGCAACCAGGCGACGATTTCCGGCCAGGTGCTGGACCCCAGCGGCCAGCCCGCCCGCGGTGTGTGCGTGAACCTCCGCTCGAACGTCGGCCTGAACGTCCTCGACACAACCCGCACGCCCTACCTGATCCGCACCACGCCCGTGTACACCAGCGCCATTGCCGATGACAGCGGCAAATACGAGTTCCGCGGCCTCGACCCCTGCGCCTACCGCCTTTCCGTCGAGCATTGCTATTACGGCATGTCGCCCTTTGTCGAAGTCGACGCTGCGCGCGGCGGCGCCTTCTGGCAGGACCTCAAGCTGCGCCGCGAAAACCACGTTCGCGGGATTGTTGCCGATCCCAAGGGCAGGCCGATGCCCGGCGTGGTGGTGCGGCTGGTGTTCCCGCTGCCGGCGTCGATCACGGGTGAGGGTGGAACTCAGCCTGACTCGGCGTCAGACCCGATGTTCGCACCCGACAAGCCGATAGATCCCAACCTTCCCCCGGAAGAGCGCAAGAAGGCGATTGACGACCGCAACAAGAAGCGCCGCGAAGAGCGCGAAAAGAAGGCCAAAGAACCGGGCAGGCAGGGTTTTAACAAGGATAAGTCCAAGGCTGAGCCCTCCAGGCCCAAGCCCGACAAGCTGCCGGAACCGCAGGCGATCAAGTCGATCACCAACGAGTTCGGCGAGTACGGCTTCACCGACCTCGATGACCAGGATTACATCCTGCAGGCCATGGCCGGCGGCAACAGCACCGAAGCGCTGGGCGTGAAGATCAACATGCCGGACTACAAGCTTGAGCTTGCGCAGAGCAACCTCTACCAGGGCGCCGTGATCGACAGTGAGACCGGCAAACCGATTACGCGCTACGATGTCCGCGAAACGGGCTTTGGCACCGCCGGTGCGGCGGGTGAGGTCAAGCCGTCGCCCCTGGATCGCATCAGCGAAAACTCGGGCCTGCGTTTCCACGCCGAGGGCAAGTTCTCGATCTTCAACCTTGACCGCAAGACGCGCGTGCGAGTGTGCGCTCCGGGCTATGTCATGCGCAGCGAAAACGTCATGGACCTCAAAGCCGGTGAGGAGCGCGCGCAGGAGTTCAAGCTCGACCCGCTTTGCGAGTTGACGCTGAACGTGCGCCAGGCCATGCAGCCCGAGGACGCCAAGGGCGTGGCGCTGCCGCTCGAGCCCGTGATCATCTATTACCAGGGCGGGCTGGCGTTCCTGGCCTCGACCGACGACCTGGGCCAGGTGCGGCTGCCGGCGGTGATGCCGGGTAACTACGACATTCAGGTGCAACGCGCCGACGGCAAGCTGTTGTCGGGCCGCATGATAGTGCCGGCCAAGGCCAAAGAATCGCTGCAGGTGATCCTGAAGGGCTAACGATTGAGCAACGCAAAAACAAACCCCGGCCAGAGCCGGGGTTTGTTTTTTGTGGCGCAGGTCGAATTAACAGAGTCCCGCGCGTCAGCGCATTGGTATCTACACAACTTTGGTGATCGATGGCTTTTAGGCGCGTAGCGCCGTCAGTTCTTTAGCCGCCACCGTCAGGTGGTGGATATCTGTCAACATAAGACATTCCAAGGCGCGAAGCGCCGA
>JADLAK010000084.1 GCA_020848275.1 Planctomycetota bacterium
CTCTAAGCGGCCCTACATATATTCTGAGCAGTTGTGGGGCGGACATTCTTGTCCGCCCGACCGGCGTAGCCGGTCGAATTGTGGCTCGCAAAGCTCGCCACCGCGGACAGGAATGTCCGCGCCACCTGAAGACAATTATCTAGGACCGAACTTGGCAAAACCAACGCCAACTGCCTGCTCGAAGGCACGAAGAATAGGCAACGGCGAAGGTCGCAAAGAAGACCTTTTCGCAGTTCTTCGCGATCTGTGTTTTGCTGTTCCTTCGCCTCTTCGCGCATGCTGTTGGTTGTTGCAGCTCGTGGCACGAGACGTGCGACTGAAGTCGCGGTATACTCCCGCTGTCTTGGGAGGAGCGACCCATGTACCGAGTCTCGATCGCCGCACTGTGCGCGGTTTTGTTTGTGCTGGTTGGTTCCGCGCTGGCGCAGCGCGAGCCCGCGCCCCTGCCGCCCGAGCCTGAACGCAAACCCGAGGGCGAAGTCGAATTTCCCAAGGACGAGGGTGAAATCGAGCCCGAGCCGGCAAAGCCCCAGTCGGTCAAAGCGCTTGCGGGCTACGCCCATCGTGTCGGCGTCAAAAGCCGCAAGCACGCCGACCGCATCAAGGCGGCGCTGGATTGGCTCAAGGATCACCAGAACGTCGAAGGACACTGGAACCCGATTTCGTTTGGCTCCGATTCCAAGCGCGAAGAGGCCAAGCACACCTACAACCTCGACCACTACATGCCCGGCGAAGAAGCCGGCGATCACGGCTGGGCCGAATCCGACGTCGGCCTGACCGGCCTGTCGATGCTGGCGTTCTTTGCCTGCGGCTACAACCACCGCGACGGCGATTACAAAGAGGTGCTGCGCCGCGCGATCATGTACCTGCGCAAGATTCAGGGCAACGACGGCTGCCTGGGCCCCAAGTACGACGAGCATTACATCTATAACCACGGTATGGCTGCGGCGGCGATGTGCGAGGCCTACGGGTTGACGAACGACACCTTGCTCAAGGCGCCGTGCGAATACGCCGTGAAGTTTATTTTGAACGCGCAAAACGAGGGCAAGGCCTGGCGTTACGGGGTCAAACCTGACGCCAACGACACCAGCGTGACGTCGTGGATGATCAGCGCGCTGCACAGCGCCAAGCTGGCGGGCATCGAGGCCGACTACAAGACGGCGTATGCGGGCGCGACGTCCTGGCTCGATGACATGACGGGCATTTGGAACGGCGCGCCGAAGACCGGCTATTACGAGAAGGCGGGCAACAATGCGCGCCTGCGCACGCACCAGGAATACGAGAACAATCCGGCCATGGACGGCGTGAACATCTTCCTTCGCGCGCTGATGGGCGAAAAGGACTGGAACGCCTCGGACAAAACCTTTGCGGGCCAGGTCGCGCTGTTTAGCAAGACGCCGCCATCGTGGCAAAAACTGAAGATCGATTATTATTACTGGTACTACGCGACGCTGGCGCTGTTCCAGGCGGGCGAGAAGGAATGGGACGCCTGGGAAAAACTCGTCACCAAGATGCTGCTCGATCACCAGCGCGGGTTTGTCGCGGCCGACAAGGGCACGACGCCCGCGACGCTGGATGAACACGGAAGCTGGGATGCGGTGGATTGCTGGGCGGCCGGCGGCGGTCGTGTGTATTCAACAGCGATCAACTGCCTGACGCTTTCGGTCTATGACCGCTACAAACGCGTGATTGAAAAGGTCGACCCGAAGAAGAAGGACCCGAAAAAACCCAAGGGCAAGTAAGAGCATGTTTCCTGTCGCGACAGGCGTTTACGGTTTTTCGACGAGCGCCGGGGGCGCTTTGCGCGGGGCTTCGACGACGACCACAGCGCTTTGCTGCAACTGGGCCACGCCTTCGCGCGCCGCGTTGTACGCCCAGGTGGGGGAGATGCCGAGGTACACCGTGCCCAGCACCGTCAGGCTCAGCGCGAATTTAATGCCCCAGTCGTCGCGGCCGTGGATCGGGCGGTCGTCGGGCTCGCGGAAGTACGTCACCGCGACCACGCGCAGGTAATAGAAGCTGCCCACGATACTCGTGCAGATGCCGAGGATCGCCAGCCACATGAAGCGCCCGCCCGCGTCAATGGCCTGCGAGAACAGGAAGTACTTGCCCATGAAGCCGCCGGTGAGCGGAATGCCCGCGAGGCTGAACATGAAAATCGCCATGCCGATGCCGACGGCGGGCTTTTTCCAGGCAAGGCCGCGCAGGTCGTCGACGCTTTCGATATCTTTGCCGCCGCTTGAGGCATAGACCAGCATCGCAAAGGCGCCGCTGGTCATCAGCGTATAGGCCAGCAGGTAAAACAGGATCGCCGCATAGGCCTCAGTCGACGCGCCGGCGCTGGCAATACCCATCAGCAGATAACCCGAGTGCGCGATGCTTGAATACGCCAGCATGCGTTTGACGTTGCGCTGGCTGATCGCAAACCAGTTGCCGAGCACCATCGACATCGCCGACAGCGCCCACAGAGCCCAGCTCGCCCAGCCGAAATCGCCCGTGAAACCCTGCACGCCCGCGTTGTCGGGAAAGGCCACGATCGCCAGGCGAATCAGCGCGCCGAACGCGGCGGCCTTGACCGCAACGGCCATGAAGCCGGTAACCGTCGTCGGCGCGCCTTCGTAGGCGTCAGGCACCCAGCTATGGAAGGGCACCGCGCCAACCTTGAACGCGAACGAAATCAGCACCGCACCCATGCCCAGCACCGCCATAATTTCGCTGCCGTCGGGTTGCGCGAACAGCGCGAACAACCGCCGCCCGATTTCGCGCAGGCCGACTTCGCCCGTCACGGCGTAAATCGCGCCCATGCCCATGACCATAAAGCCCGTGGCAAGGCCGCCCATGATGAAGTATTTCATTGCGCCTTCGGCGCTGCGCGACGAGCGCGAATTCAGGCCCGTCAGCACGTACACCGAGAAACTCAGCAGTTCGATGCTCAAAAACAGCATGATCAAATCGTTGCTGACGGTCAGCAGCAGCATGCCGCTCGCCGCAAGCAGCAGCGTGATCAGGAAGTCGGCCAAACTTACGCCGATGCGCCGCACATAGCTTAAACTTGCGAACATGGAAATCGCGGTGCCGACCAGGATCGCCGCCATTAAATAGGCCGAGAACTGGTCCACCTGCACCGCGTTAAAATGCGGCTGTACGGGCGGCGCGTTCCAGTAGGGGTTTAAGGAGACGAACGAAAGGAGGGCGCCGCCGATGGCGGTGAAAAACAGCGGCATCTGGACTTTGTCGGGCTCGTCGCTGAACAGGTCGATCAGCAGGATGATGCCCGCGGCCAGCAGCAGCCAGACCACCGGCAAAAAGATGTCGTAGCCCCAGAACATTGGGCAGAACTATAGGAAGGGCGAAGGGTCAGGGCTAGGGTTAGAAGCGGGCCGGAATGAAGCGCAAAGTTAACCTAGCCCTATCCCTAACCCTTTCGTAGTTTGAAGTTACATACGGAGGGGAAGCCATGGCGAAGAAGAACGGCGTCGATAAGACCAAGGTCATCGAGAAGTTGAATCACATCCTCGAGATTGAGTTGGCGGGTGTTGTACGCTACAGCCACTACTCGCTTATGGTTTTCGGCCATGCCCGCATCCCGATCATCAAGTGGATGCGCGACCAGGCGACGGAAGGCATGAACCACGCCACCATGGCGGGCGAACACGTCACGACGCTGGGCGGCCATCCCTCGTTGAAAATCGGCAAGCTGACCGAGAGCCACCAGCATGACATCAACAATATTTTGCGCGAGGCGCTCGAACACGAGCGCGAAACCCTCGATCACTATTATGCGTTGCTGGAACTCACCGAGGGCAAGAGCGTGTGGCTTGAGGAATACGCCCGCGAGATGATCCTGCTCGAGGAGTCCCACATCGCCGAAGTCGAGAAGATGTTGCGCCGCCCGGGAGAATTGCAGCCGGCGCGCTAGAGTATCACCTCTAAGGAGATTCACGATGGCACGCATTCATTACTGGAGCGCGGGCGTGTTGGCCTTTGCGCTGGTCGCAGTCGCGGCGCAGTTTCCCGTATCGGCCCAAGCGCAGAAATTCAAGCTCGAGGAAAAATTCAGCGTCGGCCTGCGGCGCTCGGTGACAACCAAGCGCACCTATACCGAGATCAGGGAATTCATGGCCGCGGGCGAAGCCGCCTCGCGCCTGACCGACGAATTCACCCGCGATTCCCTGGTGCACGAGTGGTACACCGACCTCGACGAAAACGCCCGGCCCAAACGCTTCCTGCGCACTTACCAGAAGCTTGACCGCAAGCTCAAGGGCGAGTCGTACATCAAGATGATCGACCGCACGGACAAGACCGAAAAAACGATCGATGATTCGCGCGCGGGCCAGATCATCACGCTCGAGCGCGCCGACGGCAAACTCAAGGTCATCGACGGCGCCAAGAACATCTTTGGCGACAAGGCGCTCGACAACGTGATCAAGGACGTCGAGACCAACCTGCTGCCCGCGGCCGAAAAATCGCCCGGCGACAGTTGGACGGTGCCCGGCTGTGACCTCGAATTTCTGCGCGACGAAGCCCCCTCGATGCTGATCGATGACACCACCGAAACCTGCGAAGGCGGCGACCTCAAGATCACCTTTGACAACATGGGCAGCAACGAGGCCGGCCCCGTCGCCCTGCTGAAGTTCGAGGGCAAGTTTAAGTTCGTGCGCATGCGCAAGGACCCCATCCTCGGCGACGAAGTCACCAATTACGTCGTCAACGCGACGGTCGAGGGCAACCTCGAGTTCGACACCACGCGCGGCCGCTTGATTTCGCGCACGCTCAACGCCACATTCGACAACTCCGGCAAGGTTGACCGCCAGGAAATGCGCGGCAGCGGCAAACTGACGGAATATCGCGTCTACCACTACGGCTACATCCTCGAGGCCGCGCCGGACAACGGCGTCGAGGCCCCCGCCAAGACCACCGAGACGAAAACGACGGCGGGCGACCGGCTCGACCCCGCACACATTGTACTGGCCCTCAATGGCGCGGAGCGCGCGCGGCTGGTCGTCTTCGACCCCGTCAAGCGCAAGGCCGTGCGCACGCTGGCGTCATTCGCGGCGGGGGTGCGCATCGATCATGTGACGCTTGCGCAAACCCGCGACCGCATCGCGTTTTCGTCCACGCTCAACAACGAAATTTCGCACGCGACCTGGAACGTGTTTGTGCTCGAGATATCGTCCGGCAAGATCAACCAGGTCACGCCAAGCTGGGCCACCGGCGACGGGCTCGCAAAGCCCTTTGAATCAGCCGGCAAAGGCCGCGTGACCGGCAAAGTTGTGTGGTCCGACAACGAGCGCAACACGGCGCGCAGCGACAACTTCAGCGGCAACGTGCACATCGACCAGACCGGCATCAAGGCCGTGGTCGGCATCGGCGGCATGTTTGCCCTCGACAATGTGCCCGCGGGTTTCTTTGCGCTCGCGCGCGTGACCGGCAAAGTCACGGCTCGCCGCCTCGACGGCAAAGACGACGGCCGCACAAGCGCGAACTGGAGCGGCTCGGCGGGCGGCATGGTCAAGGCCGGCGAAACGCTTGACCTTGGCACGATCACGCTTCAACCCGTGCAGGCCGACATGGTGTTCTGCAACGCGACGTTCCTCGGCGACCGAATCACCGGCCATCTTTACGGCTTTGGCTGGCTGTGGGACGCGGGTTATCCCCAACGCAGTTGGGACATGCCGACTAAAGATGTTGCGCCCGGCGGCCAGATTTACGGCCTCGGCTACCGGCCCGACGGGTTGATTGCATTGGCCAACGGCTATGGCAAAGACGCCCGCGTGCGCTTCCTCAACCCCAGCCGCATCGTGACCGCGACCGGCGACCTTAGCAAACTGGCGATTCAGCACGGTACTGTCGCCAGCCGCGGCACGTGGGACAGCCGCAACGAGCAGTGGGTCGCGGGCGGCTACGGGCCTTGCCGCAGCGGCACGATCTTCGCGGACATGCCGCTGGTCTATCGTGTGTTGGCGGCGGACGGGACGGTTGAGCTGGTGCGCGACTGGCCGGAGTTCACGGGCCGCAGCATCGTCGACATCACGCCCGCGCAGGACGGGCAGTCGTATTTCCTTGTCGTTCAGATTCCGGCGCCGCCGGCCCAGCCCGGCAAGCCGGCGAACGAGGCGAAAACCAACCTGTACCGCTACACCCCGGCAACGGACACGCTGGAACGCCTGACTTCGCTTGATGACGTGCAATCAGTCGCGAACACCGGGCGGTAAGGTTTCGTGTGTTTGTAGGGGTACGCCGCGGCCTGCCCGCAAGATTCACACGTGCATACCTTCGTTGAGGGCTCGCCACGGCGAGCCCCTGCGGTTCTTGTGGCGCGGACATTCTTGTCCGCGGTGGCGAGCTTGCGAGCCACTATCGGCTGCGAAGGTTGGGCGGCGGCGCTGCGCGACGCCGCCCCGGTTGATCTATTTGTCGTCCGGCGTCTCTTCGATGGGTTTTTCGTCCGGCATCGATTCTTCCTTCGGGTACACGACTTCCTCTTCCGGCTTGAGATCCGGTTCGGGCGGTATCGGCACAAATCCCCTCAAACGCACCCGAAGCTCTGCTTTTCCGGCGGCCCGGAGGTTGGCGTTGACCTGCTTGACGGCATCGAGCAGGGCAAACGCGAATCCGAGCTCGACTGATTTGGGATCCGTCGACGAGTTGAGGGGGAGCGGGTCCATGCCCTCCAGCTCGATGCTTTCGACCTTTGCGCCGCTGTCTGAAATGAAGTTTTCGACGGCTTGGGCGACGTTTGCCGTGAAATGTTCACGCGCCGACTTCGCCTTTGCCTTGCCCGCCTCATCGGCGGACATTTCCGGGCTGATAGCCTTCAGGTCCGCGCTGGTGTCCGCGACGACCCGGCGCGCGCGCCCGCCGATGGACAGGACGATCTCCGTCTGGCCGGAATTTGCGCGGGCGCAAACGTTGATTCTCTCTACCGGGGGGCCGACTACGCCTGAAGTTTCGTCGGTGATCCGGTAGTACGGCTCGCCCAGTTCAGTGAGGATAGCCCTGGCGTCTTTGCCGATCCTGGCATAATCCGACTCCTTGAATGCGTCGCGTCGCGCAATCGCCATGTGGTACATCTTTGCGTCGGTGGCCGAGTCGTGGACGTGGCCGAGAAGGGCCCACGGCGCTTGCGGGTCGCAGCGCACCGCGACCACGTTTTCGCTGTAGCCGCCCTTTGCCATCCAGCCCGGATGGCCGTTTTTCTCGCTGCGGAACTTCGCGTATCTCAGCAACGCGACGTGAAGAGCTTGGCGCGATTGCGGCGTTGCCGAACCGCCAAAGAAGTAGCCGAAGGCCTCGCCCTTGGGTCCCGGTTTATCGAGCTTCTCGATCGTGACGGTGAACGCGGCGCGAGCCTCAAAGGCTTCGCCCGGCGGGTCGCCCCAGGGCTTCACGTCGTCGATGCTGTTGGCGTCCGGGCTTCTCGCGGCGTTGGCAATGCCGCAGTCTTCCGGGTTCAGGGCGGGGGTGCCGCCACAGGCGCTGACCACAAGCGCCAGCAGCAGGGCTGCGCAAAGTCGTGACATGGAATGTCCTCAGGGCTCGGTAGCAGGATAACCAACTTGACGCGCCTTTGCAGTGGCGTGGCATAGAACGTGCCGTAACAGCCCCGCCCGCAAGGGCATTGGTATCTACACAAGTCGAACCAGCCCCGGCCGGAAGGCCGGGGGATGTTGAACAAACGTGCTTCTGTGATGCTTCCCCCGGGCCTTGAGGCCGGGGCTGTTTTTTCATCAACCGCCGGATTAATCCGCGGCAAGTGTATCCAAATTTTCCTATGGGTAGATGAACCCGCACATCGACCAGCACGCACCTCCCCTTACCCCCGAAAACGCGGCGCATCAACGCCTGCAGGCCGAATTGCGCCTGTTCGCGCGCCTCGAAGCCTCCACCATCCTGCTTCAGGCCTACGTCGAGGCCGGGCGCGTCGCGGCCCAGCAAATCGTGCCGCCGCCGCCTGCTCCCAAGGCCGTCGACGACCTCGACCGCAGACCGCGCCCGTTTTATGGCGCCGGCCGCGACATGGACCCCAGCCTGCTCGGCAAGCGCCCGTACACGCCGCGCGTGAACGCCACGCCCATGATGGTGCTGGCGTTGCGCGCCGCGGAGATGCTGCCCGAGACCGCCAAGGCCACGCACGCGCTGGCCATCGACCTGATTGATCGCGGCGTCGACCTCGAAG
>JADLAK010000085.1 GCA_020848275.1 Planctomycetota bacterium
CCGGGGTGACGTAGACGCCGTCGTCCCAGAACTCGTAGCGGTCGCCGTAGATGCGGACCTCGAAGTCGTCATAGCTGACGACGCCGCACAGGTCGTTGTCGTCGGCCTCGGGCGTCTTGACCAGGAAGTCGAAGTAGTGGATGTCGTTGCTGTTGAGGCGGTCGATGCGGGAGGACCACGAGGCCTTCTGCGTCGAGGTCAGGTTGCTGGTGATGCCGCCGTCGACGTAGTCCATGTCGGCGAGATCGCCGTCGGCGTCCAGGTCGACGTCGAGCTCGAAGCGGGTGTCGAAGTAGACGCGGCGCGCGAGTTCCCAGTTGACGCGGGTCAGCACCTGGCGGCCATAGGCGTCGGACTGGTATTCGGCGATCAGGCCGTGAGTGTCGCCGTCGGATTTGCGCCAGACCTTCTTGAGCTCGTTGAGGTAGTTGTAGCGGAAGTTGCGGGTGCCGTCGGCCAGCAAATTGCGGTTGTAGTCGTACTGCATGCCGACCTGGCCGATGGTGCTGTAGTTGTGGCGCGAACCGGCGCCGGGGTCGGCGGGGGCATCCACCGTCGCGCTCGGGTCGTCGGTGGTCTCGTAGTTGGTGGTCTGGTGAGGCGATGTGCTGGAATCGGGTTCAGAGCCCGGCACGCCCACACCACCGCGGTACCAGTTGACCTTGTTGCGGGTGGCGGACTTGCGGCGGGCGTAAACAACGCGATCAGAGTGCTCAACCTCGTTGTTGCCGACGTCGGTCCAGTCGATGCCGGTTAAATCCTGGCCGCGCACGTTGTAGAGCGCCTTCGAAAGCGCATTGCGCTCGTCGTGGGTATAGAAATCCACTTCGTCAGGCGCAACCGACGAGCCGTCGCCGTCGCCGGTGTACCAGCGGGCTTCGTAGCGCATCATGCTGTTGGCGTCGTAATCGTAGTCGTAGCGGGCGAGCACGCCGTCGCCGCTGTTGGGTGTGCCGCTGGAGTCGTCATCGCGCGAGTGGCGGACGCTGGTGACGCGCAGCAGGGCGTCGCGTTTAATATCGGAGATCATGGGGCGCGAAGTATCGGCGAGCAGGTATTTGCGCTCACGGCTGTGCAGCAAACCGCCGCCGAAGTACTGGTACTCGGCGCTGGTGGCGGCGGTGCTCCAGCCGCTTGCGTTCTGCGTGGAGACCTTGGCGGTCGTGGGCCGGTGCTTGCGGTCAAAGAGCCATTCGGCGCGGGTGATCTCGCTGGGGTTGGTGCGGCCGTAGCGGCGGCCGCTTTCGTCGAAGCTGTTGACGACGGTGCGGTTTATTGACGTGTCAACACTGCCGCCGGTGTAGATCCACTGGTTCTGGCGCTGGAGCTGGCCGAGGGTGGTGAAGACGGAGTGCGTCTGCGTGAGCGTGGTTGCGCCGTCGTAGTTCCTGGCGTAACCGGCGCGGTAGAGGCCGTCGTAGGCGAACTCCTTGCCGTCTTCGCCGATGACCGAGAAGCCGTTGGCCGTCGCGCCGCTGACGTCGGCGCTTTCATCCAGCGGCAGGTCGTTCTTGTCGTAGCTGTAGCTGATCACCGTGCCGTTTTCGTCGCTGACGGCGAGCAGGTTGCTGTTGCCGTCATAGGCGCCGGACTTGGAATAAAACACGGTCGAGCCCACGGCGCTGACGCTGTGGCCCGAGCCCGCGCTGGTTTTCAAACCGACCCCCGCGGTGGGAGAAGTGCCGTCGGCGTGCTCAGTCTGCAGCCAGCGCTCGGCGAGGTCGTAACGGAAGATCGTCTTGTTGCCGGTGGGATCGATGTTGGCCGTGACGTTGGAGTTGCGGTCGTAGAGGATGCGGCCGTCGATGTCGGTGCTGGGCGTGGAGACGAGGCCGCCGCTGCCGATGGTCGTCAGGCCGACGCTGTGGGTCTTGTGGCGGGTGGGACGGTCGAGCAGGTCGAACTCGCTGGTGCGAACGACGCCCTTGCGATCGGTGGATTTGACGAGGTTGGAGCGCGAATCGTAGCGGTATTCGCGCGTGAGGCGCGAGGCAGCCCCGGAAAGCAGCGGCGCTTCGTCTTTGACCAGGCGGTTGATGGAATCGTAATAGAAGTTGGAGGTGAGGGTGGTGAAGGTGCTGTCGACTTCGTCAAAGAGGCTCGCGGTCAGGGCGACGACGTTGCCGTTTTCGTCGTAGCCGTATTCGTCGGAGTTGTCGTTGGACCCGCTGCCGTCGCGGTCATCGATGATTTTCTTCAGGCGGTTGTAAGCGTCGTATTCGTAGCGCGTGGGGATGTTGAGATCGTCCTGCGTCTCGGCCACCTGCCCGTTGTCGCGGAACATGATGCGGGCGCGCGAGAAGCCGACGGTGCTTGTATCGGGCGTTTCGGAGGCGTGATAGCCGAGCTCGACGCCGTCCTGATCTTTTGCAAGGGTCAGGGTGAGGTAGGCGCGGCCGAGGTTGTCGTACTGGGTGAAGGACTGGGCGAGCAACTCGTCTGACTGCCAGGAGTAGGTCTGCGTGGTGTCGTTGTAGAAACGCTTGGCGCCGGTGCGCGTGGCGCTGAGGGTTTGGCCGGCGCGGTTGTATTCGAACACGGTGATGTTGGGCGCGGTCAGGCGGTCCTTGGAGATCTGGAGGCGATCCAGCGCGTCGTAGAGGTAGTGACTGTCGTTGCCGCGGCCATCGAGCGCGCGGATGACGTTGGAGTTGGCGTCGAAGAAGACTTCGGACTGGATCAGCGCGCTTGAGCGGGAAACGTTGGTGACGTCATAGCCGCCGTAACTCTTGATCGCGCGGTTGAGCTCGTCGTAGTCGGTGCCGGCGCGGTTGCCCTCGGGCAGGACGGTGTCGGTGAGACGATAAAGCAGGTCGTACTCGTAGCTGAAAACGCGGTTGTTGTAGGCGTCGTAGGGCTCGGTGACAGTGAGCGGCAGGTCGAGGATATTGTAGGTGTAGGTGGTGTCGATGGTGGACGGGAGGCCGGCGTCGCCTTCTTCGTCGAAGTTGGAAATCTTCGACTTCTTGACGTTGCCGTTGAGGTCATACTCGGTGCGGCTGAAATATTTGACGTCGCCGTGGTAGTCGACCTCGGGCGTTTCGCTCTTGACGGCCTGGTCAAGCTGGTTGATGTAGGTGCGGTAGGTGTTGCCGCGCGGGTCGGTGGTGGTGCTGACGCGACCCACGGAATTGTAGGTAAGCGTCGTGATCAAAGGCGATGCGGACTGGCTGCCGACGCGAACTTGCGTGAGGTAGCCGTAATCGAAGCCTGTGGCGCCGTAGACATACTCAGTTTCGACGCCTTCGCCGTCGGTCGCGGTCTCAAGCTGCCCGAAGGAGTTGTAGGTGAAGGCCGAGGTGATTGATTGCCCGTCGTTGAGGCTGTCCGGGCTGACGGTCGCCTCGTCGACCTCCGGTGAAGTTACGTTCTGCAGCGTGCCATTGGTGTTGTAGGTGTAGGTGGTGGTGAATTCAGAGGAGTCATTGGTCGTAATCGGGGAGTTCGTGATGATGTCGTAGCTCGCGCCAAGCTCGTAGGCGCGTGGGCTGACGCTGGTAGCTAACAGATTGAAATTAGCTGTGTTGGTGTAAGTGAACGTTGCCAGAACACCGTTTTCGTGATTGTCGGGTAGCCCGCTGCCCAGGCCCGTTTCAATTTCAGCGCCGCCGGGCAGGCTCGCCGCACGCAGGAGGTTGCCGCGCGAACGCCGATCGCCATTGGCGATGTCGAAATACGCGACTGTTTTGTTGCCGCGCGGCAAAACGGTCTCAATCAGGTTGAATTCGGAATCGTACTCGAAGGTGGAAGTGTACGACGCCGGGTCTGTGGAACGAATCTTCGAACCGGTTTCACTGAGCGCGGTATTCCATTCGCTGGTGTAGTGCCGCAATAAACTGCAGGTGCCGTTGGAATTCAGACCGTATTCCGAGCGGTGAGCCAGCTGGTCAATCACGTCGACGCTGGTTATCGGGCTGCCCGTGTAAACGAGATACAGGCGGTGCGTGGTGTCGCTTGCGCTGGTGCGGCCGACGTCCTGCGACTGAATGCGACCGGAACCGTCATAATTGTTCTGTAGCCACCCAAGCGGCGTCGTTTCATTGGCCTGGCGAGCGTCAATCAGCTCCGTCATGTTGCCGCCGCTGTCGTAGGTGAACTTCACGCGCGTGCGGTAATTCGCGCCCTTGGTTTCGCTGTAGTACTGCTCGGTTTGAGGCAACCTGATCTGGGTCAGATCCGCCGTCGACGCGTCATAATCGAAGAGCCACTGGCGATAGCCCGCGTACGACGAACCAACTTCGTCATCGTCGGCTGTGTAGTCCGCGTAATCTGTCATGCTGAGAACGCGGCCGTCGCCGCGGTAAGCAAACGAAAGCTTGTATTGCGCCGTTGTGGGATAGCTGTAACGGTCACCGCGGATCTCCGTTAGCTGGCCGTTGCTGTTGTAGACGTAGGCAATGGCATTGCTGTAGCGGTCGTAAAGCGTGGCCTGGCGAAATAGCCGTCGGCCGGTCTGATCAAGGTTGGACGCGGTAAAACTCGCGCCGCCGCCATGCGCAAAGTTGAACGTGTAAACATCGTCGCTGTCACCCGCGCCGTTGGCCGCGCGCGTAATGGTGAGAAAGAAACCTGTGCACACATATGGGCCCACGCCAGTTGTACCGGCTTGGGTGTAAGTGTCGATGCGCCCGTCACCGGAATAAACAGTGATGGTGTCGCCGCCGCTGTTATAGACCAGCCGATTGTCAAAGCTCGCCGTCCAGCCGCGGCCTACGGGGCCAAGATACTCCAACTGGCTGCGGTAGGTCACGCCTGCGCCCAGCGGCAGCATGCGGCCGGGGATACTCACCAGAGGCAAGTCGTGGCGGAATTCGCCGTTGTGGAGGTAGGTCGAAACACCGCCCATCGTCGCGTTCTGGGGCGGTTCCTGGGTGCTGCCGGATTCGCGTGCGGCGGTCAGTTGCTGCGGGTAAAGCACTGTAATAGTTCCGGTCGCAACACGCGTGCCGCCGTCATACACGTGAAACGTGCGAACGCCCGCATCCGCCGTCGCGTCGGTAGTGAAGTTCACCGCAATTTCGTCATCGGAGGTAACCGTGGTCACCGAACCAGTCACGCCGGAACCTGCAACGCTGACCGTCACGCCGGAAACAAACGGCAATCCGCCGCTCTTTTCGATTGTCGCGCCGAGCGAGGTTCCCTGCGGCAGACCGATAAACCCGCTTGCAAGCGTCACCGTGCCGGTTGGCGGCTCGTAGCCAACGCCCGTCACGTTGACAATAAACGGCGATGACTCGTTACTCGCAAAGTGCGCAAAGCTGATAGTGGCGTTCTTGGCGCCGTTGGACGTTGGAACGAACCGGACCTGGAAGGTCACGTTGTTTCCGGCTGTTACGACCGCAGGAAAACCTGAAGCTGTGAGACTGAATTGGTCAGCATCGGCGCCGCCAAGGGAGGGAACATCAGTGTAAACATCATCGGCACTTGTATTCTTGACGAAAATTGTCAGCGCAACTGACGGTGCATTGATTACGTCGAGAGTGCCGAAATCGCGACCACCCGTGGCAGTGTCATTGTTAGCGAGCAACGTACCGGCGCCGTTGGTCTCACGAACCTCGATGGTGCCATTGACACCGCTGCCACTGACATTGACCACGAACGGCGACGATGTGGTGGTGGCGGTGTGGGTGAAGCTGACGGCGGCCGTTTTTGAGCCGTAGGTTGTCGGGTTGAATGAAACAGTAAAACTCGTGTTCGCGCTGGCTGTGAGACTGCTTGTGAACCCGGCCGTGTCGAGCACAAACTCCGACGCATTGGTTCCGCCTAGGCTGGGGGTTCCCAGGCTGAGTGTCTCGGTTCCCGTGTTGACAATGTAGATCGTAACGGCCGACGTTGCCCCGGCGTCCACATCTTGCGTGCCAAAGGCTCGATCGTTTGCCGCGGCCTGGCCATTCGTCACGGCGGTGCCGCTGGTCGTCGTTTCATGAACTGCCAATTCGTAGCTGATGCCGGTGCCGCTGACATTCACGACAAAGGGCGACGACGTCGTGGTGGCGGTGTGCGTGAAGCTAATGGCGGCAGATTTGGCGCCGGTCGTACTTGGATCAAATGACACGGTGAAGCTGGTATTGGCGCCGGATGCAAGGCTCGTGCTGAAACCACTGGTGTTCAAGACAAACTGCGAGGCATCGCCGCCGCCAAGGGACGGCGTGCCAAGTGTCAGACCTTGAGTTCCCGAATTAACAATGACGATCGTTGCGCTGGCGCTTGCCCCCGCAGCCACATCTCGATTGCCAAATGTACGGACACTTCCAGCCGCCTCGTTGTTGGTAATCACTGTGCCCGTTGACGTTGTCTCATGGCCCGTCATGTCGTAGCTGATGCCGGTGCCGCTGACGTTGACGACAAACGGTGATGACGTATTCGTTCCGTCGTGCGTAAAGCTGATCGTCGCGGATTTCGCGCCCGTCGTGCTCGGATCAAACGAAACGGTGAAGCTCGTATTTGCGCCGGAAGCGAGATTTGTCGAGAAGCCACTGGTGTTAAGAATAAATTGCGCCGAATCCGTTCCACCCAGACTCGGCGTACCGAGGGTCAAGCCTTCAGTACCCGAGTTGACAACTACGATGGTTGCAGCGGAAGTCGCGCCGGCCGTTATGTCTTGATTGCCGAAGGCGCGAACTCCGCCGGCGGCCTGGTTATTGGTGATGATCGTACCGGAGGTGTTCGTTTCACGAGCGGTCAAGTCATAGCTGATGCCGGTACCACTGACGTTGACGACAAAGGGTGACGACGTGTTTGTGGCGTTGTGGGTGATGCTGATGGTGGCCGACTTTGCCCCTGTGGTGCTGGGGTCGAACGACACGGTGAAGCTGGTGTTGGCGCTAGCGGCCAGGCTTGTGGAGAACCCAGTCGTGTCGAGGACAAATTGCGAGGAGTCAGATCCGCCCAACGTCGGTGTACTAAGCGTCAGAGACTGAGTGCCAGTGTTGACAATGACGATGGTTGCCGTGGAGCTTGCTCCCGCGGCAACATCCCGACTGCCAAATGCGCGGATACTGCCAGCCGCCTCGTTGTTGCTGATCGTCGTGCCCGTTGAAGTTGTCTCGCGGGCCGTCAAGTCGTAGCTGATGCCGGTGCCGCTGACGTTGACGACGAAGGGCGATGCTGTATTCGTTCCGTCGTGCGTAAAGCTGATCGTCGCGGATTTCGCGCCCGTCGTGCTGGGATCAAACGAAACGGTGAAGCTGGTGTCGGAACTCGCCGCGAGGCTCGTGCTGAAACCGCTGGTGTTGAGGACAAACTGGGAGGCATCACCGCCGCCAAGCGAGGGCGTGCCGAGCGTCAAGCTTTGAGAGCCAGTATTGACGATCACGATCGTGGCCGTCGAGCTTGCACCCGCGGCGACATCCCGGTTGCCAAATGCGCGGACACCGCCTGCTGATTCGTTATTGGCGATAAGTGTGCCGCCTGAGGTTGTTTCACGAGCCTCAAGCGTCAGGCTTACACCCGTGCCGCTCACGTTGACGACGAAGGGTGACGAAGTATTCGTGCCGTTATGCGTGAAGCTGATTGTTGCGGATTTCGCGCCGGTTGAACTTGGATCGAACGACACGGTGAAGCTGGTATTAGCGCTCGCCGCAAGGCTCGTGCTGAAGCCGCTCGTATTTAGGCTGAACTGCGAAGCGTCAGTGCCGCCGAGTGTCGGTGTGCCAAGCACAAGCGTGTGATCGCCGGTGTTTACGAGCACAATGGTTGCCGCGGCGGTTGCTCCCGCCGAAACGTCCTGATTGCCAAACGCGCGGATACTACCCGCCGCTTGGTTATTGGTGATCGTTGTACCACCGCTGGTCGTCTCATGGACGACGACGTTGAAATTGCCGCTGGTGCCGCTCAAAGTGAAACTGAAGGTGCTCGACCAGTTGCCGTTTTCGAAACCATCCGTGGCGCGCACTCGCCAGTACCAGGTACGGTCATCCAGGTTGCCGAGACTATTCGGATAGACATAGGGCAACGTAATCCCGGCCCAGTTGCCATTGGGTACACCGGTGCCGGGGAAGCTTAGCGCGAAGGGACTGCTGTAGACCGTCCCCATCCCCAACACATAGCCAGTTCCCATGGAACTAGGCGTCGTGAGAATGCGGCGGCGTCCACCGGCGTTATTGAACGAACTGTTGTCGTCGATCTCGATCTCAAAGTTGCAGGCGTCGTTTTCAGTGTCGGTCGGGCTCTGGAAAACCATGTCCGGTGTGGAATTGGAGCCGGACGAAGAATTAGCCGGCGCGCGATTGGTGTCTGACACCGTTCCCGGCACCGCGTTGATATGAAAAGTCAGGCGGTGCCATGGTCCGCTGCGGTCGTCCTGGTTCCAAAGGCGAATGCGGGCGTAGTAAGTCGTGCCTTTGCTGAGAGTAGATCCGGCATAAGTGACGCCAACCGCTGACGTGCTGCTGGTTTTTCCGGGATTCCATTTGAAGGTCGAAAAGTCGCGGTTGGCTGAGACCTGGACCTGATAGGCAGACTGCGTGTCGCCCGTGAAGTTGCTTCCAAACACCCACGCAAAATAAGGCGTGGTAGTGATGACGTGGGAGTTGTCGGCATCTGTGCCGGAGCTTTCGCGCACGTCCCAGGACATTGCCCCTGCCGGGTTGCCACCGAGAAGATAGCCGAAGTAGGGTTCGGTAAGGTAAGGCGATGCGTCGACATTGGCATTGACATCGCTGCCTGCACCGGTGGTCGAATTCCAGTAGCAATTTTCGGCGAGCATGTACGTTGACGCGCCGGAACCATTGGTGTCAAAGGCAGCGCGAGGATCGTTACCCGCAAAAGTACAATGCGTACACACAACTCTGGTGGTTTGCGAACGGGCGTCTCGAATGCCGCCTCTTTGGCCGATTCCGTCGCCGTTGTCCGTAAACGCACATTGATCGAACGTGTATTCGCACGTGTTATTAGTGGCGCTTACGACTTCAACGCCGAAGTGGGTGTTGAAATCAATGTTCGTATCCCGGAACGTCGCCGTGGAAGTGCTTCGAAGTTCCTCCAGCCAAATGCCGTAGTTTGTGGTTGCGCCTGACACGCCTGTAATCGTGCAATCGTCGACGAGAATCGTGCAAACAGATGCTGTTTGAACTTGAACGTCCAGACCCGCCGCAGTCGCTCCGGTCGAGGTTGCCGATATAAACGACTGTTCGATCGTCAGGCTGCGTGCAGGAGTGTAGCCTCCTGTCGACGACTGGAAGAAATCAACGCCTGTAGCGTAATCTTCGATCAAACATCCGGTAATGGTCACATTGCCGCCGCCCTGTGTGGTCGTAATCAGGACACCTGTGGTACCGCTGCTGTCCGTAATCTCGCAGTCTTGGATCGTGACATCGTACGTGTTTGCCACCGACGTCGTGCCAATGGCCACGCCGCTCGTCACGGCGCCATTAATGGAGCAACCGTCCAGTGTTACGTGCCCGTAGTCGATGAACACGCAGGCGATGTTGCAGTCGTCGCTTGAGGATGTTGACCCGAGGTCAGCTCCCTCGATCATGGTGTGATAGCCGTTGCCGCTGCTGAGTTGGGTGCGCACGCGAATACCCGTATCGCATTTCCTGATAGTGATGCCCGGGATATGCCAGGCGCTGACCTGACCGCTGACTGGCACGTAGGTAGTGCCCTTGTTTAGGTCGATGCCTGTGGTCGCATTGCGGACGGTCAAATACGCAAACGGCCCCACGTCACCGGTGAAGATATTGGTCTTGGATGTGCTGTCGTCGACCAGTCCAACCCAATTGGTGTACGTTGTTCCGCTGATGGCTTGGAACGTGGGACGAATGCCTGTTGTGCCCCAAACATAGCCGTTGACCGCTTGGACCTTCGATGCGGCAGAGCACTTGAAGGTGTAGGCGTCACCGAAGGTCCAGTGTGACTCATTACTGGCATCTCCGACTTGGCACGTTCCATCCAGCCGAGCGGGCGGCGTGGCCGGCGTTGTCAATGCAGGAAAGACGATCGTCGTCGAAGTTGACGCAACTGCATTCAGAAAGAGAACATAGGTTGTGTTCGTGACGGAAAACGGCAACGTAACATTGCCAGATTTCAGCACGTTGACGCCGTTGCCGATCATTTTAATCGCTGACGTAGTGCAATTGTCAAAAGACAGGTTCTCTAGCGTCGGAACATACGTGGCGCTGTTGTCCACTACGATGGCGCCGTCCTGGCTATCGTTACCGCCGTAGCTGAAAACGCATTTCTTCACTCCGGACTGCCTTTTTTGGCTTGATTCGAAGATCAACGCTCCCCACGTGTTGCTGGAGTCGTACCTTGTGAACGTAGTCGTTGCTGTGGTGTCACTGAAACTGATAATGCCGTCGTTACTAATGCGGATGTTGCCGCCGGTCTTGATCTTGAATGTAATCGCGCCGCTAGCTGCCTTGATTACCAAATCACCGTTCTTGGGACTCGATCCACCACCGATGACAAGGTCGCAGTCTTCGTTCCACAGAATGTCAACCGCTCCACCGGTGCTATCAATCGTGAGTATCGCGTTGGCGCGGACTCTGATTGACCCACCGCTGGAGCCCGACGGGTTGAGCGTGTACGGACTGCCCGCATTGTTCCAAGTGGTATTCGATGTGATGTCGCTGGTAACCGTGGTTGCAGCGGCAACACAGGGTGTAAAGAGAATCAAAGTCAACACGAGAAGAGCGCGGTACATAGGTTGGTTGTCCTGTAGGTAGTGCGTGTAGAAATCGAGAGGGCGGCTTGCAGCCTGATATGAGTCTGCAATGGATCGACATCAACACTGCCGGACTTAGTCATCGGCCAAAGGATTGGGATTGTCAGCGGTTTCGCTCCACTCATTGAGGAGCGAGCCCTGCGGGTTGATCTTTAGCAGTCGAGGTGCCCCTTCGGGCTTGGCCATTTTGGCGACCAGCCAAGTCCACATCAGCTCGCAGCGGGAGCATGTCTTGAATGGCAGATGGTGATTCATCATCATCGCCAGCCCGTCAGCCGTCTTTTGCTCGTCTTCGATTGCCTTGAGATAATCCGGCATCGCTGGAGCTTCATAAGTCTGCTCTCCTGCTTCCGCCGCGGCTTTGGCGATGGCCTGCTCGTCGTTCCACGCTTTCACGCGCTTGGCCCACTCCTCCTGGCGCAGGTAAAGCTTGATGGCGTCGGCTCCCTTGTTATCACTGCAAAATGCGAGAACTCTGTCCGCAGTGCCCTCGTGATCGCGACAATATTCGGCGGCCTTTCGCACCATCGTGCAGGAGTCTTCGTTGCCGGGCGCAAATACGACCACGAACACCTTCTTGTTCTGGTAACTCGTCAGGCTGATCGCGCGGCCCTGGTAGTCCTTGAGTGACCACGTCAGCCACTTGGCTTGCGCACACGGGTCATCCTCGGCCGGCGGGTCGTCGATAGTGCCGATTTGTGAGTGGCAACGTTCCAGCGGGCGCACAGAGTCCGAGCGAACAGGTGTTTGAGCGAGGAACAACACGGCTACAACAAGGCCACCGCAGGCGATTTGCCTGAACATTCGATTTCTCCAATTTTGACTGCCCGACGCACAGGCGACTACCGGTGTGACCACCGTGCCCAACCCATTGTTGCTGCCGAAGAAACCCGCCATGACTTGCCCCCTGGTAGATGTTGGAACCGATCCCGCAGGACCGTACCACACGCTGCGACACGACTTTGACTGCGCGCCAAAAACAGCTGCTGAAACTCCACCCGCAAACCTTACCGCCCGTTGCGACACAACCGCGCCATCGCCCCGAAATGCCCATTTCAAGCGGGTTCGAGGCTTACCCTTCAAAGTTTCTCAGCAAGCCGGCGCTGTAAAAGCCGTCGGAAGTCAAGGTGTGATGTTAGTGAGCGCTTACACATATCGTCTGACCTTGGAACTCGCAACGCAGATTTGAGAAATTCACGAAAACATGATGGATTCGTTGCATGAGCTTTGACGATCGTGAACGTGGCTCTTGACGTGTCAGTAACTCCGCAAATGCTGACAGCAAAAGGTTTCACGTAACGTTTTGCGGACTTTTCCTACGCATCAATGCGACAGGTCGCGGTAGACGAGTTCTCCTGCCACAATATTTGGAGCCCCAACTACTGCCCTCTACCCATTGGAAAATTTGGACACACTTGCGGCGGAATAATCTGTGAACCGATCGATTATGTTTGTTCACCTCTGTGAGCGTGCCCTGGGGGTGATTCCGGCGATGTTGTCTTTGCTCGGCGGCGCGCAGCGCGGGTCGACGGTCAGCCCAAAGCGAGCGCCGATGGCGATAGCCGAGGCGGCGAGAGACCCGCGCGTCGCGCCAAGGCGGCGGGGGCTTCTCCGTAAGCGTCCGCGCGTGTCCGACGATTGCCGAATCAGCAACCCGACGCGAGCGCTGCTGGGCTTTTGCTGCAGTGCAGTACTGAAAGGGAAATTTTAGGCAGCGCCGGTGCACGCCGACTCGCCTTGGACGGGCGAATTTTTGGTCGAAAAAATACCGTGCAATTCCGTTTACATTGCCCATTTTCGGCGTGTGCGCCAAAAACACAACCGCCCGAAGATTGGCTCTCCGGGCGGCTTGGAAGCTGGCACCTCGAGTAGGATTCGAACCTACGACCCGCTGATCAAGAGAAGTCCTCCCCTGACAGCGCAGAGCCGAATGGAGTACTACGTCCATGAGGCCGGCACCGATTCAGTCGAGTTGGGACCGCGTGGCGTCGCATCGCAACGATTTATTTATCAAACTCTCACGGTGCATTGGCTCCACCCGTTGACGCCAAGGGTATGAAAGGATGTTTCCTGTCTGGACTGCCATGGCCCTCGATCTCCTGTCACGCATGTACGTCCGCGCCAATCGCGAGAAATACGCGATCGGCCAGTTCAACGTTTCGAACCTCGAATTTACGCAGGCCGCGGTGCAGGCTGCGGCTGAGTGCAACGCACCGATTATTCTGGCCGCAAGTTCAAGCGCGATTAAATACGCGGGCATCGAACAACTGGTCGCGATCGTAAAGTCTCTGGCCAATAGCGTATCCGCGCCAATTGCCCTGCACCTCGACCATGGCGCGGACATCAACCAGGCCCGCGAATGCATCGAACACGGCTTCACCAGCGTGATGATTGACGCCAGCCATGCGCCCCTGGAAGAAAACATCCGCATCACCAAGGAGGTCGTGGCGCTTGCGCGCAGGTCGGGCGTGACGGTCGAAGCTGAACTGGGTCGCCTGGGCGGCATCGAAGATGAAGTCGAAGTCGATGCAAAGGACGCACACCTCACCGACGTGAACGAGGCCGAGCGATTCGTGCGTGAGACCCGTTGTGATGCGCTGGCCGTTGCCGTCGGCACCAGCCACGGCGCCTACAAGTTCAAGGGCAAGCCGGTAATCGCCTTCGACCGCATAGCGGAAATCAAAAAGCGTGTCGGCATACCACTGGTGCTGCACGGCGCCAGCAGCGTGGAGCCTGCCGCGGTCGAGATGATCAACAAGTACGGCGGCAAGATTGACGACGCTCACGGGCTGGACGATGAAAGTTACAAGCGCGCCATCAGCGCCGGCGTCTGCAAGGTCAACATCGACACTGATTTGCGCCTGGTGTGGGCCGCGACACTTCGCAAGTTGCTTGCTGAAAACCCCGGCGAGTTCGACCCGCGCAAATTGCTCGGCCCCGCGCGCGAGGCCGTCCGTGATGAAATCAAGCACAAGATCAAGCTGCTGGGCAGTGTCGCCAAGGCCTGAGCAAAGAGCCGTAAAGCAGACTCCTACACGGCAACACCAACTGCTCGTATGTCAGAAACCTCGGCCAATGCCTTGCGTTTCCGCATGCCGAAACAGCACACAATTCGGATAACAAGGAGCCGCTAAGTCCGCTTCCCAAGCGGGTTCCATGTCCATCCATCCTCACGCAACATTCACGCAATCTTGGGGACCGCCGATGCCTCGCGGGTTAAGCCATTTCATGTTGTCGCCGCAGTCGGAGCTTGAAGTGCCCCGCCGCAACGCACGAGCACCGACAAATTTCAGTGCACTTCCACCTCTATCTCGCACGTGCCACGACACAGCAGCCGCAGCACCGGAGGATACAACGCATGAACGCGCAAACCTTCCACTTCGGGCCCAACGATCACCATGAATGGCTGATCACAAACAACCTGGGTGATTTCGCGATGGGCACGCCCTCGCGCGCGCCTTTTCGCAAGTACCACGGCTTACTGGTTCTGCGCAACGGCGCAGGTGACGCCCCGCTGCATGTGCTCTCGGAAGTTTCGGAAGTCCTGATCTCCCGCGGTGAGCGCTTTGAGCTTTCGACCTTCAACTACGAGGGTGGCGTCACTCATCCCCACGGCTACAGGCACCTGACCCGCTTTTATCCCGGTGACGCGCCGGTTTGGCACAGTGTCTGCGGTCATGTGCATATCCTGCGCCGCGTGGAGTTGGCGCCCAATCGCCACGCGGTCCGCCTGACGTGGGAGATCAACGGCGCCGAGGACGGCGACGATCTTCTGCTCTATCCGCATTTCAGCATGCGCAGCGCCCACGTGAATGCCCACGAAAACGCTTTTTTGCTTGGCACGCCGCACGAGAGACACGAGGAAACCGTTTTCCAGTTTTATGAGCAGTTGCCGGAACTTGCCCTGCGCCTGACGCCGCATGCGAAGCTTGAACAGGAAGGGTTCTGGAATCGCCGCGTGTTCTATGCCGAGGAACAGCGCCGCGGCTACGAAGCCCACGAAGATTTGTTCTGCCCTGGCTCCTTCCGCGTGCGCCTGACGGGCAATAGCGTCATCACGCTGGAAGTGGGCACGCCGGCCGACGCGGCGCCCGCCGCAGCGCCAGAGTCCCGCGAGGCCCAGGATGCTGATTGTAATGTGCTCCAGCGCCTGGAGCACTCGGCGGGCCGCTATGTGTTCGAGACGATGGGCGGACGGCCCGGCGTCATCGCCGGTTACCCGTGGTTTGGCGAATGGGCGCGGGACACGCTTTTGTCGCTGGATGGCTTACTGCTCCGGCGCAAACAGAACAACCATGCTGCCGCCATCATCGAACGATACGTGGATCTGCGTGCGGACGGCCTGCTGCCCAATGTTCTGGGCGAAGACGCCGCGACTTCGACCGGCGTGGCGCCAGATGCATCCTTACTATTGATCCGTGCGATTCAGCAATACGAAGCGGCCGTAGGCGAGGGCGCCGTCCAGCGCTGGCTGCCGGCCGTGTTCGACACGCTCGAAGCTTTGCGTACCCAACGCGTCAAGGGAGTCGGCATAACTCCCGCGGGACTGCTTGCCGCCGACCGGCGACCGGAGGCGTTGACGTGGATGGACGTGAGAATTGACGGTCAGCCGGTAACGCCGCGAGCGCCCTATGCGGTCGAGTTGAACGCGCTGTACTACAACGCGCTGTGCTACGCACTCGCGGCCGCCAAGCGCGTCGAGAACATGGAATTCATCGAGAACTTTGCGCCGCTGGCGGAAAAGTTCCTGCCCGCGTTTGCGTCGATGTTCTGGAATGCGGAACTCGGCTACTTCGCCGACGCGCACGATGGCCGCGCGCAGGACGTGAGCCTGCGGCCCAACCAGTTGTTCGCGTTTTCGTTGCCGTTTGCAGCGACCAGCCGCGAACAAGCCGCGAGCGCCCTGGCTAAAGTGCGCAGCAAGCTGCTGACGCCCTGTGGCCTGCGCACGCTGTCGCCCGAAGATCCCGCTTATCGCGGTCGTTACACGGGTTCAGTACACGAGCGCGACTTGGCCTATCACCAGGGAACAGTATGGCCGTGGCTATTGATGCCCTACATGGACGCAGTCGCGTTTGTGGAGGGTCGCGCCCGGGCCGCCGAGGAAGCACGCCACATTCTCGACCACTTTGGCGCACATCTTGACGACGCGTGCCTGGGCCATGTGTCAGAAATCTTCGACGGCGACCAACCGCATTCACCTTGCGGCGCGCCGGCGCAGGCCTGGAGTGTAGCGGCGTTGGTCTCGATCAGCCGTTACCTCGATGCCGTCGCGAGCGTGGAGCCCGCCACGGCGGGGAAACCCCGTTCGGCCAAGACAGGCGCCAAGCGCAAAGCGGGATCGGCCAAGCGAGGCGCAAAGGCTCTACAGGAATGAAAGTGCTGATGCTGGGATGGGAATACCCGCCGCACATCGCGGGCGGCCTTGGCACCGCCTGCGAAGGATTATCTCGCGCCCTATCTGAGGAAGGCGTCGAGTTGCTATTTGTGGTGCCGCGCATGTTTGGCGACGAGCCTGCGTCGCACATGCAACTGATCGGCGCAGCCGACGTTAATATCAGCGCTCCTGTAGCGACGGTCGTCGGCGCTCCGCCACGCACGGCCGCGCTTGAAGCGCGCGCCGGCCGCTCCCGCGTCGTCGAATCGCAGCACGAAAGCGTGCTGACGCTGGCGCTGGATTGCCTGCTGCAACCCTATGACCGGCCCGCTCAGTACGTTGAGCGCCGCTCGGTGCTTACGCGGCGCCAGTCCGAAATCTTCGAGCCGGGCGTCGTCGCGCCGCCGCAGGAACAGCCGCTTTTGCGCACCGAACAATCTTCACGCGTGCCGGAAGCGGGGCGGACAAGCCACTATGCCAGCGACATGTTCGGCGAGGTGTCGCGTTACGCCGGCGCCGTATCGGCCATAGCCGCAACACATGAATTCGACGTGATTCACGCCCACGACTGGATGACCTACCCGGCGGCGTACGCGGCGGCGCGCGCCAGCGGCAAACCCGTGGTGCTGCATGTGCATTCGCTGGAGTACGACCGCAGCGGCGAACACGTCAACCACGGCATCAACAACATCGAGCGCGAGGGCCTTAGGGCTGCGTCGCGCATCGTGGCGGTGAGTTACTACACGAAGTCGCTGGTGTCGCGCATGCACGGTATTGATGAGTCAAGGATCAGCGTGGTGCACAACGGCGTCTCGCGCAACGAGGGCCTGGCGCAGTACCACCTCGAGGAAGACAAGACGCACCGCCACGTGCTGTTCATGGGCCGCATCACGTTTCAAAAGGGCCCCGAGTTCTTCGTGCGCGCCGCCCAGAAGGTCGTCGGTCACGTCAAGGATGTGCGCTTTGTGATGGCGGGCAGCGGCGACATGCTGGACTCCGTCAAGGCGCTGGTGCGCGGCCTCGGCCTCGACGCGTGGTTCGAGTTCCCCGGCTTTTTGCGCGGCAACGAGCGCGAGCGTTACTTCACGCTGGCCGACGTGTACATGATGCCGTCGGTAAGCGAACCCTTCGGCATCACGCCGCTGGAGGCCATGGCCTTTGACGTGCCGGTGGTGATCTCGCGGCAGTCCGGCGTGTCTGAGGTGCTGCGGCACGCGTTCAAGGTGGACTTCTGGGACGTCGACCGCATGGCGGAGTTGCTGATTGCGCTGCTCAACCACCAGCCGCTGTCGCGCGAAATGACGCGCATGGCGCAACGCGAATTACTGCACCTGCACTGGCGTGCGGCGGCGGAAAAAATGGTCGAAGTCTATCGCAAGGTCGCACCGGCGGCCTGAGGAGTGGGAATATGCCCAACGTCTGCTTTTACTTCCAGGTACACCAGCCCTGGCGCCTGCGGCGCTATTCGTTATTCGAGGTCGGTGAGAATCACGACTATTTCTCCGATGAACAGAACCGGCGCATCATCACCCGCGTCGCCGAAAAGTGCTATCTGCCGGCCAATCGGCTGATGCTCGAGCTGATTCACCGCCACCACGGCCGTTTCCAGATCGCCTACAGCATCAGCGGCGTCGCGATCGAGCAGATGCGCCGGTTTGCGCCGGCCGCTCTGCAATCCTTCCGTGAGCTTGCCGCCACGGGCTGCGTGGAGTTCCTGGGCGAGACGTACTTCCACTCTTTGGCGTCGCTTGCCGACGAGGACGAATTTCGCGAGCAGGTGCGTGAACATAGCGACCTGATCGAGGCGACTTTCGGCAAACGACCGCGCGTGTTTCGCAACACCGAATTGATCTACAACGACCGCATCGGCGAGCTTGCCGCCGAACTTGGCTTTGCCGGCGTCGCGTGCGAGGGCGCCGATGACGTGCTGGGCTGGCGCAGCCCCAATTTCGTCTATCGGCACCCGCACGCAAACCTCAAGCTCCTGCTCAAGAACTACCGGCTGTCCGACGACATTGCATTCCGTTTTTCTAACCGCGGCTGGCCGGAATTCCCCCTCACGACGGAGAAATTCTCGGGCTGGCTGCACCGGATCAACGGCGGTGGCGAAATCGTCAACCTGTTCATGGATTACGAGACGTTTGGCGAGCACCAGTGGAGCGACACCGGTATCTTCGAGTTTATGCGCGCGCTGCCGCAAGCGGTGATGCGCGATCACGGCTGGGGCTTCCTCACGCCCTCGCAAGCGCTGGGCTTCCACGCGCCGGTTGCCGAGATGCCCTACAAGCGAACGGTTTCGTGGGCCGACACCGAGCGTGACATCAGCGCGTGGCTGGGCAATGAGTTGCAAACCGATGCGTTCAAGCAGCTTTATGACCTCGGCCGCGAACTGAAGGCTCGCAACAACCCGGCCGCAATCGGGCTTTGGCGGCGCCTGCAAACCTCCGATCATTTCTACTACATGTGCACCAAGTGGTACGCCGACGGCGACGTCCACGCGTACTTCAGCCCATACGAGAGCCCCTACGAGGCCTACTTGAACTTCATGAATGTGATTGCCGATTTGCGCCAGTCCGTGCTGTGGCGCCGCGGCCTCGCAGCCGGGAGGCTGGTCGGATGAGTCCAGCAAGCCAGACTCCCAACGCGGACTTCCTGATCGAAACAAGCTGGGAAGTCGCCAACATGGTCGGTGGCATCCACACCGTGCTCGCCAGCAAGGCCGAGGCGATGCGCCGCTTTTACGGCGACAATTACGTCGTCATCGGGCCGCGCCTGCCGCGCGATGGCGGCGGGCAGGATTCGTTTGTGCCCAGCGACACCATGCCGGGCCTGGCCGCTCTGCTGGCCCAACACGGCCTGGTTGTGGAAACCGGCCGTTGGAACGTGCCCGGTGAACCGCGCTGCCTGCTGGTGGATTTCTCGCAGGCCTACAAAGACAAAAACGCCATTCTCGAATGGCTCTGGGCCAACTTCGGCGTGGATTCGCTGCTGGGCGGCTGGGATTACCTCGAGCCCGTCCTGTTCGCCTACAACGCCGGGCGCGTCATCGAGATCCTGGCGCGCGAGCAAGTACTGCCATTTCACCGCCACGTCGTGGCGCAATGGCACGAGTGGCTCGCCGCGGCGGGCATGCTGCACCTGCGCCGCGCGCTGCCGCAGGTGGCGTCGGTCTTCACTACCCATGCCACGATCTTGGGCCGCGCAGTCTGGGGCAGCGGCGGCAACCTGGAGACTGTGCTCAAGGAGCAAACGACCGTCGATTGCGCACGGTCGCTCAATGTGCTGCCCAAGCATTCGCTGGAAGAAGCCGCCGTGCGCGAGTGCGATTGCTTCACCACCGTTTCGCAACTGACCGCGGACGAAGCGACGCTGATTTTTAAGCGAAAGCCCGACCAATTGCTGCCCAACGGGCTGGGCGACGAATTTCCCCCGCCGCTCTACCGCGACACCGACTCCGTGGCGACATCGCGCTATTCGCTGCTGCACCTCGCAGAACTGGTGACAGGCCGGGCACTTGATCGGCGTAAGACCGTCCTGCTGATGTCGGCCGGACGTTACGAATACCTGAACAAGGGCATCAACGTCGTGGTGGACGCGTTAGGCGGCTTGCGCGACAAACTGGCCGGCGCCGACATCCGCGTTGTCTGCTTTCTCTTCTTCCCGGCGGCTATCACCGGGCCTGACCGCGAGCTGTTGAACGCCCGGCGCGAGGAGGCGCTGCCCTCGACGTCGCGTGTGTGTACACACGAGCTTCACGATGAAATCAACGACCCGATCATGGCGCACCTGCAAAAGCTGGGCCTGAACAACTCGGCGCAGGACCGCGTGCAAGTCGTGTTTGCGCCCATTTATCTCAATGGCCGCGACCCGATCATCAAAGGAAGCTTCTACGAGTTGCTGCCGGCCTTTGACCTGACGCTGTTTCCCTCGCAATACGAGCCCTGGGGCTATACGCCGCTGGAAAGTATTTCTTACGGCGTGCCCACGGTGACGACAGATGTCGCCGGATTTGGCAAGTGGGCGCAATCGGTCGCGCCGTCGCAAGCCGTCTATGTGCTGCCGCGCAAGGATGCGAGCCACGAAGAATGCCGCGACTCGCTGATCCGCTATCTCGCCGAGTTCGTCACACTCGATCGCACCCGCATTGGCGAGCTCAAAAGCGAGGCGCGCCGCTTCGCCGCCCAGGCCAATTGGCGGCAATTTGCGCTGTGTTATCGGCAGGCGCATGCCCTGGCGTTGCAGGCGCGCGACAAACGGATGCCGTTGCAGGCCAGCGCCGCCGTCGTTCGATCGGGACCGCCCGCGACGTCCTTCTTCGCCAGCGTCGACGGCTCGCCACGCCTTCGGCCCTTTACCGTCAAGAACTCGCTGCCGCCCGTATTTGCCAAGTTGCGGGAATTCGCGCGAAACTTGTGGTGGACGTGGCACGAAGAGGCTGAGCAACTGTTTGCCGAACTCAGCCCCGAGCATTGGGAAGCGTCGCATCACAACCCCATCGGCATGCTGGAAATGCTGCCGCAAACGCTGTTGCAGCGCGCCGCCCGCGATGAGGCCTACTGCGCGAGGATCGCGCGCATGACTAGTCGCCTCGACGCCTATATGGCCGAAAGACGTGAGTCCGCGGCCAATCCGCACATCGCCTACTTCTGCATGGAATACGGGCTGCACGAGTGCCTGCCGTTGTACTCCGGCGGCCTGGGCGTCCTTGCGGGCGACCACTTGAAAGCCGCCAGCGACCTGAAACTTCCGCTGGTCGCCGTCGGGCCCGCGTGGCGCAACGGCTATTTCGTGCAACGCATCGACCATCACGGCAACCAGACCGAAGAGACGCGCGAAGTCGATTTCGCAGCCTCTGGCCTGGAGCCGGTGCGCGGCGACGACGGCTCACGCGTCATCATCTACGTGCGCATCCCTGGACGATCCGTCGCGGTGCAGGCGTGGAAGGCGCAGGTCGGTAGCGTGCCCCTGTACCTGCTTGACACCGATTTGCCCATCAACCGGGCCGCCGACCGCGAGATCGCGTCCTCGCTCTATCGCGGCGACACCGAACGCCGTCTGCAACAGGAAATGGTGCTTGGCATCGGCGGCCGCAAGCTGCTAGTCGCGCTCGGATATCGCCTGCAGGTCTATCACATGAATGAGGGCCACGCGGCCTTGGTGATCTTCAACCGGCTCGTGGCGCTCGTGCGCGATCACGACCTCGATTACCGCGCCGCGCTCGAATATGTGCGCCAGACGTCGGTGTTCACCACCCATACGCCGGTACCCGCGGGACATGATTCGTTCCCCGAAGACCTGCTGCGCCCGTACCTGTCGATCTACGAAGACCTGCTGCATAAGTCGTGGGAACGGCTGATGGCCTTGGGCCGCGCGCGGCCGGACAACGCCACGGAGCCCTTTTCCATGACGTTGCTGGCATTGCACGGCTCGGCCGAGGTCAATGCCGTCAGCAAGACACACCGGCGCGTAACGCAGCAGATGTTCCAGCGCGCCATGCCTGGGTTTCACGTCAGTGAAATACCCATCGCCGCCGTTACCAACGGCGCGCACGCGCGCACCTGGATGGCGCCCGCCATCCGCCTCCTCGTCGACCGCGAGCTGGGCGAAGGATGGGAGAACCGTCCTGTGCGCGAAGTCGATTGGCGCGCCTTGCAGCGTATCGGCAGCGCCGAACTTGCGGCGGCACGCCAGGGCCTCAAGCGCGACCTGCTGAACCGGGTGCGCGCGCGGCTGGAGGCCGACTTCTCTCGCCGGCACGATTCGCCCCAATTGCTGGCCCGCATGGTTGACGGCCTCGACGAGCGCTCGCTGGTCGTGGGCTTTGCCCGGCGATTTGTCAGTTACAAGCGGCCGACGCTGCTGTTGCGCGAACTGGAAACGCTCAAACGCATCGTGTCGCAGGCCGACCGCCCCGTGCTTTTTTTATTCGCGGGAAAGGCACATCCCGACGACCAGTGGGGCAAGCGACTGCTGCAGGAAGTATTCATGGCCTCGCGCCGCGACGAATTCGCCGGACGCCTGCTGTTGCTTGAGGACTACGACCTCCATCTTTCGCGCTACCTGGTGCGCGGCTGCGATGTGTGGCTGAACACGCCCATCCACCTCATGGAGGCCAGCGGTACCAGTGGCATGAAAGCCGCCATGAACGGCGCGCTGAACCTGAGCGTACTCGACGGGTGGTGGGCCGAGGGTTCCAATGGAAAGAATGGCTGGGCAATCGGCGCGCCGCCCGCGCAGTTCCTTGGCCATCTCGCCCGTGAGCAGCACACCACCGACGTCGCCGAGGAAGCCGACAGCCGGCACTTGTACATGTTGCTCGAGCGCGTGTTGCTGCCGATGTTCCACGCTGAGGGACCCGCGCGGCCGTCAGCTGAGTGGTTTGAGCGCTGCCGGGAATCGATGATCGAGGCGCTTTCGCGTTTCTCCTGCACGCGCATGTTGACCGAATACAGCCAGAACCACTACGGCCCGGCGCTCAAGCGCGCGCTGGCCGCCCACGGCGACGACTTTGCGGCCATTCGCGGACTCTGCGCCGCCAAGCGCCGGCTGGCGGGCGCCTTCTCGGCGGTGGAAATCATTGACAGCCGTGTCAGCGGGCTCGAGGACGGCGAACTGGCGCTGGGCGAGACGGTCGAGATGTCCCTGCGCCTCAACCAGGCGGGCATACCGGCCAATGAGCTGCGTGTCGAATTTGTCGCCGCACCGCGCGATTCAGGAGGCGAGGCCGAGCGCCTGGTGCCGTTCCCGCTGAACTACACGGGCAACGACGAGCGCGGCTACGGCCTGTGGGAAGGAAGTTTCTGCCCCTCGCACAGCGGGCCGCACGCGTGGGGCGTGAGGGTGTTGCCAGCCGTCGGCGCCGATTTGCGCGCCAGCTCAGGTTTCGATTTCGCGTTCGTGAAATGGCTTTGATGCCGGAGGAATAGCATGCCCGTATCGCCGACGCAGGTGCAGGAAATTGAATCCCCAGCCGCCGTGGCGCGCCTTGCGCAGCCGCGGCGCGCGGCGAGGGCTGCACCGGCCGATACATCACTTTTAGACATCGTTACGAGTTTGCGGTCGCTGGGCGAGGAAATGCGAGATTACGCCCGCCTTAACGACGGTGTATTGGACGCCATCGCCGAGCCATACCAACGCAGCGCCGTCAATCTGCTGCAATACCTCGCGCTACGGCGCCACGACCTTCGCGACCTGCAACAGCGGCTTTCGGGACTAGGTTTGTCGTCGCTTGGCCGGTCGGAATCCCACGCATTGGCCACCGTAGAAGCGGTTCTACGGGCGCTGCACGCGCTTGCCAGGCTCCCGGAGTTCAAGCCGGACAAACAGACACTTGGATTTGAACAAGGTGACCAGTTGCTGCGCGGCCACACTTCCTCGTTGCTGGGCCATGCTCCCAAGGGGCGCGAGTCCCGCATCATGGTCACCATGCCAAGCGAAGCGGCAAAAGATTACGCGCTGGTGCGTGACCTTGTGCAAAACGGCATGAACGTGATGCGCATCAATTGCGCGCACGATTCGCAGCCGCAGTGGCTGGCCATGGTCAAGAACCTGCGCAAGGCCTGTCGCAGTTTACGGCGCCGTTGCCTGGTCTTGATGGACCTGCCGGGGCCCAAGCTTCGGACCGGCCCGATGCAACCCGGCTCCACGGCATTCAAGCTTTCACCCGAGCGCAATGCCCGCGGCAGGCTGCTTTCCCCCGCTAAGTTGCTACTGGTGTCGGAACGACCCTCGGGTCCCCTGCCCGCTTGCGACGCCATGGTTCGAGTGCCGCAGGCTTTGTTGCGCTCCCTGACTACCGGGCTGCGTTTGCGCCTGACCGATACGCGCAAGCGCCCGCGCTCGCTGACTTGCGCACTCGGCGGACGCGGCTGGCGCCTGCTTGAGGCGCGCAAGTCCTGCATCCTGGATAACGGCACCAAGCTGCGGGCGCCCGACGGCCGCAAACACAAGATTGCGGGCCTTGTGCCTGAACCGGGCGAACTGGTGATCAACGTCGGTGACTTCGTGGCGCTGACACCCGAAGGCCGCCCCGGCCGCATGACAACCCGTCAGGTGGCCGGCCTTCCGCGGCGTGTTGCGGTGGTCCCGTGCACGCTGCCTGAAGTCATCGCACAGGTGAAGGTCGGCGAGCCCGTCTGGTTTGACGACGGCAAGATCGGCGGCTTGGTGGCCGCGGCAAGCGCCGACGAACTGCTCATTGAGGTGGTTCACGCGCGCGAAAACGGCGGCAAGCTCGCCGCCGACAAGGGCATCAATCTGCCGCACAGCGACCTGCACCTGGACGCGTTGACTAAAAAGGACCGCGAGGACCTGCCGTTTGCGGTTGAGCACGCTGATCTTGTGGGCTTGTCGTTTGTCAATTGCGCCGATGATGTGACGTCCCTGCACCAGGCACTCGGCACGCTAACCGACGCCAAGCCGGGCATCATCCTCAAGATCGAGACGCAACGCGGCTTCGCCAACCTCGCATCCATCATCCTGGCCGCCATGCGCACTTACCCCGTCGGAGTGATGATCGCGCGCGGCGATCTGGCCGTGGAGTGCGGCTTTGAGCGCCTGGCGGAAGTGCAGGAGGAGATTCTCTGGATTTGCGAGGCGGCGCACGTGCCGGTGGTCTGGGCGACGCAAGTGCTGGAAACGTTGGCCAAGAAGGGCGCGCCGACGCGCGCCGAAATCACCGATGCCGCGATGGCCGAGCGCGCCGAGTGCGTGATGCTGAACAAGGGGCCTCACATCCGCAAAGCCCTGCACACCCTGGACAACATCTTGCGCCGCATGCAGGGGCATCAATCCAAGAAGCGCGCGATGCTGCGCCAGCTGAATGTCGCCAACAATATGTGGCCCGCCGCGCCGGAGAAAACGGCGCAGCACGCCTAGAACACGGAGGATCCACAATGCCTGTCCCGAAAATTGCGATCAACGGTTTTGGCCGCATTGGCCGCATGGTCACACGTATCGCCAAGTTGCGCCGCCATTTTGATGTCGTCGCGGTCAACGACCTGACCGACCCCGAACACCTGGCGTATGCGTTTCGCTACGACAGCATCCACGGGATTTATCCCGGCGAGGTGTCCACGCAGGGCGACACCATGACCATCGATGGCGACCCCTTCAAAGTGTTGCAGGAAAAGGACCCGACCAAGCTGCCGTGGCGCGAACTGGGCGTCGATTACGTCATCGAATCCACGGGCAAGTTCACCAAACTCGATGAGTTGAAAATCCACCTTGAGCGCGGCGCCCGGCGCGTGATCGTCACCGTCCCGACCAAGGACGACCTCGAAAGCACCGTGGTGCTGGGCGTGAACGACACCGTTGTCACCCGCGATTCGCGCATTATTTCCAACGCCAGTTGCACGACCAACTGTGCGGCGCCCATGGCGCTGGTGCTGGAAAAAACCTTCGGCATCAAGCGCGGGCTGCTCACCACGATACACGCTTACACCTCGGACCAGCGGCTGGTGGACGCGCCGCACAAGGATTATCGGCGCTCGCGCAATGCCGCCACGAACATCATCCCGACATCGACCGGCGCCGCAAAAGCCATTGGCCGGGTTATCCCGTCGCTCAAGGGCAAGCTGGATGGCATCGCGATGCGCGTGCCGGTGCCGGACGGCAGCGTCACGGATTTGACCGTCGAGCTGGCCAAAGATGTCACGGCTGAGGAAATCAACGCGGCGATGCGCAATGCGGCGGGCGACTACCTCAAGGGCATCATGCAGTACACGACCGACCCGATCGTCTCGACGGACATCGTGGGCAACAGCCATTCGTGTATTTTCGATTCGCTGCTGACGCAGGTCATCGCGGGCAATTTCGTCAAGGTGATCGGCTGGTACGACAACGAGTGGGGCTATAGCTGCCGCGTCGAGGATTTAATCAGCCGCTGCACGCACCTTGACGGCATGACAACGAGCATCAAGCAATAGGCGTGAGGTCACCATTAAACGCATCGGCATCATCACCAGCGGCGGCGACGCGCCGGGCACCAACGCCTGTGTGCGCGTAATCGCGCGTCGTTGCTTTGAAGCCCAGATCGAGGCTGTCGGCATCTATGACAGTTGGGATGGTCTGCTCAAGAGCGCGGTGCGAACCCTGGGGCGAGGCGATGTCGCGGGCATCGCGCAGCGCGCCGGCACGATTCTGCGCAGCGCGCGCTCGCGCCTGTTTTTGAGCCCCGGCGATCCGCAGATCGCCAAAGACGCGCTTTCTAAACATGGCATCGACGGGCTGGTCGTCGTCGGCGGCAACGGCAGCCAGACCGCCGCGGCCATGCTTGCTGAGGCCGGCTTTCCGGTGGTGGGCGTGCCCAAAACCATCGACAACGACCTGGTCGGCACCGACCAGAGCGTCGGGTTCCAGACGGCAGTTGAAGTCGCCATGCAGGCGCTGGACGCCCTGCGCGCGACGGCTGAAAGCCACTCGCGCGTGATGGTGGTTGAGGTGATGGGGCGCCACGTGGGCTGGATTGCGGTCGAAGCCGCAATTGCCGGAGGCGCGGACATTGCGCTGATCCCCGAACACGATTTCACGCTCGACGAAATCTTCGAGCGTCTGCACACCCGCCACGAAGTGCACAAGCGCAACTACAGCATCGTGATTGTCGCCGAGGGCGCGATGGACAGCGCCAAGAAACTGGACGTCAACCGTGGCACGCGTGACGTGCTGGGCCGCCTGCGGCTTGGCGGCGTCGGCACCATGCTCGCCCACGAAATCGAGCGCAAACTGGGCTGGGACGCGCGCTGTACCACACTCGGTTATCTGCAACGCTGCGCGGCGCCCATCGCGCCAGACCGCCTGCTCGCTACGTGGCTGTCAGACAAAGCCGTCGACTTCCTGCTGGCGGGACAAAGCGGCGTGATGGCGGGCCTAAACGGCCGCACGGTTGAAGCCATGCCGCTCAAGGATGTCGTCGGCAAACTGAAAACCGTGACCGACGATTACTTTCGTCTTGCCAAGATATTCGGGTAGTTGTCGCCAGAAGTCGCCCACGCACGTGTGTCAGGAATTGGCGTGTGAATTCACGAACTCTTGGCGGGACGGCGCAAAGAGCCTTCACAGGCGCGCGATATTTTGCGCACTTCCATGTGGAGATGTCTAGATGTCCTTGCAACAGCCGCTCCTGGCCACATCAGAGCCGATTTACCGCGCGATTTCCCGCCGACTTGAGCAGGAAATCCGTGCGGCGTATCGGCCCGGCGACCAGCTTCCGGCCGAACACGAACTCGCTGAGCGCTTTTCCGTCAATCGCCACACGGTGCGTCGCGCCGTCGAGATACTGCTCGACAGTGGCCTGCTGCTGCGCCAACGCGGCCGCGGCACCTTTGTCGCCCAGGCGCCCATCGACATTTCTATCGCCCCCCGCACTCGCTTGACCGAGACGCTGGAATCCCAGGGCCTCATCGCAGATTGCCGCGTGCTCAAGCGCCAGGTGCTGCGCGCAGTGGGTGGCGTAGCAAGCCGCCTTGAGCTTGAAGAAGGTGACGAGGTCCTGTGGCTCGAAACCCTGCGGCTGGCCGATGGCATCCCGCTATGCCTGATCGGGCACTTCCTGCCCGTGGCACGTTTCCCGGCCCTGCTCGAATACACGTCGGGTTCCCTGCATGCGTTTATCGAAAAGAGCTGCGGCTTCACGCCCCGCCGCAAGTTCAGCCTTGTTACCGCCGCGACGGCCGAGCCCTCGGACGCCGCACACTTGTTGATGGCGCCGGGACAGCCGGTGCTGCGCGTCAAGAGTGTCAACATTCATCCCCACACGGGCTTGCCCGTTGAGTACGGGCTGACGCGCTTTCGCGCCGACCTCATGCAGGTTCGCGTCGAACCGAACGGCCAAGCAACGCCCGAAGACTTCCAATGACCATGACCATTAATCGGAGACAAAAATGAAACTGCTATCGCGTTCTTTACTGCTGAGCCTCGTTGTGGCGGCGTCCGTTGTCGCCATCGGTTGCAGCCCGCCGGCGCCGAACACTCCCGACCAAAAGGGCGGCGGCGGCGGGGATTCGACGGCCAAGGATAGCGCCAAGCCCGACGACAAGAACAAACCTGCGTCCTGGCCCCGCGACGGCAGCAAGGAAAAACCGCTGCTGGTCATGCTGGTTCCAGCCGACGGCGGCACCGAAGACGGCACCAAGAAGGACTTCGTGCCGATCTTCAACGCGATTTCCAAGACCAAGAGCCTGACGTTCGACATCAAGGTGGGCCAGTCGTACAGCGCCGTGATCGAGGCCATGGCCAACGGCCAGGTGGACATCGCTTTCTTCGGCGCGGTGTCCTACCTGCAATGCAAGAAGAAGGGCGGCGCGGAATTGCTCGCCGTCGAAGTCCACAAGGGTTCGTCGATTTATTACTCGGGCATCTTCACCCGTGCCGACACCGGAATCGAGAAGATCGAGGATCTCAAGGGCAAGAGCGTCGCGTTTGGCGACCCGAGCTCGACCTCGAGTTTCAATTACCCGGCGGCGATGCTGCTGGATGCCAAGATCGACCCGGTGAAGGATCTGGGCAAGATCGTGATGGCAGGAAGCCACGTCAACAGCCTGATGGCCTGCGCTGAAGGCAAAGTTGACGCCTGCTGCGCGTCCTTCGACTCGCTGGAAAAGGCCGTCACCGACAAAAAGATCGAGGCGGGCAAGCTCAAGGCCATCAAGAAGAGCGACCCCATTCCGGCGCCGCCGATTGCCATGAATCCCGGCCTTCCTGCCGATCTCAAGCAAAAGCTGCGAGACGGCTTTGCCACCGTCCACAAGGCCGAGGGTGTGACCCCCGACATGGTGCGCGGTTACGGCGGCAAAAAGGTCGACCGCTACGACACCGAGTACAAAGAGTCGGAGTTCATGAAGGCGGCCGAGAAGCTGGAAGTCGTCGACAAAATCAAGGCCGACATCCTGAAGAAAGCCGGCGCACAGTAACCCCGTAAACAGGCTGCGATGAACCCGTGGAGACTTCCAATGCTTAATTTCAACCAATGCGGCAAGACATTTGCCGACGGCACCGTCGCCCTGCGTGACGTGTCGCTGGAGGTCCCACGGGGCCAGTTCTGCGTGTTGCTTGGTCCCTCGGGCGCAGGAAAAACCACGCTGCTGCGCGCGGTGAACGGGCTGACGTCGCTTACCACAGGCGATGTCGAGCTCGATGGCGTGGCGCTGAACCGGCACACGCTTGGCAAGATTCGCCGGCGCGTGGCAATGGTGCATCAGCAGTTCAACCTGGTGGGGCGCCTAAACGTCATGGAGAACGTGCTGTCGGGTTCGCTGGGCGACGTGCCGGCGTGGCGGGCCCTCACCGGGCTGTTTGATTCGCGCCTGCGGCGCAAGGTCTGCGGTTTGCTGCAGGACGTTGGGCTGGCTGAGTCCCACGTCTACAAGCGCGCCAGCGAACTTTCGGGCGGCCAGCAGCAGCGCGTGGCCATTGCCCGCGCGTTCATCATGGAGCCCGTGCTGGTGCTGGCCGATGAGCCGGTCGCCAGCCTTGACATGTCAATATCTGCCACAATCCTTGAGCTGCTGCGCGACGCCTCGGCCAAACGCAACACCACGGTCCTCTGCACCCTGCACCAGGTGGAGCTCGCCCGGCAGTTCGCCGACCGCGTCATTGGCATGCGCGACGGTACTGTCGTCTATGACGGGCCGCCGTCCGGGCTTTGCGGCGAGGCCCTTGACCTGATTTACGACAAGCGCGCGGAAGTCGAGATCTCTAGCCGCCGCACGGCGGTGGACGTCCTGGCCCCAAATGCGATCGCGGTATAAATGGCGCGTCCCGACTCCGAAATCTTCGTCGGCGGCAGCAAACCCGCGCAGCAATGGCGCGTGAGGCAGCCCTACGGGCCCAAGCTGATCCTCGGCTTGCTGTTTGCGGCTGTGCTGCTGGCGCTTTCGGCACGTCATACGCAGATAGACAAGATGCTGGTGATGACCGCGGAGTGGGCGGCGCAGATTGTGGGGTTGCGACCTTCGTCAGAGGTCGGCAAGGGCGCCAAACGCTTTGCTGACACGGCCTTCCCGCTGGTGTTTCACGAAGAAGCGCCTGTGTCGCGCATCGAAAAATTTGACCGCAACAACCTGCCCTGGCTGTCGCACCTTGAGACGCGCACGGTTGAAAGCGCGCGTTACGACTTCGACCGCAACGAGATGGTGGCTGACTTCGAGAAACAGGAGTTTCTCGTCAAGCCGGTTGGCTATCTGGTCTACGTCTGCGAAAAAATGATCGAGACGCTGGAGATGGCGCTTTGGGCCACTTTGCTGTCCATAGTTATCAGCCTTCCACTGGCCTACTTCGGGGCGCGCAACTATTCACCCAACCGGTTCACCTACTCCGCGTCACGCTTGACCTCCAGCTTCCTGCGCGCCATGCCCGAACTTGTTGCGGCGCTGTTTCTCGTGCTGATGTACGGCTTTGGTCCTATCGCCGGCGTACTGGCGCTGGGTCTGCACTGTGCGGGCTTCTTTGGCAAATTCTACGCCGACGACATTGAAAACGCCGAACGCGGCCCCCAGGAGGCGCTGATCGCCACGGGCGCGGGCAAGCTGGCGGTGCTGCGCTACGCCGTCATCCCCCAGGTGCTGCCGCAGTACATCGCTTACACGCAATACATTCTCGAGCGCAACGTGCGCATGGCGACAGTGATCGGCGTTGTCGGCGCCGGCGGCATCGGCATCGAGCTCAAGGGGCGCTTTGACATGTTCGACTTCGGCCATGTCTCGACGATCCTGCTGGTGATTTTCCTGACGGTGCTGGGCCTAGAGCGCATTTCGCAGTGGTTGCGCAAGAGAATCATCCGGTGATGTTTTCTGCGGCGTACGGAGTTGTCTAGACATGGCGACATCTACACCACGTGGGCAATGGATCCATGCGCTCAGCGCGCTGCCTCGGCGCATCGTGTTTGACTCCGCACGGCGGCTCACGCTCGACGCGCAGGTTCAGCCGCAGGCGCTGGCGCAGGCCGGCCTGGCGATGTTGCGGGTGCGCGAGGGCGCCCTGGGCGAAGTCTTCAACCTGGGCGAAATTCCGCTGGCGACCGCCCAGGTCGAGGTCGTGGACGACGACGGCCGCAAGTCGCGCGGCGCGGCGCAGGTGATGGACGCCTCGGCCGAATACGCACAGGCGCTGGCAATCCTGGACGCGATCATGGCCGGGAACTTGCGCGGCGCACACGAGGTCGTCGAGTTAATTGAGTCTGGCCTGGCCCTGCGACGCGCTGAGGCATCCCAGCGCGAGGCCATGCTTGCGCGCACGCGGGTCGATTTTTCTTTGCTGTCGCCTGCCACGGGGAGGGCCGACGATGACGAGTAGCGTGGTCTTTGAGCCGCGCCACCAGCAACAGGCTTATCGCCGGTTGCTGCAGGCCATGAGCAGGCCGGGCAGCGTGCAAACGTTACCCGGCACGTCGGCGTGGCTTTGCGTGCTGGCGACGCTGTGCGACGCAACCGTTTCCCTGGCGGACATTCATGAGCGCCTGGGCGCCGCCGACTGGCCGTTCCTTCAGGCTCGCCGCGCGAACCCCGCGCAGGCTGATTTCGTGCTGGCTGACGGCGCGCTTGAGCCACCGGCGGGCCTGGCGCCACGCCTGGGAATACTGGCGAGCCCGGAAACTGGTGCGACCGTGGTGCTTATCTGCCCCAGCGTCGGCGACAAGGGCCTGCTGCTTGAACTCAGCGGCCCCGGCATTGAATCGACGGCGCGCCTGAGGCTTGCCGTCGCACAGCAATGGCTGGCCCGTCGCGAGCAATGGAACGCCGCTTTCCCGCTGGGCGTGGATTTCATCATCGCCGACGAAAGCCGGCTTGTTGGCTTGCCGCGCACCACAAAAGTGAAAGTAATCGAGGACTGACATGGGATACGTTGCCATCCGGGGAGGCGAACAGGCCATAGACGAAGCGGCACGGGCGCTTGAGTACCTGCGCGTGCGTGAAAACGGCAAGCCACCCGTCAGCGTCGACGCCATCACCACGCAGTTTCACGCACTGCACGGCCGCGTCCTGTCCGAGGGCAGTCTCTACGACCCGGAACTCGCCGCGCTCGCGCTCAAACAGACCGGCGGCGACACGCTGGAGGCCTCCTTCCTTTTGCGGGCCTACCGTTCGACGCGGCCGCGCCTTGCCGACAGCCCCGTGCACTCCACGCGCGGCATGCGGCTGATCCGCCGCATTTCGGCGGCCTTCAAGGACATTCCCGGCGGCCAGATGCTGGGTCCCACGCCCGATTACCTGCATCGCCTGCTGCGCTTTGAACTGGCTGACGAAACGCCTGAGGCCTTTCGCGCCGCCGCACGCAGCTGGCTCAAGGGCGCGCCCGCGGAACGCCTGCCGGAGAGCTTTCCCAAGGTGCTCGATTACCTGCGAGCCGAGGGGCTGCTTGAGCCGGCGGTCGAGACCGTACAGGAGCCCTTCGACATCACGCGCCGGCCGCTGGTGTTCCCGGCGCCGCGCAGCGCCGCGCTTGCAACGCTTTCGCGCGGCGAGACCGGCTCGGTGCTCGCGATTGCGTACTCCAGCATGCGCGGCTACGGCGATGTGCATCCCACCGTCGCCGAGTTGCGCGTGGGTTATGTGCCTGTGCGGATGCCCCATGCCATCACCGGCGAACCCGTCGAGGTCGGCGAAGTGCTGATGACCGAGTGCGAAGTTGTGGCGATGTTCGACAAGGTCGAGGGGCAGAAGCCGGCGTTCGGCATCGGCTATGGTGCGTGCTTTGGCCACAACGAAGTCAAGGCGATCAGCATGGCGATTCTGGACCGTGCGCTGCAACTGGGCGCGCGCCGTGGCCCGCGCGTACCCGCCGAGGACCCCGAGTTCGTGCTGCTGCATGTGGACGGCGTGGATGCCATGGGCTTCTGCCAGCACTACAAGATGCCGCACTACGTGACGTTCCAGAGCGACCTCGACCGCCTGCGCGCGGCGCAGGCACAACCGGCGGAGGTCATATCATGATCGAGGCGCCTGCTCGTGCGTACCAGTACGGCTTTCTCGACGAATACGCCAAGAAGGAAATCCGCCGCCAGACGCTGAAGGCCGTGGCGATTCCCGGCTACCAGGTGCCCTATGCCTCGCGCGAAATGCCGCTGGCGCGCGGCTTTGGCACCGGCGGACTGCAGATTACGCTGTCCCTGCTCGGGCCCGGCGACACGTTCAAGGTCATTGATCAGGGAGCCGACGACTCAGTCAACGCCGTCAATCTGCGCAAATTTATTGTGGAAGCATGCCCTGATGTCAGCCTGACCACGCGCGCCGAGGACGCCACGATTATCCAGACGCGCCACCGCGTGCCGGAAGTCGGGATGTCGCCGGGTCAGATACTGGTGCTGCAAGTGCCCTATCCCGACCCGCTGGTGGTGGTCGAGCCCAACGAAGCCAAACGCAAGCAGATGCACGGCGAGGGCGACTACGCGCGCCTGCTGGTCAAGCTGTACGAAGACCTGGTCAACTTCGGCGAGATCACGATTTCGCACCGCTACCCCACGCGCATCCACGGCCATTACGTGATTGACCCGTCACCCATTCCGCGCCACGACGTGCCGCGGCTGCACATGGCCGACGCGTTGTTCCTGTTTGGCGCTGGACGCGAAAAGCGCATCTACGCCGTGCCGCCGTTTACGCGCGCCGAGCCGCTGGCCTTTGAGGACGTGCCCTTTCGCGTCGAGCATTTCTTTGACGACACCGGTGCCCGCCGGCCCTGCGCGCGTTGCGGCTCGCGTGAGAGCTTCCTCGACGAGTTCCTCGACAGCTATGGCCGCAAACAATTCGGCTGTTCCGACAGCGATTATTGCGCGCGCCGACAGGAGTCGCGCCGATGAAACCCATCCTCGATGTCCGCAACCTGCGCAAGACCTTCGGCGACGGCTGCGAGCAATGCGGCCGGCTCACCGGTGCGGCGGCGGCCACCAACCGCTGCCCGGCCTGCGGGACAATCGTCGCAGTGCGCGGCGCGTCGTTTACCCTGCGCCACGGAGAGATCCTCGGCGTCATGGGCGAAAGCGGCAGCGGCAAGTCGTCGCTGGTGCGCATGCTCTATTTCGATGAGGCCCCGGTTTCCGGCTCTGCCGTATTCGACGACAAGGGCACACCCGTTGAGATGTTCGCGCTTAACGCCGCTCAGCAGCGCCGGCTGCGCAACACTCGCTTTGGCATGGTCTACCAGAACGCCCACATGGGCCTGAACTTCGGAATTTCGGCAGGCGGTAACATCGCTGAGCGGCTGCTGCTGAATGAGCAGGCGCACTACGAGAAGATCCGCGAACGCGCGCGCTACCTCTTGGAACGCACGGGCATTGCCGCCGCACGCATGGATGAATCACCGCATCGCTTCTCGGGCGGCATGCAGCAGCGCGTGCAGATCGCGCGCGCGCTGGCGACGGACCCGCCGCTGCTGCTGCTCGATGAGGTGACGACGGGCCTCGATGTCTCGGTGCAGGCGCGCATTCTGGACCTGATCCTGGAACTGCAGGAGGCGCTTGGTTTGTCCATGGTTGTAGTCACGCACGACATGGGCGTGATCCGCCAGCTCGCTACGCGCACCCTTGTGATGAAAAACGGCGAAGTCGTCGAGCAGGGTTTAACCGACCAGATTCTTGAAGATCCGCAGCACGCGTACACGCAGCAGCTGGTTTCCGCGGCGCTGTAACTGGAACAAACATGGACGGGATTCTCGACGTTGCGGGCTTGAGCAAGACCTTCACGCTGCATGAGCGCGGCGCGACGCTGTGCGCGTTCGAGGATGTGTCGTTTTCCCTTGGCGCCGGCAGTTTCAGCGCGCTGGTTGCCCCTTCTGGAAGTGGAAAATCGAGTCTTCTTAAATGCATCTACCGCACCTACCTTGCAAGCGCCGGCAGCGCGACGTTTCGTTCACAACATGGCGACGTCAACCTGGTCAGCGCCGACGAGCACGCCATCATCGAGCTGCGCCGCCGCGAAATCGGCTACGTCTCACAGTTCCTGCACTGCCTGCCGCGGCAATCGTGCCTTGATGTGGTGGCGCGCCCGCTGATCGCGCTTGGCGCCAATCGCGTCGAAGCGCGCGCCCGCGCCTCGGAAATGCTCGAGGCGCTAGGCCTGCCCGCGCACCTGCTTGAACTTCCTCCGGCGACTTTTTCCGGCGGCGAAAAGCAGCGCGTCAACCTTGCGCGCGGGTTGCTGACAGGCCCACGCCTGCTGCTGCTGGACGAACCCACGGCAAGCCTCGACGCGCAATCCGCCGAGCGTGCCGTCGAACAAATCACCCAGGCCAGAAATCGCGGCGCCGCCATCCTGGCGATACTCCACGACTCGTCGCTGGTGCGGCGGCTGGCGGATCAAACCATTGCGTTGCGCGCGCCGGTCGGCGCCCGCACGGAGAACTGAAATGAAGACCTGCCTTCAACACGCGCGCGTAGTGCTCGCCAACAATGTACTGGAGGACAGCAGTGTGCTGATCGAGGACGGCTATATCTCCGCCGTCGGCGGCGCCGCGCCTTCGAACGCTGTGACCATCGACCTTGGCGGCCAGTTCCTGCTGCCCGGGCTGATTGACGTTCACGGCGACGCGCTGGAAAAATTCATCGAACCCCGGCCCAATGTGCTGTTCCCGCTGGATTTCGCGCTGGCTCAGGCCGACCGCGTCGCGATGGCCGCCGGCATCACCACGCCCTTTCACGCCATCGCGTTTTCCGAGGGCGAACTGGGTGTTCGTAACACCCGCCTTGCCGCTGAAATCGTGCGCGCCATCGGCGCTAGGCGCGGGCTGTGCGACACGCGCGTGCACGTGCGCTACGAAATCACCGACCGCGCGGCGCAGCCTCTGATTCGCGAACTCGTGGAGGAAGGCGCTGCGCACATGCTGTCTTTTATGGACCACACTCCGGGCCAGGGGCAGTTCAAGTCGCTGGAAGCCTACACGCTGTACATCACCAAGACCTACAACCTCAGCCACCAAGAGGCCGAGAACATGGCCTCGCGCAAGATGGACGAGCGCAAGGCCGCCTCGGAACGCATTTCGCAGCTTGCCGCCGCCGCGCGCGCCAAGGACGTGCCGATTGCCAGCCATGACGATGACTCGCCCGAACGCGTTGAGTTGATGGCCGGGCTCGGCGCCACCATCAGCGAATTCCCGATCAACCTCGAGACGGCCGCGGCCGCGCGCAAACACCACATGGCTACCATTGTCGGCGCACCCAACGTGCTGCGCGGCAAAAGCCAGACGTCGTCGCTGCGCGCGATCGACGCCATCAAGCAGGGCCAGGCGGATTGCCTGTGCGCCGATTACGTGCCGGCGGCGCTGCTTGCGGCAGTCTTCCGCGTCGTCCACGAGGGCGTGCTGGAGCTGCACCACGCCGCCAGGTTGGCGACGCTGAACGCCGCGCGGGCTGCGGGAATGGCCGACCGCGGTGAAATCGCGCCCGGTCTGCGCGCTGACCTGATCGCCGTCGAACTGGCCGGCGGTTTCCCCCATGTGACAAGCACATGGGTCAATGGCCGGCGCGTGTTTGCCTCTGAATCGCTGCCCGCACCGGTCACCGTTTGAGGACACGTCGTGACGCTGACCGCTGAAGCCCGATTTGTGCTGACCGTGCTGCCCGAGGCCGCGCGCATGCTGCATGAATTCGAACAACGCCGCGAGCCGATCAGGCAAGAGACCAAAGACAGGGGCGAACTTGTCACGGTCGCCGACCGCGCGATCAACAGCTTGCTGGTTGATGCAGTGCACAGCGCATTTGCGCATGACGCCATATGCGCCGAGGAGGGCTCGGGCCACGACAATCCTGGGGCCCAGCGGCGCTGGTTCATTGATCCGCTGGACGGCACGCGCTCATTTGTCGCCGGCCGGCCGGGATACTCGATCATGCTTGGCCTCGTCGTTGAAGGAACGCCGACCCTTGGCGTTGTCTACGACGCCTGCGCGCGCAGAACTCTCATTGCCCAGCGCAGCTCCGGCGTGTTCGAGTTCAACGACAACAGGCTGTGTGAACTGCGCGGGTCGGCGTCGCAACGCCGGCTGATGTGGAACCCCTTCACGCGCCCGGACGCCGCCAAGCCGCTGTCACGCGCGCTGGGACTCGCGGGTTTTGACCTGTGTGAAAGCGTCGGGCTTCGTGCCTGCGCCATGGCGCGCGGCGAGGCGATGGTGTTTGGCTCGGGCCCGTGCTCGCCCAAGTTGTGGGACAGCGCGGCGGCGGCGGTGTTCGTGGCTGAACTTGGCGGACAATACACGGACTTCGATCTCCGACCGCTGGACTATCGGCGCGCCGAAGTCATCCACGAGCGCGGCGCCGTGGCGTCGGTTGGTTTGAACCACGAAACAGTGGTTCGCGCGGTGCGCGAGGCATTGGAGACTGTACGCGCATGAAGATCACCCTGCTTGGTACAGGAAGCGCGGCCGGGGTGCCGGTCTGGGGTTGCGACTGCCCGGCTTGCGTCGCCGCGGGACTCGACAAGCGTCGCCGGCGACGCGTGACGTGCGCAACGGTTGAGGGCTCGCGCGGCCGCCTGCTGATTGACGGCGGTGTGCCCGACCTGGCCGAGCGCCTGGCGCCGCGCGACATCTCCGCGCTGCTAGTCACTCACTTTCACATCGACCATGTGCTTGGTTTATTCGCGTTGAGATGGTCCAAGGCGTCGCCGATTCCAGCCTTTGCGCCGCCGGACCTCGAGGGCTGCGCGGATTTGTTCAAGCATCCCGGTCCCTTTGAGTTCCGCCGCCCGCCCGCCTTCGAACGCTTCGAAATCGCGGGCCTTGGCGTGACGCCAGTGCCGCTGACGCACTCCAAGCCGACCTTCGGCTATTGCATAGACGATGGCCGCGCGCGGCTGGCTTACCTGACCGACACCAAGGGCCTTCCTGCGGACACAGCTAAATTCGTCGCGGGCTTCAAGCCGGACTTGCTGGTGCTCGATTGTTCATACCCGCCGCGCGAGGCGCCGCCGCGCAACCACAACGACCTGCCCTTGGCGGCCGAGTGTATCGCCCAGGTGCGTCCGCAGCGCACGCTGCTGGTCCACATCAGCCATGAGCTGGAGGCCTGGCTAATGGAACATCCCGCCATGCCGCCCAATTCCGGTCTCGCGTCGGATGGCGAGACAATTGATCTTTGATCTCCGCTTCGGCGGCTGGGTTATTTTCCGCACGTCACGTGAACCACGTACGGGTTTTGACCACCGGAGTTTTCGGTACAATTTGCGGTACAGCAGAGTTTTCGGTACACGATTCCAGAAAACACAACCGCCCCCAGATTGGCTCTGGGGGCGGCTTGAAAGCTGGTACCTCGAGTAGGATTCGAACCTACGACCCGCTGATTAAGAGATGACGGGACTAATTGATGCTACAAACCGATGGTGCCGCTGGAGGCTTGATTTATAGGTCTTACGGAGGTTTGCTTTCATCCATAGTTTGACGCAACCGCTGCAATCCGCCCAAACTAGGTGACGATCTAGGTGACGCCGGCAGGTCTGCAAATGTCCAATAAAACAAAGCATAAAGGCGCCTATAACGCTCGTGCCAGACGAGAACATCCAGGCGTCAAAATACTCAAGAAGGCCGACGGCCGCATTGTAATTAGGTACAAAGTGCCGGGCAGCGGTCGCGAGACACAGGAAGCCCTTGTGGATTCAGCCGGCCTGCCGATCAAATCGAAGGCACGCGCTGGCCCGATTGCCGAGCGCAAGTCGGAAGAGTTGAGTCGAGAGTATGCGAGGCGCCAAGCAGGGCTACGCCCCGTGGACGGAAGCATTGATTGGGACGCCTTGTTCACGAGCCATAAGACGAATTTAGTTGCCGAGGGTCGGCGTGACCGGACCCTTCGCGCATACAAGTACGCGTGGGAATTCTTCGAGCAATGGCCAGATAGGCCCGGTAAGCCACATTTGCTTACGGCACTTGACCTCAAGTCCTACATGGCATTCGTGCGCAGCTATAAAAGTGCGGCGACCAAAGCGCCGCTGTCCATGAATTCGGTGGCATCTCTCGCCTTCCACACGAAAGCGATTCTCAACTACGGTCGACGCTACTTGTCCTGCATCAAGCTTGACGGCGAGGCAGTTGGCCTTGCCCTGAGACCGGGCCGCCTTCCAAAGCCGTCGCCGGTTGCGCTCTCGTCCACGGAGTTACAGGCAATACTAGATGCGGCACTACGGAACGATCTTGAGTTCCCTTCAACCAAGGTATTCCCGTTCCTGGCTTTCTTGATGATGGTGGGGTGCCGGAGGGGCGACGCTGAACGCTTTCGATTCGCAAAGAGCAAACCCGATGCCCGCGACTCCTGGATCGACTTCGACGGCGGCACTCTCCAGATCTGGGCTGCCAAAGTGCAGCGTCATGTTCCCGTGCCTTTGGAGCCCCGGACACAATTGAGGACGATGTTGGAGCGCCTACGCGATTCAACGGATGTGAGGAAAAATCCCTTCGTCTTTGGCGGTCACAAACCACTTGCCATCGGTGACCGACGGGCAGCGGAAATGAACAACGGCGAGCGAGGGCATAGTGGCAAGTACGCCTTGGCTCGAATTTCCGAATGGTCCAGCGTGGACTTCTCGTGCAAAGATCTGCGAAGTACGTTGGCGACCTACATGGCCAATTCAGCCCTTGGCGGCAAAAATTTGCTCACCCTTTCTTGGGAGCTAGGTCACGAATACCCCACCTTGCTCAAATTTTACGTCGGCCAGAAAACTCTTCCGCCGGCGCAGCGCGACGCCACTAACGTGGCCGATCTATTGGGAATCGGAAAACAGCTTGATACCTGGCTTCAACGCAATTCTTGAGGGAGCGTGTAATGTCTGGACGTCGGGCTAATCTTGAACCGCGTCCGCCAAAGGGGCCAGCGGCGGAAGCCTGTTACCTCTGCCTTGATGTGCTCAATGCGCTCGAAGTGCGAAGGACTATCAGTCCACCGCTGGACCCGTGGCATTCACTAATGTTCCGCCGCGCGGGCAAACGCGCCAAGCAGACTGGGCAGCCTTCTCGTTGGCCGGACCGTGATATGGCCGAGCACTATGTGTGGACATCGGGGGACGTGTTTCGCGATTTTCCACGACGCATCCGCGCAGCTCTTGGCCGTGTAATTGCCCAAGACAGCGTACATGTCCGGTGGCCGGGAGGCAGCGCAAAAAACATCGACGATCTCGACCCAGGGCGAGGCTATGGGCCTCGGCTAGGTGCATTGGCCAAGCGCTGCCAAGAAATCGAGGACTTCCTGTTCGAAATCGAGCGGCGCTTCGGGGCCAGTCCATTCTTAGCTCGTCTCCAAAGAAATGAAACGAGAGATCGATTCATCGATCAGCAGGTATGTGCGTTGACTGATTTCGCATCCGGGCTAAACGTCCACCTGACGGTCGCCGGCCATGAGTCGAAGCGCCACAGCACTCGGGCATCGCCCTATCCAGGCGGGCGAATTAAATCTGATTGGCAAGAATGCCTCGATTTTTCGTTCTGCCGCACCTTGACTGACTATGTCGAGGGCTTGGTCCGAAGTTGCGCTGCGTCGCTATTGAAAATGCTGTTCGTTGACCGCGCCGGGAGCGCGCTGCGCGCGTGCCCCCGCGAGATTTCCCAGGGTGTGGCCTGCGGATTCAGATTTCTCGCCACCGGGCATGAGCTGTATTGCCCCGATTGCCGCGCAAAGGGGGAAACTGAGCGCCGGTTGCGCCAGCAGCAAATTTGGGACAGGCGCGCAGAAATATGGCGAATTGCGTCACCAGCGGATCGAAGGACGTATTTACGCGATTGGTTTCCTGATTGCGCGTCGGACGTGCTCAAAGAATTCAAGTGGCGGGCCACCCGGTCCAAGACTCGAAAGCTTCTTGGCTTCGATCAATGTAGCTACAGGACACTGCTTGACGTTGTGAAAGACGTGCGGAAACACCCTTGGCCAACGTCGCAAATTGTTCGCGGATCACGGCGCACTAAGCATTAAGGCGAGAAACTTGACACCTTGGCGTCCCTGCGTTCCCTCCGTGGAGCGCAAACAACGCCTAGGGCGCATGTTCGCGTTTCATTTCCTTCAACCTCAGAAAACTCCCACCGATACAACGGCATGGTCTGCTTCGCGCGGCAACATAGCCGTCAAGCGCGTCTGCAGTCGAAGTTGTGCGACGGCTCGGGAGTTTGATCGTGCAAAATAAAATTGGCAGCCCAATCAGTCTTGGGAAATTTCTGAGCGTAGTCCAGGCCGCCCAGCGGTTAGGGGCCAGCCCTGACGCCGTCCGCCGGATGATCGACGACGGGGGCCTCAAGGCGTTTCACATCGGTCGGGGACGGAAGCGAAAAAGGCTCCTAATTCGCGAGGAGGCACTTATCGCCTGGATCAGCGAACGTGAATCAGAGCTCGGCAGGAAGGGGTAGTGGAAATGCCATCCAATTCAGGAAAAGTACCGGGCCGCCCCAAGGGGCCGCCAGCGGCTCAAGAAAACCGGGGCGCCGCCCGGAGGGATGACGTTATCGCTATGGTTGCCAGGCTGCACAGTATTTGTGGCGAAGTTCCGGTTTCTGCCGCGCGCATCATGGCTGGACGCCAAGACCGCTCTGGTAATCGTCTTGCGCTCATCGCGGCAGTCGAAGATGCGAAACATGCGCGCCGGCAGTTGCACGCCCTAGACAAAGGGGACGTCGCCGCAGTCGTGGCTGCCGCACGGGCAAACGCGGTTGCCCTCCAACCCGGCATCCTCCAGACAGCGTATTACGCGCTGCGAATTACCGACGCCAAACTTAACAAACTCGAGCTGATGATCGACGCGGTCGCGGAGATCGATCCTCGCCGGGCTCTTTCATTCGCGAAGTGTAATCTCGCGGCCCCCATCCTTGACCGCCCAGGACGATTCACCACGGCGCATCATTGCATTTTGCCGTTCTGCGTCCTGTGCGTCGGTCGACGTAGCCGGCAGGGCCTCCCGGGATTGACAACCGTGCTGACTGACGCCGTGCGCCGTGGGTTGCGGATTACGCTATTTACACTTACGCAGCGTAAGTTGCCTCACGAACGAGGGTTCGTCGGCTTTGAAAGACTGAGCGCCGAACTGCATCGGCACCTGGCTCCACTGAAGGGGGAATCGACGGGGGTCTCCGTTGACCTGTTGGGGCATATTATCGACGACGCGATCGATGGACGCGGATGGCACCACTGGCATGGGCACGGTTTTGTCGTCCACAAACCACGCCAAGACGGGGGTCTTGTCCGGAAGGCGCTTGCAGCATGGCGGGAAAATGTCGGGCGGGCGTGGTCTGTGCCGATGTTCCGCGAAATTGACATGTATGCGAGTCAAGAGCAGATTGAAGCCAGTATCCGGAAGTGCCTACCATACTTTCGTTCCGGGGCAATTACCCTTCGTGCGACAACGCCCGAATCGTGTCGCGCACTCGCCGACGCAATTCAGAAAAAGCCGCTTGTTCTTCGCCCGGCAGTCTGGGCAAAGCCGGAGATTCGTGAAATCGTCCACCCTACCTGCGCCTTCGCCGGCGCAGCTCGGGCGGAGGAGGAGAACATCCTGTGAACAAACCTGACGAAAATGATTTTTTTGCGGAGTCGCGCGGCGAAGACGCCCTGACGGTCGAGGATCAAGATGCGGTCGAGTTGACGGCGCAACTCGTGCGGACGCAGTCCTTGCCCGCTGGAATCTTGGAGCTTGCGTCAATTCCAACAGTATTTGACCTTCCAGCTCGACTACGTGAACGCGCGGACGGGCTCCACGTCCTCCGCGACACCGGCAGCTGGGTGAGAGTCATGAGCGGTTACCTGCGGCCACTGGCACTGGTGCGTGATGCGATGTCAAACCGGATTCTCAAGCGCCTGGTCGCGATTGCGCCGTTGCCGACCACGCTCACAGAGCGCCCGAGGTGGCGATTGGTCGCGCTGGACAACAACGAGGTCACGAACGTTTCAAAGTTCAAGGAACGCGTGGTCGAGTCGACTTGCCGCTTCCTGACGGCAAGCGAGCGGGACCTTGCTGAATTATTCGCCCACGAAGGCCGCCTGCCGTCACTCCAGTTGTGTGAGCGATTTGGTCGGCTGGCGTCAGAAACGGTGCCGGTGTTTATCTACTGCAATGCCGTGGTGAGTGACGGGACAATTGAGCGGCGCAACTTTGACATCGACCCGATATTTCAATGTGCTGGCACCCGATATTTCTTGGATGAATCATTGCCGAGAGACAATGGCCCGCAGCTTGCCGCGGTTGAGCAGGAACCATCAAACGCTGACGTCCGAACCTTGCTGATTACAGTCTACAGATTCTGGAGAATCCAGGGTCTCCTCGGCCTCGGCTGGGCCGTGGCCGGGTTGGCTCGACCCGCGCTGATGGCCCGGGTCGCGGCCTTCCCCCTTCTTGACGCGGTTGGCACCCGCCAAACCGGCAAGACAACGCTGCTGCAGGTCATCGCAAGCATGTTTGGCTCCGAAACCCTAAGTACCGCGATCGAGGTCAACAGCGTGGCCGCAACCAGGCGCCACTTGGCCAACATCAGCGGTCTCCCGCTCACCTTCGACGACTTGCAGCCGGACGCCGCCAGAAAGCTAATTTCAATTTTGCTGGCTTCGTTCGACGGCCGGCGTTCGATGCTCGCAACTCCGAGCAACCGGAATAGGACTGTCGATTTTATACCACGGGCCAACGTCATGATTTCTAACGAGAGCCTGCCGGATCACGCGGCTTTTCTGAGTCGCTGCGCCGCGTTGCAGATGGTGCCGGTGTCCGAAGAAAAGCGGCGCCAGTTCAATCAGTCCGACACGTTTTTGAACGCCAAGCGCGCAGGCCTATACATCCTTTCGAGATTTACGACGGCCCTGGAAAGTGAAATTGTCAAGCGGTCTCAGGATCTCGCCCACGACCTCAGAGGGATCGGCGAACGCGGTGCACGCCAAGTCTGGGGTATAGTCCTAGCAGGGTTAGAGTGTGCCCTCGGGCTGGCGCACGTCTCCGACCGCGACACGGTTCGAATGCTCAGCGAAGGGCGAGAACTTGCCACGACCACAGTTCGCACCTTGACCGGGTTGGGTTGGGCGACCGTGATGTTCGAGGACTTGGTACCAATGATAGGCACAGAACAGTTCCCGGGCAAATTCTTTGATCTGGACGAAAAAGAACAGCGCTTGTGGTTTGCACACGCCCAACTTTTCCACGTGTGGGCGGAGGCTCGCCGTCGAGGAAATCGCACTCCACCCGTCGGCCTGAAAGACATCCGTCGCGAGCTGACGGAGATGCCATGGGTTATTGGAAAGGGCACCAAGCACCGCTTCGGCCTCACCACCGTTGCTGCTATGGCTGTGAATTTGAACTCGGAGCATCCGGAAGCGATCAGGGACATCCTCCATCACCTCAGAAGTCGCGTGCCCTAGCATCCGTCGGCCGTCGTGTGCTGCGCACCCAACGGTCAGGCATTGGCGGTAAGTCCTGAAGAACAGGGATGGCCGGTATGAGGGGATAAGGAAAGCTCAAAGTGGCGCATGTGAAAGACCGGGTGGTTCGGCATGACCGAGCCGCCCGGCTCTACTTCCGGCCGGGTAGTGGACTTGTCGGCGGCTATAATTGGGTAAGCGGCAACTGATCCATGTTGGAGAACCCGTGGCAAATGGCGTGACCCTGTGGCATGCAAGTCTACCAGCGACGTGCGCTTCGGCGGGGAATTGCGCCGCCACGGAGCTGCTTTTGCCAGCGAAGCGCATGGGAGAGGCGAGAACTAGATGATCTCGTGGTGGGACTACACAATTTTACGAAATTCGAGCCCGCGTGGACCTTCTCGGTAGATCCACTGTCGCGATTCGCAGGGTTCGTTCGAACCAAAGGGCAATGTTCGCTTGACCGAGGTGAGGCAGCCGATGAACGACAGTCTGTACTTTGAGATTGACCCGACGCGCCTGCGGCTGTCCTGTCCGGACTGCGGCACATTGGCGACCGACCCTGTCACTCTGGCTTGCGGCACCCGTGACTTCAGCCTTGTTGCCCTGTGTGGAGAATGCCGCCGGGAATGGACAGCCCGGCCCCAGCCCCGGGAGGTGTTGCCTGCCCTTCGCCGCGCCCACAATCTCGTGCGGCGTTGGGTGCGCCTTCTCACGCCCGAACGCGCCTTGCAGATGGCGCCAGACGCCATGCCGCCGATCTTGCCGCACATCCTCCTCGAAATCCGCGGCATGCTCTGTCGTGCGATCACTCAGGCGGAACTGGCCGGGGTCATGTGCCGTCCACGTAGCATGATGGCGGAATAGGATGCATCGCAAAACGGGGATAGTGCCGGCTTCCCAACGGGCATGTCATCTCGACCATAACGTTTGCGGCCGCGTCCCCACCCAGTTGACATCCGTCTGTCGCAGCGGGTGATATGCTCTGCTCAGTCACGCGGAGGCACGCGCATGGAACTATCGCCACGATTTGACCAGGCTCTACAGTACGCAACGCTAATCCACGCGGGTCAGAGGCGCAAAGGCACCGAGGTTCCCTATGTCGGCCATCTGCTTGGGGTGGCCAGCATCGTCATTGACGACGGCGGTTCGGAAGACGAGGCCATCGGCGCGCTGCTGCATGACGCGGCCGAAGATGCTGGCGGCAAAGGCAGATTGGCCGACATCCGAAGCCGGTTCGGCGAGGTAGTGGCGTCTATCGTCGCCGCCTGTACGGACACGGTTGAAACACCCAAGCCTGAATGGCGAAAGCGCAAGGAGGACTACATCGCCCACGTGGCCAAGGCGTCTGCCGCCGCCCTACGCGTGTCCGCCGCCGACAAGCTCCACAATGCCCGTTCCGTGCTTGCAGATTACCGCAAGGTCGGCGAAAGCCTGTGGGAACGCTTCACGGGCAAGAAGGACGGTACGCTCTGGTACTACCGCTCGATGGTCGCCGTCCTTCGCAAAGCTGGCGGTGGAGCCATTGTTGAGGAGCTTGATCGGGTTGTCACGGAACTGGAGCGCGTTGCGGGGAAACAAGCCTGATTGGCCGCCAGATGAGGGCTCCGCGCGAACTGTGCGGTCCTGCAGCGCAAACTCTGAATTGGAGCGTGACAATGAGTGAGAAACGCGTCCTTCCCGAGGAATCCTCCCTGAAGGAGTCAGTCCGCGGTCTTCCATTTCGGGACAATCGGGCTTTCTGCAAGTTCGTTGGCGAACTGCCCGCCAAAGTGTCCGTGGACGTGATGAGGGAATTGCTGACGCAGGCGGTAGACCGGATCAGCCGAGATGTTGACGTGCCGCCATGGCGCGTCGCTGACTACCATCAGACCAGCACGGAAAACCCAAGCCAGTGGGATGGACGGATTGACGATGGTGAGGGCGAACCGCAACCTTTTTTTATACGGTATCGTGACTCCGAGCTGACGCTTTTCGTCGATGACAAATTGGTCGAGTTCATCGAGGTTCAGGGCGCGGAAGATCCCAATCGCATGGGCCTCGACCGGGCGGCAGGCATGCTTGCTCACCGCATCGCATTTCCAGATCTCCACGGCGCCAAACTCGTCGCGCTCAGGTAGAACAGTTTCTGGGGCACGAATCGGACGAAACTGCCGATGCGGGGCTGCGGGCGTAGCGAAGCCACCCGCAACAAGACACTCCTCGAACTTGGTCGCCACCTCATTCTAACGTACACTGCCGCCGCGTCGGTCGGGTCACGCGAATTTTAAGGCACAGCATCTCGATTGCAGGGCCAAACATGCCCAATCCGTTCTTTGATCACCCCATCCTAAATTCGCCTTACGAGCAGCCTCGGCGCCATTGGGAACTTGATGCTGCTGGTCAACCAACACAGCAGATACTCGAGAAACGCCGGCCGGCGGAGTTCATATCGCCCATTCCCAAACCCAAGAAACGCACGAAGGGGCCAAAGCAGGAAGAAATCGTGTTCCAAGAGGGACTCGGTCTTTCCACGAAAGCACAGCAATACAACACCACAACCATTATCAACGAAGTGCGCAGCCTCGTGGAAGCATGGCGCGCTCTGCCCGATGTGAACCAATGGCAGGTCACGCCGGAAACTGCTCGCCTGCTTCAACACTGGCGGCATCACGAGTTCGGTGGAGTCCGTCCTTTCTTTTGCCAGGTAGAGGCCGTCGAGACGGCAATCTGGTTGACCGAAGTTGCGCCACATTCAAAGAATGGCAAGCGCTTGCTGGACCTTCTTGAGTCAGCCAGTCGCGAAGCAAACCCGCAGTTGTTGCGGCTTGCGCTGAAACTTGCCACGGGCGCCGGCAAGACGACCGTCATGGCCATGCTCATCGCTTGGCAGACAGTCAATGCGGTGCGGCGCCAGGGCAGCAAGACGTTCACGCGCGGATTTCTGGTTTGTGCGCCGGGCCTGACGATCAAGGACCGTCTGCGCCTGCTTCAGCCTCACGACCCCGACAGCTACTACGCAAGCCGTGAACTGGTTCCGGGCGACATGCTTGAAGCTCTCCGACACGCCAAGATCGTCATTACGAATTATCACGCCTTCAAACTGCGCGAGCGCGTCGAGCTTTCCGCGGGAGGACGGTCGCTGTTGCAGGGTCGCGGAGGCGAAGAACTCAAGACGCTGGAAACCGAAGGCCAGATGCTGCAGCGTGTCATGCCGGACCTCATGGGAATGAAGAACATCCTGGTGATCAACGACGAGGCTCACCACTGCTACAGGGAAAAACCGCAGGAACTTGACGACGAGGACCTCAAGGGCGAAGAGAGGAAAGAGGCCGAGAAGAATAACGAGGCCGCTCGAACCTGGATTTCCGGCCTGGAAGCAGTCAATCGCAAGCTCGGACTTGGCCGTGTCATCGACCTGTCCGCGACTCCGTTCTTTTTGCGCGGTTCAGGCTACGCCGAGGGCACGCTGTTCCCGTGGACGATGAGCGATTTTTCCCTGATGGACGCCATCGAATGCGGGATCGTGAAGTTGCCGCGCGTGCCGGTGGCGGACAACATACCCGGCCAGGAAATGCCGATGTTCCGCAACCTTTGGGAGAACATCCGCAAGGACATGCCCAAGAAGGGCCGCAGCAAAGGCGAAGAACTTGACCCGCTGAAGCTGCCCACGCGGCTGCAAACCGCGCTGCAGGCGCTTTATGGGCACTACGAGAAGACTCACGAGTTGTGGAGCCAGAAGGGCATCAAGGTTCCACCCTGTTTCATCATCGTGTGCCAGAACACCGCCATTTCGAAGCTGGTCTATGATTTCGTGTCGGGTTTCCATCGCCAGAACGAGGATGGTTCCACCACGTTCGAAAATGGCCGCCTGCCGCTGTTCCGCAATTTTGACGAAACCACCGGCAACCCGCTGGCGCGGCCAAACACTCTGCTGATCGACAGCGAACAGCTCGAAGCGGGTGACGCTCTCGACGATAACTTCCGTGGCATGGCCGCCGATGAAATCGAGCGCTTCCGGCGCGACATCATTGAACGCACACGTGACGCCCGCGCGGCTGACAACATCACTGATCAGGAGTTGCTGCGCGAAGTCATGAATACCGTGGGCAAGCCGGGCCAGCTTGGCGGATCGATTCGCTGCGTGGTTTCGGTGTCGATGCTCACTGAAGGCTGGGACGCCAACACAGTAACGCACGTGCTTGGGGTCCGCGCCTTTGGCACCCAGCTGCTGTGCGAGCAGGTCATCGGCCGCGCGCTGCGCCGCCAATCCTACGACCTCAACGAAGAAGGCTTGTTCAACGTCGAATATGCCGACGTGTTCGGCATTCCCTTCGACTTCACGGCCAAACCCGTCATCGCCCCACCTCAGCCGCCGCGCGAAACGGTCCAGGTCAAGGCCATGCGCCCGGAGCGAGATGCTCTGGAAATCCGCTTTCCTCGCATCAAGGGCTATCGCGTCGAACTGCCCGAAGAGCGCCTGAGCGCAGCCTTCACAGAGGACTCGGTAATGGAGTTGACTCCTGACCTGGTGGGCGCGACGGAAACGCAAAATTCCGGCATCATCGGCGAGCAAGTGAACATGAACCTCGCTCACACCGGCGATGTGCGACCCTCGCAAGTACTCTACGAACTGACATCGCACCTTGTGCTCAACAAATGGCGCGACCCCGGCGAAGATCCGAAGCTGAACCTGTTTGGCCAGCTCAAGCGCATCGCCAAGCAGTGGCTGGATGAGTATCTCGTCTGCAAGGGCGGCACTTACCCCGCGCAACTCAAGTACAAGATGCTCGCGGACCTGGCATGCGACAAAATCACGGCAGCAATCACCAAGAGGTTCCTTGGCGAGCGACCCATCAAGGCCCTGCCTGACCCGTTCAACCCGGTGGGGTCGACGGCGAACGTGAGCTTCCCGACGTCACGGCTTGACCGCTGGGAGACGGACTCGCGCCGCTGCCATATCAATTGGGTGATTCTGGATAGTGATTGGGAGGGCGAGTTCTGCCGGGTCGTTGAGAATCACCCGCGCGTCAAGGCCTACGTAAAAAACCACAACCTGGGTTTTGAGGTGCCCTATCGCTTTGGTTCCGAAACGCGCAGGTACAGGCCTGATTTCATCGTACTCATCGATGACGGCCACGGACCGGACGACCTGCTTCACTTGATTGTCGAGATCAAGGGCTACAGGCGCGAGGACGCCAAGGAAAAAAAGTCCACGATGGAAACCTACTGGGTGCCCGGCGTGAACAACATGGGTACTCACGGCCGCTGGGCTTTTGCCGAATTCACCGAGGTCTACCAGATCGAGGCCGATTTCAAGTCCAAGGTCGAGGCCGAGTTCAACCGGATGATTTCGCAATATGGGGGCGGGCAATGAAGAAGCGCAATCCCCGCGAAATGATGGAACTTGCTATCGAGGAAATGCGCAAGTCGGTGCAAGAGCCGCGCGCCGACGGGAAAGCCACGCCAAAAGTAGGAGCCGTCTTGGTCAAGCCAGACGGGAACATCGAGACGGCGCACCGAGGTGAATTACGACACGGCGATCATGCTGAATACACGCTGCTGGAACGCAAGAACCGCAATACCAAGCTTGATGGATCGACTCTCTTTGCAACGCTTGAACCCTGCGCAAAGGAATCCAGGCGTTACCCCAAATTGCCCTGTGCTGAACGCATTGTCCTGGCACGCATCAAGGATGTCTGGATAGGCATCGAAGACCCCGATCCGACCGTGGATCGCAAGGGAATCAAGTACATGCAGGACGCCGGAATCAAGGTCCACATGTTTGACCGGGACCTTCAGGACACCATCCGCGACGAGAACAAACTTTTCCTCGCGCAAGCTCTGGAGCGCGCCGCGGATGCCGAGGAACTGCCAAAGCAACAAACGCTTTCGACGTTGGAAGAAAAGCTGGAAATGTCGCGCCTTGAGGACCTGTCCGATGAAGCCGTGGAGGCTTACCGCTCCATCGCAAAAATACCTGAGGATCCAAAAACGACGGCTTTCAAGCTCCGCTTTGCACTCCAAGGCCTGTTGAAAGAGGATGACGGGTCATTCAAACCCACCGGCTTTGGCTTGGTTCTTTTTGGCAAGAACCCCCGACGGTCAATGCCTCAAACTGGCTTGCTGGCCACGCTCCATTACGTTGACGGTACGGAAGAAACGCGAGACTTTGACGGACCTCAAGTGCTTGTTCCGGAGCAAGCACTCAATTGGCTTCGTGAAAAGTTGCCCAATCCGATTGATCGTACCCGCGCACGTCGTCGGGAAGTCAACGAGTCGCTCTTCGAGCTCGTTCGTGAAGGCATCGTCAACGCTTTGGTGCACCGCGATTACGATGTCCAGGGCGCTAAGTGCCAACTCGTCGTCACGGCGGACAAGATCGAAATTCACAGCCCTGGTCGCCCGGTTGATCCCATCACGCTCGAACAGATGCAGTCGTTCTCTGCCCCGATGCTCAGTCGTAACCCGGTGCTCCATTATGTGTTCGCACAGATGGAATTAGCCGAGGAGCGCGGTCTTGGCCTGAAATCCATGCAGACGGGCGCCGAAAAAGCCGGCCTTCCCAGGCCGAAATATACATGGAAGGCACCGTACTTGGTGCTGACGCTGTATCGGACCGCTGAGTCGGCGAACAGCACGTTGTCCGAAGATGTTCAGAAGCAGATGTCATCCGCAGAGGGCAATGGTTGGCGTTGGCTTACACAGCGTGGCGGCACCACGGCGTTGGAGTACGCCAAAGCCATGAAACTCTCCGATCGGGCAGCGCGGCTGCACTTGACGAAGTTCGTGAGGTTGGGCTTGGCTCGCAAGGTCGGTTCGGCCCGCTCGACGGCCTATAAGGTGGTATGAGCTGATCGGAGTATCCGGAAGAGTATCCGGCAATTATTTCCGGATAACCCCCGTAGAATGGGCTGAATAGAGCATCCGGAAGAGTATCCGGTAATTGCTTCCGGATACTGGCAGACGATGTAGGTCAACCGCAGTATCCGGACACAGTGTCCGGATACCGATGAAACTAAGCTAGGCCCCGCAACAGGTCACACCCGGAAAACACCCATGGCCAAGAAAACAGCCCCGTCCAAGACTGTGGAAGCCATCCAGCATGCGGCGGACAAGCGCAAGAACATCCCCACGGCGGAATTCCAGTCCGTGATGCAGAAGGGGCAGGAGAAACCCGTTCGCGTAGCCTATGACCGCCGCAACCGCGACCTTGACCCGCAATTGGTCTGGCGCGGCAAAGATGAGCAGGATTGGAGCGACCTCGTTGTCCACGCCCCGCCGCTGTACATCCAGGAAAAGGTTCACCCAAAGGTGTTGATTGACGACCTGCTGCGCCGCACGGCCGCAGACGCAAAAGCCGCCGACAAGCAGGTTGACCTCTTCGCCGATTTCAACGGCATCCCCAAGGGCACGGACAAGACCGAATTCTATGCCCACGACCAGAACTGGTCGAACCGCATGATCCTTGGCGACTCGTTACAGGTGATGGCGAGCTTGGCCGAGCGCGAGGGTTTAAGGGGCAAAGTGCAGTGCATCTACCTCGACCCGCCCTACGGCATCAAATTCAACAGCAACTTCCAGTGGTCGACGACCAGCCGCGACGTGACGGACGGCAAGGCCGATCACATCACCCGTGAACCTGAGCAGGTAAAAGCTTTCCGCGACACATGGCGCGACGGCATCCACAGCTACCTCACCTACCTGCGCGACCGTCTCACCGTTGCCCGCGACCTGCTGACCGACTCCGGCTCCATTTTCGTGCAAATCGGCGATGAAAATGTCCACCGCGTTCGCGCGCTGATGGATGAAGTGTTTGGCGAAATCAACTTCATTTCCCAAGTTTCGATTCAAAAGACTAGTGGTCAAACTTCTAGATATATAGCAGGTGTCCAAGACTTCATTCTTGTCTACGGCCGAAGCGATCAAACGAAATTTCGAAAGGTGCTCATAGAGAAGCCACCTATCGGCAGTGAAGACGAGCGCTACGTTTGTGTTGAACCGGAACTCGGTAGGCTTATCGACCTATCGGTAAAGCAAAAGCGTGGCACGGATCCTATGCCGGTTGGGCGTGTTCTTCGCCTTCAAGACACCACTTCGCAGACGGGGTCCGAGCGCAGCCGATTCATCTTCAATTTTCAGAACATTCCCGCAGTGCCTTCTGGAAAACGAGGTTGGTCGTTTGGTGAAGACAAGCGAGATCGACTCACAAAATCGGGTCGACTCTACGCAGTTGGCAAGAGCGTAAGATGGAAAAACTACCACGAAGAATCAGGCTTTTCGGCCCCCGGCAATAATTGGACGGACTTGACCCCATCCGGTTTTGGCGAGGATCGAATCTACGTCGTTCAAACGCTCACAGACTTTGTGCAGCGCTGTATCCTCATGGCCACGGACCCCGGCGATCTTGTCCTTGACCCCACTTGTGGTTCCGGCACCACGGCCTATGTCGCAGAGCAATGGGGCCGCCGCTGGATCACGATTGATACTTCGCGCGTGGCGCTTGCGCTCGCGCGCGCCCGCATCATGGGTGCGCGCTATCCGTTTTATTTGCTTGCGGACTCCCACGAAGGGCAACTCAAAGAAGCCGAAGCTACCCGCAGAACGCCGAGTTCCCAACCGGTACACGGTAACATTCGTCTAGGCTTCGTGTATGAACGTGCCCCCCACATTCAGCTGAGCGACATCGCCGGTAACACCGAGATTGACGTCATCTGGGACAAGTGGCAGGCCAAACTGGAGCCCATGCGCGAGAAGCTCAATAGCGCGCTCAAGCAGAAATGGCAGGAATGGGAAATCCCGCGCGACGCCGACGCCAAATGGCCCGATGCGGCTAAGAAGGCCCACGTCGACTGGTGGCAGGCACGCATCGCCCGGCAGCAGGAAATCGACAAGTCCATCGCCGCCAAGGCCGAGTTCGAATACCTCTACGACAAGCCTTACGACGACAAGAAAAAGGTCCGCGTCGCCGGGCCGTTCACGGTCGAGAGCCTGTCGCCGCACCGGGTGATGACCGTGGACGAGAATGACGACCTGGTAGACCCGCTAAAGCGGGCCGAGGCTGCCAGCGAGGGCAAACAGAGCTTCGCCCAGATAATCCTGGACAACCTCAAGACCGCGGGCGTTCAGCAGGCACACAAGGACGACAAGATCGAATTCATTTCACTGGCCCCCTGGCCCGGCGAGTTCATCTGCGCCGAGGGCCTCTACGTTGAAGGTGACAAGGAAAAACGTGCGGCGATCTTCATCGGCCCCGAATTCGGCACCGTGCAGCGCGCCGACCTCGTAGCAGCTGCCCGCGAGGCCGGCGATGCCGCGTTTGACGTGCTGATCGCCTGTGCCTTCAACTACGAAGGCCACGCCACGGAGTTCAACAAGCTTGGCCGTATGCCGGTGCTCAAGGCGCGCATGAACGCCGACCTCCACATGGCCGAAAACCTGAAGAACACCGGCAAGGGCAACTTGTTCGTCATTTTTGGCGAGCCGGACATTGACTTGCTCAAGGAAAAAGACGGCAAGTACAGGGTCAAGGTCAATGGCGTGGACGTGTTCGACCCCAGTGCGGGCGAAGTGCGCAGCGATAGCGCCGACGGCATTGCCTGCTGGTTCATTGACAGCGATTACAACGAGGAGAGTTTCTTCGTGCGCCATGCCTACTTCCTGGGCGCCAACGACCCTTACAACGCGCTCAAGACCACGCTCAAAGCCGAGATCAACGCCGACGCCTGGGCCACGCTCCACAGCGACACGTCGCGACCCTTCGAAAAGCCCAAGTCCGGCCGCGTCGCCGTCAAGGTCATCAACCACCTCGGCGACGAGGTAATGAAGGTGTTCAAGGTATGAGCGCGACCGACAAGATTTGGGTTGGAGCTGATCCGGGCGGGAAGAACAACTTCGGCTTGGCGATTTTATACCCGGACGGCTCGACCAAGACCTGGTGCGTTGACCATGCGGACGAGGCGCTGGAGAAGGTTTGCAAGGAAGTAGCCGTCGCGCCTGCAGGAGTTGGCGTGGATGCGCCGCTCTGGTGGTCTTCCGGCCAGTCAAGTGATCGCCAAGCAGACCAGTGGCTCCGCAGAACATACGGTTTGTCGGGCGGCAACGTACAGGCCGCGAATTCGTTAAAGGGTGCCGCCGTGGTTCAGGGTGCAATGTTCGTGCATCGCATTCGTGAAAAGTACCCGGCAGTCGGGGTCACGGAAAGCCATCCAAAGGCCTTGTGGGCCGCGCTTCGGCCTGTGGACTGGCCCACCTTCTGCAAAACGTACTCGATCAGTTCAACGATTGCCGGCCATCAGGAACATGAACGAGATGCGATTCTCGGTGCGATTGCAGCACGTGAGGGCTTTGAAGGGCGCTGGCCTTTGGACCTTTCGGCTTCTCGCCACGCGAGCGAACTGGATCCGGCCAGGTACTGGCTTGCGCCTGTCCACTACTTCTGGCCAAGAACTTGACTGATTTCCTGATCGCCGACACCTTCACCGCCAGCCTCGCGCGCCTGATGGGCGACGAACAGAAGGCCGTCAAAACGACCGCCTTCGACCTGCAATTGAACCCGGCCAGCCCGGGCATGAGTTTTCACAAGCTAGACCGCGCGAAGGACAAGAACTTCTGGTCCGTGCGTGTGAACGCCGACATTCGGCTGATCGTGCACAAGACGCCGGGCAGCCTGCTGCTCTGCTACGTTGATCACCACGACAAGGCCTATGCTTGGGCCGAACGCCGCAAACTCGAAACACATCCGACTACTGGCGCGGCCCAACTGGTTGAAATCCGCGAAACCTTTAAGGAGATACTGATTCCCGTTTACGTCGAGCCGCCGGCAGCGGCAGCGCAAAAACGGCGCCCGTTTGCGAACTTCACGGATAGCGACCTTCTGAAGTATGGCGTGCCATCGGAATGGCTTGCGGATGTTCGCGGCGCGGACGAGGACAGCCTGCTTGCCTTGGCGGATCGCCTTCCGGCCGAGGCGTCCGAGGCGCTGCTTGAGCTCGCGACAGGCGGCACACCACGCATGGCAGAGGTAGTTGTAGATGCAGCCGGTCCCTTCAGTCATCCAGACGCGCAACGGCGCTTCCGCATTATGGCGAACGTTGAAGAGCTGACACGCGCGTTGGACTATCCCTGGGACAAGTGGACAGTATTCCTGCACCCCGAGCAACGGCACATTGCAGAGGGATCATTTGGTGGTCCCGCCCGCGTGTCTGGTTCTGCCGGCACGGGCAAGACTATCGTCGCACTGCATCGCGCCGTGTATCTGGCCCACGCCGACAATGATGCCCGCATCCTGCTCACCACCTTCTCTGATGTGCTTGCCAACGCACTTCGCGGACAGCTGAGGCGCCTGATCGGCAACGAGCCGCGTCTTGGCGAACGAATTGATATTGACTCGATCGGCGCGATCGGATCGCGGCTTTATAAGGCCAACGTCGGGCATGCCAAGCTCGCGAAGCGAGAAGCGATCATTCAGGCGGTCAAGGATGCCGCAGCCGCTGTGCCAAAGCACAAGTTCGCATTGTCGTTCCTGCTCACGGAATGGGACCAAGTCGTGGATGCGTGGCAGTTAGGAACGTGGGAATCCTATCGCGATATGATCCGGCTTGGCCGCAAGATGCGACTGCCCGAGACACAGCGAGTACTTCTCTGGTCCATTTTCGAGCGCGTGCGCACCGCGCTGGTGGCACAAAAGCTGGTCACTCAGGCGGAAATGTTCACACAGCTCGCAGCGGCGTTGGCCAAGAGCACCGCTCGACCCTTCGACCATGTCATTGTAGACGAAGCGCAGGACATCGGCGTAGCGCACCTGCGGTTTCTGGCCGCGCTGGCCTCAAAGCGGGCCGACGCCCTGTTTTTCGCGGGGGACCTTGGCCAGCGCATTTTCCAGCAGCCTTTTTCGTGGTTAGCCCTTGGCGTTGACGTGCGCGGTAGATCGAAGACATTGCGTGTGAACTACCGCACATCACACCAGATCAGGACACAGGCAGATCGGCTCCTTGGGCCCACGGTTTCGGACGCGGATGGAAACCGAGAGGAGCGAACCCAGACGGTGTCCGTCTTTAATGGGCAGGTGCCAACGGTTTGCGTCTTTGAAAATGACGGCGAGGAAGCCGCACACGTCGGCGCATGGGTCGCCGAGCGGGCTAAGGAGGGGGTTACGCCGCACGAAATTGCCGTTTTCGTCCGGTCGCCCGCCCAGATTCCCAGAGCCATTGAGGCGTTGAAACAGGCGGGCATGAACCACACGGTGCTCGACGAAGGTGTAGAGATTGCGAGCGGGGCTGTGTCCGTAAGTACGATGCACCTGGCGAAGGGCCTGGAGTTCCGCGCCGTCGCGGTTATGGCCTGCGACGACGAGGTGATTCCGCTTCAGGAACGCGTCGAGACCGCCGGCGAGGATTCAGACCTTAAGGACGTCTACGACACCGAGCGTCACCTCCTGTATGTGGCCTCTACCCGTGCACGAGACTATCTGCTGGTGACGGGCGTTAAGCCGGGTTCTGAGTTTCTGGATGACCTGCGGCCGTGACCGGCGCAAGCTCGTGCGAACATGGCCTTACCAAAAATCGTCCTCCACAAATCGGCGTACAGTCGGAGGCGGGTGTTGATGACGGCGGTTCTAGCTGCGACAATCCGCACGGAGTTGGTTCCTCATGCCTGTGTGCCGTGGTTGCGGTTCCCCGTCGCTTGAGAGCTATGCCATGAAACTCCCCGCGCTTGGTTTGGTCTTGCTTGCGTTGGTCCCTAGCGCGCTTGGCGCGCAAACAGTTGAGAAGCCTATCCGCCTTGGCTCCATAGAGATCGCCGGCGGCCACGCTGCACCTTTCGCGGCTGACGTTGACGGTGACGGCACAAAGGATCTGATTGTCAGCGAGGGGAGCGCCGAGTGTGGGTTGCGGGTATGGCAGTCATCGAAAGATGTGCGGTACGACATGGACGAGTGGTACTGGCTAAGAAACAGCGACAACGACATTCTCAAGAACGGGGATATCGGTTCGGGTTGTGTCTGATGCACCCAGTTCTGCCCACAGTTTGTGGACTTTGATGGCGACGGCGTGCAGGACATAATCGGCGGCAGTGGTAGCGGGCAGATCCGTCTTTTTTGCGGTACGGCCACAGGGCTTTTTATGCCGGGGAAGTTGATAACGGATAAGGACGACCAGCCACTGAACGTGGAAGGCCATCCCGGAAAGAAGCGGTCGACACCATTTGCAGCCGACTGGGACGGCGACGGTGATTCGGACATTCTCTGCGGCGATTCTTCAGGCTCTGTGTGGCTGTTCGTGAACGCTGGGACGAAGCAGAATTTCGCGTTCAGTGAACGGCAGCAAGTTTCCTGCGCAGGCGGGCCGGTTAAACGCTACGGCTTCTCGCAGCCTGTCATGGCTGACTGGGACCAAGACGGCAAAAGCGACCTTTTGGTGGCCGATTACTGGGGATCCATTGTTTGGTATCGAAATGAGGCTGCAACATCCAGCGCAAGCCCGAGTTTTGCCAAGCCCGTCGTCCTTATCGAACCATATACGGACGAACGCGAGAAAAAAGAAGGCGTGAAGGCAGACTGCCCGTTCCGAAATTTCAGATTCACCGTGGCCGATTGTGATGGTGACGGCCTGTTGGACCTTGTGATTGCCGACGAACGCAAGAATGCCAGCCGCCGTTCGTCGGGGCCAACCGAGGCTGAACACGCCAAAATCGATTCGATGAAGAAGCGCAATGACGTGATCGCAAAGGAGCTAAAGGCGATCCGCGATAGGGCATGGAAGAATAACCTGAAAGACTTCAAAAAGGATGAATTCGACCTGACTGAGAAAGAAATGGCTGACCTGAAAGAGAGAGTGCTTGCCGCCATACGCAAAGACGACCGTTATCGGCCGCTGCAACGCGAATCAGATCGCCTTAATGAGCGCATCGGGATTCTGACCGACCCGCCCTACAACGTGAGCTGGTTGTGGTTTGCCCGTGGCGTCAGACCTGTGAAGGACGACGCCGATACCAAGCCAAAGTAACCGATAAGCAAGCCGAACTCACGCGTGTCCGGCCAACGCTTTCAAGTCGTCGACGATGGCTTCTGGGCGCGGTGACACGCCCAAGCGTGGATCGTCGGATGAACACGCCAGTGCCTCGCGCGCGACGGTCGCTGCGCGAGTGTCGCGTGCGGCGTTAAGTGATCGCGCCCATCCCGCCAGGATCGTGAACAACGGTTTTTGTCCAACAGCGAGGCAGTGCTTGTGCGCGAGTTCATAGGCTGCTGCGGCTTCTTTGAAACGGCCGAGGTCGCGCAGGACGTCGGCCTCCTGTGCCTCGGCCTGGTAGAGTTCGTTCAAGTCGTTGATCTTTTCGAACAACGCGCAAGCCTCGGCAACGGGCGGAAGCGCTTCATCGCGCCGCCCAAGAGCGGCTAGGACGCGGGTTCGGTTAACCAGGGTCGTGGCGATGCCCTTGGCGCGGCCAAGCTCGCGATTGATCGCCTCGGCCTCCTCGCAGCAGGTCAGTGCTTGCTCGTGTTGTCCGATGCGATGCAGGACCTCGGCCCGACGATTCAGATTGAGAGCAATCACGCGCCGGTCGCCAACATCGCGCGCGATGCTCTCGGCCTCCGTCAATCCATCCAGAACCGTCTGCGTGTCGTTCGTCGAAGCAAGGATCGTGCAGCGCCCCCCGATCGCCGCAGCAAGTAGCGGCAGGCTGCCAATCTCGCGGGCAATCGCCTCGGCCTCGCATTCTTTGGTGAGCGCGCCTTCAAGATCCCCCAACAATCGTAGAGTTTCGCTGAGATTGTGCAGAGCAACCGCGAAAGAGCCTTTTGCTCCCGCGCGCCGAAACACGGGCGTGATGCGGTCATAGCATTCACGCGCCTTGTTCAGGGCTCCCATGTTCTTGTGAACCATGCCCTGGCTTCCGATGCACGAACAAGCTTCCAGTTCGTCGCCGCCCGCCCGCGCAATTTCCTCACCCTTGCCGTAACTTTCCAGTGCGCCGGCGAAGTCCTCCTTGAGCCTTCGGACGTTGCCTTGCTCCAACAGGCATCGAACCTGCACGTCACTTCGGCCGTTCAAGTTTGACGCCAGCGCCACAGCCGCATCTGCCGCTTCGCGGGCACGGTTCCAGTCGCCGGTATCCTGTGCGGCGCGCGAAATAGCCGCAAGCAGGCGGGCCCGTAACACGTTCAATTCATCGGACTGCCCCGTCAGCGCGTCCACGGCCTTTGTCAGGCGCGCAATACGCTCGCCCGTCGGCCCCCGTAGTCTCATCGTCTCGGCGGCGGCAATGATGACCTCGGCGGCGAGCCGTGATTCCCCGACGGCGAGCATTCGGTCCTGAGCCGCAAAAAGATTGTCCATTTCGGCGTCGATCTGGTTCAACGCCTGCACAAGTTGCGGCCCGCGCAAGGCCTTGTCCCATTGGGCCGCATGCTCCTGGTAGTAACGGGCATGGCGCAGGGCCAAATGTTGCTGTTGCTCAGGCGAGGCCGATTGCCGCCACTTGTCCTCGGCGTACTCAATGATCGTCGCGAACAAACCGAAGCGGACACCGTCATTGGCATCGAACGCGCGAATCAAGCTCTTTTCTCGCAGATCCTGCACAGCATCCATGCCCAGTGGTGCGCCTTCGAATGCGGACAGATGGAGCACGGCCTCCGCCGCTTCAAGGGTGAATCCTTCACGAAAGACCGCCAGTTGCATCAATGCATTGCGCTGCCACTCGTTGAGAAGTTCATAACTCCAATCGATCGCCCCAAGCAGGGTTTGCTGGCGCGGCGTCAAGTCACGCCGTGTCGACTTCAAGAGGTCGAACTTGCGGCCCAACTTTGAAAGCATCTGGGCCGGCTGCATGATGCGGATCCGGGCAGCGGCGAGTTCAATGGCAAGCGGAACGCCTTCGAGTTCGGAACAGATGGCAGCCACGACCGCGGCGTTGCCGTGGGTCAGCTCGAAATCCGCTTTGGCGTCGTGCGCTCGCTCGACGAACAGGCGTACGCTGTCGAAGCTGCTGACAAAATCGGCCAGCCGGCGCGTCTCACCTTTGCGAGGCATCTTCCCGCGCGGAGATTCAAGAGGCCCCAGTTCAAAGGAGCGCTCGCCCGTCAGGGATAACAGCGTGCGGCTGGTGACCAGGAACTTGGTGCCCGGGCTTTGCTCCAGCCACAGGCCGACCGTCGCGTTAGCGTGTTCGACGGCTTGCTCGAAATTGTCCAGGATCAGTAGCAGCGGCTTGCGATAGCGCAGCACGTTGGCAACGGCTTGCGGCGACTGGTCAGGGCCGCTAAGCGTAACCCCGAGGGACTTGGCCGTCTCATGAACAATTGCCTGCAGCGTGCGCGCGTGCGCCAACTCAACGAAGTATACGCCGCCCTCGAAGGGGAGCGGTTCCTTGAGCAACAGGTCGCCCACGTGTTGCGACAGGCGCGTTTTCCCCAGCCCGCCCATTCCCCATAGCGTGACGAGGCGCGTCGACGCATCCTTAAGCAACGCTGCCAACTTCTCGACTTCTGCGGCGCGGCCGATAAAGCTGCTTTTGGGCCGAGTCAGGTTGGTTGCCGTAGCACGGTCGATTTGCAATGGCGGAAAGCTGCGGTCTTTGAGTGCTGACGGCGCCAGTTGGTACACATGCTCGGGGCGCTCAAAACCTTTAAGGCGGTGCTCGCCAAGGTCCTTGATATCGGCACCGAGTTGCTCGATGGCCGTGCGGGCGGCGCCCAGCACTGCGGAACTACACAGGATTTGTCCGCCGTGCGCCGCCGATGAGATGCGCGCAACCTTGTTAACCGGGGGGCCGAAATAGTCGACTTGGCCGCTTGCCGGATCCTGGCCGACGATGGGCTCGCCCAGATGCGCGCCCATGCGGACCAGCAACTCGCCGCAATCCTGCGACCAGGAGGTCTGGTGCAAGGCGACCTGCGCTTCGAGGCAGAAGCGCACGGCGTCGGATGCTCGTTCAAACGCAATCTTGAACGAGTCGCCTTCGGACTTGAACGCAAATCCGTTATGCCGATTGAAACAGTCGCGCAGCACCCGGTTGTGCAAGTCGAGCGCCGGCTTGAATGCGTCACCCAGGCGGTTCCAGAGCGCGGTCGAGCCCTGGATGTCGCTGAACACAAACGTAACCGTGCCCGTTGGATGATTGAACATGACGGCCCCGAACAATGGGCAAGCATTCTAGCAGAGGCCGTCAAAACACGAGCCCCGTCGCGAAGCCGACGGGGCGGTTGTGTTGCTACATGTCTTTGGCCTAGGTTACGGCGTCCAGATGGCGCCCGTCTTCAAAGAGGTCCAGCTTGCCTGGAATGACGGCGGACCCCAACCGCCCCATATGATCATGCTCGCGCCTGTCCACACTCCGGCTGTTCCGTGGTCGTACCGGGGAGTTGGCACCGCCGCACTTCCGTTGAGGCTTGCGGGCTGGCTCCATGTGTCGGTCGCGATGTCATACATCCAGCCTTCGGCGGTGTACGCGCTGATGGATCGGACGTAACCACCCCAGAGCACGAGCTTGTTCGCTGTCGCCGGCACGCCGGTTTGGCCGGTGAACACGGTTGACTGGAACTCCCGCCCCGTCGGGCAACCGAAGCCCGCGTTCAGATTCGTCGGGCGACTCCAACTGTCCGTAGAAATGTCGTAGATCGCCCCGTCCTGAAAGTTGAAATTGTTGCCGTACGCGCCGCCGCTCCAAACAATCAAACGATGCGAAGTGCCGGCGCTTCCGGTATCGCCCGTCCACGCGAATGCCGTGCCGGCCCTTGCACTGGGTCTGTTCGCGTCAGTGGACAAACCGGTCAGCGTCGACCACGTATCGGTTGCTAAGTCGTAGAGCGCGCCGTCGCTATACATGTTCGGACCCGACCCACCTCCCCAAACCAGAAGCTTGTACGAGGTGGCTGGCACGCCTGTGTCACCTGTCCAAACGCCTGCGCAGAGTTGCCGGGCACTGGGAGCACCAGTTCCAGCATTGAGGTTAGCCTTGGCCTCCCACGTATCCGTGGCAAAGTCGTAAACGTAGCCCAGGTTGGTCTCGGTGAATCCGCCGATGGCGCCGCCCCAGACGATCATGCGGTATTCGGTTGCCGCGTTGCCTGTGGCACCGGTCCAAACGGCAACGTGACCGTAGCGGTTTGAGGGACAGCCCGCGCCGCCGTTCAAGTTCGTAGGAGCGTTCCATGTGTCTGTCGCCGGTTCGTAGACGGCGCCGTTGTTGAGCGTGGCCCCTCCACTTCCGCCTTGCGTTGTTCCGCCCCAGACAATCATGCGGTCAGCAGTATTCACGTTGCCGGTCGTGCCAGTCCAAACTGTCGAGTGTCCGTTTCGAACACTGGGTGATGTCCCGCCGATCAACCCCGTTGGTGTGGTCCATTTTTGCGCGTCGACGTCGGCCTGAATCTGCGGCTGAGTCCGAGCGGTGCCGTAGATGCGAACATGATCGAGCTGCCCCTGGAAATACAGAGCCGGGCTGACAACGTTGTCCTCGGCGCCGATGTAGAACTTCCGTGCTCCACCGGGATTAAGCGACGTGGTCGACGCATCGCTCATTTGGCCGGCCAGCGTCCCGTCAATATATCCCCTCAATTGGCTCGCTGAGTCATCGCGGACAATAGCGTAGTGGTGCCACTGGCCATCGCTGAAATTGAAGGTCGTGACCAGATTCGTCTGGTTTGCCAGATCGTCGCGTAAGCGGAACCGTACCGTATTGCCCGGCTCCAGGAAGATGGCCATCCCGTATGTGGTCTCCCAGCCGAACAGGACACGAGAGCCCGTGTTGGTGGTGGTCTTTGCCCAGCACGAAATTGTGAAGCTGTCGCCGGGACCAAAGATCGGCGAATACCCCGTGTCGATATAGTCATTGACGCCATCAAAATACAGCGACTTTTCCCCCGGTATGCGAGCCACGCCGTTGGTCAGTGTTCCATTGTGGCCATTACCGGAACTGTCTGTCGCGATAGTGCCGCTGCCCTCGTCAAACTTCCATTCGGCCAGCAGGCCGCCACCCGCGGCCCCCGTGGATACACTGACGGGCGGGGTCGACAATGCGGAGGGATTGCCGGCAACGTCAAATGCCTGAATCTGGTAGTCGTAGCTTGTCGATGGATTGAGCCCGGAATCTCCGTAACTAGTCGCAGTCGTCGTGCCGACCTTGATGCTGTCGCGATAAACGTGATATCCCGCGATGCCACTTGCGGGTCCCGGGCCGCCAACATCGACAACCGCATTCCAAGTCAAGCCAATCTCGCTTGGACCGGATGGCGTACCAGCCAAGCCCGTTGGAAAAGGAGGCGCGGTGTTGTCGGGTTGCGCTGGAGTCGTCACGCCCGCTGCAGTGCTGGCTGCTGACGTGTTCTGAGCCGCATCCAGCGCCCTCACGGTGTAGCTGTACGCCGTTGACGGCGAGACCGTGTTATCCGTGTAGCCGGGCTGAGTCACCGTGGCGATCAGCGTTGAGGCGCGCCTGACTTCGTAAGCGGTGACTCCCACATTGTCGGTCGACGCATCCCACGTGAGTTCAACGGAAGCCGGGCTGGTTGCCACCGCGATCAGATTCTGCGGCACGCTTGGCGCCTGCGAATCGACGACCAGGGCTAGCGTTGTCGCGGGCAAGTCGGCGCTGTCCGCCGAAGAATTCCCTGAAGCGTCAAACGCGCGCACGTTGTAGATGTAGCCGGTATTCGGGGCGAGTCCGGAATCGGACCAGGTAGTCAGGCTGGTGACACCGACCAGATTGCCGTCGCGATAGATTTCGTAACCAGCCACGGCGACGTTATCGGTTGACGGAATCCAGCCGAAAGACACGGTTGTTTCCGTCACGCTGCCAAGCGACAGGCCGGCCGGAACAGCTGGATCGGTCGAGTCCGCCAGTGCATCAAGATCGAAGTTCTGTGTGGCCGGGGTGCCCGCGACCAGCGGCCCGAGCGGTAGATTTGCCGAATCTTCGTAATCCGTGGCGTGGGCCACGATGGACAGCACGGTTCCAAGCGGCAGGTCATCGATCGTGTATGTGCCGGTTGCACTCGTCCGGACGCAAACCTCGCGCTGCGACGCGAAGGTCAGCGGCAACTGCACGCGGGAAATCTGGAAGGCGAACCCCAACTGCTGAATCTCGAATGTGCCATAGACCCTGACCGTTGCGCCTCCCTGAATTGTCAGCACAGCTGTGATCGTGTAGCCGCCACTGGGCAGGAAAACCGCCCCCAGCGATGCCTGAGCCTCGATCGCCAACTGATTCAAGACGACGGACGACCCTGTCTCGTTGACGCTGGTAAAGGAGACCGCGCTGGGGTTGGTCAATTGCCACGAGTAGCCCGTCACGGTGATGTCCGGCGGGACGGTGACAGAAAACGAATCGTCGGTCAAGTTAGACGGCGTACCGGCATCGTCGTAATCCAGCTGTGTGATCTCTTGCGCCGTTGTAACGCACACGTCCGCCCCGGCAATCGGCTGCGAAGTTGCGCTGTCGCGAACCACGCCTGAAACCACGCCCAAGACAGGCGCAAGGGCGCCTAATTGGAAATCAAAGCCCGTCACCACCTGGTTCTGCTGAACGGTCAGGGCGCGCGTCGCGCTGCCATAACCGACGGCCATTGCGGTGAGTGAGAAGTGCCGCGCGTTGCCCGTAGGCCAACTTACGGTCAGGGAGTAGTTGCCGTTGGCGTCCGTAATCGTGTGCGAGCCGACTCCGGAGCCTTCACCCTCGCCCATGCCCTGGGCGACGACCGTTGCGCGGGCAATCGGATTGTTCGAAGTATCCGTTACGCGCCCGGAAATCGTCGCCGTGCGCGCGCCCGATATCGCGTAAACGACGGGGTGGGTTCCGGTGACCTCGGCCTCATCGCCGGCTTCGGGACCGGCCGAGTATCCGGCAAAGCCGTTCACGCCCGGTGGACGAATTTCGCCGTGACCCGTCGCTTGCGCCCACTCGCCGTCAATCCACTCGAACAGGTCGAGGCTCTGACCAAGTACGCTCTGCGCGAGTTCCGAGCTTTGAAGTTCGATTTCGATGGGCCCGCCAAGCCCGATGGAGAACGAAACGTCGTCGCCGTCCGACGACAGCGTGGCCCCCGCTAGCGCGACGTAGCCAGTTGGCAGTTTCCCCGGGAGATTCGCCGGGTTCTCGAAGGCTGCAAGTTGAATGTTGGTGTCCGCGGCAAGCGCGCCGGCCGGGAGCGTTAGCTTGCAGGCCGCCCTCGTTGGATCGTCGAAGGTGTTGACCTCGCCGCCCCCGGCCCCGATTACCGTTGTCGAGACATCGCCGCTATTTGCGATGATGCCTGTCTGGACACTATCTGCATTGGAGCTGACCTGGTCGCCGCCCACTACGATTCCGGCATCATCCTCAATCTCGACGACGAAATCATAACCCTGCGGGATTCCGGGGAAGGTCACAGACCCATCAGAGTTGATCTGCCCTGTATATGAAGCATTGGGCGACGCAGCCAATGTTGAACGCCCACCGAGCGACGCTGGGCTGTTGCCGATCAAGCGCAGTCGGGCCGTGTAACCACCTGCCGCTTCAACGCCCAGCGCGCCTACCGAGCGCAACGCCTGTACCCGAATCGTGGAAAACTTGTCTTTGCTGCCTTCGTCCTTGCTGCCGCAGCCGCCCAAGCCTGCAAGGGCCAGCGTCAACGTCGTAGCGGTGAGCAGCGACATCGCACGCAAAAGCGTCGGTCGCATGACAAGTTGACGCAGCAGCCGATGCCGGAAGTTCCGGTCGCCGATCGTGTTTCCAAACATTGCCCCGCCCCCAATTCAAACGCTCGCCTGCCAGCGCATATTTGCTCGCCAACGACATCGTCGTTGGGCTTGGTTGGGTGGCAAATTGCGCGGTACACCGCCGTGTCGCAGGTCGAACGCACGTTACTGCGGCACTGTGACCGATGCAACACTGGTAATGTCATGGAAATGCTCGTCGGCGAAAGCGAAAAACGGCGTGATGCAATTGCAGCAGTCACCGCGCTCTGCATCGCGTGAGCGGGTGCGTTTGGCCCAGAATCGGCCCACTTCAGGGCATAAGAACTTGAGAGTACCCGTAGGCGCCAATTAGGCCCTTCGGGAGCTTCAACTGTTGCACGAGCGGCGGTCTTTGACCGGCGCCGTGTTCGTTTTTCGGTCATCTACTCGAAAGGAGGTTTCACATGGTCATCTCGGAAGTTGCAGTAACGCCATCCGGCGTCAGTCAGCGCGGTTTGGCGTTGAAGCCGGCGCTGCGGCTTGGCGAACTGCGGTCTACGTTGGAGAACTTGGCCAAGCGGCAGGAAGACAGGCTTGTGCCGGTCGACAAGGTCTCGATGAACATCAACGGCGAGTTACGGGTCAACTACACCGAGAATTATCCCGTCCGCGACCACGCCCTCGGCCAGATCGCCGCCAAGCTGAAGATTCCGGGTTCATATCTTCGTCGTTGCGACCCAGCGTTGCGGTCTCAAAACGTCGCCCGCTGGTTGAAGGACCTCGACGGGCAATTGTTGCTGCGGCTAGAAGACGGCGAGGTGCGGGCGGTGCTGTCAGACAGCTATCGGCCGATCAGCCACCTGCAGATTCTGGATTGGCTGAGCAAGAAGCTGAAGGAAACGACGCCGGTCAGGTACGAGTTGTCCGAGACCAGCTTGGAACTCCAAATCCTGCGCGACAGGCCGGACGGGGACCGGCGCGATCCGCTGCACGGCGGCATTCACCTCAGAAATTCCGAGGTAGGGGCGGCCAAGGTGAGCATCTCGACTCTCGTCTTCAGACAGGTCTGCCTGAACGGCCTAATCATGGGCGGTGGAAGCTGGTCGTATCAGCGTCGGCATGTTGGCGAGGCTGACATCGTCGAGCAGGTCAACGGCGCCTTTGTGAAGGCGCTGGACCTGTCCACGACCGTCATAACCTCGTTCCGTGGCACTGCGGGCGTTGTCATCAAGGATCCGATGGCGGCGCTGGCCAAAGTCGCCGAACGGTACGAATTGACCGAGGGTGAAGCCGTGGCAACCCGCGCCGCATTCAACGTTGAACCCGCCGGGTCTCTCTTCGGCGTCATCAATGCGGTGACTCGGGCTGGCAATGACGCCACACTGTCCCTCGAAGCCCGCCACAAGCTGCAGACCATTGGTGGCAGGCTGGTTGAACTGGCCGGCACTGGCCGTCGCTGGTTGGACTAACCCCAACTGTCGCAAAACCATTTCTGCGAAAGGAGCGCCATGGCGCGCAAGCGTGTCGTTTTGACCGCCAAGCAGGTGGCGGAATACCTGACCCACAAGGGTCTACGCTGCCCATGGTGCGGCAGTGAATGGCTCGATCCCTCGGGCCACACATTCGAAGACAACGATGTCGTCGTGCCGGTCCAGTGCTGCACCTGCCGCCGCAACTGGCAGGACATCTACAAGTTGGCCGACGTGATTCCCGATTCCCCATGAAAGGAGAAACCCATGAAACTTGACGTCAAGGTCGAGAAGAACTCGATCCTCAAGAACATCACGCACTTTTTCAGCAAGGAAGACAGCTACATCCAGGAACTGCTGCAAAACGCGCGGCGGGCGGAAGCCGCCCGTGTCAGCGTCAACATCGACACCAAGGCCTTCACGCTGAACGTGCACGACGACGGCCACGGTGTCGCCGATCCCCAAAGCCTGCTCGACATCGGCAAGTCCGAGTGGGCCGAGGGCATCAAGTTGGAAAGTCCGGCAGGCATGGGGTTCTTCTCCGTGTTCAAGCTGGGCGACAAGGCCTCGATCCGCTCGCGGCGCTTCGAACTGACCATCGACATCGCCGAGTTGCGGCGCGGCGGCCAGGCCCAGCTCGTGGAGTCTCTACCCGAGGTCAAAGGCACGACGATCACGGTCTATTCTGACGCCAAGCGGCTGCTGGATGGCCGCAGCATCAACGAGGTCTCGGCGGAGCATATGGTCGAACGCTGGAAGAAGGAAGCGAAGTGGATGCCCTTTGCCACGTCAATCAGCCTCAACGGCGCCAAAGCCGATGTGGTGCCCGCCTTTGATCCTCGCAAGTGGCCCGAGGACTGTCTGCTGCGGGTTGAACGGCCGTGGGGCTACATCGACGTGATGACCGGCGAAGCGCGCTGGCGGGAAGACCGCGACCTGCTTGTGTCTCAAGGCGTCGCGGTCTCGCTGAAATCCAAGCTGCTAGTCCGCTCGCGGGCACTCGACGACTCCATTTCGTTTCGGGTGCTGTGCAGGCCGGGTACGGTCAATTTCACGTTGCCCGACCGCGACAGCATCATAGAAGACGACAAGCTGACGGCCCTGCTTGACGAAGTTCAAGCCGCCTTGATTCAGGGTGCGATAGACGGCGTGGCGGCGGCCGAACCTGCGGCCCGCCGCAAGCTGGCGTCGCTGGTCTATGCCTTTGATGAACGGCGTATCGGCGAACTTTCCGAAGACTTGCAATGGGTCGAGCTGTCCTCGCGCCACGAGCACTACCGGCCCTTCAACAAGGCGGAACTCAGCCGCATGATGGCGTTGGGGTCGGAAGTCTGCGTTACTTCGCTGGACCGCGAGGAAATTCTCGAATTCGTGCCGACCAAGGTGTTGATGCTGCGCGACGGCCAACAGGCGCGCTTTGGCCGCCTGTTTCCCACAACTCGCGTGGTGACGGCCATAGAGCTGCACGTCGAGCCGGACAAACGTGGCGACACTCTCTGGCAGGTCGGCAAAGTGAAGCTGGCCTATTGCGACGGTGAGGTGCGGCACCTGCCGCCGGTGGCCAGCACATCACTGCTAACAAGCAACGAGTTCGACCAGGAACTTGTCGCCAACGACGCCGACTTGGACTGCAAGCGCACGGATGAACACTTCATCGTGCTTCATTCCTGCCCCGACGAAGTGACCCAGCCGGACTTGCAGACCTGGCACGACTACTACGAGGACGACTGGAGCTACAGCGAATCCTGCGATAACTGGCGGGTGAGCGCCCAGAATCTCGACATTGTGCGGACACTTCGTGGCATCCCCGGCCGCGACGTAACGTTCGCCGAGTTTGAGGCGGTGCTGCGGGACAAGTTGAAGCTTGGCTTCGGTGCGCGCATCAGCCTGCGAGATGCATCGCTGAGCGCCCTGGGCGAGACCTTCGCCATTACCAAGGCCACGGTAGTGATCGCGGAGGACGAAAAACCGACGCGGTGCCTGTTGCTGGAGGAGGTCGGCGAAAGGCTGGAGGTTGTGGGCGAGACGGTGGTGCCCGAGGACACTTCCGCGGTAGCCACCCATTAATAAATAAAGGAAGTAACCCCGGCCCGTTGGGCCGGCCAAAACGCGCGGCAAAACATCGCGGCGCGTTTTTTACCCCAACCAGACTGCCGGTGACATAGGCCTGGGAACTCGTCCGTGAGCCGCGCCTCAGTTGGCGCGGCCGTGAACCCGTTAGCGTCGATGCGACATTTTGAGATGAAGGGGACGTTGCCGGTCTGAAAATGTCAGAAACGCGGATGGCCCAATAATATTGGGTAAATCCCGTGACGGGAAATTAGCGCGCGCTATATTCCCCGCACACTTCGTTTCTGCACCTTTGAAATCGCAACCGGAAAACAATTTCAGCCCCGTACGGCGAAGGCCTGTCGCCGCGAGGGGCTGTGGCCCTGCCCGAAATGCTTGCCGGTGAAATCGAATAAATAGGTGGAGTAATTCCCTCTTCCTTAACGCGGCCAGTGAGGTCGCCTCAGCCGTTCAGACATAAGAGAACCACGACTTCCCGCTGGCCTATTGCCGCAGTGCCATCCCCAACGTCAACTTTTCTCCGGAAGAGTGCGCAATTCACCCCCTCGGAGTCCTGAATCCGGCTGCCGATTGACTTGGCTTTTACGCCGGGTTTACCGCGCAACGGCGTCACGGCGGCGCGCCGTCGCGTATTAATCAGTGTGGGCACAACAACTGTTCAAACCAACGGAGCACTACCATGAAGAATCTCAGAAGCAGCATCCTGACCATCCTGGGCATTGCCTCGCTGACGATGGTCGCAAGCCTGGCCCTCTTGGCGCCGCAGGGTGCTAGCGCCGTCGACGAACCCGCCAAGACGGCCGACACGTTGCGAAGGATCAAACCGGAAATCGCTGTGCCGAAGCTGGTAGAAGACGAATGCACGATCACTATCAAGACGGACAAAGAGTCCTATGTGGCTGGGGACGGTTATTTAGGCCCTTCGCAGGGCGCTGCATAGTTGAAGTGAGACGGCCTGCGGGCCGTTTTGGATAGGACCTGATAATTTTAATTAGGTTGGGGGCTGCGGCCCCCAACTTATTTACGCATGCGCGTGCTTGTGTGGGTGTGGTGTGGGGTGATGAGCCCGGGAATCACGCTGGAAACGACGGCGGAAATCATTCGCCGAGCCGCTACCCCATCACCCATTAACTTGCGTCAACTGCTGCCGAGACCAACAGCAACCAACGATAAACTTGCGTTTATCGCCGCCGCACACTGCCAATTTGGCCCGCGTTACGGCGCCGTGACCTCAAACAACGCCAACATTCCCGCGTCAATGTGGTCGTTGACGTGGCAGTGCATCAGCCAAGTGCCCTCATTGTCCGGTTCCATGTCGGCAATCGCCATGCCTCCGGGGAGCAGCGAGACGATGTCCGTGCGCATCATGTTCACAATAACGGTTTGTCCGTGCCAATGGGCGGTGTGCAGATCCACCTCCGTGCCCAGCCCCATCACATACCAGCGCACGCGTTCGCCGGCAGTCATGTTTAGCCCCCGCAGGTTGCCGTAGACATAGCCGTTGATCGCGTGCATCAGGTTGCTCTCCTGGAAGTCCGGGTCGTCGGGGTCCACGCTGCCTGGATTGCCACAGTAAGCCTGGATGTTGTCCTGCAGGTAGTTGCTCTTGTTCTCGTCCATCACTTCGAACAGCAGCACGAACTCCCGGTCCATGTCGACGGGTGTGCCGTCGGGCCGCGCCATGTCGCGCCTCGTGACAATAATGGGACCAAGCAACCCGGCGTTGACGTCCACAGGCTCATCCACATGGGAGTGGTACATCCACATCACCGAACTGCCGTCGTTGGGTCCCGGCCCGGCTCGTTCGGGCACCCGGTAGTGGTAGGAGTGCGTGTTTCCCGGTGCCACATCGTCATCGTCGTGCTCGGACGCTGACGTGCCGTCGTCATAGTAGGTGCCTTCAGAGGACTTGTCGTACTCCAGACCGTGAACATGGATGGTCCGCGGGTAGGCCGTGTTGTTTTTGAACACCACGTCGACGGTATCGCCGACCACGGCCCGAATCACCGGGCCCACAGTGCCCAGATGCTCCCATTTTGGATCCAGCGTCTTGAGCGTGGTGAAGGTGGCGTCGGCATATTCGCGATAGAGCGCCTTCATGTACTGCCGACCGATTCGGTCAGGCCCGCTTTCGACAAACACGTTTTCAGCGGCCCCGAAGGCCGCCCCTGCTATGCCGTTGATGCCCAGCGGGGCATAATCCCAGGCGACCTCGTCGGCGGCGATGAAGTAGGTTCGCAGTCGCGGCGGCGGTCCCTGTTGTGCGTGCTCATCGCCGTCCTCTTCAGAGCAGGCGGGAAAGGCCAGGGCGCCCAGCAGGGCCAGAAAAGCGGTCAATACGGCGGTGGAACGAATCGTCATGGCATGGCTCCTTGATGTTTTCGGGGAAACCCCGGTAATGAGAAAATGATATTGAGACTTATTCTCATTATACAGGATAAGTCAATCCTGAAATCTGAAAAGTTACGGTTGCTTCAATTCGTTCGCGCGCCGGTGTGCGGACCACCGGTTCGATTGACGGCGTCGACGCGGAACGGAATCGGGCGCGGTCGCGGGCCAACACGCCTTGCGCGACGATTAACTGCGTTAATCGCGCAAGACTCCATGACTTTGAAGGCGTCGCGGGTGGCGCGGGCGAGTGACAAGTCATCTTCATCGCCTTGCAGCAGGCCGTGATCAAGGCAGGCGTCCAGCGCAAGTTTCGTGCGTTCAACGGCAACGCCGGCGCCCGCCATGCGTTGTTCGCGTCCTTGCCACGACGACGCCTGGTAATCCAGAATATCCAGCACCAACAGCCGGTGTGTGAACAGGGCAAAAATGGAGACGGTCATGTCGAAATGCAGATTCTGCGGCAGCACCGGCTATGGTTCCGGCTGCTCCAACAGTCCACACAAGCGCCATGAACACAACGACGATGAGAAGAAGTGCGAATTTTGTGGTTCCGCCGGGTACGGCAGCGGCTGTTCGAACAGCCCCAGCAAAAAGCATCGTCACGGCTCAGGGGCCAACAAATGTCGCTGGTGCGGGACCAGCGGCACCGGCAGCGGCTGCCCCAACAGCCCGCATAGGTCCCACGAGAAGTAGCTACGGCCCCGAGGATGACGCTCTGCGAAATACCTGACACCAAAATTCGACCGTGCCAGGCGGCATCGTGATTCCCACGTTTCATGCCGAACCAGTGCGGAATGACGACCTGTGTTTAGGTGAACGTCTCCGGTCAAATGGCGTCGATTGTTGTGTTTTCTGACCCCGCCCCTTGGGCGATGGCCAAAGCCGCGAAGTCATCCACGTGCATGGGTTGGAGCCGGTAGCCACCGCGCCCAAAGACGCCGAAAACCGGCAGGCGGCGCAGTGCCCACGCAATGTTGTTGACCAGGATGTCTTCGTCACCAAAGAGCACTGCCGGGCGCAGGATGGCGTAACTCAAGCCGCTTTCCTTCAGTGCTTTTTCCAGCACCGCCTTGCCGCGGAAGTACTCCAGCGGTGAATCGAGCGAGGGGTTGGTGATGCTGGTGTGAACTACGCGCCTGACCCCTGCCTGTCTGGCTGCCGCAAAAAGCTTGAGCGTGTTCTCAACGGCCTCCGTGTGCTTGAAATTGCGGTGGTTGAAGCGCACCCAATAGGTGTTGTAGAGCACATCGACGCCGCGCAATGCATCGGTCAATGCGGCCTGGTCGTCCCATGTGTAGGGCTTGACGTCGACGCTCGCGCCAAACGGATTGGCGCGACCAACGGACGATGTAAGCGTCAGTACGCGCTGACCCGCAGCCAGCAGGCGCTGTGTGATGTAGCGGCCCGTGAATCCAAACGCGCCGGTGACGGCATGTAGTTTCGGACTCATGGGTCCGGTTATGCACGGCGGCTGGTATGGAAGCAATGCAAGGCGTGCTGCGTGCTCAGGGGTGGCGGTTGTGGCTGTAGTGCAGCAACATTCCCGTGAGCGCAGCTCCACCGACCACGTTGCCCAGAGTTACGGGAAGTTGATTCCAGATGAGCCACTGAGCCACGCTGATGTCCGCACCAAGAAACATTCCGGTGGGGATCACAAACATGTTGACGACCGAATGCTCCAGCGCGAGCGCAAAGAAAATTGCGATTGGCAACCAGACAGCGAGCACCTTGCCCACGGTGGAGGACGAAACCAAACCGAGCACGGTTCCCAGCGCAACCAGCCAATTACACAAGACACCCTTGATAAGGGCAGCCAACCAGCCCTGCACGCCGTCCTTCTCGTAGGCCCAAGTCTTGGACTTGGCAACCTCGACTATCTTTTCGCCTAGCGGCCCCGCCTCATGCAGAAAGCCTTTGGTCAGCGCGAACGCAAGCAACACCCCGACGAAGACGCTACCCAAGAAATTTCCCAGATAGACCCAGCTCCAGTTGCGCAGTGTGGCGGGAAGCGTCGTCTTTTTTCCAAGTACCCCCATCGTCAGTATGGCGAAGTTCCCGGTGACGAGTTCCAGGCCAAGAAGCACGATCATGGCAAAGCCGACCGGAAATGTTGCCCCAGCCACAAGATGTGCCACGCCACCTGAGAGCCCGTCAAAGGCCCTGAAAGCAAAAACGGTCGAAAGCGCCAGCAAGGCGCCGGACAGCCAGCCCTTGAGCAACATGCTGCGCACGCCAAGGCCAGCCTTTTTTACGCTGGCATTGTGAATCTCGTCGATCAGCTTCTGCGGCGGGACGTGGTCCATCGCCTCCACCTCTGCGCGACACAAAGCAAACCCTGCCATAAGTCGTTAATATCAGTCGCTTGGCGCGCCAGCGGTATCCGCACCTTTCTGAGCAGGCCGTAGGACATGCAGCCGCGGGTTGTCGGCGTTTGTCCTACAACTCTGGTTGCCCAATGAGGTCCAGAAGGGAGTTTTTCCGCCACCTGCGCATTGCAGTGGTGTATTACGATAAATAGACCTTGTTATCTCTTTATTGGCCAACCCCCCGGGGAGCACCATGAGTCGACACTTAGCCCGCTTCGCAGCCCTTGTATTGCTGGCCGGTACGGCGTCGCTGGCTGTGAACCCGAACGTGTTTGCCGAAGACATCCCCTCGGCCAAAGCCAAGGAGGCGCCCAAAGGCCTCGACGATGACCAGCGCATCGTCCATTTCCTCAACCGTTTCACCCTGGGCTGCACGCCGGCGCTGGTAGCCGAGGTCAAAGCAAAGGGCCTGAAAGCCTGGCTTCAGGCACAGCTGATGGGCACGGAAAAAGAACCGCAGTTTCTCCGCGATCGGCTGACCGATATGCGCTCGCTGGAGCTAAGCAGCGCGCAAATTGCCGACCAGTTCGTTGAAAAACCCGGCAAGGACGCCACGCCTCGTGAGCGACGAGAGGCACGCGAGCTTGAGAACACGCCCGCGCGCGAATTGACCGACAGCATCATCCTGCGCGGCGTCTACAGCGCCAACCAGGTGCGCGAGGTCAGCGCCGATATTTTTCGCAACCACTTTGCCGTGTCGCTGGACAAGGGGCCCGTCAAACTGATGGCGGTTGACTACGAGCGCAACGTCGTTCGCCGCTACGCGCTGGATCAATTCGGCGCCATGCTCAAAGCCAGCGCGCATCACCCGGCAATGCTGTTTTACCTCGACAACTGTCTTTCCTGCCGGCCGGCGACGCCCGAGGAGCTTGAGGCCATTGCACGCCGCGGCAAAAACAACCCCGAACGTGTCGAGCGCGCCCGCCAGCGCGGCCTCAATGAAAACTACGCGCGTGAGTTGATGGAGTTGCACACGCTGGGCGTCGACAACTACTACACTCAGGACGACGTTATCAACGTCGCAAAATGCCTGACTGGGTGGGGTATTTCGCCCCGTCACGAGGAGAACCCGCTGGCGTTCTGGTTCAGGGCTGATTTTCACTCTACCGGCGACAAGACCGTGCTTGGCCAGACCATCAAGCCCAACATCTACAACCCGCAAGCCGAAGGCGAGGAAGTGTTGGACTTGTTGATTGCCCATAAGGGCACGGCCAGGTTCATTGCCTTCAAGCTGTGCCGCTGGCTGGTCAACGACCAGCCCAGCGATGCAGTGGTCGGGCGCATTGCCGCGGTGTTCGAGAAAACCAAGGGCGACCTGGCGGCCTGCTACATGGCGATCTACGAGGATCCCGAGTTCTTCAATACCGTCAATTATATGGCCAAGTACAAACGGCCGTTTGAGTTTGCTGTCAGCGCGCTTCGAGCCACAGGCTCAGAAATCAAGGATTGCGCCGCCATCCAGCGCGGGCTGGTTGCCATGGCCGAGCCGCTATATCGCTGCGCCAATCCCACGGGCTATTACGACCACGCCGAGGCCTGGCAGGATCCCGGCGCGATGTCCTTGCGCTGGAAGGCGGCCATGGACCTGGCCAAGGGCAGAATCCCCGGTGTGAAGGTGCCGGACTCGCTTTATGCCGACCTGCCACAGGACAAACCTGAACAGTGGAAAGACCGGCTCGCCGCAAAGCTTCTTTGCGTGCCGCTGAGTGAAACAACCTCGCACGCGCTTGATGATTACGTGGCCAGGGCCCTCAAGGACAATCCGCGTGTCAAGGCCAGGGAGCTGGGGCCGGAAATTGTCGCCGGCCTGCTTGGTTCACCTGAATTCCAGAAACAATAGCCGGGAGCACCCATGAACCTCTCTCGCAGAACCTTTCTCAGAATCGCCGGGGTTGGCGCGCTCAGCCTCGCGTTGCCGGAGCTCGCGCTGCGGCGACTAGTCGCCGACGACGCCAAGCCGCTATCGCAAACACCGCCCGGGCCCAGCCTGGTCGTCGTTTTCCTGCGCGGCGGCGCTGACGCCCTCAACATCCTCGTGCCCTGGGCCGACAAACGTTATTACGACCTGCGCCCATCCATCGCGATTCTGCCCGAAAAAACACAGGATGCCGCGGGTGTGATCAAACTGGACAAGACCTTTGGTTTGCATCCGTCACTGGCGGCATTGAAGCCGCACTTCGACGCCAGCCGCCTTGCACCCATCTGCTGCGTGGGCTCGCCGCACAGCACGCGCAGCCACTTCGACGCGCAGGACTTCATGGAACGTGGCGCGCCGGGTGCACGCGCCGTCAACACCGGATGGCTGAATCGTTATCTCAACGCGACAAACAAGAACACGAAATCAAGCGACGAACAGCTTCGCGCCGTGGCCATGCAGAGCTTGCTGCCACGCGCGCTGCGGGGGGACTTTCCGGTGCTCGCCGTGCCGGACGAGCGGGTTCTGAATGACGGCCAACTGATGGGCCTGTTCGACAAGATTTACAACGATGGCAAGAAGAACGAGCCCGCAAAGGAAGGCATGGGCGAGGAAAAACGCGAAAATTCTGTCGAGGACACCGGCAAGGACACTGTTGAGACGCTGAAACGTTACAAGGAGATTCTCAAGCGGCCCATCGACGGCAACCGTGCCCGGTTTCCCGAGGATGCCCTGGGCAAACGACTGAAGGACGTCGCCACGGTAATCCGGGCGGGCGTTGGCCTGGAGGTAGCAAGCTTTGACATCAATGGCTGGGATGACCACGTCAATGAGGGCGACCAGTTATCGACGCGGTTGAAGTCCCTCGGCGATGGACTTGCGGCGTTCGTCGATGACCTTGGCGAAAAGGCCTCAAACACGCTGGTGGTGGTGATGACTGAGTTCGGCCGCACCTGCAGGGAAAACGGCAACGAGGGCACCGACCACGGCCATGGCGGCTGCATGCTGCTGATGGGCGGCAAACTGAAGGGCGGCAAAGTGCACGGCCAATGGACCGGCCTGGAAGAGAAGGATCTGTATGAGAAGCGCGACCTGGCCGTCACCACGGACTACCGAGACGTGTTCGCCGAGGTGCTGCGCGGCCACTTGAAGTTCGACTCGCCCAAAGACTTTTTCCCCGAGTATTCGCCCAAGCCAGTGGCGGGATTATTCTAGGCTCTGTCTCGTGAATACCTTCTGCTGCGCCCGGCTGTGCGGCCTGCCAGCGGCGTCCTCGGTCCGTGCGGTCCTCAACGAGGCAATGGCCCCGCCTCCGGTCCGCCCGAACCTCGTCCTTGCTGGTCAGGCCTGCTCGCACGGGCTCGCGACGAAGTATTCACGAGACAGAGCCTAAGCGCCTTTGGGGCCGGGCGGACCAAGAATGTCGCGCACCTTCTTCAACAGCTCTGCCGGCGTGTAGGGCTTGGCGAGGAAGTTGACGCCTTCCACCAGCACGCCGTGATGGACAATGGCATTGGCGGTGTAGCCCGATGTAAACAGGACCTTCAGCCCCGCGATGCGCGCACTCAGTTGCTCGGCAAGCTCGCTACCACCCAGGCGCGGCATCACCACGTCGGTAACCAGCGCGTGAAATTTGGGAACCGTCTTGGCTTTTTCCAGCGCATCGACGCCGTCGACTGCCTCGATCACCGTATACCCTCGCGACCGCAGCACGTCGGCCGCAAAGTCGCGCAGTTGGTCCTCGTCTTCAACCAGCAGGATGGTCTCGGTTCCCGAGGGCTGGTCGTCCATGACGATGACGCCCGTGCGACGTGCCACGCTCCCCGTCGTCCGGGGCCAGTAGATCTTGAAGGTGCTGCCTTTGCCGATCTCACTGTAGGCGGCGATATGGCCCTTGTTCTGCTTCACAATCCCGTAGACCGTGGCCAGCCCGAGTCCCGTGCCACGGCCCCGTCCCTTGGTGGTGAAAAAGGGCTCGAACAGCCGCCTCTGCGTCTCGGCGTCCATGCCAATGCCCGTGTCCGAGATTGCAAGCATGAAGTATTCGCCCGGCGTCACGCCGGGCCGCGTCCTAGCGTACTCCTCGTCCAGCACCATGTTGGCGGTTTCAATCGTCAGCTTTCCCCCCGACGGCATGGCGTCGCGAGCATTCACTGCGAGGTTCATCACCACCTGTTCTACCTGGCTGGGATCCGCGCTGACCAGCCAGGGATCGAGCGTCAACCTCGAGAGCAGCGCAACGTCCTCGCCGATGAGGCGCTTGAGCATCTTGGCCATTTCGGCGATCGATTCGTTGAGGCTCAGCGTTTTCGGCGCGATGATCTGGCGGCGCGAGAAGGCCAGCAGTTGCCGCGTCAGCGCTGCGGCGCGCTCACCCGCACGGCCAACCTGCGCCCACGCCTCGGCGTCGGCACTCTGTTTCTCGCGCGCCAGGTCCGCATAGCCAATGATCACGGTCAGGATATTGTTGAAGTCATGCGCAATGCCGCCGGCCAGTTGGCCGATGGCCTCCATCTTCTGCGCCTGGCGCAATTGCTCGCTGAGCTTCTGCTGCTCGGCATAGGATAGCTCGGCGGCCTTCAATCGTTCCTCAGTCTCACGCTTGAGCGCCTCTGTCTTTTCCTTCACGTCCGCTGCCATGTGGCGAAAAGCGCGCGTCAGGACCGCGATTTCACCGGTTCCATCCTCCAAGGGGCCAAGGCCCGTCCCGGGCGTGTAGTCCTCGACGGCCCGGGTAATTCTCGCCAGGGGCGCCGTGAGCGTGTGTGCCACCAACGCCGCAACCACAAAGGCGGTGACAACACCGATCAAGGCGGCGATGACGCTTGAACGCTGCACCGATGCCGCCGGCGCAAGCAGCTGTGACCGGGGAGCGGTGTTGATCAACGTGAGCGCGGGGCCTCCGGCCAGGCGCAGTGGCACGGCGGCCGCGGCAACGCGAGCCGAACCGGAATACTCACCGACCACGCCCTTTTGGGCAATGGACCATGAACTTACTTCGGCCATTTCGGTGCGATGGTTAAAGTTTGTGCCAAGCTCGCCCCCGAATTCACGGCTGCGGTCGGGATGGATGAGGTAATTGCCAAGACCGTCGACGAGGAACAGGCCTCCCTCGGCCTCGGCGCGAAGGCTGTCAAAGATGGGGCGCAGGTCCACGTTGACGATCAGGATGCCGAACGCCTCGCCGCTCTCGGCGTGGACCGGTGTGGACAGGCGAATGATCGGCACCAGTGGCTTTTCGATCTTCCCGTGCTCCTCGTTCAACTCCACGGCCGAGACGACAATGTTTCCGCCGGGAGCTGCCAGAGTTTGGCGAAAGTAGGGGCGGTTGCCTTTGGTCTGCAATTCCTGCTCGGGCACGACACGCACCTCTGCGGCGGTCGGCGTATGTTCAACCCGCACAAGTTCGCGGCCGTCGTTTTCCGCGCCGATGAACCGCAGTTGGTAAAAGGCCGGCTTTGCGGCAACGTGGGCGCGAAAAGTCTCGGTTAGGATGTCCCTCCAGGTCTGCCCCGATAGCCCGGTGCGCCCGTCGACACCACCCGCGCGATGGGCGCGCACCAGGCCGTCGACGGCGGCAACACTGCGCATGGCTGTCATGTCGGCGCGCGCGGCGGCGACATAGTCCTCAAGCTGCGTGGCCATACGGCGACTCTGGGACAACATGCGACCGAGCTCTGAAGGCATAACTGTGGCCTCGATGCTGAAGAAGCTCATCAGTCCCGCCATGGCCGTTGTGGCAAGCACCAGAACCGCCATCGCAATAATCAATTTGGTCTGCAATCGCATGGCATGCCTCGTTCGCGACCGTCGGACGAATCGGACCGCAACACACAATACGCCAATTGCGTACAACTCCCAAAGGCCCCCTAACCACCGATTGGGTTGTCCCGCCAAACATACCCAACAGCAAAGGGCGTCCCTTCGCCGTTGCACCAATATACGATAAAAAGCTCTCAATATCCTGTTATGTCGGAAAACACGGGCCAGCTGTCGGCTAAACGACCCGCCCTCCACATATGCAATGCAAGAACGCCACGTGGAAGCGTGCGGCGGGCGGAGTGAGGCACTTTGTCATGCAGCAATGACCTCGTCCCGGGGTCGCCACCGACAAAGGATGATTGCTCCGCGACAGGCATGCCCAACATAATATCGCCATGACGACGCGACCCACCTTCTTACGATCCTGGCGATCGATGACCTCGCCGGTGCGCGAAGATTCTATTGCAGGGCGTTAGGCTGGCGTCTGGTCGTGGATCTTGGGGTTTACGTCGAATCTGCTCTTCCAGACAAGATGAGACTGGGCCTCTACGAGCGAAATGCGTTTTGGTCGCAACACCGGCCGGGTCCCAAGCCAAACGCCCTCTGGCGAACTGAGTGCGATGGAACGCTACTTTCGCATTGACGATATCGCCGGTGCAATTCGGCGGATGAAAAGGGCCGGGGTACGCAAACTCAGGGCATTGGCGGCACGCGACTGGGGCGACGACGCGGCTTATTTCGCGGGCACGTACGGCAATGTCCTTGTCCTGGCGCGCCTCTCAAAGGCCGCCCCTAAGTCCCAATGGCTACGCGCAAAGCGGATCTGCCAGCGGTAGCGTCTATTTCTGCGCGTCAACCAGTTCTTCGTCAGCGTCCATCAACGCGTGCAGGTGCATGATCGAACCGAACATCCACAGCAGCGTACCCACGCCCATGATGCCCAAGGCCGACAGCGCCGCAGGATTTGCAAATTGGAACAGCACGGCACTGAGGTCAGACGTGTCTTCAGAGCGAAAGCTGGCCACGCAATAAAGCACCACTCCAGCGAGGGACAGAACCATGCCTAAAATCGCCACGGACCTTGCCCGGTTAGCCTCCGAAGTGGAGGTTAGCTCCGCGGCCTTGGTCGCCGGCGGTCGGTCAAGCACGCCTTCATTAACTTGATGCGGGTTCATAACTACCTCCGGGATTTGATGTTTTTTGATTGCTGCGGGTCCGTCGCAACGAGCGCCGGGCCAACAGCAATAGGTAAAGGAACTGGGCGGCAAGCCCAAAGAAAGTGAGCAGCCACGCCGAAAGGGAAATCACGACGAAAGCTTTGGACACAACAAGCAAAAACGGCGCGTTCAGCACCTTGGCCAACTGCAGGGTGCAGACGGAATACATGCCCAGCGGAAATACGAGGCCCCAGTACAAAGGGTCGTAAATGATGCGCAGGCCGCGTACGCGGTGCCGCCAAACACCAAGGATCACCAGCAGCGGTATCCACCAGGTTGCTGTCGCCCAGAACATCAGCGAAAAACCCTTGATAAATGGCGACAACTGCTCCAGCAGTGGCGACCCGGCACTTGCGCCCGCCAGTCGCGCGCCCGCCAGCGTTGAAATGGCCACTGCGCCCATGTTGATCCAGTAGGGCGGCATCAAGTCGGAAGGGTCGAACTTGAAAAACATGTAACGGTAGAAAATCAGCGAGATCATCCAGATGTAGAGCATGCCGCCGCACAGCCAAAGTGAGGTGAGGATAAACAGGGACATGTCACGTTCGGCAATCCGCTCCGGGCCGACTGCGCAACCCAGCACAACGACAGCTTGCGTGGCCACTACGGCCAGCAGCCAGCCCCCGTTTATGCCTTCGCTTAGCGCGGGCTTTTTTTCCTTTACGCTAAGCAGCACAAATATCGAGAACGTGAGCATGAACCAGAGCGCCAGCGCGGCCCACCACAGCCCGACCGCGAGCTGGGTTGCGCCAAACAGCAGCTCCAGTTGAACGCCGACCACACCGGTCGCGGCGACCATCGTGAAAAAACCCGGCCCCCGCTGGTGGCTGGCGAGATCCGCCAACACCTGTCGAGGAAAGAAAATCAACCTGACCGCCGACAAAACCCACAGCACGAAATAGGCCGGTACGCCGATCCAGAACAGTACGTGGGACGCCGCAACCATATCGGCGAAGTGACAGGCGATGGACACGATGCCCGTAGCCATGACCATGGCGAAGTAGGCGGGGTGCATTTCCTCTACGCCGCGGCGAAGATAGGCCAGCACGCTCTTCGGGCGAACGATGTTAGTGGTGGATGAGAGGCCACTGTTGCTCATGACCCCAGTATCGGTCACGAGCGTGCGGCCTGTATCGGCGGAGGTCTGACGGTCGCGTAGGACTTCACGCACGAATCCGTCGGGTTTTGTCCTACACCGCGACAGTTCACACGGGCAGGTCGACGAGTTTATGCCCGATAGCGTACTGCATCAGCTCGGCGTTGGAGCGCAGTCCCATTTTTTCAAGGATGCGCGTGCGATAGGTGCTGATTGTCTTGACGCTGAGTTTCAGCTGCTCCGCGATGGCAGAAGGAGTCTTGGCAAGCGCCAGGAGAAGCAAGATCTCGTACTCTCGTGGCGAAAGCGCCTCGTGAGGAGCGTCAGGATTCTCCGCCGCAACGTAGTCGGCAAGTTGCTCGGCAAGTGGTTGTGCAAGATAACGCTTGCCCGCCAGGACGCTGCGGATGGCACGAAACAACTCCTCGGGTGCGCGCTCTTTGGTCAGGTACGCAAGCGCGCCGGCCCGCAATGCGCGCACCACGAACTGGCGCTCGCCGTGAACGCTCAGCACCACAACCGGCGTGTTCGGCGCCGTCTGCCTGATTTCCGGCAAAATGTTCAGGCTGTTCTGCCCAGCCATCGAAATGTCGAGAACGATGGCGTCAAAGCGGTTGGAACGTAGGGCGTTCAGGACGTCCGGGCAGTTCGCCGCCTCAAATACCACTACGCCGCTGAATTCCTGCTCCAGTATCCGGCGCAGGCCCGAACGCACGATGCCGTGATCATCAGCCAATAGCAGGCGCATGGTTGTTCTCCGTGGGCGCGCGGCGTGGAATTCGCACGCGCAGTGTTGTGCCGTGGCCGGCAACGCTGTCGATATCGAACGTGCCACCGACCAGCGCGGCGCGCTCACGCATGCCCAGCAGCCCCAACGATTCACTCGGCACGGATCTTTCCATACCCTTGCCGTCATCACGGACACACAATTCCAGGGTCTGCGGATCGCCGCGCAGGTCCACCCAGATGGTCGTTGCCTGCGCGTGGCGTACCACGTTCGTCAGCGCTTCCTGGGCGATGCGAAAAATCGTAACGGCGGTCAGCCAATCCAGTTGCTCCTCGACGCCGCTGACATTGAGTTCCACGGCAAGATCGCCGCGCGATTCAATCTCGCGCGCCTGCCACTCCAGGGCGGCGACTAGGCCCAGGCGATCCAGTACGCTGGGCCGCAATTCCGATGCCACGCGCCGCACGGTATCAATCGCGTTGTCGAGCTGCCGTCCCATCGTGCTGACGCCCTGATCCAGCGCCAATACGCACGCGGCATTGCCGTCTTGTGCACAGCCGCGACGCATTGCCGCCAGGTCGAGTTTGAGGCTGGTAAGCACCTGCCCAAGTTCATCGTGCAGTTCGCGTGCGATGCGACCAGCCTCTTCTTCGCGGGTAAGTTGTATTTTTCGTGACAGGGCCCGCAGTTGCTCCCTGGCCTGAATCATCTCGCGCTGACGGCCCGCCAGCGCGTCGGCCATGTCGTTGAACGCAAGGGCAAGTTCCCGGATTTCGCCCTGGGCACGCGACACGATCGCACGTGCTCCAAGATCTCCTTTTCCAAAGCGCCGAGCTACCTGCGCCAGACCGCGCAACGAGCGCAGCACCGAGACCTCGGCCGCCAGCAGCGAAGAAACCACGGTGAAAAGGGTCAGCAGTGCCAGTGACACCAACGTGCGCAGGAACACCGCGTTGGCTTCGTCGTACACACGGTCATAGGGCAACCCGGCAACCACCGACACGCCGGAAATGCCCTCCATGGGTGCCGCGACGAAAAGCCGTCGCGCATTGTTTGGACCGACGCCAAGCACTTTGGCCTCCGCACCTTCAGCCAACGCGCCCAAGCCTGGAATCTCCGCCCCGGCGCTGACGTCCGGCCCGCTTGCGGTGCCGGACTGCGCCAGCACCCGTCCGCCACGATCTGCAATAAGGAGTGACCATTCCGGCAGCAGGCCACCCTGTGCTGCTAATTGGCCCATCCAGCGCAAATCCAGCGCCACCCACAGCACCATCCTCACGTCGTCGCCGCGACGCACTGCATAAGCGAGTTGCAAAACAGGCCGGCCCACAATCTGGCCGACTACATAATCGCCTGTGGCGACGTCGCGAGTCGAAAGTGCGCGCACAAACGCGGGGTTCTCATTCCATGAAGCGAGGTTGTTGGCCGGAAGCGCACTGTAGAGCACGTCGCCTTTGGGCGAAAGCGCGCCAATATTGGCGAATTGCGGGTAGCCTGCCAGCAACGCGGGCAGAAACTGGGGCTCTCGCGCAAACAGCAATACATCACCGTCAGCGGCAAGCATTCCCCCGAGGCGGGTCAGTAGCTGTTGCGCACCCGCAAACTGATGGGTGTGCTCGCGCGAAGCCATGCGCACAACGTGAAACGCATCGTCTTCCATCCGCTTGAGCGCGGCGGCGCGTTCATTGGAAGCGGCATATAGAGTGAATAGCAGCGCCGGGAATGTCGCAATGCAAACTAGCACGACAAGGCGGCCGCGAATGGTAAAGAGCCAAGGGAACGCGCCTGCCATAAAGACCCATGTATTATTGCGCCCAATAGGATACCAATGTCCTTAATTGGCGATAAGCCTTGGTTGCTACAGGGCGAAACCTGTCTGATGTATTTGCTGCTGATTTCGAATTATTCGGTGGAGCAATTGCATCCGCGTGGTGTTCCAACCTCAGCATGTTGCAACGCGAACCACTGGAAATCGAAGCGGACCGACAGGCGGCCGACACGTGACCGCCTCTAATACCGCCGCGCGCGTCAGACGCCGTCCAAGTGTCTGATCTGAGGTGCCGCGCTTTTCGACCGCCGTTTACACATCTCGCTTAGGCGTTGCACTGTAGATAAAAGGACCTGATTATCTGATAACATCAGCACGAATGTCGGCCATCCCACCCGTCCCTTTCCTATTTCAGCGCTTTCCGGTGCTGGAGCGGCGTGTGCCCTTTTCGCGGCTGGGATGCCCTGGCACGCCCACGGAAGAATTGAAAGTTTTGGGGCGCTTTATGGGGCGCCACCTCTGGGTTAAGCGCGACGACCGCTATGGCAGTCCCGGCGGCGGGAAGGTGCGCAAGCTGGAGTTCGCGCTTGCCGCATTACTCCAGCAGGAACGACGCTGCCTTATTACATTTGGACCGCTGGGATCCAACCATGTGGCCGCAACTGCCGTCCACGCCGCGGGGTTGGGCATCGAGACACTGGGTGTGCTAGTTCCGCAGCCATTGCAGTTCTATGTCCGTGGCAACCTTGAAACATCATGCCACTTCGCACGTGTAATATTCACGCGCTGGACGCCGGGTGCGGCCTTCATTGCCATGCGCCACTGGCTGCGCCGGCGTATGTCAACGGGCGAAGGCCCGGCGCTGCTGGCGCCAGGGGGGTCATCCATCGTCGGCATACTTGGGTATGTGGAAGCCGGGCTGGAGATCGCCCAAGACGTTTCCGCGGGACGGCTACCCGAGCCTGACTACGCGTTTATCCCCGCTGGAACCTGCGGCGCGCTGGCGGGACTGGCGGTGGGGCTTCGCATTGCCGGTCTGAAAACCCGGGCGGTCGGCGTGCGCGTGGCCTCCCGACTCACGTGTACGGCAACGACGACCGCGTGGCTGGCCAATCGTGTCCTCGGTCTCCTGCGTTCGCGTGGCGCGCAGCTTGAGATTGGCCGTGTGCGCGGTCACGACCTGACCATGCTGCACAGCTTCTGCGGCAGGGGCTATGGGCACGCTACAGAAGCGGGGCGCGAGGCACTGAGGCTGGCGTACGACACCGAGGGCCTCGCACTGGACACCACCTATACAGGCAAGGCCATGGCAGGCATGCTCGCGTTTATGGCCGAGCCTGAGCATCGCCATGCGCGGGCCCTGTTCATCAACACGTGGGCGGCGCCTGCGCTGATCGAGGGCCCTTCGGCTATCCCAGAACACATCGAGCGCTGGCTGGCGCGGCGCGAAAGCAAGGGCGGCAGTGAAAGTCCGCGTTGACGATCCCGAACACATGAACCTCATGGGGCTGCTCATGCGCGGCCTGCTGGAGTCTTCGCTGGCGGGCGAACGGGGACGCGCGGCTGCGCGCAAATTGCGCGGTGACGTGCGAATTTGCGCCGGCACCATGTCCGTGACGATGAGCTTTTCCGCCGACGAGATCGTGCTGCGTGCCAGCGGAAACACCAGACCGCGCGCTAACGTGCGCGGAGAAATGAAGCCGCTGCTGGAGATGGTTGCGGGCGGGGGACTGATCGGGCCGGTGTTGCGTGGCAAAGTGAAGGTCCGCGGCAACCTGCTGATGCTGCTGCGGCTGCTGCCGCTGATTCGCCCGTCTCGAAAAGGGTGAGGCGCCATGAAGGATTTTCTCGTCAATCTGCTCGGCCGCGAGAGCGTTCTCGATGAGGAGGGCGCGCTTGCGCCCTACCGCGAGGACTATTGCGAAGCCGCGCCGTCAGATCCATCTCTGGTTGCGTTCGTGACGACCACCGACCAGGTGCAGCAGATCGTTCGCGAGGCGGCGAGGCGCAAGGTTGCGATAACGCCGCGCGTTGCGGGCACCAATGTGGGCGGCCTGGCGATTTCGGTGGCGGGCGGTTTGATCCTGGATTTCACGAAGATGAACAAGGTTCAGGAGGTCAACGACGTTGACATGTACGCCGTGATCGAACCCGGCGTCACGCAGAAACAGATGAAAGAATGTCTCAGGGATCGCGGCGGCACGCTGACACTGGGTTATTCGCTCGCGCCACCGCACACGTCAATCTTGGCCAACGCGCTTCTTGGCGGTTTGACCAACCGGTCGCTGAAATACGGCGACCAATCACAATGGATCTCGGGGCTGGAGGTCGTGCTGGCTGACGGAACGCTGGCGCGAACGGGCAGTTGGGCGCTGCAGAACGTTTCGCCCTATGGACAGGTGCCATTCCCCGCACTGACTGGCCTGTTTGTGGGCTGGGCAGGCACAACAGGGCTGTGCACGAAAATGGCCTTCCAGCTCTGGCCGCAGCACAAATTCAACAGGCGACTGTTCGTGCTCACTTACACGCCGCGCGGAACGTTTGAAGCCGTACGCAGGCTTGTGCGCCGCGAATTTTGTGACGACATCGGCGGTCTTTCCTGGCCGTCGGCCAAAATGATGCTTGGCGTGAAGCGCCCGCACCCCGAGCCTGCGCGGGGCGAACCCACCTTTACCCTCTACGTCGACCTGACAGCCGACATTGAAGAAGAAATGGCCCTCAAGCAGCGCATGCTCAATGACGTGCTGGACAGCGTGCGCCGCGAGAATGAACGAATCGAGGAACCGCTGGACATCCGCATGTTGCTCAAGATCAACCCGGCGATGAGCCCCTTTGCAGAGTTCCCCACGGACCTGGAGTTCCTCACGAACCACGGCGGCGGGGGCCTGAGTTGGGTCGGCACCTACGGGCCGCTGTCAAAGTTCGAGACCGGCATCGATGCGGGCACGAGGATCATGGTGCGCCACGGCCTTGCGCCGGTAATCGTAGCGCGGCCCATGCGCGGTGGGCATTACGGCGTACTTCGCTTCGTGGAGATCTTCGACAAGGAGAGCCCGACCGAGACCTCGCGAGTGAAGGCCGTGAACAGCGAGCTGCTTGCCATGTGCACCCAGCTTGGCTTTGTGATGTACAAGACGCCCTCATGGGCGTTTGAAATCCTGAAGCCAGGGATTGATCCGGGCATGTTGAAGCTCATGCGCGATGTGAAGACGTTACTCGACCCTCAGGGCATCATGAATCCCGGCAAGCTTGGGCTATAGAGCTTCTTCAGCGTACGCTCGCAAAATTTGTAAACGGCGGTTGAAAAGTGAAGCACCTCGGCGACATAGGCGGCCTTGTCCTTCGCCTTTTGGATCGATTTCGCGTCGCGCCCCATGACCGGCTCCGATGTGGTTTCCGGAGCCTGTGTAGTCATTTATCCCCGGGCCGCCAGCACAATCTGTCCACGCGCCGATTCATGGGGTTTTGATGGCATAAGAACATGGCGGTTGTGTTATCGGGCGGCGCCAGGCGAATGACGCGACTTGCCGTCCCCTACTTCGTGGAAGGGACGCTGACAAACGGCCCAGATTCGCTGGACCGCCAATAAGGACAGCGCTAATGCCGCGTCATGGCCACGAGCAACGGGACCCAAACCACGGACAGCAGGCAAACCCAGATCACCGTGCCGAGCCCTAACTCTTTCAGCAACGCAGTGAGACTCGGGCTAACAATCCCGCCTTGCGCATTCTCGCCAAAGAACCGGACGTCTTGCCCGTGTCCGGTCGCTGTCAGCGGTGCCAAGATGGCCGTAAAAACCCGCTTGAATCCTTCGTTGTAGAAGCTGACGGCATGGTGAAGGCGTAGCTCGGCCGTGTGGGTACTTTTGCGCGTCAAAGCGGCGGACGCAATGCTTACCGACAGCATAAGGATGGAACGGATCAGAAGCGGAATCCAGATGTAGAACCCGAATACGGCCCATAACGAAAGTGAAATAGCGAGAACCACATACCTGATGCCGACAATCATCGGCTGTACGTCGGCAAGCTGGTTCGCCGCTGTAGCTCGGTCTTGCTCAGTCATCTCACCACTGTGACGCTTGGCGGAATCGGTGTGGGATGGTGCGACGGCCGGCTCGCCCCACACCCCGCCGCACATGACGCAGTGCCAGGATCCGTCGTTACGCTGCGCGACATCCGATTTTCCACACTCTGGACATGCCTGTACCTTATCTGACATGGCGTCTCCTCAACGTGTAGCTGGCGACAATGAAGCGCGACGTGACCATGGGCGCGACAATGACAGCGCGCATGACGGAGTTGGCAAGATCACTTGACCAGGTGGCAACCGCTGGACTTGCTGATGTCCTTCCAGCCCGTTCCGTCCGTCCACGCCAACTCGCGCGAATACTTGATCACGAAGATCGAGCCAAACAGAACTCTGGATGAAGCGATTCTGGTTTGCTTTGCCCAGACCGTGGACGTGAAGAGCGAGCTGCTTCCATCGCCGGGTGAATGGAACGCAAGCAAAAGTTCGCAACGTGCCGGTGTAATCTCGACTTGTATCTTCTGGCCGATGGCAAGTTTGCTCGCCTGGGATTTCATAGTGGGCAACACAACAGCTACTTCGCTATCAGACGCGTCGAGAAGGCCCACCTTGATAGGCTTGGGCAACTTGACGGCAACGGTAATCAGATAATCCTGCATCGCTGCTTTGACTTCAGGCTTAACGTCGGACTTCAGCGACGATTCCAGCGTCCGCTTTGTTTTCAGGATGAGAAACGCCTGTAACGCCAAGTCGAGATCCAAGACAATCCCGTACTGCCCATTTTCATCCTCTTCGGCGAAGGTCAACCCGCCAATTCGGCGCAGATTTTTCACTTCGCCGTCAAGGACCAAGGGGTCGCTCACCTTGCCCCAGTCGTCCCATAGTTTTGAACCGTTTGCTTCCGTGGCGGTCGCGTAGTCAGACACCCAGCGGGCGAGTTTTTCGATGGCCCGGTTATCGGCTGATGGAACGGCGGGCGGGGGAACTGGTACTGAGCTGTTGCCGGGTGCCGTAGAATTAGGGCCGCTGGGCGCGCATGAACACAGCATCACCAGCAGTATCTGCGCGATAACGAATTCACATCTGGGCATGGACACTCCTGACGGCCCGCCAGGTCATGGCGCGCCGTTAGGACCGTCCTCTGAGGCCGAAAAAAGAGGAGCGACCCGCTGCCGCTCGTCACCAGGCTCCGCTAGAAGCCCTTGCACAAGCAGACACACGAATCGCCCCAACTGGGGCGCTCGATGTCTGCGTTGTGCTTGGGAATCTAGCGGATTCGGTGACGACGCAGATTACGACGCGCAATTGTCTGTACCGGGCCACCACGGCCCGAAAACCAATCTCCAACTTTACGTGCAGCAATTTTCTCGCAGCCTCACGTAAGGCCGCAAACTTCCGCAGCAAGTTTATCCCGACCGGCGACAGCGTCCACAACCGCCCGGCGATTTCGCCGTGTCGGCAGCCCTTTGGCGTATGTGGATGCGGCCGGTCCTTTGAAAAGGAGGTCTTACATGCTTTTGAACCAGTCCAATTTGAAAGTTCATTGTGCGGCGAGTCAGCGCGGGCGTTACGCGTTGAACTCAGTCGCCGTCACCCCGCGCGGCACCCTGTCCACTGACGGACAGGTCGTGTTACTGGTACCGCTGCCCAATGTCAGGGTACAGGACGCCCCGACCATCGAAGGCGTCAACGCCGCATCACCCGCGCCCAAGATGTTCCTGCTGCGCACGGAAGACGCCGCCCGTGCCGCCGGCATGCTGGGCAAGGGCAAACGCGGCTGGTCATCGCCGTGGACCGAGACCGTCCAAGCCGAGGTCAAGGACGGCAAAATGTTGCTCGCCGCAACGGACCTGAGTTCGCCTCAAACCATGGTGGTCAGCGAAGCCGAGGGCCAGTTCCCGGATGTCGGCAGCGTCTTGCCCGACTTCTCCAAGGCACAAACCATCTCGCTCAACATCAACCTGGCGCTGAAGGCGTTCAAGGCCCTGCGCGGCGCGACCAAGGAGGCCGAGGTCACGCTGAGAATCATCGACGACCAGCACGGCATCGGCCTGTCGTGTCGCGACGGCGTGTGCATGTACGTCATGCCCATGAACGTCGAGACGGCCGATGACCACTGCCCGGATAAGCTGGCGCTGCTGAAGGAACCGCTGCCGGAGGCGGTGAAGGCGCTTGCGGGCGCTGCGGCGGTCGTAGAACTTGGCTCCGCGACACCGGCGGCAGAAAAGCCTGTTCTGGCACCGGGCGAAGCTGACACATCCGTGGGCTCGACGGAAGACCTGGCGGATCTGCCCGATGAGGACAGCGACGAGGAGTCCGACGATTACGCCTACGGCGACGCGTACCAGGACGATGGCCCGGTCGTGGACGAAAGCGAAATGAGCGACGCAGCCGAAGTGCTCGCCAAGGCGGAAGCGGCGCAGAATGAAGCCGGTGCGCTGGGCAACATCGCGGCAAAGCTGGAGACGACGCCTGCGGTTCCTGCCACGGTGGAAGGCCCTGCGCTCGACGTTTCACCTGCGCCCGTCACGGCTCCTGTGGCGCCTGTGACGCCGGAAGTGGTCACGGTGCCCGCATTGGAGGCTTCTTCAGCGCCGGTCGCAGCCGCCGTACCTGCAACGCCAGTTGCGGCTGCTGTTCCCGCCGTCCCGTTGGAAGTTCCCGCAGAAGCGGTCGCAGCGGGAGTTTAGCGACACGGAAACGCCGCTGTTCCGAAGTTCCAGTGTTCCAGCACATCAGCATCGGCATCGTGCCGGTGCGTTTTCGTTTTCAGTCCAAGGGGGTGGCTTAGGCCACCCCCAAGAACTTGTGGAGGTAATCCTGTGATTCGACTTCAAGCCAGCTACGGGCTGAAGGTGCCGACGGCCCGCGAATACAGCAGCGAACAGTTCCACGCTTCGGCGGAGATCGAGGTCGCCGACGCGGTGCAGGGTGAGGCGTTGAAGGCCACGCTGGGCGCACTCTGGAATGACCTCAAGTCCGCCGTCGATGCGCAACTCGCCGCCAAGGTTGCACCTGTCGCCGGACCTCAGTCGGCGACCGGCGGCAACAACGGCCATAACGGCAATGGGCATCAGCAGGCCGCTGTCGCCCATGTTCCCGCCAACGGCAATGGACATCCGCCGCAGGCCGTTGAGCCCGTCAACCGCATCGCCAATAGCGGTGGCGGTGAACCGGCCTCAAAAAAACAAATCGGCTTTATGTTGGCCTTGGCGCGACGCCACAAGAATCTTTCCGCCGAGCAGACCCGCAACTGGTTGCAAGCCGAGCACGGCCTGCGGATGAACCAGATGACCAAGGCCGACGCAGCGGGCGTGATCGACCAGCTTCAAGGGAAGTAGATGATTTCCGGAAGACCCCGGCCCGGTCAGCACGACGGGCCGGGGTGTTGTTTTGAAAGGAGTAAAAAATGACTACACAAGTTTTGCCGGGCACGCGCACCAGCTACAGCCGCTTGAGCACCTGGCTGCGTTGCCCGAAAAAGTTCAAGTTCCGTTACGTGGACGCGGTGGACGAAGAGCGATCATCGGCGGCCATGTTGCTGGGGCAGGCGATTCACGAAAGCTGTGAAGCGTTTTTCCGGTCACTGCCCGGCGGCAACCCTATCAGCCTCGACGAGATGCTTGGAGTGTGCAGCCGCGCCCTGACCGACAGTGCGGCCCTGGCTGAAGAACAAGGTCGGGCGGTGGACTGGGGCGAGGGTTCGCTCAAGGACCTGTTGGCAAAAGCGGAGACCATGTTGGCGGTGTTTCACCAGCAGGTCGACCGCAGCATTCACGTCATCGGCACGGAGGTTGACTTCGAGGCCGCGCTTGCAGCCGGCGTCATCGTTCAGGGCGTGATTGACCTGATCCTGCACGACGGCAACGGCCATTTCCGCGTGGTTGACCTGAAAACTGCTGCATCAAGTTTCACGGAGGACCGCATCCTGCACGACCTTCAGCCCACGGTTTACATTTATGCGGCGGAGACGTTCCTGCGGGCGCCGGGCGCCGTTGACTTCGAGTACTGGGTGCTGACCAAGACGAAAACGCCGGCGCTCAGGATCGTGCCCGCAGTCCGTGACGCACGGGACCGAGCGGAACTGGTCCAGACCATTACCGAGGTCGAGGAAGCCTGTGTCAGGGGCGTCTTTCCCCGCATTCGCGGTCACAACTGCCTTGGTTGCGAGTACGCCGACCGCTGCAACCGAACCTGAATCGCCATCTTCCGTAGCCATGATTGAAGTTACTGGCTTACTGGAGGGTAGATCATGCAAACCTGGTTCTTGTGGGCACTTTTCACTGTCGGCGTAGTTGGTGACGTGGTGCTGGGCTCACTGCTGGCTTGGCTCGTCATCGCGGACCGACGGGAACATCGCCGAACATAAATTATTTCACTTCACTTTTTTGGGCGCATCTTCGGGTGCGCCCCCTTCCTTTTCAGGAGGACCTACATGAAGAAACTTCTAGCCCTGATTTTGCTGTCAGTAGTTTTTCTGGCCGCCTGCGACCCCAAGCCGCCGGAGACCCAGGAGACACGTTCCACGCCTGCGGCAGCACCCCGCCGCAACTGGTCCAGCAAGCCCTTTGAGCTCGCGGCGGCAAAGATGCGCGGGGCAGTCACCGAAGAACTTGCCGTGTCCCGCAAGACTCTGGCTGAACGCGATGAGAAGGTGTCGGTTTTTATTGACGCCGCCTCCGACCCAGTGTTGCTCGTCCAGTCCTTGGCTTCGCGGCTGGGAGTTGTCATCGGCCGCGACGCCTTTCAAGGTGAGATGTTGCGGCGTTTTCAGGCAGACGTCCTATCTGGGGACGACATTCAGGCCGAACTCAACGCTTGCGCTGAGCGTGTACGTGTCCGTTGGTCGACGACGCTAGATGGTCTGGCTGAAGAATTGAAAGCCGGCGGCTCAGAACTGCCAAAGGAGGCTCTCGGATCGCTGAAAACGCCATCTATCAAGTTCAATAGCATCGTTGCTCAGCCAGCAATCGAGCGACAGCTTCAACGGGCCGCTGTTCTTGCCGGAAGCTTCAGCCTCGCACCTGCCTTGGCTGGGGTGAGCATCAAGCTTCTGTCGCTATTTTTCGACGCCGGCAAGTGGTTCACGAAGTGGTCAAGCATCGTGAAGGCGGGCGCGGAAATCACGTTCACGCTCGTGCTGGACAACCTCGGCGAGTCCGCCCTGGGCCTGCGCGAGGGCGCAACGGCCCAGACTAAGGAACTCATCACGGCCACAGTTGATTCCGTCATCGCCGAAACAACGCCCGCGTGGATGCAGGCGGTCGACGATGTCCTCGATCAATTCGCCAAAGCGGCCGGAGGTGCGCGATGAATAACGCACTCGTCATCCCCTCGGCGTTTCCGCCGAGTTCAACATTACTGCTGCTAGTTTTGCTGGCGGCATCCGCCAGCCCGCTGTCAGCGGCACCGGCAGTTCGAATTGCTGCCCGCGAGGAATTGGAACTAGCGGAATCCAAAGTAACCCGCAGGACGACATCAGGCCGCGCGGCGCGGGACGCGACCCTCCCCGCCAGCGTAACCTGGACCCGCACCGAGCCCGGCACGACGGTCGTGGATAATGCTGGATCGGTCCTGTGGCGTAACAAAGGCGTTGCAGCGCTCGGCGTCGGGGGCTATCTGGCCGTTACCCAACCAGGGCAAGTCATGGATGGGCTGGCTGAGATTATCCACGGCCCCGTCCCACCGTCGACCGACGCGGGATCCACAGATACTTCGACCAAGACCTCGGCAGCGCAGATCACCTCGACGACGGTTATCGGTTGGCTGGTGCAGTCCGTTGGGCCGTACGCATTGATGTTCACCGCCGGAGCTATCGTTGTCCCGCTACTTCGGTATCTATTCCGCCCCCGCAATCGGTAACCGGAAGATCTCTCGTGGATCGACTGGGTGGATACACGCACATTGGTCTCAGAGCAAAGGAGATGGCCTGCCTTTGCTTTTATTTGGGTCGGGCTGGCCGCAGAGGATTCTTTTCGCAATCACAGCGAACGAGTAGTCCCTCACAATTTCCACCTCGACCAAAACCGCTATCCGCAACTATTTTGACCGTGCGTGCGTCTGCTGGTGACGCCAAACGAGGAAAGCCCATGACACAGCGATCAAACAGACCGGCGCCGAACCAACGACGTTTCGAGCGCGACACGTTCGGGGACGTCCGAGACAACCCGGTCGTTCGGCTCGACACGGCAATGCGCGCTGAAGGACTGCCGTTGCTACTGACCATGCATGAAGCCGAAGCGGTCGTCCGGGTTCACTATCAAACTATTTGGAAGCTCGTGCAGTGCCACCAGCTCAAAGCCCACAAGCAGGGCGGGAACTGGCGCATCATCCGAAGCGACCTTGCTCGATGGACACTAAATGGGGGACGAACGTGAAGACCGAATCAGACGACTTCAATGAGGCCCAGCTTTACTTGATCGAGAATGGCGCGCCGCAGATCATGACCATTCGTCAGGCGGCCCGATTTTCACGTCTTTCCTACAGCAACCTTTGGAGGGCGGCACATTCTGGTGCATTGGCGGCAAGACGGGTCGGCAGCCCTCGCGGTCCAATCCGAATCTCGCGTGCAGCGCTCGCCAGATACATCATGGCGGTGCCGGTGTAGTCCTTGCGATCGACCCCGTGATTTCCTGCCGACCTAGGTGACGACCTAGGTGATTTTGACCCCTTAGGAAATTAGGCCTAAAAAGAGAACCGCTCCAGACCTTAGGTCTGGAGCGGCTTGGAAGCTGGTACCTCGAGTAGGATTCGAACCTACGACCCGCTGATTAAGAGTCAGCTGCTCTACCAACTGAGCTATCGAGGCATAAGCGCGTTGCCGCCAAAAAGGCCTTCAACGCGGGACGCAAAAGGTAAGCACAGCAGCGTTTGTGTCAAGGGGGCCAACCCATTGCGGATTGGAGATTGCGGATTACGGATTGAAAAGCACTGCGCGCCGCAGCGGCTTCACGCCTTGACCCCGGCCTTGGCCAGCAGCCCGTTCACCCGTTCGATTACGGCATTCGGATAAACCTGTTTGTCCGGCCAATCGCGCGCAAACCCGTCGCGCGCATCTTTCGTCGTCGCGTCGATCACTACGCGGCGCGGGTGGCGCACGATGCGCGTGCGGCCGGAAGCGTCGGTCACGGGCTTTTCGTCAAAAATCAGGTCGCGTTCGGGGTCGATATTCGCCAGCGTCGCCCAGACCAGCTCTTGCAGGTTGTCTTTGGCGACCAAGCCCTGTTCGAGCACGATGATTAAAGGAAGAGGGACGTCACCGCTGCGCTCAAACAACGTTTTGGCGATTTCGCGTGCCTGGTAGCCGCGCTGTTTGCGGATATCGAGCACGAGGACGCCGGCAGCGACCCAGCTTGACGCGACATCCAGCCCCGCGAGATCGACCCGGTCCGCGGACACGCTGCCGCGTGTCCCTGCGAAAACGCAGCCGCCGTCGGCGCGGACGGCATAGGACCCATCGCTGACAGGTGTCCCAATGGAAGCCGTTTCCTCGCCCGGGAATTTGCGGGTGGCGTCAATGGCGAGCTTGCTGCCGAAGTGCAGCGCGCGCGTGGCGTGGTCGAGCGTCTCGGTCGGCCCCAGCACGAACTCGAGATCACGCGCAACATCGACGTTCTCGATCAGGAATTTCGCGACCGCGGCTTCGTCGCGCACGTCCGGCCCGGTTTCGTCCATCACGCAAATCACCTTCGTAAACATCGCCTGCCCCAGCCCCCACACCGCATGCGCGACTTTGCGCGCCTGGCCCGGGTAACTCTTGCGGATCTTGACCAGCATCAAATTGTGGAACACACCCGCGTAGGGCAACCGATAATCCAGCACCTCCGGAATCGGCTGCTGCATCAGCGGCAGGAACAGCCGCTCGATCGCACGGCCCATCCAGCAATCCTCCTGCGGCGGCGGGCCCACCACGGTCGTGAAATACACAGGGTCGCGGCGACGCGTAATCGCCGTGACGTGAAACGTTGGGTAGTCGTCGGCGAGGCTGTAGAAACCCGTGTGGTCGCCAAAGGGGCCCTCGCGGCGCTTCTCGTCGATCTCGACGTAGCCCTCGATCACGAAGTCCGCGCTCGCGGGCACTTGCAGATTCACCGTTTTGCACTGGACCATCTGCACGGGCGAGCCCTGCAGAAATCCCGCGAGAATCATCTCGTCGAGCCCCGGCGGCAGCGGCAGGACGGCGGCAAACGTGATCACGGGCGCACCGCCAATGGCGACCGCCGCCTCGAGTCGATTCTTGCCCGCGCGTTTGGCCTCGCGCATGTGTTCAGCGGCGGTGTGGTGCGTGTGGACGTGGAAGCCGGTCGTGCGCTTGTCGTAAATCTGCAGCCGGTACATGCCGCAGTTGCGCTTGCCGTCTTTGGGCGAATGCGTGAACACGAGCGGGAAAGTGATGAACGGGCCACCGTCCTCGGGCCACGTTTTCAGCACGGGAACTGTTGACAGGTCAACGGCATCGCCCGTTTGCACGACTTCGTGGCAGGCGCCGCGCTTGACGTACGTGGGGAAGAACCCAGACAGTTCCTTCAGCATCGGCAGCGTTTTAAGTTTGTCGATCAGCGATTTGCGCGGGGTCTGCAACTGTTCAAGCAAACCCTGCAAGCGCGTGCGCAAACCTTCGAAGTCACGCACGCCGCAAACCATCGACAGGCGCTTTTCGCTGCCGAGTGCATTGATGAGGACGGGAACCTTGTGCCCCGTCACGTTGCTGAACAGCAGCGCGGGGCCTCCTCCGGGAAGCCTGCTGACCACATGCGCGGCGCAGGCGATCTCGAGGTCGGTTGAGACAGGCTCGCGGATTTCGACGAGTTCGCCGGCGGATCGCAACGCGGCGATAAAAGATTTCTGGTCGGCGTAGGGCACGCGAAGGTTTTGAACCATCACGGGCCGCGCGTCAATCGTGGATCGGCTTGGATTAGGAAATCCAAGCCCCGGGTTACTTCGCTTCCAATGTAACGCTGAGGCGTGAAGCCAGCACGTCGTCCTTCGACTTCGCGAGTTCGCGTTTGTCGATCACGAGGCTGACCTTTCGCACTTCCTGTCTGCGGCCGGCAAACTCCACGCGCGTCTCCAACCGGCGCGAGTGATCGCTGGTGTCCGGGTCGGCGCCCGCGGCGCGACCCGCGGCCGCCACGCGCACGACCTCCATCGAATCGCCGAACATCTGCGCGATGTAGTTGCCCTCAATGGCGCCCTCGCCAAAGTGCGGCGGGCCCGCCGTTCGGTCGTTGCGCCACACATAGGGCGGCGCAATCGCGCCGTCGCCAACGCCGATGCAGAACGCCTCAGCCACGGCCTGCATGGCGGGTCCGACGACTTCCGCAAGTTCGCTGCCCGGCGGCAGCGGATCCTTGATGATGCCAAACCACGGGCTGATCTCGAGTTCGAGCTTGAGGTCCGCCAGCGCAGCGTAGCCCGGCGACGCGGGCGGGTCGGCAAACGTCATGGCGATTTTCCAGACGCCGCCGTGCGTCGGCGTCGCGACGAATTCGAGATTCACGCCGTAGGCAACGCGCACCGGCGGCGCGTCATCGCCGCCGCCTTGCCCGTCCATCTCAAGCGCAAATTTGAATGCCGCCTTGTCGCCGATGGCATATTCGGGGCTTACTTTGCGCGGGCCTGCGTCACTGACCGGCTTGAGGCCCAGGCGCGTGACGTCCTCAAGCTTCGGCCGCACCAGCGGACTCGTCGGCAGGTCGTTCACGAGTTTGCGCATATTGACGGTCGCGCCCGCCTCGTCGCCGTTGGCGCGGCGGGCGAGCGCCGCAAAAATCAGCGCGGTGCCGTCGCCACGTTGAAGCTGGAAGGAGGCCTCATAGTGCTCGGCGGCGCGCTCGTAGGCTTTCTGGCGCACGGAAACATAACCCAGCCCCGAACGCGCCTCGGCGCGCATGTCGTCGTCGCGCGCAAACTTGAACGCGTCGTTGAGAAATTTTTCGGCGCGGGAGAGATCGTCGAGCCCCGGGTTCTGGCGCCTGCCAAGCAGGTTGCCGAGATCAAGCAGGGCCTCGAAGAACTCGGGCTCAAGCGCGATCGCTTCCTCAAGCAGCCGTTCCTTGTCAGCCGGGCGGATGGCGGGCTGGCGCGACTGCAACCAGCGATCAAACGCCTTGGCGCGATTGGGACCGCCCGCCAGCACCCACTTCGCCTGCTCGAGCGCCTCGGCGGCAATCGCAAGATCGGGGCGCAACTTCAGCAACGCGTCGAACGCCTTGGCCGCGGCGGCGTAATCGCCGACCTTCATGCTCACGAGGCTGCGGCCCAGCAAGCCCTCGATGTTCTCCGGCTCGATCTCGAGCACCGCGACGTAGCAATCCAGCGCCGCCTTGTACGCGCCCTGCAGGTCCAGCACCTTGGCAAGCGTCAAGATCGCCTCGGCGTACTTCGGCGCTTTCTGGATTAACTCCTTCAACAGTTTCAGGCGCTCGCCGCTGTCGCGTGTCTGCAGGCGGATTTCCAGCAGGTCGATGGCATCGGCGGCTTTGCACTGGCCGCTGGAGACCGCGACTGACGCACGCGAAAGGAAGCGCGCGTTTTCGTCCGTTGGGTCCATCTCGGCGGTCTTGGCAAAAGACGCCGCGGCTTCCTTGTAGCGCCCGAGTTGCCAGTAGCATTCGGCCTCGAGCCTGCGCGCGTCGGCGAGTTTCTCGCGCAGGTCGCCCGTGCGCTCCAGCGCCTTGAGCGCGCCTTCGTAGCCCGCGGTCTGCCCCGCAACGTCCTTGGCGGCGGCGCCGCGGTTCATCAATTCCTCGGCCGCGAGGCAATGGACCTCGAGGAAATCCGGCTCGACCTTAAGCAACTCGCCGCAAGCCTGCAGCCGCGCGTCGCCGCGCTGCGACGCGGCCAGCCGGTAATCGCGCCAACGCTGGAAGGGCCATTTCTTGTCGCGCACCCGTGTTGCGACGGAAAGCTCGATGGCGGTGTCGGCATCGTTGAACAGCCGTTGCCGGGCGGCAAGATTTTCAATCATCAGGTCGATGTCGCCCTTGGCAATGGCGACATCGAGCAGCGTGTTGACCACGCGCAGATTGTCGGGCGCGACGCGCAGCACCGCCGCGCCTTCGCGCATGGCCTCGTTGAACTTGCGCTGGCGATAGAGCAGGTTCACGAGCGCGATGCGAACCGAAAGTTCGCGCGCGTTCGACTTCATCGCGCGGCGGTAGAGTGTCTCAGCCCGCTGGTAAAGTTCCAGCGCGCGCCGGCCAAAGACGTCAAACGCCGGGTCGCTCGCCGCGTAGGTCTGGTAGCTGCGGCCGCGGAAATCGAGTTCCTGTGCGGCGATGAACGCGACTTCCTCGGTGCCGGGGCTCGCCTTGGCGGCACGCGCGAGATAGGCGAGCGACAGGCGCGGCCGGCCCTTGGCCGACTCGGGCAATTCCGCGGACGGCGTGATGATCGCGTCGGCGAGTTCGAGAAACACCTTCATCTCGGCCTCAAGGCGCTCAAGCGCGGGCTTAACATCCCTGGGGTCGGGCGTTGCCGGGCGCTCGGCGGTCAAAAACAAAAAGCTCGCGACCTCGAAGCAGGCTTCGTAATCGTCGGGAAAAGTCTTAAGCAACGCCTCGGCGTACTGGCGGCCATCCTGCAGCGGCAAGTCGCCGCTGGTCGCGCGCGTGTACAGCCGCAAGTAGCCCACAAGCACCGGGCGTGCCGAGGCGTCGATGGCGGCGGCTTTGTCGAGTTGCGACTTTGCAAGCAAGGGGCGATTGAACTCGCGCAGGCGTTCGGCGCGGCGCACGTGGTCAAGCAACTGCACGAGCGAGGGGTCCGGCGCGGGGGCCTGTGCCGTAGCCAATTCGCAGGAAGCGGCAGCGAACAAACACGCCAGGACAGCGGCGGTAAACGCGAAACGACGCACCAAGTGAACTCCTTGCGGGGGCGCCCATTATGCCAGCACATGGCGGGCCATAGAACGGCCTGCAGGCGCGCACGGCGGGGTGCTACGAAGCTGATACGTTCTGGGTCTTTTCGCGGTAACGGAAAAGCGGGTCGGAAAGCCGCTTGTAGTCCTCGGCGCGCTGGTTGCGGTCGCGGATTTCGGCCGCAACGCGCTCGCGCTCGGCCTTGATGTCGGCTTCGCTTTCGATGCGTCGCATCAAAAACGTGAACCACGCCGCCGCCGCAAGGCTGGGGAAGCCGATCAGGGCGACGACGAAGGTAAAGCGCTCAAGCCAATGGGCGATGTCGGGCATATGACGTATCTACCTGATCGGCAGGATTGGCCGGCGGCTGAAGGGTAAAGACGCATGGACGGGGGAATCCATGCCACGAACTTTCTAGCCTTGCCCGTCCACGCCCACGCGCTTCTGGAACTGTTTGAAATCCACGGGCAGGGCTTCGCTCTTGATGCGCTCGATGGCGTCGTAAACCGGGCCGCCGAGGTTGGCGCCGGAATAACACGCAAACCACAGGGACGAGTTGACTGAATAGCCGCAGAACGACGCCGGCGTCGTGCATTGCGCACGCAGCGTTTCCTCGGCCTGCGCGACTTCCTGGGCCGTGCGGTAGTACAGTACAACCACGTAGCCAAAATGATCGTGCTTGTAGCTGTCCCTGTGCTTGAGCACGTAGCTGTAACTGCGCAGGGGATTGCCGGGCCGGGGCGGCGTGGTCCAGGGCACTGCGCCGCCGTTTTTGGCCGTCGCAAAGGCCGTCGCAACCGCGCTCAAGTCGTTGCTTTCGGTGATGTCGACGTTGGGAAAGGCCTTGACCACGACGTCGATGCGTTCTTTGGCCTTGTTGATGGCCGATTCGAAATCGCCGACGTTTGCGACTTCTTCCTTTTCCTTGCGCTTTTGCTCGGCGCGGCCGGTGTTCAGGTTGCTGACGAGAAAATACAGCACCGTCACAAACGCAAGGCCCATGGCGATGAAGAAAACAACCTTCAGGATCGCCTTCTGGTCACTGCGCGGGCCATGCATAAACGCGGCGCTGACTTCGACTTCGCCGTCTTCGTTGACCGCCGGCTGCGGCGGGCGCGGGCGCGAGCCGCCGGGCTGTTTGAGGCGCGAGGTGGGCTGTCGTTGCGGCTGCATGGGACTGCTCCGGGTGCTTTGCCTTGGGGCCGCGGTATTGTACGCTTGGATCAACGCCGGTGCGGGAATTATTCGTTAGACCGTGCCGTTGAGTTATGACGCAGGGCAGGGCAGGAGGTGACCGATGTTGGCATTTGTGAATCTCGGGACGTGGGAAATTGTCGCGATCGTGGCCGTGGCGCTGCTGCTGTTCGGCAGCCGCCTTCCGTCAATCGCCCGCAGCGTGGGCAAAAGCATCGTCGAGTTCAAGAAGGGCGTAAAGGACGTGCAGGATGGCGTGGATGAAGCCGCCAAGGCGCCGCCCAAACTTGAAGACAAGCAACCCGTCACCGTCCAGAAGGTCGAAGAGAAAGCCAAAGAGCCGGTGGCGTAACGCCCCCGCCCCTTGCGGCTGAATTCACCCTTAGTATCTTTCCCGTCCCCGCGGGTTGTCCCGCGCACGCTGTGCATGCTTGGGTGGCGGAATTGGCAGACGCGCTCGTTTCAGGTGCGAGTGGCTTAACGGCCTTGTGGGTTCAAGTCCCACCCCAAGCACCATTATCAGCGGTCAGTAAAGGCAACGGCCAACAAGTGTTGGCCGCTTTTGTTCACCGACTACTTAATACCGACAACCGACCGCCGATAACCGGTTATTTCAGTTCCAGTGCATGTGCGGGCATTTCGTCGTTGGTCGCCGCGATGCCGTAGCCGTTCTTATCCACGACGATATAGCCGACCTCGTAGCCCTCGGGGAAGTTTTTCACCTCGGCCTCGGCCGCTTCCTGTGCGCTCATGCCCTTTTCCAGCAGCATATACACGCGCAAACTTCCGTGACGGCGAATCACCTCTTCGCCCGTGCCCGTCGCACATACAGCACCCAGCGGCCCGCAGTAAATGCCCGCGCCCCACACCGGCGTGTCGCCTATGCGCCCGGGCAGCATCAACGACGTCCCGCCCGTGCTGCACGATACCGCAAACGTGCCGTCGGCCGCGCGGGCCACCGCCCCTATGGTCCCGTGCATCGCACCCGTGATGTCGCGGCCCTTCCACTTCTTTTCCCAGGGCGCGAGCTTCTGCGATTTCACGCGCTCAACTGCGGCCTTCCAGCGCGTCAGGGCGCGCTCCGAAATCATGTTGGCTTCGGGAAATCCGCGCGCGCGCGCAAAACGCGTCGCGCCGTCGCCGCAAAGCATCACGTGCGGCGAGTCCAGCAGCGCATTAGCGACGCGAATCGGGTTTTTCGTGCTGCGCAAACACGCGAGGCTCGCGATGCGGCCGTCGGACGTGCCAAGCGACGCATCGAGCTCGAGGGAGCCGTCGACGCGCAGGTTCGCCCCGGTGCCGGCGTTGAAACGCGGGTCGTCCTCAAGCACGACGGCGGCTTCGATCACGGCGCGCAGCGCCGCATCGGCCTTGCCATCCTTGAGGGTTTTCATGCCGGTTTCGCAGGCGGTGACGCAGCCGTCGTCGCGTTTTTCCTTGCGGTCGCCCACGCCGCCGTGGGTCAGGATGATGGGATTCATGTCGGTGGTCGGTTTTCAGTTGTCAGTTATCAGCAAAAGCAGCGGCCATAACATAGGTTTGCCGGGCCAACCTGGGCAACTGACTACGGGCTACCGACTACCGTTTCTTTTTGCCGGCTTCGGGGTCGTTCAGGAAGACGCCGAGGATCAGGCCGTAGACGCCAAACGCGATCAAAAACGGCGCGAGGCGGCCCTCCCAATCCTGCTTGTTCTCCCAGGCTTTGCCCTGCGTAAAGGCATTCATCGGCGGGTTGCGCATGCCCTCGGGGAACTCGGGAATCTTGCTGGGCTCGATGCGCGCACCCTTTTGCAGCGAGCCGTCCGAAAGATGGCGCGCGTCTTCCGCCGCCGCGGCGGAACTCGCAAGCACCGTCGGCAGCGCCCAGATGAAGATCGCCGCAAGTATCAGGCCGAACAGCAGACCGCGCACGGGGCTTGGCATGTTCATGGCCGGGATGTTGGCGTACAGCCAGCCCAGGGCAAGTGCGGCGATCACGGTGATGCCGATGCCGGTGGAATAAGCCTGGTCCTTGGAAAACCAGGTGCCGATCCAGCCCAGAAAATTCAGGTTCATCGTCCAAAGGATGCCGACGGCGAATAGCATCGCGACAAGGCCGACAAACAGGATGCGCGGCAACGGCATGTGTAACTCCGGTTGATGTGACGACATTCCATTATAGCTAGAATGCGCGCAACCGACGCAGAGGAGAGCCCATGAAGACCTGCTTTCTGCTTGCCGCGCTGTGCAGTCTGTGCCTTGCGGTGGGCTGCTCCGGCGGCGCCAAGCCGATCACCGGATCGCTTGAGGACGCCTATCCTCAGTGGAAGGACGTCGCGTCGCTGACACCTTCGGCGGCGTCGGGCAAGGTCATCTTTTTCGAAAAGCAGCACGCCTCGAAAATGGCCTGCGTGAATTGCCATAGCTTCGACGCCGGCGACAAACTGTTTTTCGATGATGCGGACGGCATGGCACGCGCGAGCATGAGCCTTTGGGACGTGAGCCATCGCACAAACATCAAGAGTAAAGGAAGCAGCAACGCCGCGCTTGGCGGCAACCACTGCGCCGTTAGTTGGCAGGGCGCGGCAGAGCCGGGTCTTTCGGCGCAGGAGCTCGCGGATCTGAACGCATTCCTGAAAACCGGCGGCGGCGCTGACCGCGCAACCAACTTTCCCTACGATTCGCAGACCTGGACCGTGCCCGAAAAAGTCACCGGCGGCGACGTCACGCGCGGCGGCGAGATGGTGATTAAATACTGCATCGCCTGCCACGGCATTGACGACCAGCCCGCGAAATTCGGCAGCGTCAAACCCGTGATGAAGAAGGGTTCGCGCGGCGCCGACAAGCTGTTGAAAATCGCCAAGCGCATCCGCGACCACGAAGAAAGCGGTACACGCACCAACCGCTTCATGCCGGGCTTCTCGGACCAGCGCATGCCGCAACAAGACCTGCTCGACATCCTGGCCTGGCTGGAAAAGAAGTAACACAGGAAATGACAAATACAGTAGGCCTCTCGCAAAGTTCGCAATGTCCGCAATAAACAAACGAAACTTCAAAGTCCTTGAGAACCGGATTGCCGCCGACGCGGTCGCCGTAGCGTATCGTATCCACAGCGAAATCGGCCCGGGTCTCCTCGAATCCGCTTACGCGCAACTGTTTTGTTACCTGTTGCGGCAGATGGGCCACAAGGTGGAGACGGAAGTTCCCGTGCCCATTGAGTTTGAAGGGTTGCGAATCGCCACAGGTTTTCGTGCCGATGTAATCATTGACGACGTCGTTATCGTCGAGCTCAAATCCGTCAGGGCCACCGAAGACGTCTTCCTGAAGCAGCTCCTGACCTATGTCCGATTGGCGAAAAAAGAGGCTGGGATTGCTCATCAATTTTGGCGCCGAAAGCCTTGACGGCCAGATCAAGCGTGTTGCCGTCGGCCTGCCTGAAGAATAATTGCGAACCTTGCGAACTTTGCGAGAGGCAAGCAGTTGTGGCGTCGATAGCGCCTAGCAACTAACGCCTGTCTCGCTACGATGCTCCCCCTGATTTCGGGAGCATCGCCGTGGCAGAACCGCAGCAAGACCAGAACGAATATCGCCAGATTCGCGCCGCCAAACGCGACGCGCTCGCCGCAATTGGCGTCAATCCCTACGCCGTGCGCACGCCCGCGCGCGAAGCCATCGCCAAGGTGCGCTTTGCCTTCGAAAGCATCGCGACCAAGGCCGGCGCGACCGCCGGCGCACCCACGCAGGACCACGGCCCGACGCTCGCGGCGCAGGCCGTCGCCGGCCGCGTGCTGGCCAACCGCGAAATGGGCAAGGCCGCGTTCATTGACGTGTTCGACGCCACCGGCAAAATCCAGGTTTACCTGAACAAGAAGGGCGTCGGCGACCGCGGCTGGGAAATCTACCGCAACCTCGACCTCGGCGATTTCGTCTGGGTCAAGGGCGACGTCCAGCGCACCCGCACGGGCGAGATTTCACTCTTCGCCGCCGAAATTCAGTTCCTGACCAAGTCGCTTTCCGTGCCGCCGCTGCCGCGCGTGTACAAGGACGAGCAAGGAGTCGAGCGCAAGGCCGACTCGTTCACCGACACCGAGCTGCGCTACCGCAAGCGTTACCTCGACCTGATGGTCCACGAGGACGCGCGCGACCGTTTTGTCGCGCGTTCGCGCGCACTGACGGCCATCCGCGAATATCTCACCAAGCGCGGCTATCTCGAAGTCGAAACGCCGATGCTGCACGCCATTCCCGGAGGTGGACGCGCGCGGCCGTTCATCACGCATCACAACACGCTGCACATGAACATGTATTTAAGAATCGCGCCGGAGCTATATCTCAAGCGCCTGCTGGTGGGCGGCTTTGAGCGCGTGTTCGAGATCAACCGCAACTTCCGCAACGAGGGCGTGGACGCCACCCACAACCCCGAATTCACCATGATGGAGCTGTACGAAGCCTACGGCGACTACAACTCGATGATGGAAATTACCGAGGGTTTGATACGCCACGCGGCAAAAGCCGTGCGGCCCGGCGGCGACCTCGTGTTCAAGTGGGGCGACGTCGAAATCGACATCGGCAAACCCTTTGCCCGCAAACGCTACGCCGACCTGTTAAAGGAACACGCGGGCGTCGACCTGCACGACGTCAAGGCCGTGCGCGAGAAAGCGCAATCCCTGGGCCTCGAACTGACCGACGATCACTACAAGCTCGCCGACGCGCTGCTCGAAGCGACGGTGTTGCCGCAACTGGTACAGCCGACGTTCATGATCGACTACCCGACGGCGATCTGCCCGCTGACCAAGGCGCGCGAGGACGACCCGCGCCTGTGCGAACGCTTTGAGATCTTCATCAAGGGCGTTGAGTTCGGAAATGCGTTTTCCGAACTCAACGAGCCCGTCGAGCAGTTGCGCCGATTCAAGGAGCAAGTCGAGCGCGGCAATGCCACGCAAGACGTCGAAGCCCCAAAAGAAATAGATTTTGACTTTATCGAAGCCCTTGAAGCCGGCATGCCGCCCGCAGGCGGGGTTGGTATCGGGATTGACCGCCTGGTGATGCTGTTGACCGACACCCACAGCATCCGCGACGTGCTGCTTTTCCCGCACGTGAAGCGCGACCACACGCAGGGCGCCGGCGGTGCAACCCAACGCGCGGAACTTGCGGCGGGGACACTGGCCGAGGAACTCGCCTCGCCTGAACTTCGCAAACTGGGCGTACAGTTGAAACCCCTGATCCTGCGCCTGCAGCAGATGATCGACGACGCGGAAAAGCGGTAACGAGCGGCGCGCAAGCAAGCGGCCTGATGCTCAGCTCCGGGCTCATCAACGGCCGTGCGCCCCCCGGTGGCGGGCCCTTATGCTCGCTTCTGCTTTGGCGCGGGTTACGCTTGAGCCCACCTGTTTGTGCTTGTCGATATTGATGATCTTGTAGGGCCGCGGGCCCGCGCGTTTAATAATCTTGTAGGGCATGGCTCTGTTCCCTTCTGCCCAGCCCAAAGCCGCCCCACCCGGCACATCCATTCTCAACACAATAAGCTAAAAGCTAAAGGCTAAAATTTGTCGATTAGGATAGACCGGCTGCCCTCCCCGCGCGTTTACTTTTAGCCTGACCCGCATGATCCTTTTCCGCGCTCTCGCCTTCCTTTGCTTCATCCTGCTGCTGGCGGGCATGGGCGTTTGGCAATTCGACCACATCGCGCGCGCGCTGGCCGATGCGCCGGGCATGCCGGGCCTCGCATTCGTTCTGGCGGGCGCGCCGATTTTGCTCGCGGTCACCTGGTTCATTGACGCCAAACTTCGCGGCAACGCGCGCATGATCGCCTTTGGCGTGGCGGGCCTGCCGGTGCTGCCCGCCACGGCGCTGATTGCCGGCGCCCTGCACGCCATCATGGGCGGCGGCCACGGGCGGCGCATCTGGACTGTCGGCTTGACCGTCGGCGGCCTGATCGGCTTCAACATCGCCGTCGCGCTGCTTGGGGCATTGCTGGTCGCTGACGGCGCCGCGGGCCTGGCGCTTGGCGTGACCACGATAAAACTCGAATTCTTCCTCGTCGCCGACTACTTCCTGTGCCGCAGCGTCGTCCATTACTTCACAAGCGGCGCAAGCGCGTTTGTCAGCCTGCGTTACCTGCGCCGCCGCGTGATCAGCCTGCTCTCGGTGATCGGCATCGCCATGGGCGTGTTCGTGCTGATTTTGGTCAACAGCGTGATGACGGGCTTCCAGACCGATTTCCGCGAGCAAGTGCGCGGCAGCCTGTCTCATTTGCTGGTCCGCTTCGATTCCGGCCGCCTGCATCCCTCAATGATGGTCAAGGACGAACTCGAGTGGGCCGAATACGTGCGGCGGCTCGAAAGCGACGACAAGCTTAAACCCGTCTGGAATACGCTGCTGGCCGATGCGATCAAGCGCTACCGCGACGACACCCGCGAGGGCAAACAACTCGCCGACGAAATCGACGGCCCCGAAGCCGACCCCGCCGGGCCGCAACCCGCCGACGCATCCGAGAAATCGCTGCTGAAGCGCCTGCGCACGGGCCGCGGCGTGATTGCCAAAGTGCAGGAGTACTTGCGACAGGGCGGCGAACTCACCACGCCGCGCGGCGTTTACCTTTACGGCAAGGCCCCGGCCAACGAACGCGAGCGCGAGGCGCTCGACGCCGAAATCCGCGAGGGCTGGTTCTACCCCGTTTTCCGCAAGCAGATGATGGAAGAGTTCGCGCGCGCCGAGCGCGTGCTGCGCGCCCACAAGGACGCGCAGGGCCAGTCCGACATCCAGGGCGTAAGCTGGCGCGTCTTCAGCAAGACCTTCATCGCACCCAAATACGTGACCGCCGACCTGCCGATTGCCGAGCTTGTCGGCGTCGACGTCAGCCACGAAACCGAAATCAGCGAACTTGGCCAGTACGTCGCCGCCGCCGAGGTCGAATCCTTCAAGCGCCGATACGTGCAGGCGCCGCTGCAGCAAATGCTGGGCGCGACGCTGGGCTTTGAAACCGCCGAAAGCTCCAAAGATTTCGGCCCGGTCGCTTTCAATTACACCGCGCAAGGCAAGGGCGATTCCTACCCACGCGACATGGCGCGCCAGCTCAAGCTTCGCCGCCTGACAAGTTCCGCCGACAAGGTGATGTGGAACGAGTTCGACGCCATCCGCTTCTGGCCGCAAACGCCGGGCAAACGCCTGTACGAACGCGCCAAGGCCGCTTACAAGGCCGCCGGCCGCACCGAGGACCTGCCGGGGCTGCGCAAGATCGTCGCCGAGGCAGAGCGCGACCTGCGCGCGATCATCGACGCCGAGCTCGCCAAGGCTCCGCCCGCCACCGAGGAAGAAGCCGGCGGTCGCGTGGGCTGTATGTACATCCGCGACTGGATCCTCACGGGCACGGGCGCCAGCGACGCCATGATGCGCCGGCTGGTGCGCGAGTATCACGACCGCCTCGCCGAAATCTCCAAGGAAACCGACGTCCCCGAGGAACAGGCCAAGTGGGTCGGCGCGCTCTCGCTCAAGTTCCGCGACGCCACCGAGGCCGCGAGGGCCGAGATCACCGACCCCAAGGCCGATGAAGTCAAACGCGAAGAGGCGTTGCGCAAACTGGTCGAGACTTACTCGGCGCTGGTCAATGGCGCGCTCAAGGAAACCGAAGAAAAAGGCTGGGAAGTCCACTTCAAACTCAAGGACAACCTCGACACTCGGCTCGACCCCGTCGAACAGTTGCCCTATTCGCCGCGCGCGTTTTTGCCGCGCCCGATGCCGCTGTCCTATGCGGCGGCATTTTTTGACAAGCGCGCCGGGACTGTCGCCGCCCGCCAGGATGCCTATCGCAAAGTGTTGCCGCTGCGCACCTCGATGGGCGACACGGAAACCGCGGCGGATTACCTCGCCCGCGCGACCAAAGAGGGCGAGCGCCCGCTGGACGGCAGCGCGCCGGGCGTGATTCTCGGCGACGCACTGGCGGAAAGCGCGCTGCTGGGCGGCGTGCAAGTCGGCGACACGATTGCGCTGACAATCCCGCGCATTTACCGCGACGAAGACGGGCGGCTGGTGCCCAAGGCCATCGAGGCGCGTTTTGTCGTCACCGCGTTCTTCCACAGCGGCCTGTACGAGGACAACTTCGGCCGCATTTATTGCGACTTCGACGAACTGGCCAAACTGCTGGCCGACAGCGAGACGCGCTACACCGTCGGCGCGCGTTTTAAAGATTACTCGCCCTATGAGGGCGACAACGGTTCGGCCAAATTGAAAAAGGAAATTTCGGACACCCTGCGTCGCGAGCGCGTCAACTTCGTCAGCGTCGGCGTGTGGGAGGATGAAAAGCGCAGCCTGCTCGAGGCCGTCAACCGCGAGAAGGCGATCATCGGCCTGATCGTCGCGTTTATTCTGTTTCTCGCGGGAGTGTTGATCATCATCGTGGTCTACCAGCTCGTCAGCGAGAAGATCAAAGACATCGGCATCCTCAAGGCGCTGGGCCATTCGCCCTGGGGCATCCGCAGCGTGTTCATGTTCAACGCGCTGTTTATCGGGCTGTTTGGCGCGGCGATTGGCTGCGCAATGGGCATTGCGGGCTCGGAGTACCTCAATGTGATCGAAGATTTCGTCGACCAGCTAACGGGCATCCGCTTGTTCCCGCCGGAGATTTACTACCTGACGTATATCCCCAGTCTCAAGGGCCGCGACCTGTACATGCTCGCGCTCGATATCGCCGTGCCCGCGGTGCTGTGGAGCTTCGGCTGCGGCATTTTGCCCGCGCTTGCCGCCGCCCGCAAAGACCCCATCGAAGCGTTGCACAATGAATGACGTGGCTGGGGCCGTTGAGCCACACACTGTTGCAGTTGACAAATGCCCGGTCTCGCGGCGAGATATCCCGACTTCAAACGGGCGGGGCACATATGGGCAACGGTCTTAAACCGGCGACGGATCGTCGTGCGGCTCGTCTCTGGATCATGTTCCTGATTGCGATGGGCGTGTGCCTGCCCACGGTGTTCGGCCATGCCGACATCCTGGCGCAGAACCCGGCCGCGGCGCCCAAGGCCGATGAAAAAGACGACGACAAGGACGACCCGAAAGCCGAGCCGCCCAAGGAAGCCCCCAAGCCCGAGCCCGCCGGGCCCGTCGAAAAACCGGCCATCAAGATCGACGGCAAAGTCACCGTCGGCATTTACCTGACGCAGGTCAAAAATTTCAGCCTGGCCAGCAACGAATTCCTGGTCGAGTTCTGGATCTGGTATCGCTGGAAGGGCGACAATTTCGACCCGCTCAAGACGATGGAAATCGTCAACGGCAAACAGGAGAACGTCAGCAACCAGGGCAGCGAGATACTCCCAACGGGCGAGAACTACGCCTGGGCCAAGGTGCTGGCGAGCGTGAAGCAGTTCTTCGACGTCGCGCGTTTTCCGCTCGATAACCACGTCATGTCGATCATGATCGAAGATGGCGAGGACAATTCGATCACGCGCTTTGAGCCCGATGTCAAAAATTCGAAATTCGCGCCCGACGTGCAGGTCCCGGGCTGGGACGTCGTGAGCAGCCAATCTATCGTTGCGGACCACAAGTTCGAAAGCAACCTCGGCGACAACTCCAAAGGCGCTGACGCGCTGAGCACTTATTCGCAGTTCGCCTTCAACCTGAACCTCAAGCGCCCCGGGCTGGCCTACTTCTTCAAGCTGTTCTGGAGCATCTTCCTCGCCACGCTGATCGGCTTCATGGCGTTGCTGGTCAAACCCACGGACCTCGACCCGCGCTTTGGTCTTGGCGTCGGCGCGATTTTCGCCGCCAGCGCCAGCGCTTACGTCATCAACAGCGCCCTGCCGCCGACCAACATCATGACGCTGTCGGACAAGATCAACATGCTCGCCATCGCCTTCATCTTCTGCAGCATGCTGATTTCGGTCGTCTCGTTGCGCCTCATTTACATGGGCAAGGAGCGGCCGTCGGTGCTTCTCGACCGCATCGGCATCGTCCTGCTGGTCATCTTCTACGGCATCGGCAATTTCATCATGGTGACAACGGCCTAGGGCTGCAACGCTGGATTTCAACCCCGCCCGCCATAGCGTTCAGGCCGAGCCGCAAGGCTGGGACTGAAAATGAAGCTACGCCCGCGATGGGGTGAGACCCGTGGCGCGGGGGTTTCCCGCTTGCGGCTGTCGCCCAAACCCGGTCCTGATGGACCAATGCTGCGGGATTAGGAGAAAAAAGTGAAAGGCGGATCGTTCTGTTGGCCGATTGGGTGATGTCGAGTCAGCCCAAACCACAGAGAGGATCCGCCTTGTCCTATCCTATCGGAAATTCCCGGCC
>JADLAK010000086.1 GCA_020848275.1 Planctomycetota bacterium
CGCCGAGCGAGCAGATCAAGAAGCGCGAGCGACGGCGTGGCTGGAAGCCACGCTGAGCGAGCGCGACGCAGAGATGCGATGCTCGCCGCAAGCAGAAACCGGCACGGTAATCTTGAAAATGCTCTAGGTGGCGCGGACATTCCTGTCCGCGGTGGCGAGCTTGCGAGCCACAATTCGACCGGCTACGCCGGTCGGGCGGACAAGAATGTCCGCCCCACAAACGCCCAGCAGTTATCCAGGTCCGCTTAGATCCAGTCCAGCCAGTTTGCGATCTCGGCCAGGCTCAGCTCCTGCTGGAGCTGCAAGCGCCGGATGGCGGCGAGGCGGTCCAGCAGCGACGCCGCCAGCGCAAGACCGAATTGCGTTTGCTCGATATCGGTCAGCAGGCCCTGGTCGTGCACCTCTTCAATCCAGTGGACCGAAACGCCAAAGCAGGCCGCCGCATCAACGAAGGTGATGAACTGTTCGCCGCGAATGACGATTTTTCCGCTCATGGCTAACCTCCGCGCGCGCCGCCGCCAATTTTGCCTTCGCCCGCCGCTTTGAGCTGCCGAATCAACTCCTTCTGCTGCTCCGTGAGTTTTTCCGGCAGCGCGTAGCGCACCACCGCGTACAGGTCGCCGCGGCCACCTTGTTCATGCGCCAGTCCAAGGCCACGCAGCCGCAACTTCGCGCCCGATTGCGTGTTGGGCGGTACGGTCAGTGTCACGGCGCCGTCCAGCGCGCGCAGGTCCACCTTCGCGCCCTCGAGCGCCTCCCAGGGCGCAAGCGGCAGGTCCGCCTCGATGTCATCGCCGGCGCGCCGGTAAATGTCGTCGGAATCAAGGTGCAGCGTCAGGTACAGGTCGCCTTGCTCGCCGCCGCGCTCGCCCGCTTCACCAAGGCCGCGCAGCCGCAACTTCATCCCCTCGCGCACGTCCTTGGGAATCGTCAGCTCGACCTGCTTGCGGCTGCGCACGCGGCCAAGCCCGGCGCACGACGGGCAAACGTGTTCTTCCTCGAGGAACCCGACGCCGCCGCAGGTCGGGCAGGACATTTCGGTGTCGAGGGCGAGGTTGCGTTTGCCGCCTGCAATCGCCTCGCCGATGGTGAGGTGCAGGTCGGCGCGGACATCGGCGCCACGATGCGAATAACGCGCGTGGCGGCCGCGGCGGCCAAAGCGTGCGGCGGTCTCGTCGCCGAACATGTTGGTGAAGAAGTCCGAGAAACCACCGCCGCCGAACATCTGCTCGAACTCTTCGGGGCTGACGCGGCGCGTGCCGGAGCCCGGCGGCGGCGGGTTGAATTCCTGGCCGTGCTCCCAGTTCTGGCCGAACTGGTCGTATTTCTTGCGCTTCTCGGCGTCGAGCAGGACTTCCTTGGCCTCGTTGACCTGCTTGAACTTTTCCTCGGCGGCGGCGCGCGTGTCCTCTTTGTGGCGGTCGGGGTGCCACTTCAGGGCCAGCTTTTGATAGGCCTTCTTGATGTCCTCGGGCGACGCGTCGCGCGTAACGCCAAGCACCTCGTAGTAATCCTGGAATTTCATCGCACACTCGCCGTAGACCAAGTCCAGGTTGTTAACGCTCACGACGCCCGGTTCATTTCCTTGCGCCAGCGGAACAGCTTGTAAATCTCGAGAACCGTTAGCGGTATCACCCCCACCCCCATCACCAGGCCCACGTCGGTCCAGGTCAGGGGCTGAAGGTTCAGCAGTTTGGCGGTCGCAGGGACCTGGTGCAACATGATCTGTATGCCCATCGAAACGGCAAACACCGCAAGCAGCGACTTGTTGGTGAACAAGCCCACCTGCCAGGTGGTCTGGCGCTCGCTGCGTGCGGCGAACACGCGAAACAACTGGCAGATCACCAGCGCGCTGAAGGCAAGGCTGCCTGCGTGCGCCTGCCCGTAAGCGCCAAGCGCCCAGCCGTAAACGCCGAGGACGCAAATCGTCTCGAAGAAGCCGGGCACCACCGTGTAAAGCCACTGGGCGCGGCCCATCAGCGCTTCCTTGGTCGGACGTGGCGGCGTTTTCATCACGCCGGGCTCCGAGGGCTCGTTCACCAGCGCAAGGCCCGGCGGGCCGTCCGACACCAGGTTGATCCAAAGCAACTGGAGCGCGTTGAGCGGTATCGGCCAGCCAAGAATCGCCGCGACCAGCACCACCATCAACTCTGTCACGTTGCCCGTCATCACGAAGATCAGCGCCTTGCGGATGTTGCCGTAAATCGAGCGGCCCTCGGCAACCGCAGCTACGATGCTGGCGTAGTTGTCATCGGTGAGGACGAGATCTGCCGCTTCACGGGTAACCTCGGTGCCCGTTTTGCCCATCGCAATGCCGATGTGCGCTTCCTTGAGCGCGGGCGCGTCGTTCACGCCGTCGCCGGTCATGGCCACAACTTCACCGCGCGCTTTGAGGTCGCGCACCAGCATGAGCTTTTGCTCGGCGGTCACGCGCGCGAACACGACGCCCTCGGGACTTTCGCCGGGCTTGAGGATGCCGAGTTCCGTCGCAATCGCACGCGCCGTCGTCGGGTGATCGCCCGTCAGCATGATCGTGCGGATGCCCGCCTGCCGGGCAAGTTCCACCGCTTCTTTTGCCTCCTCGCGCGGCGGGTCGGCCATGCCGATCAGGCCGACGAGCGTAAGGCCTTGTATCTCGCCGCCCGTGCCCGTGGCCACGGCCAGCACGCGCAGGCCGCCTGCGGCCATCTTCGCCTCGGCCTCTTTGGCGCCTTCTGAAGCGGTACTCGAGACCGCCAGCAGGGACTCCAGCGCGCCCTTTACGTACATCACGCCGTCCTTGCGCAAGATCGCCATGCGCTTGGTCTCGGAATCAAAGGGGTGTTCTTGCACGCGCGGGTTGTCGCGCTCGATCTGCCCGCGCTCAATGCCCTTGCGCGCGGCCTCCGCCAAAATCGCGACTTCCGTTGGATCGCCGGTGGCGGGCTTGCCGTCCCTGCCGAGCTCCGCATCGCAGCACGCCGCGGCGGCCGCAAGCAACTTGTCGGCGTCAGCGCCCCACACTTCGCGCACGGCCATCACGCCTGTGGTGAGCGTGCCCGTCTTGTCGGTGCAGATAATCGTCGCACAGCCCAGTGTTTCAATCGCCGCCATTCTGCGCACCAGTACATGGCGGCGCGCCATGCGGTGTACGCCGAGCGCCAGCGCGATGGTTACAACCGCCGGCAGGCCTTCCGGCACCGTCGCAACCGCCAGCGAAACCGAAATCATCAGCACGTCGAGCCACACGTGCCCGCGCAGCAACGTCAGCAATCCCGTGCCGACGGCGATCACCACGCAAACGACAATCAAGGTGCGGCTGAGCGAAGCCAGGCGCCGTTGCAGCGGCGTAACGCTCTCGCGCGCCCCCGCCAGCAGGTTGGCGATCTTGCCGAGTTCCGTGGCCATGGCCACAGCCACAACTTCGGCGGTTGCGGCGCCACGCGCAATCGAGGTGCCGCTGAAGACGTGGTCGGTGCGTTCGCTCAGCGCCGCGTCCTTGGCGGCAGGCGCGCCCTTGGTGACGGGCACGCTTTCGCCTGTCAGCGGCGCCTCGTTAGCAGCGAGATTGTGCGCCTGCAGGATGCGGGCATCGGCGGCGACGATGTCGCCGGCTTCCAGCGCCAGGACATCCCCGACGACGACTTCGGACGCCGCAATCACCATGCGTTTGCCGCCGCGGACAACCGTGGCGCGCGGGGCCGTCATTGCACGCAGGGCTTGCAGGGCTCTTTCGGCGCGGAATTCCTGGACGAAGCCGACCAGGGCGTTGATGGCGACAATGGCGACAATCGCCGCGGCGTCCACCCACTCGCGCAATATGCCTGACAGGACCGCCGCCGCAACCAGCAGCCAGATCAGCGGGTTGGCGAATTGCCGCGCGAACATGCGCAGCGGCGTGACGCGCTCTTTGCGGCTGATGACGTTGGGGCCGTCACGCGCGAGCCTTTGCGCGGCCTCCTGCTCGGACAGGCCCTGCGGTTCGTTTGGGGCGGGACTGGTGTCGGCTTTGGCGCTCATGCAATCTCTGGATTGCAGAGTACCTCAAGCGCGATGGCAAACGACCGATCTCGGAAGAATATTTCCGGGGCGTCTATGAGGACAAGTGGTAGGCCGAATAGGACTCGAACCTCAAAACGCGCCGGCGGCGCGTTTTGACCGCGAAGCAGCTCGTCCGCATGGAGAAGATAGGTGGTAGGCCGTATAGGACTCGAACCTATGACCTCTACCGTGTCAAGGTATTATCTTTAGACGAAAAAGGCTCTAAATAGCGGCTTCCAAGGCATTGCGAAAACCGCTGTAACATAACTTTGTAACATAACAGTTCGACCTCGCTCCGTCTTGTACTCCACAGCACCCGGATCGGACACAACGCCGGGGGTGCTATACCAAATTGAATTGGACTGGCCGTGAAGCAAACAATCAGAGGGGAACAACAGGGGGGTACTACACCATATTGACGGTGACGGAGTCCCGCGTTTGCAATGCGGCGCTAACCAGCCTCCACAGGGGGTATACCAAATTGACGGCGACGGGCGTTTGAGACGAACCGTGTTCGACCAACGGGGTAGGGGGCGCTATAGCATATTGGCGGGAAGTGGCGGTTGGCCCCGGCTGGAAACAGCGGAGGTATAGCATATTGAGCGTAAAGCAGGCGTTCGCGGCGCGGGCAAGCGATGCGCCGCAGGGTGCAAGCTGCACTGCTGGCAGACTCAATCCGTCTTCAAGCACCAGCCCGACTTGCCGACAACAGGGCCGCTGCATCTAATGCGCCCCTCTAGCGGCGGGCGAATCGTGACACAGCGTCAGGAACGACAAAGGCGAGTATTACGTGCCCCGGCGATAGCCGATTTGACATTTGAGCAGTTCGTGAACGTGGGAATCATCGACACGATCCGGTTCAGCATCGCGGAGAAGCTACATGACGCAGACCGTGGTGGATTGAGCGCGTGGAACCAAGGCACTCATTTTCAAAAACATCAGGGGCGGACGTTCTCAATGTGGTCAAACAGAGAGACAGGTGTCCGGGTCTTTGCTCAGGGTCAGCACACCGTCGTCGAGGGGTCGGTGCCGCGCGCGTTAGGGAGAGACAATGCGTTCGTGAACAGGATTGGTCTCAACCGCACCTTTGCTGCATTGGACGCAATGACTCGGCGGCTTCTGCCGAACACTACAAAGAGCAGGCTGCACGCGCTTGGCCTCGGCGACCAAGAAAACTCCATCCAGAAACAGCGCGCCGCGTGGCAGATTACCCGCATTGATTTCGCTCGCGATTTTCGAGGGCCGGTGGCAGCCATCATCGCCGCTTACACGCACGCGAAGTGGCCGCTAGTCAAGAATCCAACCCGTGAAATCCGTTATCAGGACGGCGGCGTGATGTTGTCGTTTCAGGGAAAGAACCGCTCGCTAAAAATCTATGCGAAGGGGTTCGAGGTGAGGGCCAAATCCAACCGGGCCGGTAAGCGAAAAGAGAGTTCACGCGCAGTGCCCACTGGCAGTGACGTGGGATTGGGCCGTGTGGAGTTGAGCTTCAAGAACGCACAGGGCTTGGGAAAGCTGGCGCAGGAATTTCAAGTCCATCGTGATCTGAACCGCCGTCCAGTAGTGAACCTCGGTCACGCGCTGTCACTCAATCTCCTCGTTGGCGGTGATGCAATGGTGCGGATCGTAAGCGCGACACTTGCTGATTTACACTCGTTTCTGGCGTGGCAACTTACGAGGCTTGAACCACAACGCGGATTTGGCGCGTCGTTGAACGGCTTGGCGGAGGTTGCGCTGGAAGCAATGGCGCGAGACGAGCAACTCCTCGGTCGCTATATGTCCGGCACGGCGACTCGCCAGAGTAAATCGGCCAACCGCCAGCGCGTCGTTGCGCGGCGCGTCAAAAATCTCCGCGCTACTTTGGCGGAAATCTGTTACCCCTCGCTGTGGCGACGCGGTGCCGATGTCGCCAAGAACTCGCCTTGGGGTGAGTTCGTCGAGCGCCGTCCCGGTGACAGCTTTGTGCAGGCGCTTGTCGCCCACGAAATCGCGCAAGGCCGCCGCAAGCGATAAACCGCTATTCCTTGCCGCCTTACTTCCGCAGGATAAACTCAACTCCGTTCACAGGGAGACATGAACGCGGCAAGTGCCGCGAAGACGTAAAACATCTGCATCACCATTATCGTTGCGGAAAGCGCAAATCCGCCAAGATTTAGATCGAACGACCGCGACGACCGAAGGCCCGAAGTTTGGGCCAGTTCGCGTCGTCGTTTCGTTCGAGGGCTCTTGGCGGAGCCTGCGCCGAGGCGAGACCGGGCTGGTCCTCTTTCTTTTTTTGGCCCTTCGCTCCGCAACCAACGGGAGCGAACATGGCTGGTATCAACCATCTCAACTGTCCTTCTTGCGGTTCAACCGACATCGCGGCGCTTGCGGGCGGCGCGCTACGGTGCCGTCATTGCGCGAACTCTTGGACCTACAACGCGCCGCAACAACAGCCGCAGCCTGTTCACGTCCACGTTCATGCACCGTCGGGTCCGCCGCCGCGCTACCAACAGCCCGTCTACGTGCAGCCCAAGAAGAAGACTTCGGGTTGCATCCTCGTGCTGGTCGTCCTCGTGTTCGGAGTCGTCGCGCTCTTCGTTGTGACCAATCTTGGGAGCCGCCAGTATTTCGAGCAGGCAGAGCAGAGACGCCGCGAGGATGCCAAACGCCAAGAAGAGCGCGGCGCTGCTGCCACCGAGAAAACCAAGGCCACGCCCGACGGCATTTCACTGGAATCCAATTCAGCCAATCAGTTCCTCAAGCTGCTGGAAGATAAGAAATATGACGATGCGAAGTCGTTGGTCGAAGCGACGCCGTCGCTCGTAACAACCAGAACCGTGCGGCGTGAAAAGCCATTCTGCGAAGGCAACGACACGGCTCTGCATTGCGCGGCCCGCTACGGCACGCCGGAAATTGTCCAGCTTCTGATCGGCAAAGGCGCGGAACTTGAAGCGACAGACGCCGCACATCTGACTCCGTTGTGGCGCTGCATCTGGCTGAACTGGACCGAGTATGTCGTCGCCAATGTTCGCGTGCTGCTCAAGGCCGGGGCCAAAGTGAACGCGGAGGCGCGAGAGGGTGGACCATCGTTGTCCACCGCACACCTTGTCGTCGTGAATGTGAAATTGACATCAACTCCGGCATTGGCGGTCGAAGTGCTCAACTTGCTACAGGCCGCCGGATTGAAGATTGACGCCCGCGACATGTGGGGTGCCCACACGGCACTTCACGTTGCAGCGCGTGGCGGAAATACGGAGATTGTCCGCTGGCTGGTCGAGCACGGCGCGGACATCAATGCACCGGGAAAGTCGAGCGCCAACGACAAAGATGTTCAAGCCGACATCACGCCGCTACATCTGGCGAGAACGAAACTGGCAGAAGTCAAAGCGGACAAGAACGCCGCAAGATTTGCAGACAAGATTGCGCGGCTTGAAGCCATCATAGAGTTTCTTCGTGAAAGCGGAGGCAAGTAACCGCTGGTCAATAGATAACGAACGGTGCCTTTCCTCGGAGAGTGCCATGAGCAAGAATAATCTTCACCCGTCGCGAACTTTGGAGGCGCGCATCGAGGCGTGTCTTCGTGACTTCGAGTCTGCGGACGCGAAGCGGCTCCTGCTGGAAGCTCGCGACTGGATTCGCAGCCAACGCCGCGACGCACCGAAGTTTTCCATCGCGACTATTCGACAAATCTCAATCGCGAATCCGGGCGAGTGGGAAGGTGAGCTTGTCGGCGGCGAGGGGTTCTTCATTCGCTACAGCCGGGGAAAACTCTGCGCCTACGCCGACGACCAACTTGTCGAGTTTGTGGAGTACGGCCATCCAACCGCCGCGCATGTTGAGTTCAGCGTCGTGCGAGACTTGCTCTCGCGAGTGTTCCGGTTTCCGCCGGTCGCACAGAACCCGGCGGACGGTCAACCGGGCTCACCGATTTTTTCTCGTGTTCTACGCGAAAACGCGCCCTGACTTGCCGTTGCCTACGTGAAAAACTCGCGCCGACAAAAACTCATAACCAATTACTATATAAATACTTATGCCTGAATTGTTCTTGACTTGCGCCGACCACCGGATACAGTTCATGCGTCGGGTGATGCAACCGGCGGTTCTTTGAAAACCAAGACTCGGCGTGACCTCGTTGCTGACGCGACGCAAGCAGCATCAGGGCACACTAGCGACCAACCCAACCGGCACATACTTTACGGCTCCAAGCAGCCACTTAGACGCTCGCCACCACGGGATACCGCACATTCGCCCTAAAACCTTCGCAGCGCGAAGCTGCGGGGTCACGCCACGTTTGTGCGGCCCGTTTATTGCCACTCCGACACATTGAAACGACCCGAACCCCGTCCGGAAGGTCAATCGGGCGCGTCCGTGCCGCCTGACCATCGACGCGGGCACCGGCGTTCGTCGCCCCACCCATCTTTCCCGCGTTCCTGCCTCTGTGTCACAACCGGCACGACCCCCTCTCCAAATGTCGTGGCGGCAAGTATTCTCCCGCGACCGGGGGTGAGGCTTGCTGCAAGACGACCGCAATCTGACCGAACACGACGTAATGGGCATCAAGGACCGTGAAGCCTTGGTGCGGTTCATCGCCCATTTGGGCTACACAACCGACGCCCGCCAACCGCAGACGCCCGATACCCTCAGCATCGGCCAAGACGCCCTCAAGCGCGCCATCAAACACGTCGAGCGCATCGCCGCTGACGGCGACCTTCAAGTTTTTCTCTTTGAACTTTCGTCGCTGACGCTTGGGCACCGGCGCAGCATCGTCAACCAGTTCAACAACAAGATGGGCGACTTCCTGTTCGTCCTGACAACACCGGAATACGAGCGCCTCGATTTCGTCCTGCTTGAGCGTTTCCGCAAAGAGGCGGGGGACGAAGACACTGGCCCCACACCATCCCATCCACGCGCCCGGCCCTTGGCTGTTTCCGTTGAGCGTCGCAAGCCATCGAAAGAAGCCTTGCGCGCCTTGCGGCGCATGACGTTCACGTGCGCGGACGGCTTCGACCAACACGAGAAGCTCGTGTCGGTGTTCCGCGTCGCGCAGTGGAGCGAGCCGCGCTACAACAACGTCGCGCTGTTCTCAGACCATTATCTCAACCACCGCCTCCCGGATGAGCCTGAGTGGCAAGACACCGACGGCGTGAAGACCGCATACAAGGCCATCCGCGCCGTCGGCGACCACAACAAGACCGAGCAACGCAAGGACGTTGACGACACCGTTATCCAAGTCTTGAAGCTCATGGGCCACAAGCCGGAGGCCGCGAAGGCGCACGACGATGGCCCGATGCTCAAGCTGTCCGAGAATGTCGTCTGTTTCGCCTACCCGTGGAATCGTGCCCTCGACACCAAGGACGACAAAGACCCGACCCGACCGGATGACATTCCTGCCGCACGAGTGGTCACGCAGTTTGAAAAGGCAAAGACGCCTTGGGTGATCCTCACAAACGGCAAGCAGTGGCGGCTTTATTGCGAACGCGCCCACGCACGCCACGCCAACTTTTACGAAGCAGATTTCCGCGAGACCCTTGCCGCCGAGGCCGCCGACGGCGAAGCGTTCCGCTACTTCTGGCTGTTCTTCCGCGCCCAAGCCTTTGCACCCGGCGCGCAGATGCCGGATGGCAAGCCGGGGCCGACATTTCTCGACCGTCTCTTTGACGGCAGCCGCACCTACGCCAAGGAATTGGGCGAGCGCCTCAAGGCCCGCGTGTTCGAGCAAATCTTCCCGCACTTCGCCGAAGGATTCATCGCCAACATCCGCGAAAAGGAAGGCAAGGACGCCGAGCTTTCCGAAGAACGCCTTGGCGAAGTGTTCCGCGCCACCCTGACGATGTTGTATCGGCTGATCTTCCTGCTGTACGCGGAGTCCCGCGATCTACTGCCGGTCAACGAGCAGCACGGCTACGGCGAGATCAGCTTGCGCAGGCTGTCACGCGAGATCGCGGAGAAGGCGGGAATCAACGAAGCGCAGGCAAAAGATGCCCTGAGAACAACGTATTCTCCGAGCGAAACGAACCTCTACGCCAAGCTCGTCGAACTCTTCCGCGTGATTGACGAGGGCGATGCCACGCGCAACGTGCCGCTCTACAACGGCGGCCTGTTCCTGACCAAACCGGCGCAAGACGACGAAACCGACGAGGCCAGCGTTGCGCGCTTCCTCGCCAAGTACAAAGTGCCGGATCGCTACCTCGCCCTTGGCCTCGACCTGCTGGCTCGCGATGAAGACCCCAAGACGCACAAGCTCGTGCCGGTTGACTTCAAGTCCTTGGGCGTGCGGCACCTCGGTTCGGTGTACGAAGGTCTGCTTGAGTTCAAAGTGCGCGTCGCCGCCGAACGTATGGCGCTCGTGAAGGACAAAAAGGGCGAACTCGTTGTCCCGGCACGCGAGGCCGAAAAAGAGGGCCTCAAGATCGCCACGCGCATCCAGATGCACGGCGTCGAGGACGGCTATCTCAAGAAGGGTGCTGTCTACCTCGAAAACGACAAACACGAGCGCAAGGCCACCGGCAGCTATTACACGCCGGATTACATCGTGAAGTACATTGTCGAACACACCGTCGGCCCGGTGCTGGAAGAAAAGTTCAACGCGCTGCGTAACGATTTCCGCAAGGCCGAGGCCGAATACCACGCGGCCAAACGCAAAGATGCGGCGCTGAAAAAGCAGATGGGGAAGGGCGACGACCCCGAGAAAGTCGCCAGAAGCTACGACAGCCTCGTGGACAAGCTTTTCACCTTGCGCGTACTGGACCCCGCGATGGGCAGCGGGCATTTCCTCGTTGAGACAGTGGACTTCATCACTGATCGGATGCTCGACTTCCTGAACGGCTTCCCGTGGAACCCGGTGCAGGCGTTCATCCAGCGCACGCGCCGCGACATCCTCACCGCGTTGAACAAGGCCGAGGTCACGGTGGACCCCGGCAAGTTGACGGACATCAACTTGCTCAAGCGCCACGTCTTGAAGCGTTGCATCTTTGGCGTGGACCTCAACCCGATGGCGGTTGAATTGGCCAAGGTCTCCCTGTGGCTGGATTGCTTCACGCTTGGCGCGCCGTTGAGCTTCCTCGATCATCACCTCAAGTGTGGCAACTCGCTGATCGGCGTAACGGTCGAAGAGGTCGAAAAGACGCTCAAGAAGGCGGCGGGGATGTTCACCAGCCGCTTTGCGGGCTTGATGCTGGCGACGAACATCGCCCGGCAGATTGCGGCGATGCCTGACACTACGGCGGAGCAAGCCGCCAAGAGCCGGTCGGAATACCGCCGTGCGGCGGACGCGCTGGCACCGTTCAAGCGGCTCTTGGACATCTATGCGAGCCAGTGGTTCGGCAATGGGTTGGTTGCCGGGCTAAAGGGCGAGGGCAAGAAAAAGGACGGCAAGATCGCCGCGATTGAATGGCTGAACAGCGACGCCGCCGAGGAACTACTCAGGGCCAATCAGGATGGATTTGTCGAGGACAAGGGGAAAGACCTTGGCGCGAAAACTCAAAAGAGCATGTTGGACAACACACGCCAACGCTCCATCGCTGAATCATCGCGGCGCAAGCCAGCGATCACCGACAAAGTGGACGGCAAGGCCGAGTCGTGGTTCAACAACGTGCCCAAAGTGTCGAGCAACGCAGCGCGTGAGCAGCGATTCTTTCATTGGGAACTTGAGTTTCCCGAAGTCTTCTACGCGCCAACCACGCCCGGAGGCCAAGCGATCAAGCGGATCGACGGCGCTGGATTCGACGCGGTGGTTGGAAACCCGCCTTACGACGTGTTGGCAACGAAGGAAATCGGGCTTGATGTGGGGCCTCTTGTGGCGTTTTTTGAGGCGAGGCAGGAGCTACAAGGGGCTCTTCGCGGAAAGAGAAACCTATTCAAGCTGTTCATATGTTTAGGCGTCTCGCTCACTCGCATGTCGGGATACATGGGTTGCATTGTGCCGATGTCGATTCTCGGCGACGATCACGCTGCGGGGGTACGTGAAACACTGTTTACAAAGGGAAGTCCAATCTTGGTTGACGCCTTTCCGCAAAAGGATGACGCAAACAACAGGGTCTTTCCAGAAGCGAAGCTGTCCACAGCGATTGTTGTCTTCGTTCGAGGGGTTGTAGATGCCGAAATCAAAGTCCGGACGCACAGTGGTGCGGTGTTAGAACACGGGGCGGTGCATCTGACGGTTCTTTCCACCCAAGTCCGACGATTCGATCCGAACGTGCTCCCAATTCCGAGTTGTTTGCCGGGCGACTGGTCACTCGTCGGGCGTGTTCTCGGCACGGCTAACCTAGTTCGATTGGCAAGCGTGGCTGAGGCATTTCAGGGTGAAGTGAATGAAACAACGTCGGGAAAAAAAGGACTGTTGTCGTACACAAAAAATGACGGGCCGGAAGTTATTCGTGGGGCTTGTATTACCCTCTATGCAATTCGAGAGGCGTCTCAAGGTACGCCCATCTATGTTCGCGAGAAGAAATTCCGTGCTGCCACGACCGAAAGTGAAAAAGCCGATCACCCATTGCAGAGGCGCGTCGTATGGCAGGAGAGTTCGCCGCAAAATAATTTCAAGCGCATCATTGCTGCCATATTGTCAGCCGGACACTATTGCAATCACACCGTGAACTACATCCCGGAAAGCACTTCGCGACTGCCCCTGGACCTGCTTCTGATGTTCCTGAACAGCGCGTTCATGGAATGGTTTTTCCGGTTAACAAGTTCAAACGCGCACGTAAGCCAGTACCAGATTGGCAATCTTCCTCTGCCAGCCTTCCCGACAACGGGTAGATTCAATGCAGACAGCGAGGCCGTGCGCCGAGTGCAAACACATCTCGAAGACTTTGTGGCGGCACATTGCCAAAGCGGCATGTTGGACGAGATCGCCGTGTCAGCGTTGATGGGCCTCTCAAAGGAGTTGCAAGACATTGAGTCGGCCCGCACGTTGTCTGCCCGATCAGATCGCTCCGCACTAAGTACCGAAAGTCAGAGGCTACAAAAAGCCGTTGATCGGATCGTTGAAGCGTCGCTTGGACTGACCGTGGAGGATGGTCGCTATATTGAAGAGAGACTGCGGGAAATGCTCTAGGCACGAGGTCGGTGGCAGCAAAAACCTAAACCCAACAGGAATCGCGATGAAAACACCCAAGCACTCGTTGCGTAAAATCGTGAGCTTCTTGAACAACGCCGACGAGGACGGTGGGTTCTGGTTGCCGAACATCCAGCGCCCGTTTGTGTGGAGTGAGGATCAGATATGCAGGCTCTTCGACTCGATCCTTCGCCAGTACCCGATCAGCACGCTACTGATCTGGAAGACCACGAGCGGCATCCGCCGCCGCAAGTTCATCGACAACTGGCACGAGGGCATCAAGCTGTCGGACTTCTACGTGCCCGAAGACCGCAAGAAAAAATGCCTTGTGCTGGACGGCCAACAGCGCCTGCAAAGCCTGTTCATTGGCCTCAAAGGCAGCTTTGACGGCAAGGAACTTTACTTCGACATCCTGAGTGGCGAGGTCGCTGCACCCGACGACGTGAAATATAGGTTCGCCTTTCTCGACAAGGCCGTGTTTCCGTGGATTAAGTTCAAAGACCTTGCGATGGGTGACGAAAACGCAACTGTCGCTCGTAGGCGTATTATCAGCGAAGCGGGCAAGGAGCTTCTCGCAAGCGAAGAAGAAAAGATCGACGAACATGTCTCGCTTATTCACCAAACCTTTCGCGGCGATGACGGGATTTCCTATCAGGAACTCGACAGCATCGAAAACTCGGCGCTGTACTCCGAGGACGACGTAGTTGAAGTCTTCATCAGGGCCAACTCCGGTGGAACCAGACTCGGCAAGTCCGATCTTTTGTTCTCATTGCTCACTTCCACATGGGATGAAGCCGACGAACGGATGGAGGACTTGCTCGAAGACCTGAACCGCACGGGGTTCAAGTACAGCCGCGATTTCGTGCTGAAATCGTGCCTCACGATTCTCGACAAAGGGGCGCGTTACGAAGTTGAGAAATTCAGGACGCCGGACGTTCGCCAGAAAATTCAGGAGCAGTGGTCCGAGATCACGGCGTCGATTCGAGATGTTGCCGACTTCGTGGCTGGAAAGACTTATATCCGCTCAGACAAGGCGATGACCTCGTACTTGGCGTTGATCCCGTTGATTTACGTGCGCTATCACGTCCCCGATGCTTGGCGAAAAGCCGAAGACCCGGAGGGCTACCTATTGCGGTCGTTGCTCACCGGCGCGTACACGGGCATCCCTGACCAGTTGATCGACGACCTCGTCAAGGTTCTCGCGAAATCGCAGGCGTTCAATCTCAAGGAGGTGTTCGGCGTAATCCGTGGCAAGGGCAAAAGCCTTGAACTGACCGAAGACAGGCTTTGGGCCATTACTTACGGAGACGAGAACATCCACCTGCTCTTCAACCTCATGTACCGCGAGTTCAATTATCTGCCTGCGTTCAAAGGCAATGCGCCGGAGGTCGATCACATCTTCCCGCGCGACACCCTCAAGAACGTAAAGGTCAGAAGTGCGGATTCAGGCCGATCCGTAATGAAGTACCCAAAGGCCATCCAAGACCAGCTTGCGAACTGCATGTTGTTGACGAAGGACGAGAACGGCGCGGGCGGCAAGGGCGACACGCCGCCTCACGTTTGGCTTGCCGACAAGGACGCCGACTACTTCGAGATGCACAAGATTCCGACGGACAAAGACCTTTGGAAGGTGGACCGCTTCGAGGACTTCATCGACGCCCGCAAGAAGCTCCTCAAGAAGGAGTTCAGCTATCTACTTGCCAAGGCAGCCAAGGCGTAGGGCCGAGGTGTTTGGAAACAATCTATGGGCACGGTGAACCATGAAGGCCACTTTCTATATGTTCACCAAAGCCGCGAAGTCGTTTACAGACTGCCTCGACGCAAAAAAACTCAAGGGCAAGGACGCATTTGTCAACCTCAAGTTGAAAGGCAAACACGGCCTTGACGCTAGAGTATTTGCGCAATTGGGCCGCAAATCCGACCCCGGCTGGATGAAGTTTTTCTCGCCGCATGTGACCTTCCCGCGCTCAGTGAAGAACACGATGAACTCGCTCGTGTTCCTCATACAGCAGGGGAAGCGATACTTTGCCGTAACAACTGGCTACGGTCATACGGCGATCAACCACGCTTGCATGGAGCCGGATTTCGGACTGCGAGTCACGCTCAATTGCATTGACCCCGACGGAATCAAAGGGGTGGATGCCAGACGCATTGATAATCGGGCTAGTCAGAAGCGACTACTCCTGAGCAAGGAAGGCGGCATCGGTGACTTCGAGTTCGACCTCGACGAAGACCTGCTGCGCATGGTGTCCGGACAGGTAATCGCGACGAAAAACAAGCTTGGCACGAAAATGGTCGGGTCGGACTCGCTGAGCTTGACGATTCCGAAGATCACCCTGCCCCAACTTGGTGTGAAGTGCGACGAACTTTGGGCGGCGTTTGACAACAAGGACTACGAGACCCACTTCAAGTTCATCGACCAACTTAGGCTCGTGAAGGAACCGGGCCTAATTGCCAAACTCGACGCAGAGGTCGAGAAGCGATTCAAGGCCCGGAAGACTGATCTGCTGCTCGCGTATCCAGAAATTGAGTTCTGGCAAAAAGACGTGGCGTATCGCGTCAGTTCAGACGGCGAGAAGCGACAAATTGACGACGTAACGCTTGACGCTGTTTACGCCTTCCTGACAGATTTCGACTTGAAAGACGCGACACCGGACAGCGTTTGGATCACGGGGGTCAAGGATGACGGCGAACCGGCAACCCGACGCCGACCTGTTTACGACTACATCGTCTGTGAGGTTGACCTTGGCGGTGAACGTTACTTGTTGTCGGCAAAGAAATGGTATCGGTTGGCAAAGGACTTCGTGGCCGAAATTGAGACGGCAATGGACCGGATCAAAGAACTTGGGAACACCGGCCTTGTCCCCACGAAGCCCAAGGAAAAAGAAGGCGACTACAACCTGCGCGCTGCGAACGCAAATTTGGTTTGCCTCGATAAGAAAAACTTCCGCAAACTTCCGGGCCGGAGCCAAGTCGAAATCTGTGACCTAATGTCGCGCAAAGGCCAGCTTTTTGCGGTCAAGCGGTATAACGGGTCGGCGACATTGAGCCACCTGTTCTCGCAGGGATATGTGTCGGCAGAACTTTTCCGCGATCACAAACCATACCGGGAGGCAGTGGCAAAACATGTACCGACAAAATGGGGCAAGTTGTTCGATGTAAACAAGCCGGAGGAGGCTGGTCTCACGTTCGTGTACGCAATTGCGGGGTCGCCGCCGGGGAAGGTCGCGAAGTCCCTTCCATTCTTTAGCAAAGTGAATCTGCGGTACTTTTCCAGAGCCATTGAACGATTAGGCTACAAGGTCATGGTGGCGCGGATTCCCGTCCAATAGCACGTCGAACTATTCGGAAACTCCGAACAGTTGCCGTTGAGGGCACGACTTCCTGTCACCGTGTCACGCCGACCGGCGTGTGGGGCAGATGAACTGTCCGGCAAACAAAAAGGCCACACGCGCTTGGCGTATGGCCCGCAAAAGCCACAACACGGTTCAGCTACTTCTTCAATTCAAGCCGTTCCAGTAGCTCAAGCGCCTGCTCAAGATTGCCGTTGTCGCACTTGGAACCCTTCTTGCGCTTGACCCGTTGGACCGCGTCATCGTGACTGTCGCCTTGATCTCTGAAAGCGTCGTATGTAGCCGCCAGTTCCAGCACGATTGAATTGGCGCTTTCAAGAACTGGAATGGCCTTCTTGACCCTCTCGTCAAGCTGCTCGACAGGCAAGCCCTTCCGCTGCGTTACTTTCGCGACGAAATAGGGTTCGCCTCCTCTAGTCATCATAGGGCTCTCCTCGACGATGCCGAGGTTTTCAAGCAGGCCGACTTCGGCATGAAGCCCTTCGCTGTAAGGTCCATAGAAATGAATCATGTAACTGTACTCTGTGGGCAGCCCCAAACGTTGAAGCAGCCACACAGTCTTCTGCAACCTCGTGCGGCCCACGACCTCTCCATTTTTGTGGGCAGCTATCACGGCGGCAAGCCACCGGAAGTCCTCGAACGGCATATTATTTTCCCTCTTTCAAGATTCCCTGCACGACGGGCGTGAGCTTTTCGTGCAGCTCAATTGGATAGTAGTAACGAAGCAATACGTTCTGTTTTGCCAGCGTGGCAACGCTTGGCACTGCCTTGCTCAATTCCTCGGTGCCGGTGGCCGTCTCAACGTGAATCTGGCTCTGTCTCTTTTCATCCGGCGTGTACGGTGTGTAGCGGGCTTCCTTGATCGTCTCGGCTTTCCCGATGAAATGCAGCGGAAAGCCCTCCGGCAGGAGGTTCGCGCACTTCTTTACCTCATCCGCCAGCCCCGCACCCAAATTGCTGACCTTGTCCGGCCCAATCCCGGTTGCATCAACGACCTTATAGAGACGCCGATCAACCAGCCCCTTCGCCAGATACGCCAGCGTCGGGTCTTTGCTGTCCACGCAACAACGGAAAAATTCGGTGACTGAGCCGTCGTCGAGCTTTTGGTAATCGGCCAGCGGAATCTTTGCGCCGGTGCTAAAGGCTTTGAGCAGCAACGGATTCACACCGGGAACAAGGCCGTTGACTTTGTCCACGCCATGCTCGGAAATCAAAGTCTTGAACCGCTCAAATACATGCTTGAGCATTACCTCGGCTGCGTGCGATGTCTTGTGGAAGTAGCACTGTAGGTACATGTGCTGACGGGCAAAAACGTACTGCTCCACGGTGGACAAACCCTTCTTCCCAACGACTATTCTCCCGTCGATGAATTTCAGGCTTCGGATCAGCCAGTTCAAGTCAAAGCGACCATAGTGTGTCCCGGTTGCGTGGCTGTCGCGAAGCAGGAAATCCGTGCGATCCGCGTCGAGTTGGCTCGACACGATCTGGCTGGCGAAAGGCGGAATACCAGCGTCTCCGAAGGCTTCGTCGTCCAAACTCTCGTCAAAGAAATTGGCGATCAACTTGGGCAGATCAACGTCTTTGTCGAACTCCTTCAACGTCTGATGGACCTCGGTGTCCGGCGACTGAATCACCTCTAAGGTTCGCTTCTCGTGTTTGTCGCTCGTGACCTTCTCAAAGGCATGGGAGAACGGGCCGTGCCCGACATCGTGCAGGAGCGCGGCTGCAATCACGGCGGCCTTCTGATTGTCGGTGAGTGTCGCTCCCGCCTTCACTACCGCGTCCACGAAACGGCGAGCGTTGTGCATCACGCCAATGGAGTGGGCGAACCGGCTGTGGTTTGCGGCGGGGAAAACGAGTTCGGCCATCCCTAGTTGCTTGATGCGACGCAGCCGCTGGAACTCACGGGTGTTGATGAGGGAAAGAAGCAGCCCATCAAGTTTGTTGTTGTCGAACGGGATAACGTCGTGGATCGGGTCTCGAATCACCGTTGGCAGTTTCGGTGTTCGCACAATCAACCTCGCGGACGTTGCTTGATTTTCAAGCAAGAATGTTAGTAGGCCGTGAATACAAGCTAAACGGAATAACCCGTTTAGCTTGTATTCACGGCGCGGTCAACCCCTACAGGCGGTGTGTCAGTAAGAATGGCAGAGTTTGCGGTTTTGGTCCATAGAGTCCCCCTTTGTCGCGGGGTGCCATATACTCTGGCCGCCTATGCACATCCCGTTCGTCATCGACAACCGCGAAACCAAGATGGCTGACGTGCTGGCCGCGATTCTCGCGCAGCACGGCGGCAAGGCTGTGGACGTGGCAACGGCGTACTTCAATGTGCAGGGCTTCAATTTGCTACGGGACGGGTTGAAGGGCATCGGTGCCTTGCGGCTGTTGTTGGGGTCAGAACCGTTGGGCGGCAAGGATGTCGGCCTGCAACAACTGTCGGATCACATCGCCCGCACCATCACCGGCGATCTCAACTTTGAAGCCTACGATGAAGCAACGCTGCGGGCGGTCGAAGCCCTGTTGGCGTACCTCGCGAGGCCGGAGATCGAGTGCCGCGTTTACGCCAAGGGTTTCTTGCACGCGAAGGCTTGGATTTTCCATGAGGACAAGCCGGTTCAAGGGAACCTCTACGACCGTCTGTTCCCGCTTTACGCCATCGTCGGGTCAAGCAACTTCACGCGCCCCGGCCTGACCACGAACAAAGAACTGAACCTCAGCCACAAGGTCCGCTTTGAGGCCGACGAGTCTGATGCTATTGCAAAGACCGCGCTGGCCAGCGCCGGGATTCCCGAAGTGGCCCTGCGCGACTTGCCCAAACTCGGCGCGGTCGGCAAGCAGGCCATCGTTGAGCTTGATGCATGGTTCGAGCGCCATTGGGCCGAGAGCGTTGACTTCAAAACCAAGTTCGTCGAACTACTCAATGCCAGCAAGTTCGGCACCTACGAATACAGCCCGTGGCAAATCTATCTCAAGGCGCTGTTCGAGTATTTCAAGGACGACCTCGAAGATGCGCCGCAGGCGGGAACGACAACTGCCGTTGAATTGAGCGAGTTTCAGGCCGACGCGGTGAAAAAGGCGCGGCGTATCTTGGGCATGTACGACGGCGTGATCGTCGCCGACAGCGTGGGCTTGGGCAAGACGTGGATAGGCAAACGCCTGCTTGAGGATTTTGCGTACCACCGCCGCATGAAGGCACTCGTCGTTTGCCCGGCCAACCTTCGTCCCATGTGGGAAAAGGAACTGCTTGGCGCTTCGATTCCGGCTGACACGCTGTCACAGGAAGAACTTGGCCGCTTTGACGAGGAAGACCCGGACGACACGTTCGATGTCGCGCCCTACGCCGACGCCGACATTGTGCTGATCGACGAGAGCCACAACTTCCGCAACAAGAACGCCGGTCGCTACCTCAACTTGACGCGCATCCTCGATGCGAACAACCGCAAGGGAAAATCCGGCGAGCGCAAGAAGGTGATCCTGTTGACGGCGACGCCGATCAACAACGACCTCTTCGACCTCTACAACCAGATGGTCTTGTTCACAGGCAACGACCGGGGCTATTTCGCGGGCGCAGGCATCGGCGACCTCTACAAGTATTTTCTACGTGCGCGCAAAGAACTCGGAAGCAGCAAACCCGGCGAGGCGCTCTTCAATCTGCTTGAGGAAGTGGTAATCCGCCGCACCCGCTCGTTCGTGCGCAAGGCGTATCCCAATGCGACGATCATGGGCAAGCCGATTCAGTGGCCGGAACGCAAGCTCAAGACTGTTCGCTACGACCTCGAAAAGACCTACGCCGGGATTTACGACATCATCGTGAAGGGTATCGAAGACCTAACGCTGCCGCAGTACCAGCCCGATGCCTTCCTGAAAGAGCCCCCGGAAAGCGAGGCCGACCAGTTCAAGATTGGCCGCGAAAAGGCACTCGTCGGAATCTTCAAGAGCCGCTACTTGAAGCGGTTTGAGAGCAGCATCGAGGCTTTCCGCATCAGCGTGCGGCGGGCACTCGACTTTGTGGCGACCTACGAGGAGATACTAACGAAGGATGGAAAGCTTCTGGACGCCGAGATGTTTCACGAAGCAATCCGACTGCTGGAAGAGGACGACAAGTCGCTGCCCGAAAGTAAATACCAGAGCTTCAAGGATGCCACGGCGATCAAGGCTTTGCTTGAAACAGCGACACCGCTGGACGAATCTAAGTACGACAAGGCAAAGATTCTCAAGGCATTGACCAATGACCGCCGGACGCTCTCGGACATTTGGGTACGCATCGAACACATTACGCCGCAGAATGACGCCAAGCTGCAAGAGTTGAAACGCCTGCTGGTATCCAAGGAGTTCAAAGGCAAGAAGCTCATCATTTTCAGCTACTACCGCGATACGGCGCGTTACGTTTTCAACCAACTCACCAAGATGCCCCGCGAAGACTGGTTCACAAAGGCCGGAGAGCCGCGAATCGAGCGCATGGACTCCGGCGACGACCAAGGGTTGAGACTGCGCAAGGTCGCTCGCTTCGCCCCGGTGTCGAGCAACAAACGGGCGGAGATCAAAGAGGCCGACGAAATTCAAATCATGGTCTCGACAGACGTTCTCAGCGAAGGCCACAACCTCCAAGATTGCGGCTTGCTGCTCAACTACGACCTCCACTGGAATCCTGTGCGCATGATCCAACGCGCAGGCCGCATTGACCGTATCGGCAGCACGCACCACGAACTGACCGTCGCGAACATGTTTCCCGACGCCGGGCTGGAACGACTTCTAGGGCTTATGCAGAGCCTGACCGAGCGCATCTCTGGAATTGACAAGGCTGGATTTCACGACGCAAGCGTGTTGGGCGAGACCCCGCACCCGACGGTATTCAATACGCTCAAGCGGATTCGGGATGAAGACGGCACCGTGATCGAGGAAGAGGAAGAAGCGTCAGACCTCGCCAGCAACGAATCACTTGTCGCCCAACTAAAGGCGTTCTTGGCGACGCACGCACGCGAGGAAATTGAGACGTTGCCCGATGGAATCCACTCCAAGCTGGACCGCAAGAAACATCAGGGAGTGTTCTTCTACTTCACCGTTGGCGAAGGCGAAGCGAAGCGGCATTTCTGGCGGTACTACGATGCCAAGTCGGAACAGATCATCGACAATCGGTACGCCATCGCTCAGTTGTTTGCGTGCAAGCAAGAGACGCCGCGTTCAGCCAAGGACACGGACTTGCAGCCACGCATCTTTGAGATTCAGGACAAGGTGATCGCCGACATCGTGCACGCTTGTGCGGCGGAGGAAGCTATTCAAAACGCGCCGCGTCCACTTGACCAGTCAGGCATCCAGAACGCCTTGCGGACGCTTCTCGGCGATCTCGCGTCAGCGCCGGGTGTGAGTCGCGCCCGTGTGAAGAAGCTGCGTGAACGTTCGCAGGCCGCAATGAGCGACGTAAAGCTACGTGAGGTGGCAAAGGCTTTGGAACGGCACTCAAGCGACCGTGACACGTCAGCCCTGTTGGACGCACTGGATCGTGCTCTGCCGGAAGGCGCGCCACCACAGGCCGTCAAATCAACCGCAGTACCCTCGTCGCCTGACACCTTGCGCGACAAATTGAAGCTGGTCTGCTTCGAGTTCATCATCGGGTAACAGGAGCAGAATCCCAATTACATATCATTGTATATTGAATCTATCGTACTAGGTTATGTACCATTGGTGCATGACCCACACGCTGCGACAAATCCAAGGGCTCCTCAAGAAAACGTCCGTTGTCCGAACAGCCGACGTGGAGAAGCTTGGTATTCATCGCAAGGCACTGTCCACACTTGTACGGGACGGCACAGTCGAGCGTATCGGGCGAGGTCTATACCGCGCTAACGAAGCCGGAGCCACCGAACATCACAACTTCGCTGCCGCAGCCAAGGCCGTGCCGAAGGGTGTTATCTGCTTGCTGTCGGCGCTGACGTTCCACGGACTGACGACGCAGCTTCCGCACGAAGTCTGGATCGCCGTCCAGAGCCACAGTTGGATTCCCGCCGCAAAGTGGCCGAAGATGCGGGTTGTTCAAATGAGTCACGGCGCAATGAAGCTCGACATTGAGGAGCATGTGGTCGAGGGCGTGACGGTGAAGGTGTTCAGCGCGGCCAAGACTGTAGTTGATTGTTTCCGGTATCGGCGTCTTGTTGGGCTGGATGTTGCGTTGGAAGCCCTTCGCGATTTTCTATCGCGGCGTCAGCGTAATGTGGAGCATCTCCAAAAGCTTGCCTCTAGGCTGCATATCGCGACGGTAATGAGGCCATATTTGGAGGCCCTCGCATGAGTAATCCACGACCCACCGACATGGCCGCCTCGGTTCGGCAGAAGCTACTCAACCTCGCCAAGAAGATTGGCGACGATTTCAACTTGGTCCTTACGCGCTACGGCAATGAACGCTTGCTTTACCGGCTCAGTCGTTCGCCGGACGGACAGCAATTCGTTCTGAAAGGTGCCACGCTGTTCTTGCTGTGGTCTGCCGAAGTGTATCGTCCCACCAAGGACATTGACCTCTTGGGGCAAGGCGACAATTCGCCTGACGCTCTGGCAGCCGCGTTCAGAAGAATCGTTGCCGTCGAAGTCGAAGACGACGGGTTGATCTTTGATGCAAAAGCCATCAAAGCGGCTCCAATCGGCATAGAGGCGGAATATCGAGGAGTCCGGGTAACGATACCGGCAAAGTTGGGCGCGGCGCGGCTGCGGTTGCAGGTGGATGTCGGATTCGGCGACGCCGTAACGCCGCCGCCGAAGGTAGCTACTCTCCCAACGCTCTTGAGTCAGCCTGCGCCTAAGTTGAAAGCGTACTCGATGGACACGGTCGTGGCTGAGAAGTTTCACGCGATGGTTGACCTTGGGCTGACCAACTCGCGCATGAAGGACTTCTTCGATATTTGGGTATTGGCGACTACGTTTGAGTTTGAAGGCTCGTGTCTGCATCAAGCAATCAAAGCAACGTTTACTCGCAGGCAGACCGCAGTTCCGCAGGAAGTCCCGCTGGCGCTGACGGATCAGTTCGCTAAAGACAGCAGCAAGCAACGTCAGTGGAAGGCGTTCATCGGCAACACCGCACCAAAGCATCGAGACATGACGCTCGACGATGTTGTGCAAGCTGTCAGGGCCTTCGTGATGCCGGTCGTGAGGTCCATCAAGGAAGCAAAGGGCTTCTCGCTGGTTTGGAGAAGCAAAGGGACGTGGAAGGCTGCTTCACCGGGTTGAACTGCCCCAAGCCTGCTTGTGCCCTAATCTCTGACAGCAAGTCACGAAACGGGTTCATTTCCTATGAAATGAACCCGTTTTTGAGCGATGTTCAAGGCGACAGCGTGACATAAACACCCATTTTTCGTAGGGAACCCGTTTTGGTGTCGCCGCGTGTGGTATCAATTCTCTTAGGTTCAGGAGGATTGAAAATGAACACGACAAGGATTCTCACCAAGGACGAGATTCAAACGGTCCTAGACGATCTACAGCGCCGGTCGAGGCGTTCGATCAACAGTCGGATGAACGCGGTGATCTTCCGGCTGGCAACATGCACCGGGTTGCGGGCGCAAGAGATTGCCGGACTGACACTAGCCGACGTGCGCGCTGCGACCGGCAAGCCGCATCTGCGCGTGCGAAAAGAAATCGCAAAGTACCGGCGGGCGCGGGTTGTGCCGTTGTGGTGGGATCGTGCGACACTGGCCGAAATCGTCGCTTGGAAAGAGTTCCGCCGCAATCGCGACAGTGCCAACGAGTCGGACTTGTTTGTCAGCACGAGAGCCAAGAATCGAAGCGGCAACCGGCTTCACAGGACGGCCATCCGCAAGCGATTCAAGACCGCGTGCCGGGCGCTAGGAGCGGATCGCGTGTCGTCGCTGACGGTTCACGACGGCAGACACACGTTCGTAAGCGTCGCGTTACTAGGCCGTTCACTGGCCGAGGTGCAGGCGGCAGCAGGCCACGCGAACATCTCGACGACGAACACGTATTTGCATATCGCCGTAAAAGACGACGGCGCGGTCGGCGATCTGTTCGCGTAACTGTGTGGTTGTCGAACCACAGTCAAGCGGCACCGTCGCTGCACGTAGTACCTTGCGCTAACCAGTTTCGACCGGGAGATCAACATGTTTGAAGGATTTGCAGGGGCTGCCTTGGGAAAGGGTCTCGAATCGTTGAGCAAGCTTTTCTCAAAGAAACGGACCGCGCTAGAAGACGAGCAGATAAAGGCAAATGCGTCGAAGCTGATGGCAGAGACAACCCATTTGGAAAAAACCGCTGGTCATGGCGACCGGGAGATTGAACTGGCGGAAAGAAATTTTGCACACAACCGATACGCATGGATGTGTGATCCATACCGAGATTTGAAGGCCAAGAAACTCGATGCCTTTTCGGAGGCAACGTGCCAGCTTTGGATCATGCCGCTGGTGCTGGTTGGTGCGAAGGTTCCTATGACGCCAGCCTTGAACACTCAACTCAACAACCTCATAGGCGCTTCGCTCGACAAATTCACACTAGCCCTGCCGTACATGAGCGATGAAATGCGAGCCCGCTATGGCGATTTCATTGAGAAGGTTTCCAACCTAATCCAGTGGCTACAGACTGCAAAACCGGCGTCATCGCCGGAGGCTCTTCAAGCCAGCGCAACGGAGGCATTTGAGAAATTGCTCGCGGAGATGAAGGCTTGGGTGGAGCCTATTGAGCTTTACTGTCGGCTCAGAGACGACGCCAAGGCAAAGAAAACAGAGGCCGCGCTAACGGCGACCAACCAAGCCCATTCAAAACCTAAAACTTGGAGTTGCGGACGAGATAAGCAGAAGGCGTCGAGGCCTGACGAGCATTAGCTTTCAATCGACTTACTCGAAGGCGTTGCCGGTTTGCTTGCCTGTTGCGCAGGAATTGGGTTGAGGGAGAATCCTGAATTGTCGATTTCCTTCGCCTCAAGCCGGGCGTAATGACGCCTGACCGTCGTTACCCGATTCCCAAGAAGGCGCGCCACTTTTTCAAAGCTAACGCCTCGGCGGATCGAGATGCTGGCGAATGTTCGACGTAATGTCCGACTATCTATGGGTTTCTTGATTTCTGCGGCGCGGGCAGCTTGTCGCAATCTTTTGACGTACTTCTTGAGGAAGTAGTCCTCTGTCCACGGTATGCCCGCCGCAGTTTTTCGAGAGACGCCAGCGACTCTTTTCTTTCGCAAAGGTGGGATCAAGAAGATGCTCTTGGTGCGGCTTGTTCGCCGCCGTACCACTTCCATTGCTGCGTCTGGTATAGGCACCGCTCGTCCACCAGTCTTCGCACGAGTTAGGCCAGACTTTGCATCTGTGATGGGATCAAGCTCAATGTAGTTCCCCGCGACGTTGGCTTTTTTCAAGAGAATCAACTCGCTCGGTCGCCAACCCATGAAGGCCTGAATCGTTGCCGCATCACCCCAATAATTGCCCGATTTCTCGTACATCTTTTCCAGCAACGCCGAGACCTCCTGCGGTTCAAGCCATACAATTTTCTTTTGTTCGCGACTGACCTTGTGCCCCGCAATCCGCTGAACCGCAGTCCGCGAAAAACTACCGTGGGTAACTTGCTCCAAGAAGGTGCAGACTTGCGCTCGAATCTCTTTGCGGCGTTCCTCACCAATGGGGTTTCCGTCTTTTGCCCGATAAACTTCCACGTACTTTGCTACTTCTGACTCGGTCACATCATCTGCCCGGCGATTCGGCCCCATCTTCTCAACGAAAGACGTCAAGGTGCTCTTTCGTATGCCCATACGCTTGGGCGTGATTTTTCTGGCACTGTCGTTGACGAGGTACGTGGTCAATTCTTCTGCCAAAGTGCCCACTTTCCCCCTACGCGCCGCGCGCTTGTCATACTGGTTCAAACGATGACGAATCGATTTGTTTTGGATTTCGAGTTCTTTGTATTGTCGAGTGAGGCTTTGATGTTCGGCACGCAACTGTTGGAGTTCGTCGTTCACGCGCCTGTATGCAGCAGCGAAGGACTTAGCCGTTTCCTCGACCGTGTACCCGACACGACGAACTACGAATGGCGGCTCGGCGTTAGGGTCAATTTTGTCGGCGTCAAAAACTAACCCGTCGCTGTTCGGGTCTATGGCTTTGAGGTCCAACTCCAATTCATCACCGCTAATACCGTCGGCGGGTACAACGGCAACCGACCCTTCCTCCGTTTCCACCGCTACATCCTCAAGCCCTAGCCAGATTTTCCGGATGATGGCGGGACAGTCAGCATGTGGCGTCCGCCACAATCCCCGGTCAAAAATGATGCGGTTGAGATGGTCTCGTAGTTGTTCCGCGTACTGACGGTCCTTGGTGCCGAGCGAGTTTCGTCTTGGTTTTTTCCCTTTAGTTGGGTCGGACGGGTCTTGCCGTCTTCGAGGGTCACGAAACGTTATCACGAACGTGCCGGTCTCCTTGTTGCCGCCGCGTGCTATCGACGCGCCCTTTCCTCGTTGTCTTTTGGCCATGCCTCAGAAACCCGTGGGTGGTTGACGTTACTCCCAAATCGCGCGGCCATCTTACCCGCGTGACTACTTTGTAACATAGCCTTGTAACATAACTCCGGCATCGTGACTCGAAGTCACAGGCCACCCTCAAATAGCCGCAAACCCGCAACTTAGAGCGGGTTATAGGCTTAGGACAAGGAAAATATGGTAGGCCGTATAGGACTCGAACCTATGACCTCTACCGTGTCAAGGTAGCGCTCTAGCCAACTGAGCTAACGGCCCATCATGTTGCGCGCGGTTTCCCGCGGGCCCTGCAAGCTACCAGCGATCAACCCCGCGTCAATATCAACCGTCAATGCTGGTGGTCGCACGGCGCGGCAGGCGCGTCAGTCGGAGCCGGCGTGCGCTTCTGCCACGGCCAGCGAAACGCCTCAACCGGGTCGTAGCCGCAACCGCCCCAGGGCGCGCAGCGCAGCAGCCGCAGCGTCCCGATCGCCAATCCCTGTAAAATCCCGCGCTGGCGAATGGCATCGAGCATGTATTCGCTGCATGTCGGCTCGTAGCGGCAGAGGCGCGGCAGCAGCGGGCTCAACACGCGCTTATACACCCGCAGCGCGAAGATAAACGGCGCCACGCGCCAGGACCAGACTCGCGCGATCAAACCCGGTTGTGCGAAGGTCGTCATCCGTTCAGGTGTTTCCATGCATCGCCCGGCGAAAACGGCGCCGCGCCCTCGGCATCATACAGTGCGCACGCAATTCCCGCGCGTTCGCAGGGGCCTTCGCTTTCGCAACTGAAGCCGCGAAAAGCCGGCGCGCCGCGCGCCACGGTTTCGCCGCTGAAGGTGATTTCGACGGTCTCGCCGGTAAGCGGGCAGTTGATCACGAACGAATCCATGCGCGGAGTCTATCAGGCCGCGAGTTTCTTCAGCAGGCGTTCGATCAAAGCCGTCCAGCTTTCCAGCATCGCCGCATGGTCGGCCGTCTTGGCCTCGCCCTGGCGCGAGGGCAGCACGACGATGTCGACCCCCGTCTCGGGCCGGTGCCTGCGGAAAATATCGCGGATGCGGCGTTTGAACTGGTTGCGTTTAACCGCGTTGCCGAACGCCTTGCTGACGACCAATCCCAGCCGCGCGTGGCCAAGCTCGTTGCGGCGCCACGAAAGCATCAATCGCCGGTCGGAGACATTCTTGCGTTCGTCGAGCACGGCCTCGAACTCCGGGCGATGCAGCAGGCGGTCGGTTTTGGTGAAGGTCGCGGGCACGGGAACCCTTCTCAATAACCCGATTGTGGCTTATGCGCCGCGCCGGGCAAGCAGATCAAGGAGGCCGAACGACCGTGTGGCCGGAGGCCACGCTCAGGGAGGCCGACGCCGAGATGCGACTTTTGCCGCAAGCAGAAGACCAATTGGGTTGTTGAGATGGGTTCTTAGTCTTCCTTGGTGACGGTCACGTTTTGCAGCGCGGTGTAGTCACCAAACCACTCAACATTCTCCTGCACCATGCGCCACTGCATAGCATAGACGCCGGCCTTGACGGGCGCGCGCACCTTAAAAGTAAAGACGTAGTTTTCGCCCGGCCGCACGAGCGTGCTTTGCGCGATGTTGACGCGGCCAAAACCCCATGTCTTGTTATCCTGCGCCGCCTGGCTGCCCAGCCGCCAAGGGTTCTTGCCCGCCGCAGACCAATTGGTGCCGCCCGCGTTTCGCACGACCACGCTGACGTCGTATTCCTGCCCCGCGCTCATGGTGAGCGGCGTGCTGAAAGAAATAATTTGCGCCCAATTACCCTCGATGTCGTCGCGCAAAGTCAGCGCGAGCACAACATCCAGAACCGGCGCGATCACCGGCGTTTCGGAGGTGTCCAAGCCGCGATAGATGCGCGTCTGGGGCACGAAGAAGTAGTAGCGGCCCGCGGGCGCCATCAGGCTGAAATTGCCTGCGGCGTCGGCGCGCGTCTGGAAATAGTTGCCGACGTAAGCGCCGCTCTCGACGTGCGCGCGCAGCGCAATGTCGGGTACGCCCTGGCCCGAGGAAGCGTCCACCACGCGGCCCGTGAACTTGAACGCGGGTTCCATCGTGAGGGTGAACTCACGCGCGGGCACGTCACGCAGGTTGTCGAAGTTCACACACGCGATGCGTTGTTCGAAGATCGCGACCACCTGGTAATTGCGCGTCCAGTGGAAGTTGATGACCTTCACGCCCTCAGCGTCGGTCGTGCCGATATCGAAGTGTGCGCGCACAGCGTCGGGTTTGTCCTTGTCGTTTTCGTTGCGGTAGACGTGGATGCGAGCGCCCGGGCGGCGCTGACCGTCGTCGATCACGATCAGCCGAATCTCATTGGCGCCAATCAACTGGAACTGCAACGGCTCCGGGTCTGCGCCGGCGGCACGCACGCTCTTTTGCTCGAGGTAATACGTCGTCTTGAACGCGCTGATGACGTAGTCGCCGCCCTTGAGCTGTCCGATTTCGAAGTAGCCGTGGATATCCGTGGTCACGGCGAAGTTGAAGACGTTGCCCTTGTCGCGCGAAATTCCCACGCCCTCAAGGCCGTTGCCGTCGCCGTCCTTGACGTAACCCTTGATGATGAACGCGCGCTCGAGCGTGACGTCGATGCTTGCGCCGTCGGGCAAATCCTTCAGCGTTTCGGCCTTCAGCGTCGTGCGCAAATAACGCGCGTGCTCAAAGGTCACCTCGTAACTCATGCCGTCAACGAGTTGCAGCTTGAGTTCGTAGATGCTGTTCGCGAGGTCAAACGTGAAATCCTGCGGCTGCGGCCGCTGCGTACCCTTCGGCGGTTCGCCCAGCACGGGTTTCAGCGTCGCCTTGATACCTTTGGTGTCTTCGTTGGCGCGGCCCACGACACGCACGCTGATGTCGCGGTGGACTTTGACCTCGAAGCGTTTGACCCAGAAATTAATGTTCGCCTGCGCGCCGATTTCGAGCTTCGTCTTCTGCGCCACGGGCAAGTAGTAGAAGACTTTGCCGTCCACGCTGAACACCGGCAGCTTCGCCACGGCTTCGTCCTCGATGGGCGCGACCTGTACCACCTTTACGCTGTGTTCGCCCGACGCCACGGGCCCGAAATCGAACTGGCCCTTGTCGTTGGTGACGCCGGTGACGCCGCCGTCCATCTGCACCGTCGCGCCGGCGACCACGCCGCCGCCGTCAATGTTGAGCGTGCACATCACGCGTGCGGCGGGACGCAACTCGATATTCACGGGCCCGAGGTCCACCACAGGCTCGACCGCGACTTCAAGGGGGTCGCAGGTCATGTCGCCCGCTTTGGCGACCAGCCGCGCGCGGCCGCGGCCAAAGCCCGTAAAGCCGAACACGCCGTCCTCCAGCGTCACCATTTCGCCGATCGGCCACTCGCCGGGACCGTCCAGGAACACGCAACTGACTGTCGCACCTTTGACCGCTTTGTCCTGGGACTTCACCACCCCGTGCAGGCTGCCCTGCGCCATCAACGCGATGCGCACATTGCGGTCGTTCACCAGCACTTTGCGGATGTCCGGCGCACAGCCCGCCGCCGTGGTGCGCAGCGTGACCTCGTTGGAATAAATCGCGTCGCGCACGCAATCGAACGCAAATTGCCCGAGATCGTCAGTGATGGACACGCCGCCCTCGCCCAGCATCTCCACGCGCGCGCCCTTGATCGCCGCACCGTTGGCGTCCCCCACCGTGCCCGCAATACCGCGCGCCTGCTCAAGCACAATCGACACTTCGCGCTCGCCGCGCTTGAAATCGAAAACCGCCGAGCGATAGGGCGCATAGCCGACGCTGTCCACCACAAACTGATAGAGATATTCCGACGCGACCTTTAGCGTGAATTCACCGTTGTTGTCCGTCTTGACCGCCAGCGCATTGCGCGGCGGTGCATTGGGATCGTGGCGGCTGCTTTGCAGCACCGCGATGTCGAGCAGCGCCGCAGGCCCGCCCTTTTTCAGGCGCGCCTTGCCGGCCACGCGCGCGCCGGGACAAAGTTTGATCACAACCTCGGCGCCCTTGCCGACGTCCGGCATTGCAAAGGGCTCGTAGTGATCGACGAAATTCGAGCAGGTCGCGAGCACACTGATGTCCGCGCCGCCGCTTTCGGCGAGTTCGCGGGCACTGAAAACCGCCGCGCCGACGGTATTGGTCAAGCGCCCACGCGAGGCGATTTCGGCGGGCACCGTGATCTCGCCGCGCTCCAGTGCAAGCGAACGACTGAAAACGGGCAGGTAGACCATCGCGCCGGGCACCGGGCCGTCGCCGTCGCGGTTGAGCACACGCACCAGCAGCCAGCCCGGCAGCGCCTCGTTGGCCGTGTCCGGGTCCATGATGCGCCGGGCGCTGATCGGCGTGCTTTCGTCGCCGGCCTTTGACTTGTCGCCCTCTTCACCGTGGACGTCGGGCCCGACGCCCATCAACTCGCTGCTTGAGCCGGGATCGCGACCGTTTGCACCCTCTGCGGCGCCAGCGGGGTCCATACCATGCCGCCGCGCGGCAGCTTCAGCGCAGGCATCCGCCACGCCGCCGCAAGCGAAGGCCGACGGGCTTGCGGCGGGCCGTCGCAGGGCGAAATAGCCGCCCGCGATGATGGCCGCCAGCAGAAGCGGCAAAATGACGAGAAATAGACCCTTCCGGCCGGGCATGCGTGTCTCCAGCGATAGAAGGCTGCTTCCTCTACGTACAGGGTGCAGGAATGCGGAACAAAGTTTACATCGAGGTTGTTACAGGGCCATACGGGCGCTTGCGCGGGGCGCGGCGCTCACTATCATCCTTGGTCCAATTTGGCGGGCGGCCTGAAATCGCCCGGTTTTGAACAGAGAGACGATCATGAAGGCAGACCTGCACCCCAAACATCACCTGACGGAAGTTCATTGCACGTGCGGCAACGTGTTCCACGTCCTGGCCAAGCAGCCCAAGGTCAGCGTCGACATCTGCAGCGCCTGCCACCCGTTCTATACCGGCACGCAGAAGTTCATCGACACCGCGGGCCGCGTCGACGCGTTCACCAAGCGCTTCTCCTGGGACCAGGAGAAAGCCAAGGTCAAGGCCACCCAGAAGATCAGCGGCAAGGCCCAGAAGGGCGAGATTATCACCGACCTCAAGAACGAGCTCGAGCGCCGACGCCTGTTCAGCGCCAAGCGCGAAATCCCCAAGCCCGAACGCGAAGAGCGCGAAGGCCGCGGCGGCGGTTTCGGCGGACCTCGTGGCGGTCGCGGTGGACCGGGCGGCGGTCGTGGCGGGCCGAGGGCCGATGCGGCCCCGGCGGCTGAAGCTCCGAAGAAGGAAGCTGCGCCCAAGGCTGACAAGCCCGCTGCCGAGAAGAAGGAAGCGCCGAAGCAGGCGTAGCTTTGCGACATTCATGCGTGGCGTCAGGGCGTTGCCCCGGCGCCGCGTTTGTTTTGATGAACCGGAGCCCGCTGCGTTAGAGCTTTTTCAAGGTTAGTGTGCCGAGTTTATGCGCTGCGCCGAGCGAGCAGATCAAGAAGCGCGAGCGACGGCGTGGCTGGAAGCCACGCTGAGCGAGCGCGACGCAGAGATGCGACGCTCGCCGCAAGCAGAAACCGGCACGGTAATCTTGAAAATGCTCTAGCGGCGGGTGTTGCTGGTAAACGGAAAAACCAAAAACACCCATCGCTTACGCAATGGGCTCTGGTTCCGAACCCCGGATACGATCATGGCGACAGTCCTGGACATGTTGAAAAAACGCGCGGATCGCTTTGCGGAACTCAGCAAGGCGATCGAGGACCCCGCCGTTTACTCCAACAACAAACTGTTCGCCGCCTACCAGCGCGAACGCGGCAGCCTGCGCGAGCAGGCCGAGATGTTCGCGCAGATGATGAAGCTCGGCGAATCCATCCGCGGCGACGAGGCCATCCTCGTCGACAAAGCCGCCGACTCCGACATGAAAACGCTGGCCGAGGAAGAACTGAAGGAGCTGCGGCCGCAACTCGACAAGCTCACGCAGGAAGCCGAAGACACGCTGCTGATGGAAGACTCGAACAACTCGCGCAACTGCATCCTCGAAGTGCGCGGCGCGGAAGGCGGCGACGAGGCGACGCTGTTTGCGCGCGAACTGATGGAAGCCTACGCGCGCTTCTGCGCGCTGCATAAATTCAAGTTCAACATGATGGACGAGGTTGAAAGCGAAGTCGGCGGCCTGAAATCCGGCGTCTACAGCATCGAGGGCGACGGCGTCTGGAAGCACTTCAAATACGAAAGCGGCGGCCACCGCGTGCAGCGCGTGCCCGCGACCGAAACTCAGGGCCGCGTGCACACCAGCCTGGCGACGGTCGTGGTGCTGCCGGAAGTCGAGGAAGTCGACGTCGAGATCAAGGAATCGGACCTCGACATCAAAGCCGCGCGCTCGGGCGGCCCCGGCGGCCAGAACGTCAACAAGACCAACTCGCGCTGCCAGATCCGCCACCTGCCGACGGGCATTTTCGTCGATTGCCAGGCGACGCCGAGCTTCCACAAGAACAAAGACGAGGCGATGCGCATTCTGCGCGCCAAGCTGTTCGAACTCGAGCAGGAGCGCATCGACAAGGAACGCAAGGAAGCACGCAGCGTCGTGGGCACGGGCAAGCGCGGCGAGAAAATCCGCACCTATAATTTCCCGCAAGCCCGCTGCACCGATCACCGCGCCAACGAGAACTTCAACGTCGAGACGATCATGGAAGGCCGGCTTGATGACATGATCGCCGCCCTGCGCAAATGGGAGCGCGACGAGCGCCTCAAGCAGATGGCCAAAGAAGGCAAATAGCGGTCGGCTCGACCGGTGCCTCAATCCACCTTCTGTTCAATGTCGCCCAGATGCTTGCGCGGTTCGTCGAAGACGAACTTCGCGACTTCGTAGGCCTTTTCAACGCCGTCGTAGTAAAAATTCACGCGGTAGCTCTCGCCGCGCGTGCAACGGATGAACACACCTCGCGTCTGGATGCCGATGCCGATGTGCGTGGCAATCGCCGTCGTGCCGGTTTCGGAGACCGCGCTCACCTTGGTGACAGCAAAAGGCGGCGTGCGGAAGTTGCGCTGCGTGGTCCAAGTCAGCCAGACGCCGCTTACAACGTGGACGTCGCCAAGCTGCTGCGGCTGCGCCGCGTCGCCGCCCGAAGGGATGCTCAGGGGCTGTTCGGAAAAGAACGAGACCAGCCGGTTGCTATAGAAAACGTCGTAGTCGCCCGGCGAGGCGTCCTTGAAAACGATGATGCCCTCGGCGTTGGTTGCGGCGCTGGCGATTTCGGCGTCGTCGTATTGCACGATGTCGGGCCAACCCGCGCCCCGCGGCGCCCGCTTCAGCAAATCGACCGGCACATTTTTCAGCGGCTGGCCGTCCTCGCCGACCAGGCGAAAGCTGAAACTCGCGGGTAAAAGCGCGGCGAGGCGGATGCCTGAGACCTCGTAGGCGCCGTTGGGCTCGACCACCACGGCGGGAATGCGGAAGGCCGCGGGAAATTTGTAGGCGCGAATCCAGATCGCCGTCTTCCAGCCCGGCGGCACGTTGACGAAAGCGTCGACGCGAAAGCGCCCGCCCTCGCCGGATTTGCCAACCGGTACATCGGCGCCATTGCCGCCCATTTTCGTCGGCGTCACGACGGTTTTCGGGTCAGGGTTCCAGATCCAGGTCTCGACCATGAGGTGCCAGTCGGGCAGGCCCGCGCCGTTAGCGTCTTCGACCGTGCCGGAAAGGATGAAGCGAACTTCCTGCGAGCCCTCGTAGGGCTGGTCCTGGCGCTGCCTGGCGCGGAAGGTGAAATTTTCGTCGGGCTCGGGCGCGGGTTTTTCGGGGAGTTTCGGCGCTTCTTTGGGCGTTTCCTTCGGCGGCTCTTTGGGCGGATCCTTCGGCGGGTCCGCCGGGAGCTTCGCCTTCGGCACAGGCTTGGGAACGTTGACGGGCAAATTCTGCGGCGGCGTGTCGGCTATTTCGGTCTCGTTGGTGCGCGGCCGCGGCTTTTCCCAGGGGCGCCAAACCATCAACCCGCCCCCGAGCAGCAGCATGATGACCAACGCGCCAATCAGGGTCTTGTCGTTACGCTTGCCCATGCAGACCTATTGAACGATTCAGCAGGACACAGACGGCGGAAGAATTTTCCGTAGTGTCTCAGGTCGGCTAGGCGATCAGAGCCCGCTGCGTCAGCGGCGGGGCCACAACCAATGAACGTCCGTGATTTCGGCCCCGCCGCTTGCAAAGCAGTGCTTTGCCGCGCGACATCTCGCTTCGCTCGACTTACGCGAACGGGCTCTGAAAAACCGATCCCGGCCAAACTGAGACACTACCCACCTTACAACCCCCGCCGCGCGGCGTTGGCGAGTTCGTCGCAGCGGTTGATCTCGGTGTTGTCGGCGTGGCCTTTGAGCCATTTCAGTGCCACGGTGTGTTTGGCCGTGAGCGCCAGGACTTGCTCCCACAGGTCCTGATTTTTCACCGGTTCCTTCAGGGTCGTCAGCCAGCCGTTGGCCTGCCACTTGACGATCCAGCGCTTGGCGAGCGCGTCGCACAGGTAGCGCGAATCGGTGTAGAGCGTGACGTCGCTGGGTTTGGTGAGCTGCTCGAGCGCGCGCACGGCGGCGAGAATTTCCATGCGGTTGTTGGTGGTTTTGACCTCGGCGCCGGAAATCTCGCGGCGCTTCTTGTGCCCCGGCGCAAGCAACACCGCCGCCCAACCCCCATTGCCGGGATTAGGCGAACACGACCCATCGCAATAAATAACGACCTTGTCCATGTTTTTTTGCGGTTACGTGTCGTTACGAGCCGCGAACGCCAGTGAGCGGTCTGGACATTCTCGTACTTCGGACCGCTTGCTTGCGCGCGCGGCTCGTAAAAACACTCACAACTCCATCGGCAAATCGCCGCCCTGCCCGTTCACAACATACTCGCATACCGTCTGCATGCCCTTGTCGCTATTAATCCATCGCGTGCTGCCGTGACGCGTCCACATCTTGGCATTCGCCGCGATCAAACGTGCTTCGCGCAATCGCCGCGTGGCCCATGCTTTCAACGCGCTCATTGTCGGCTCAGGTTGCTTGCTGCTGGTCACGACCACGTGGATGTGATTCGTTCGAACATTCAGCGCCCACAGCTTCCATTGGCGCACTTCGCACGTTTCCCGAATCGCCTTGTCGATCACGCCGCGCATTGCGGCGTCAATCAACACGGGCTTGTCCTTGAGATTGCCTTTTTGAAATCGCTCGCGTGTGGTGCTGGGCGGACACGGCGGAACCGCCGGTGTGTTGTTGTTCTTGTCGATTGAGGTGCGCTCATCGCCGTGCAACCACTGCCCGTAACACGTGAACGTCAGGAAGTAGGCAATCGGCGCAGGCATGGCCGGAGTATAGCGCCGTTTTGGTTGCCGTTACGAGCCGTTGCCGTTACGAGCGGACGTTGCCGTTACGAGCCGCGAACGCCAGTGAGCGGTCTGGATTACGGTGATCGTGCGGCCTTTGCCTTTACGAGCCGCGAACGCTAGTGAGCGGTCTGGATTACGGTGATCTAGTTCGATGCACAACACTTCTTGTATTTCTTGCCTGATCCACAGGGGCACAAGTCGTTACGACCCACTCGTGAGCGAGGTTTCGGCACTTCGCCTGCCACAGACTCCCCAACAACCATACCCTCGGGCAAAGGAATTGCTGTTGAGTAAAGTCTTTGATGAACCTGTTCAATACTCTCGTGAGGGACTGGATTCAGCTTTTCGCCCCCAACTTGCATGTGACCAATATGAATCCCACTCCAACCGGGTCCTTGGGAATGGGTAAGTTTCCCAGCAACGTGAACTGTCGTTCCCTGGGGGACACCAATGAAATCGCTAATGGGATTGCGAAAGATCCCGTCGTCGTCGATGTAAAGGCGTGCTCCGCCAACTCGCATATTCAGTTCAGTAATATGAAGAGTTTTCGAATCGGCATCCAAGGTTGCTGACAACCGACCGCCGGCATCTCTCGCTCGCCACTTAAACCGATTCGCCGTGATTTCGTGATCAACGATGTCGCGTGGGTCAGTTTCAAACACGTTTTCTTCTAACCTGCAGATGATGTTGCCGTTTGAATCGGTAAAGATTGCGCTTATGGCGACACCAAATCCTGCCACCGGGGCAACCCTCAGGATTTCTTGACCCCCAATCACGAATGCCCCACCATCGTGAATTTTTGTGTGCCCGACTTGAACGCACCAAGGCTGGCCGTCAGACGCGAAACCAAAACTGACTGGGGTTGGAGTTCTTGTTAGCCGCTCACGACACTCTCTGACTTGGTTCACGGATATCAAACGGTTCCCACGCTTGCCGTGACAGCTTGGGCATAACAACGCGATCCCGTCAGCGATGTGGGCCGTAGCGTCGACCCACTCAGGGTCAAAATGGTCGTACTGAACAAACGCATCACGACAAATCGCACATCCAAATCCGCATCGCTGGCGGACCTCTCGCCTAACGTTGGCCGGTATGTAGCGCGGCAGACCATGCTTATTCATCTCTGATGGCATTGCCTGCCTCGTGGTCTCACCACACCCAGACCGCTCACTTGCGTTCGCGGCTCGTAACGACAACGGCGTTCGCGGCTCGTAACGGCATCCGGGTCGCACGATTTCACAGCTTCGGACCGCTCACTTGCGGTCGCGGCTCGTAACGACAACGGCATCCGGGTCGCGCGACTTCACAACTCCGGACCGCTCGCTTGCGCTCGCGGCTTGTAACGGCAGCCGGGTCGCGCGATTTCGCAGCTTCGGTCCGCTCTCTTGCGTTCGCGGCTCGTAACGGCATCCGGGTCGCGCGATTTCGCAGCTTCGGACCGCTCACTTGCGTTCGCGGCTCGTAACGGCAACGGCTTACCCCTTCTTGAAGGTTAGGGCGCCTTCGCGAGCGTCGACGTGGATGACGTCGCCTTCGGTGAACTGGCCGTCCAGCAGTTTCATGGCCAGCGCGTTCTGCAATTTCTGCTGGATCACACGTTTCACCGGGCGCGCGCCTAACTGAGGATCAAAACCTTCCTCCGCCAGCGCGTCGATCGCCTTGTCGGACACCTTCAGCGTCAACTTCTTGTCGTCCAGCAGCTTCTGCAGCCGCAACAATTGCAGGCCGACAATCGCGCGCACCTGTTTTTCATCCAGGCGCTTGAACATCACGACATCGTCGATGCGGTTCAGGAACTCCGGCCGGAAGTGTTTCTTCAACTCACCCATGACCGCGAGTTCCGTCGTCGCTTCGTCGCCCTTTTCCATCTCGAGAATCATGTGGCTGGCGATGTTGCTGGTCATGATCACCACCGCGTTCTTGAAATCGACGGTGCGCCCTTGGCTGTCCGTCAGGCGGCCGTCATCGAGCATCTGCAAAAGCACGTTGAAGACGTCCGGGTGCGCCTTTTCGATTTCGTCGAAGAGCACGACGCAGTACGGGCGCCGCCGCACCGCTTCCGTTAGCTGGCCGCCTTCTTCGTAGCCGACGTAGCCCGGTGGTGCGCCGATGAGTCGGGCGACGGCGTGCTTTTCCATGTATTCGCTCATGTCGATGCGCACGAGCGAGTCTTCGTCGTCGAAGAGAAATTCCGCGAGCGCCCTAGCGAGTTCGGTTTTGCCCACGCCCGTGGGCCCAAGGAAAATGAACGAGCCCGTCGGGCGATTGGGATCCTGCAGGCCCGAACGCGCGCGGCGCACGGCGTCGCTGACCGCTTTCACGGCTTCGTCCTGGCCCACGACGCGCTTGTGCAGGTGGTCTTCAAGCTTGAGCAGCTTCTGCTTTTCACTCTCCAGCATCTTGGACACGGGGATACCCGTCCATTTGCTCACGACCTCGGCGATTTCGTCCGCGGTCACTTCCTCGTGCAGCATCTTCGAATCCTTCTGCACTTTGTTCAGCTTGACCTGGGCCGCCGCGAATTCTTTTTCCTTGGCCGGGATGTCGCCGTAACGGATGCGCGCGACCTTTTCGAGTTCGCCCTGGCGCTCGAGCTTTTCGGCCTCCGTGCGCAGCTTTTCGATTTCTTCCTTCACGCGCGAGGAGTTCTGGATGACTTCTTTTTCGCTCTGCCACTGGGCCTTCGCCTTCGAGTGGCGCTCGGTCAGCTCGGCCAGTTCCTTCTCGAGCGTCTTGAGGCGGTCCTGGCTCGCGCGGTCTTTTTCCTTCTTGAGCGCCTCCTTCTCAATCTGCAGGCGGCGCATGTCGCGCTCCATCACATCGAGGTCCTGGGGCAGGCTGTCGATTTCCATGCGCACGCGGCTCGCCGCCTCGTCCATCAGGTCAATCGCCTTGTCCGGCAGGAAGCGATCGGCGATGTAGCGATGACTCAACGTTGCGGCGGCGACAATCGCGCCGTCGGCGATGCGCACGCCGTGGTGAACTTCGTAGCGTTCCTTGAGGCCGCGCAGGATCGCGATGGTGTCCTCGACGCTGGGCTCGCCGACGTAGACGGGCTGGAAGCGGCGTTCGAGGGCTTTGTCTTTTTCGACGTACTTGCGGTACTCATCGAGCGTGGTCGCGCCGATGCAGCGCAACGTGCCACGCGCGAGCGCCGGCTTGAGCATGTTGCCGGCGTCGGGCGAGCCTTCGGTCTTGCCCGCGCCGACGATGGTGTGAAGTTCGTCGATGAAGAGGATGATCTGGCCGTCGCTGGCTTCGATTTCCTTCAGCATCGCCTTGAGGCGTTCTTCGAACTCGCCGCGGAACTTCGTGCCAGCCATCAGCGCGCCGAGATCCAGCGCAAGCACGCGCTTGCCCTTTAAACCTTCGGGCACGTCGTCTTCGATGATGCGGCGGGCGAGGCCTTCAACGATCGCGGTCTTGCCAGTGCCGGGCTCGCCAATCAGCACGGGGTTGTTTTTCGTGCGACGCGAGAGAACTTGCAGGACACGCCGGATTTCGTCGTTGCGGCCAATCACGGGGTCGAGCTTGCCGCTGCGCGCTTCCTGCGTGAGATCGCGGCAGTATTTTTCGAGCGCCTTGTATTTGCTCTCGGCGTCGGGATCGCTGACTTTCTGCGAGCCGCGCAAATCCTTGAGCGCCGCGAGCACGCGGTTGCGGTCAGCGCCGGCCTCCTTGAGCAAGCGCGCGGCGTGGCCTTTGCCGTGGTCGATCAGGCCGAGCACGATGTGATCGCCGCTGACGTATTCGTCTTTGAGCTTTTCAGCCTCGTCGAAGGCTTTTTGCAGCACCTTGTTGAAGTCGTTGCCGGCATAGGGCTGACCGCCCGCGGTGACTTTCGAGAAACCGCCGATGGCGGCCTCAAGTTCAGCCTTGATGCGTTCGGGCTGTGCGCCAAGCTTCTGCAAAAGCGGTGCAACCACGCCGTCGCTCTGATTCACCAGCGCGAGCAGGAGATGTTCGGGCTCAAGCGCCTGGTTGTTGAAACGCGAGGCGATGCCAATGGCGTCCTGCATCGCTTCCTGAGATTTCGTCGTGAGTTTGTCCAAGCGCATAAGCAGTCCTTTCCGCGGCGCGGGCAATCCGCCCCACAGATGCAAAAACGGATGCAAGCCTTATGCCATGCGCCAGAAACGCCGCATTTGCTGCCCTAACGGCGGCTTATGAACAAATGCCTGAGACTACGGCTGCCATATTGGCAGCCGTCATCAAAGTGCGTGAAATCTCTTGGCAGCGCAACTCTGGTCTAACTAAATGGTTGCAACGTTCAGCCCTTCTATCACCACTGGCAAAAAGTAGCATATGCGGTCCAGCCATGGCCAAGCAGCGCCCAGTTTCGGGTTCCGTCCGTCCGCCAAGCGGACCGCGCTTCAAAGTGCCCGACCCCAGCGACAAGGACTTCGGCCTGATTTTCGAGGAGGCCGCTGACGCCATTTTCGTCGCCGGGCCCGACCACAAACTCCTCGACACCAACCCGGCCGCCACGCGCCTGTTGGGTTACACACGCGAGGAGTTCCTCAAGTTGTCGGTTCACGACCTCGCCGCACCCGAGGAACTCGCCAACGTCGAGATGCGGCTGGAGCAACTCGACTCGGGCAAGAACCTGACCTACCCGCGCAAGATGAAGTGCAAGGACGGCTCCATCGTCATCACGGAAATCAGTGCGCGCAAGATCCCCGACGGGCGCGTGCTGGCAATCGTGCGCGAACTGACAGAGCGCGAGCAGGCGCGGCTGGCGCTCAAGCGCAGCGAGCAGCAATTGCGCACAGTGGTCGAAAGCGCGCTCGACTGCGTGGTCGGCATGGACCACTTCGGCTGCATCACGGAGTGGAACCCCGCGGCCGAGCGCACGTTTGGCCACGCGCGTGAAGAGGTTCTCGGCAAGCCGCTGGCCGACGTGATCATACCGGCGCGCCTGCGCGATATGCACCGCCAGGGCCTCGCACGCTTCCTTGCCACAGGCGAAGGCCCGGTGCTTGGCAAACGCATCGAGCAGGTGGTGTTGCGCGGCGACGGCACGGAGTTCCCGGTCGAACTGAGCATCACCACGATGCACCGCGAGGGAGAGCAGCCCCAGTTCACGGGGTTTCTGCGTGACATCACCGACCGGCGCAGGGCCGAGGACGCACTGCGGGCGAGCGAGGCGCGCTACAGGGCGCTGGTACGAAACTCGGCCGATGCGGTGCAGATCCTGGGGCCGGACGGCCGCATCGTTTATGTCAGCGACGCCGTCGAGCGCGTGCTGGGTTACAAACCTGCAGAACTTGTCGGCATCGTGGCGATGGGCCTGGTGCACCCCGACGACAGCGCCCGCGGAAGCGCCGAACTTGCAGACCTGGCGCAGAGACCCGGCGCGATGCTGACTGACACTGTACGCGTGAAGCGCAAAGACGGACGCTGGCGCTGGATGGAGTGCAACGTCACCAACGCAATCCACGAGCCGGCAATTGGCGGCATGGTGGTGAACTACCGCGACGTCACCGAGCGCTTCGAGGGCGAAGAAGCCTTGCGCGCGGCCGAGGCGCGCTACCGCAAGCTGGTGAACTACAGCAACGACGGGCTGCTGATGGGCGACGCCCAGGGCAACACACAGTTCGCCAGCCCGTCAGTCGAGAACATCCTGGGCTTTGCCGCCGGCGAACTTATCGGCGTCAACGTGTTTTCGCTGATTCACCCCGACGACCAGTCGCGCACGCAGGAGCTGCAGCAACTTATCGTGCGGTCGCCCAGCGTGGGCTTCCCCGCGACCTTTCGCGTGAAGCGCAAAGACGGTCGCTACGTGTGGGTCGATTGCGTGTGCACCAACTGGCTGGCCGAGCCGGGGATCAACGCGCTGGTCGCCAACTTCCGCGACATCACCGCGCGCATCGAGCTCGAGCAGCAATTGCAGCAGGCGGTAAAGATGGACGCCATCGGGCGGCTTGCGGGCGGCGTGGCCCACGACTTCAACAACCTGCTGACGGCGATCACGGGCTTTACGCAGATGTTGATCCCGCGGCTTGCGTCCGACGCCCTGGGCAAAAACTATGCGAGCCAGGTGGCGCAGGCCGCCGATCGCGCCGCAGCCTTGACACGTCAATTGCTGGCGTTTTCGCGCCGGCAGATCCTGCAGCCCGTGGTGCTCGACCTCAACGCGCGCGTGCACGAGATCGAGAAGCTGATCCGACGCCTGATCGGCGAGGATATCGAGCTGAACATCGTCACCAGCAGCAACCTGAACAGCGTCGCCGCCGACCCCGGGCAGGTCGACCAGGTGCTGATGAACCTCGCCGTCAATGCGCGCGACGCCATGCCGCGCGGCGGCCGGCTGACCATCGAGACCGCCAACGTCACGCTCGATGAAGCCTATGCGCGCATGCACAAAGATTGCCGCCCGGGCCCCTATGTCATGCTGGCGGTCAGCGACACCGGCGTGGGCATGGACGCGCCGACGCGCGCGCGGCTGTTCGAGCCTTTCTTTACGACGAAGGAAAAGGGCCAGGGCACGGGGCTGGGACTGGCGACGGTCTACGGCATCGTCAAGCAATCCGGCGGCAATATCTGGGTTTACAGCGAAGTCGGCCACGGCACGACCTTCAAGATTTACCTGCCTGCGACGCAGGTCGAGAGCGAGGCCGCGTCGCAGCAACGGCCGTCGCCCGCCGCCGGCGGCAGCGAGACCATCCTCGTGGCCGAGGACGAAGACGGCGTGCGGGCTTTGATTTGCGAGGCGCTGATCAAGGCGGGCTACACGGTGTTTGGCGCAAGCAACGGCCAGAAAGCCCTGGTGCTTTCGACCACGTTGCCAAAGCCGCCGCAACTTTTGCTCACGGACGTCGTGATGCCGGAAATGGGCGGGCGCGCATTGGCCGAGGCGCTGGCGGTACGCCACCCCGGCATGAAAATCCTGTTCATGTCGGGCTACACCGACGAGGCGATCTTCCACAACGGCACGCTGAACGGGGGCGTCCAGTTTCTTCACAAGCCCTTTACACCTGACGCGCTTCTGCACCGCGTGCGTGAAGTTCTCGACGGCAAGTAACGCCGTTATTCATTAAAATCTGTGACGGAATTTCTGTCGCAACGCGGGATTTCTGCGTTTGAATGTTTGCAGTTTTGGGAAAGAAAATCTCATGCGCACGATTTCTCTTGTACTCACCACGCTGATGATTGTTGCGCTGTCCTCCCCGCACCCGATGGAGGCGCAGGCAAAGGGCGGGCTGAAGGGCGCGGCGGCAGCCAAGGAGGCCGTCAAGCTCATCAAGGAACGTAAGCCGGCGGAGGCGCTGAAGGTTGTCGAAGGCGCCAAGGGAACCTTCGACGCCGATGAAGAGTGGGTTTGGTGGGGCTTGCGCGGCGTCTGCCTCCGCGACATGCGCACCAAGGACAAGGACGCGCTGGAGAGTTTCGGCAAGGCTTGCGCGCTGCAGCCCGACTGCTGGTTTCGCTTCGACTGGTGCCTGTTGCTTCACGAATTCGGGCGCTGGGACGAGGCGCTGAAGGAAATCGAGGTCGAAATCGACCCCGACTACAAGGAACTCAACCAGTGCCTGAAAGCCGTGATTGACGGGCCCTTCAAGGAACGCTGGCCGCACGCGTGGAAGAAACTCGAGCTACGCAGCAAGTTCGGCAATTATCACGTCGTCAGCGACACCGGCATGACCGCCGCGCAAATGGACGCCGTTGAGACCGCGGCCAAACAGCTCGACCCCACCAAGCCAGCGGACAAAATGAAACTGGATAAGCTTCTCGCACCCCACGACAACCTGGTGGCGCTGGCGGCGCTCACAGAACTCGCGCGTAAGGAGTACATGCGTTTTGTTAACCCCAAAGATTCGGACATGCCCAAGGGCAAGGTATTCAAGGTCTTTTTCTTTACGCACGAAAAGGACTTCCACGAATTCTCGGCCGCGGCCAGCGGCGGACGGCGCGACAGCGACAAGATGCTGGGTTTCTATCAGCCCTTCTTCCACTACCTGCAGCTCTACCACGAAGAAGGCAAACCCTCGAAGGTATGCGGCTTCTCCGAAGAGACCATCAACACCTTCTTCCACGAGGGCTGGCACCAGTTCCTGCACATGCTGACGGATCAACTGCCGATCTGGATGAACGAGGGGCTGGCGGAATTCCTGGGCGAGGCCTCTATCAAGGACCAAGGGCGCAACATCGAGCTTGGCCTGCTGATCCGCACCAAGGAGAAGGTCTACACGTACTACGAGCGCATCCGCGCCGCCATCGACAAGGGCAGCTATGTACCCTTCAAGGACTTCTTCCGCTGGGACCGTGAGGACTGGGCGCCTAATTCGTCGCTGGGCTACATGCAGGGCTGGAGCATCGCCTACTATGCGCTCAAGGGCGACAACGACCCCTTCCGAAAGGACTTCTGCAAATTCTTCTGGGAATGCGCCAAAGGCAAACTCGCGGCCGACGTGCTGCCCGGCATTTTCACCGACCAGAAGCTCGCCGATTACGAGAAGGCCTGGAAGGCGTACTGGAAGAAGATGTAACGCTTCTCGAATTCGGAAGTGTTTTGCCGCCGCCCCTATTCGCGCCCTGCTACGCCCGTATAGAATGGCGCGGGGTCCACGGACAAAACCATGAACACGAGAATCCTCGCTCTGCCCGCGTTGCTGTTGCTGGTCGCCGCAGCCCTGCCCGTTCGCACCGACGCCCAGGTCCGGCCCGCGCAATTCGAAGTCAACAAGTGGATCGACCGCTTCCTGACGGACGAACCGGACCAGTTTGAACGCGACGAGCTGCTCAAGAAGCTCAGCCGCGCCGGCCGCGACATGATCGGCAAAAACCTCAAGGCCGCCATCACCACCGACGGCAAGCGGCCATTTGCGCTGCAACTTGCGGCCAAACTTCGCGTTGGCGGCCTGTTCGACACGGCCAAGAAATTTGCCGACGGCGACGACGACGAGTTCGTGGCCAAGCTGGCGCTCTCGACGCTCGACAAGGGCGCCGCCAACTGGGCCGTGGACCGCTGGAAAACCAAAGAGGTGGGATCGCCGTCATGGTCATTTATCGACGACGCCTTCAAGGCCTGCCCGGTGCCGATTGACACCATCAAGCAGTTCAAGGAATTCGCCGCCTCGAAATCGAGCCCGGAAAACAAACTGATGGCGGCCATCGAGATCATGGCCTGGCAGCTTGGCGTCAAGGTGCCGGAAGTGCCGGCGGATTTGATCCCGCAGTGGGACAAGCTCAAGGCAGCGTGGGAAGCCGACAGCAAGGTTTTCCCGGTCACGGGCATCGACATGTTCACTTTCCCCGACCTCGGCATCAGCGGCACACGCGTGCTCAACAACTACCGCATGAGCGGCAGCGACTGCCTGACCTTTGAGATGCCCGACGAATGGGATGCCGCCAGCTTCACCATCAACATGCAGATCCGCTGGACCTCGGGCTCCGGTTTCAAATTCGCCTTCATGTCGGAAAAGACCGGCAACTACCTCTATATCAACGCCAAGGGCGAGTGGAGCCTGCCCACGGCCAAGGGCGACCTCGTCCAGAAAGCCAAGGCCAACGACTGGACCAAGGTGACTCTGAAGGTCGTGGCCGATTCAAAGGAAAGCCGCAGCGTGAAGATCACTATCGACGAAAAGGAGTTCCACTTCGGCAACCTGCCCTGCGAAGGCCCGCTGACTTACCTGACCATCAACGCCTTCGAGACCAAGTTCACGCTTGCCGCCATGGAATGGCTTGTCACCAAGTAAATGTCCCCCATCCGCGCACTATTGATCGCCGCAATTCTTTGCGCCGCCGCGGCGCCCGCCGCGGCATGGGAGCTTGATCCTGTCGACGCCGCGGAACTCGAGTCGTACATCGAGGGCGAATATCGCCTGCCCTCCTATTTCCTGGATCGCGCGTCGCCGACAAAAATACGCGAGGGCGCGCGCTGGCGTTTTGAGGTGCAGGACGGCGACAGCAAGCGCGTGATCACCTGGCAACTCACCCGCGACGTCGCGCTCGGCCAATCCCTCTTCGAGATCGACAACGGCCGCGGGCTGGTCTTCGCGTTTGTTTCCGACAACACGCAACTCGCGATCAAAGGCTGGATCGGCAAACGCGGCGGCACGCCCGAAGAAATCAACCTCTATCCCGGCTTCGTCGGGGACACCTCGTTCACGAGTTATTTCCTCAAGGTGCCGCTGAATGCCTCGGTGATCGACATGCCGGCAGAGGCCGCCCGGCGCTCGCGCTTCAATATCGGCGGCAAGTCCCGCGATGTCGTCACCAAGGTTGTGCGTTACCTCGGCGTCTCCTACGAGTTGACGACCGCGCCGCTGAACGAAGTCGTCTGCGCCTTTGGGCTGCTTGAGTTCAAGGTGCAGGGCAACACGGTCGGAAAACTGGTTGGCGCGCAGGCCGGCGGTGAAGTTGCGCCTTTGCTGGACTGGTCCGGTATTTTCGACATACCGGAAAAACCGGAGCCCTTTGAGCCGCCGCCGCGCCCGACCCGGCGCATCATCACCGAAGATCTCGGCGCGGCGGGCACGCTCGTCCACGTGCATGAACTGCTGGGCCGCGTCAACTTTCGCGACTCCAAGGGCAAGATCACTCATCCCTACGGTGAGCCGGAATACGCCCCGCGCCCGGTTTCCTTCCCCGGCCACATCGTCACGCCGCCCGGCGTCACCTGGGAATTCTGGAGCGGCTATCGTCCCGGCGCGGCCAACACCTACGAGCTGATCTCGCAGTTGCGCCCCTTTGTCTCGCGCCTGTATCTCGACTCCGTCCCCGCGGAGGAAATCCCCGGCATCGCGCGGATGGACTGGCTGACCTCGCTCAAGCTTGGCCTCAAGCGCACGCAGGGCAAGCGCGGCTACCTGTCGCCGCTCAAGGCGCTGCAGGGCCTGGCTGAACTTGAGCTCTGGAACGTCGACGCGATTGCGGACCTGGGATGGCTTGAGCAACTGCCGAAGCTCGAAAAACTCTGGCTGCAGGGCGAAAACGCCGAGATCGGCCTGCCGCGGGTGCCGAACATGCCCGGGCTGCGCGAGCTTTACTTCGGCTGGACGCATCTGACCGACGAAACGGTGGCCGCGCTCTCGACGCTCGGGGGCCTGGAGAAACTTTCGCTCAACGACTGCGATTTCCGCTTCCTGACCGACGCCGGGAAACTTCGCCCCAAGACGCTCAAGCGCCTCGAAATCCTTGGGGGCAAGGACTTCAGCGTCAACACGCTGGCCCTGTTGCTGCCGCCCTGCGTGGATGAGCTTTGCGTCAACGGCTTTGACCTCAACAACGACCATATCGCCGTCATTTCCTGCTACCCGGGACTCAAGGTGCTGGAACTCGGCGTGCTCGCCGAGGCCGATGACGACGGCCTGGCGATGATCGCGGAGATGAGCAAGCTCGAAAAGCTCGAGCTGTTCCTGCTGCCTAACGTCAGCGACGCGGGCCTCGCCCAACTGAAGGCCTGCGCCAACCTCAAGGAGTTGCGGCTGGACGACTGGGGCCCCGGCGTGACCGGCGCATTCTTGAGCGAACTCAAGCAGAACCTCGAGAAGGCCTACCTGCGCGGGATTTTTCGCACCGGCAAACCCCTCGAAAGTTTGCTGTCCATGACCGCCCTGCGGGAGCTGACGATTTATTCCTGCGTCGGCGGTGTCGAGCTTGGCAGCGACCTTGGGCGCGTGCTGGCGCCGCTGAAAGAACTCACGGTGCTCAACCTCGTCGGTATCGGCGTTGCGAACAATGAAACTCTGGGTTCGCTCAAGGGTGCGTCGGGCCTGAAGGAACTGCGCGTGTGTTATGCGGGCGCACTGACCGAACGAGGGCTGGAGGCGCTGACGGGACTGGCGAAGCTCGAGTCGCTCGTCATCCAGCAATGCCGGGGCGTTTCCTACCTGAGCACGCCGACCTTGAAACGGCTGAGCTCGCTGCGCAAGTTGCTGGTGCTGAAGTGCGGCGACTTCGGCGACCGCGACATCACCGATATCCGCGCCGCTCTGCCGCGCTGCGAGTGCGAAATCCTTCGGTAGAGTTTTTCAGGGCCGCAGCACGAGCACACGTTCGAGGCCCGTGAGGTCGCGCGCCAGTTCGACGTCGGTAAAGCCAATCGCGCGGGCGGCGTCGGCAAGCTCCGCGCCCTGCCCCGCGCCGAACTCGACCGCCGCAAGCCCGCCGTTTCTCAACCGCGCGCGGATTTCCGGCAGCAGCGCGCGCGTTGTCGCCGTCCCCCCGCCTTCGCCGCCAAATAACGCCACGGCAGGCTCAAAATCGCGCACTTCCGGCTGCATGCCGGGTTTGTCGGCGGCGTCCACGTAGGGCGGGTTGGCGACAATCAGGTCGGCGACCGGCGCGCGCCTGATTGCCGCAAGCCAGTTCGAGCACACCAGCGCCACCCGCGCCTTGAGCGCACCGGCGTTTTCAGCCGCCACGCGCAGCGCATCGACACTGACATCCAGTGCAATCATGCGCAGACGCGCGAACTCCAGCGCCAGCGTGACTGCCAGGCAGCCGCTGCCCGTGCCAAGGTCGAGCGCAACGCCTGCAAAATCGCGCGGCAGACGCTTCTTGCAGATTTCGACGATGGTTTCTGTCTCGGGCCGCGGGATCAGCACCCCCGGCCTCACGATGAAGCGGCGGCCGTAAAACTCGCGCGAGCCAACGATGTAGTCGACGGGTTCACGCCGCAGGCGGCGCTGCAAAAAACCTTCCAGCCGCGCGACCTGCGCATCGGTGACGGCAACGTCGCCGTGCGCGGCCAGTTCGCTGCGCGCGCAGCCCAGTACTTCGGCGAGCAACAGTTCCGCCGTCAGGCGCGGGCTCTCGATGCCCGCGTTGGCGATTTCGTCACGAGCGCTATTTAGAATGTCGCGAACCGTCGGCACGAACGGATATTAGAGCTTTTTCAAGGTTAGTGTGCCGAGTTTATGCGCTGCGCCGAGCGAGCAGATCAAGAAGCGCGAGCGACGGCGTGGCTGGAAGCCACGCTGAGCGAGCGCGACGCAGAGATGCCCACCGGAA
>JADLAK010000087.1 GCA_020848275.1 Planctomycetota bacterium
CGCCGAGCGAGCAGATCAAGAAGCGCGAGCGACGGCGTGGCTGGAAGCCACGCTGAGCGAGCGCGACGCAGAGATGCGATGCTCGCCGCAAGCAGAAACCGGCACGGTAATCTTGAAAATGCTCTAGCCACGAATGCACACGAATAAACACGAATTCAAACCACAACACGTTGATACTGGAGGCAGCCCTTGCGTCCGAAGTTGATCAGGGTGCAAAGCCTTTGCCCCGTTGCTTTAAAGAACTAATACCCCCAGCGGACGGAGATGTCTTTTTCGCCAAGCATTGACGCGTCAATAGGCTCGGGCTTGATCGGCGTAACCAGCGGGTCGTCTTTGCCCCAGGTGCGGTTGTACAGCGCCTGGGCCTTCACCATCAAAAGCGACTGCGCCAGCCCCTGCGCAATGCCCGAGTTCGGGATGCCGCGCAGCCCGCTCTCGGGCGTCAACAGCCCGTCGTGCGCCATATCAAACGCGCGGGCATAATCCCTGGCCTCAAACGCGGCCTGCGCCTGCCGCAACCTCAGCAAGGCGCGCTCCGTTCCGTTGCCGCCGCGCACGCTCAGCGCGCCAAAGGCCAACACGAGTTTAAGCTGCCGATTGGCCGGATCTTTCTCCGTGGGCGCCATCATCAGGGCCGCGCGCGCCGCACCCGCAAGCCCCAGCGCAATCAACATCGCCGCGCCAAAGAACATCCGCGCACGCCCCACCGTGCGCGCGCCCGTGGGCAGAAACGTCAGGGCCGTCACGGGCGCCATGGTCGCCAGGCCAAGAATCCAGAACACGTGGCTGCCCAAAAACAAACCAAGCGCGCCCAGAAACGACGCGTTGAGCAGCGCCGCCGCAAAACCCAGCGAGCGGCTCTCGGCGTTGGCGCGCTTGAGCTGGCCGGCGGCCAGCCCGCCGATCAGCAGGCCCTCGAGGCACAGCAGGCCCATCCAGGGCTCGGCGTTAAGCAGGCCCACCAGCACCGCGGCCTGGAAGAACGGCAGCAGCAGCGTCATGTGTGCGGCGGCCTTGAGCGCCTGCTTGCTCTGGCGCAGGCGCACAACCCGCAACGCGGCACGGATGTTGAGGATTCCCGCATCTTGCGACGGCAGGCTGCGCGGAACCAGCGGGGCGGCTTCCATGACTACAGCTCCACCACCAAGCCTTCGCGCGCCGCGAACACTTCGCAGCTCGGCAACTCGGCCTTGGCCATATCAAGGTACTTGGCCATTAAACGGTCGAGATCGTCATCGGTTCGCGTGGGATCGTGGTGGGTGAAGGCAAGTTTCTTGATGCGGGCACGCTTGGCCACCTGGATGTTGTATTCGAAATAGCTGTGGCCCCAGCCGCGCTTGCTGGTTTCGTACTCCTGCTGCGTGTAAGTCGTGTCCATGACCAGCAAGTCCACGCCCTCGCAGAATTCGATGAAACGGTCGTTCATCAGCTCGACCAGCGAACGCGTCTCGGTGTTCGTCTCATCCGTTGCGGCGGTGACTTCCGCGGGCAGGCGCGTGTCGTAGTAGGGCTCGTGGTCGCCGGTGAAGATGAAACTCTTGCCGTCGCATTCGATGCGGTAGGCGACGCAGTACACCGGGTGGTTGGTGAGCTTGAGCTTGACGGTGACGCCGTCGGCGGCCTTGAACTGGCCTTCCACGCCGCCCTCGCGGTACTTGAACATGTCGTTGAAGTCGAAGTATTTAACCGTGTTGTCGAGCATCGTGTTCTCGACCGGGAAATAGCTGTAGGTCATCTGGTCGCGCATCACGCGCTCAAAGCCCTTGCCGTTGTGCAACGGCCCGATGCCATACACTTCGATGGTGCTGCCGGGCACGTAAATCGGCGTGAAAAACGGAAAGCCGTGGATGTGGTCCCAGTGCGTGTGCGTGACCAGCATGCGGATGTCAAAGGGCGGCTTCTCAGTTTTCATCAGGTGATCGGCGAGTTCCCGAACACCCGTGCCCGCGTCGAGAATGAGCAGCGGGCCCTTGTCGCGCAACACCTGCAAACAGGTGGTGTTGCCGCCATAGCGAGCGGTTTTCGGGCCGGGTGTGGGCAGGCTGCCGCGCACACCCCAGAATTTAACCTTCATAATGCGCCCCAAGCCGGCTTGGCGAATCGCCGCCGCGACACGTCAAAACGTATGAAAGAACCTGTTTTATAACGCCCGCGAGCCTCAAAGTCTTGGGGTTGCTGCGTACGATTTGGCGGGCATTGGCGTTGCGACGATATTACACGGTGTATTGTGCGGACGCGGCGGGCGTCGCCCATTTCGGGTCGCGCCAGTCCGGAACGCAGAAGTCCTCGCCGCTGCCAAACGCCGGCGACAGTTCCTGCACATAGCCCGCATCCAAGCCCAATTTGCCCATGCACGCGACGGCGTCTTCGTATTCGGCGCGGCTGATACCGCGGGAAATTTCCGGGATGCGCGCAGCTTTGTTCGTCGGGTAGTACTGGGCCATCAGGCTGACGGACATGAACGGGCTGATGGCCGCGAGTTCTTCCAGCACGCGGCGCGTGCCGCCGACGTTGTTGGGCATGATGAGGTGGCGCACCAGCACGCCGCGATAGGCAAGGCCGTCTTCACCGATCTTGATGTTGCCCACCTGCCGGTACATCTCGCCGATTGCGCGGCGCGCGGATTCAAAGTAACCCGCGCGGATCTTGCCTGTTGACGGGTCAAGTTTTCCGAACGCGCTGTAGCGCAGGCCGTTTTTATCGTCGCCGTATTTAAAGTCCGGCAGGTAAATATCCACGATCCCGTCGAGCAGCTTCAACGTCTCGGCGCTGTCGTAACCGTTGGTGTTGTAGACAAACGGGATGCGCAAACCGCGCGGGATGGCAAGTTCGAGCGCGTGGACAATGCCCGCGACGTAATGCGTCGGCGTCACCAGGTTGATGTTGTGGCAGCCCCGCGCCTGCAAATCGAGGTAGGCGTCGGCCAATCGCTCGACGGGCCAGTCCTCGCCTACACCTTGCTGGCTGATTTCGTAGTTCTGGCAGAACGCGCAGCGCCCCGTGCAATTCGAAAAGAAGACGGTGCCGCTTCCCTGCGTGCCTATTAAACACGGTTCTTCGCCGAAGTGCGGTTTGGCCTGCGCGACGCGCGGCTGCTCTCCGCTGCGGCAAAACCCATTGGGCCTGGCGAAACGGTCGACGCCGCAAGCGCGCGGACAGGTGTTGCAGGATGAGAGCTTGGCATAAAGCGCCTGCCGCCGGCGCGCGAGTTCACCGGATTCGAACAATTCCAGGTATCTCGGTTGTTCAATCATCTCTGTCATTCAGTCACGAATGGACACGAATTACCAATTGGATTCGTGCGGCTAAATCTTATTTCAGTTCCGGCAACGCGGGGTCCACTTTGAGATCGACCAGCCGCAGCCACGCCAGCTTGTGGTTGCCGTCGGACGAGGTGCGATAAATGAACTCAATGGCGGTCGTGCCCTGCCTTGACTCGTAGCGCAGCACCCCCCACGGCGATTTCGCGAACACGGCCTCGTCGTAGGGTCGCACAGGCTCGCCGCACTTCGCAATCACCTCGCGCACGCCGGGCTCGCCCAGCGGCGAGAAGTCCCGCTGCTCAAAACGGAGGTTCAGCGGCGTCTTGCCGCCCACCGGCACCACGACCGCAGTGACCACGTCGCGCGGGTCCAGTTGCGCGATCCAGCCGCTGGCCTCGTCGACCACCAGCCCCTGGCGCAGTATCGGCTTCGCAATCGCCGGGTGGCCTTTGTAATCCTGGCCCAGCCTGAGATTGCCCGCCGCCGCCTCGGTCACCGTCACCGCCTGCGCCGGCGCCGGCGACAGCGCCTGCAGCCCCCACCACAGCACGTAGCCGATCAAGCCCACGATCACGAGAATCGCCAGCAGCATCGCGAACTGGCGCAACTTGTCTTCGCGGGCGGCGTCGCCCGGCGCCTGGCCCGCTTCTTCAATAGTTTGCGCGGGCGAGAGCGAAACCTGCTCGGTCTTTCGCACCTTGCCCGGCCGCAGCACCTCAAGGTCCGGCGCGTTGTCGCTGCGCGAGGGCATGGTGACGCTGATGTCCGTGTTGCCGGCGTTGCCCGCCGCCGTGCGCACCACGGTATTGGCGCTGCTCATGGGAATCTTGAACACGCCGGACTCGGGCTTGGCGCCGGGTGTAGCGCCGTGCCTTTCCGACGTCAGGCGGTCGATTTCGTCCTTGAGACGCGCGACCTCAAGCGCGAGGTCGCGGCTGATGTCGTTGGCGGGCAGTTGCGCCGCAATCGCGCGCAGTTCGGCGCTTGATTTGCCCATCGCGGCGCGGATGGCGCCCGTGGGCCGCTTGGTCGAACTCTGCGCCTCAGGCGAAACAGCGCGCGCGGCCTGCACCGCAACATCCGGCGGCGAGCCTACGCGCCCGGTCGAGCGCGCGGCCTGCGCCGCGGCTTCGGAGGTGCGGGGTCCCGGCGGCGGGGGCGGAGGCAGGTTCGGCACCGGCTCGTCGCGCGCGGTGATACTACCCGTTTTCGCCACGGGCTGGTCGCGCGCCGTGATGCTGGCGGGCGAAACCGCTTCCTCGCGGGCGGTGATGCCGCCAAGCGACGTACCCCTCACGGGTTCTTCCCGCGCGGTGACGGATGACTTCGGCTCCGGCGGCGCAACCGTCGGCCCGTGGGGATCAAAGGGGATTGGCGACGGCGGCCCGATCGTAGCGAACATCTCGTTTTCAGCGTCCGTCTCGTCGTCTTCAGCCACCAGCGGCTGCAAATCGCCCGAAGTTGCGGCGGGCATGCGCGGCGGCGACGGCGGCGAAATGCCCACACGCGTGCCGGGACGCGGCAACGCAACCGTCGGCGTGGAGGGCGCGACGGCGGGCAGGCCGGGAACGGTGGTGTCGCCCGTGGGCCGCCGGTCCGACGGCTTGGCGCGGGGGAAATCGGCGATGGTGGTGTCGCCGCGGCGCGAATCGTCGGCGCGCACCGCGACATCCTTGCGCGACATCATGCGCGTGGCGCGGTCTTTCTGTTTGTCGAAGAGGTCGATTTTTTTAACCAGCAGGTTGCGCTGGTTGTCGGACAGGCCCTGTTCGCCCAGCAGGGGCTCGAGGGTTTTGCGCGCATCGCCGTGCTTGCCCTGGTCGGCGAGAACCTCCGCCTCGCGGATCTTGCGAATGATGATCAGCGTGTCCATCGGCACGGTGGCGACCTTGTGGAAATTGGATAGCCCACCATATTAACGGCGTGAGCGCGGCGCTTCCACTAAACCCAAGCCACAAAAGGAGTTTCGCCTAGCGGATATGTGCAATTGGGTTTGTCTGTAGGGACGCGGCTCAGCCGCGTCCACGGTCTGCGGCCTTTGAACGGCGGACACGGCTAAGCCGTGTCCCTACAAGTTTCTTCTCGACTCCGCGCAACACCGGCGTGTAGTTCGGCTCGGCGCCCGAGAGAGCATTGCGCAATTCCTCGTGCATGCGGCCGTTGGTCGCCACGCAGTTTTCGCCGAACAGCCAGTCCTCGCCGCCGGCGAAATCCGTCACGCGGCCGCCCGCCTCGCGCACCAGAAGCGCCCCTGCCGCAACATCCCAGGGCTTGAGGAAGAGTTCCCAGTAACCGTCAAAGCGCCCGGCGGCGACGTAGGCGAGGTCCATGCTGGCGACGCCGAGGCGCCGCAAGTCGTGGCATTGAAGCACCAGCTTGCTGAAGTTATCGACGTTGTTGCGCTTCACGTCGTTGCGAACATACGCAAAACCCGTGGCGATCAGCGAGTGTTCGATGTCCGGCACTTTGCTCACCTTGATGCGTTTGCCATTCAGGTACGCCCCTTCGCCCTTGGCCGCGGTAAAACGCTCGCGGATCGCCGGCGCTTCGACCAGCCCCAGCACCGGTTTCAGCTTGTGGTAGAGGCCGACGCTTGCCGCAAAGTGCGGCATCCCGCGCGCGAAGTTGGTCGTGCCGTCGACCGGGTCGATGATCCAGCACCAGTCGCTGTCGGTGATCGTGGCGCCGCCTTCTTCGGCAAGAATCGAATGGCCGGGCCAGCGCGACTTGATCGCGTCGACAGTGGCCTTTTCAGTCTGCGTGTCGGCAATGGTCAGGAGGTCGCGCTTGCGCTTGAGGTTGACTTCACCGGGCTTCATCTTGCCGAAATGGCGCAACTGCACCTCGGCGATGCGATCGCCAAGCACGTCCAGAAAGCTCATATCAGGCAGGTCAGGCATCGTGGGGCGCCTTTCCTCATTTCGCTGCAGCATCAGGCGGGAGGCCGGAGGCGCGAGTTGCTTTTAGGCCATCGGGTGCGCTTGCACAACTCCTGTCTCCCGACTCACGCCTCCCGCCTATTCCAAGGGAATTTCGCCGCTACAATCGGTGTTGAAGCCGCAGGCTAACAGGACGCTCTCTTGCTCGACCAGTTCGGACGCAACGTTTTCTCCATGCGCATCTCGGTCACTGACCGGTGCAACATGCGCTGTTTCTATTGCGCCCACGGCGATGTGATCCAGGCCAAGCCGAAATCCGAAATCCTCACGTTCGAGGAAATCGAGGAAGTCTGCACCGCCGCAACACAGGTTGGCATCGACAGTTTCCGCTTCACCGGCGGCGAGCCGCTGGTGCGCGCCGATTGCGTCGAACTAATCGAAAAAATCGGCAAGCTGCCCGGCGTGCGCCGCCTCGGCCTCTCGACCAACGCCAGCGCGCTGGCGCCGCATTTAGAAAGGCTTTACGCCGCGGGCGTACGCAACATCAACGTCAGCCTCGACAGCCTGCACAGCGACAAATTCGCGCAAATCACGCGCGGCGGCAAACTCCGCCAGACCTGGGACGGCGTGATGGCCGCGGTGAATTTCAAAGGTCCCGACGGCGGCCGCTTCAACCTCAAGCTCAACTGCGTGATGCTGCGCGGCTTCAACGACGCCGAGCTGCCGGACATCGCCGCACTGACTGTCCAGCATCCAATGAGCGTCCGATTTATTGAATTTATGCCGATTGGGGGTTGGGAAAGAGAGACCGCTTTAAAACATATGGAGCACAACATCGCCGAGGGCGCCGACGACGAGTTCGCGGCCTACGGCGGGCACGCTGCGGCGACGGCCTTCCTTAATAAGACGCCGCAGGAACAGATGTATTCGATCGAAGAGATGAAAGCGTCGCTGCGCAAGCGTTACGACCTTGATGAAACGCCGGGCATCGGCCCCGACGGCGCGGGCCCCGCGCGTTATTTCCAGATCAAAGGCGCCAAAGGTTTCATCGGCGTGATCAGCCCGGTGTTCAACCCATTCTGCGAGAACTGCAACCGTATCCGGCTAACCAGCGATGGCCGCATCAAGAGCTGCCTGCTGCACGACGAGAAGTACTACGTCAAGAAACTGCTGCGCGACCCGGGTTACACGCGCGACAAGCTGGTCGCGGTGCTGAAAGAAGCGATCTGGCACAAGCCCGAGAAGCACGAGTTCTCGCGCAACTTCGACATGTCCACCATCGGCGGGTAAATAGGTGGCTGGGGCCTCCGTGCCCCAGATCGTAAAACGCAAGACCATGATAATTGTGCTGGGCCACGGAGGGCCCAGCCACAACAACACCAAACTCTTGCCTTTATTGTTCGGCATTGGATGATTCGCGCCTCGACGCAGGCGGAGCTATGGCCGACAAGAAAGAAAAATCGCAGGGCGGGCATTTCGTCGTGATCCGGGTGCCAAATCCGATCGCCGACGCCGATTTTTTCAGCCGCATTTTTGACACCGCCGCCGTCTCCATCGACTCCACCACGCGCCAGATCAACACCGGGCGCTTTTTGCTGCGCATCCTCGCCGCCACCGCCGGCGACCCGGCCACGCGCGGCCTGCACTTCGAAATCAACGTCGATAACGTCAACCAGTTCGCGGAAGACGTCTGGAATCGCGGCGTGAAGTACGCCAGCCGTCCGCAGAATTCGCCCGACGGCCTGCGCCGCGTGGCGTTTGTCAGCCCCAGCGATATCAAGGTGATCGGCGTCGGCCCGCCCAAACTCGATTCCACCGGCGCGTTCCCGGCTTTCCCAACAAAAAAATAGGTGTTGGGTTCCAGGTGCTAGGTTTCAGGAAAGACATCGACGCTGTTGCCCTAGAACCTGGCACCTAAAACCTAGAACCTGAAAATGCCCGACAACGCTCCTAAATCCGCCGATCTCGAGACCTTTGCCAATCCCGCGCCGCAACGCGACTACGACATCACCATCGAGGCGCCGGAGTTCACCTGCGTTTGCCCCAAGACCGGCCACCCGGATTTTGCGACGATCACCCTCGTTTATACGCCGGACAAGTTGTGCGTGGAGTTGAAGGCCTACAAGCTCTATATCCACGCCTGGCGCAACGTCGGCATCTTCCACGAGGCCGTCACCAACCGCATCGCCGACGATTTGATCAAGGCGCTCAAGCCTCGGAAACTTCGTCTCACCGGCGCGTTTCATGCTCACGGGGGAATCACGACGAGTGTGACCGTCAATTACTCTGCAAAGTAAAAACTATTCTCGCTCCGCTTCTGTCTCCGCCAAGAACGCTAATTTTTGATTTTGGATTGCCGATTTTCGAATGGCGCTCCCGCGCCAAGGCTGGTCCGAATCCAAAATCTAAAATCCAAAATCTAAAATCAACCGCCCGAAAACCCTGCCTAGCCGGGTGACAAGCTGCCGCCAACATGGCTAGAATCCGGCCCGGGGAGGCACCATGAACCGACTCAAAGATCGCAGGGCGCTCATCACCGGCGGCGGAACCGGCATCGGCCGCGCCATCGCCGAGGTCTTCACCGCCGAGGGCTGCAAGGTCGTCATCTGCGGCCGCCGCCACGGCCCGCTCGCCGAGACCATGACCACGCTGCTGAAAAACACCAAGGACGCGCACTTCGTCGAGTGCGACATCATCGACCCCAACGATGTGACGGACCTGGCCGGTCAAACGCAGAAGCTGCTGGGCGGCCTCGACATCCTCGTCAACAACGCCGGCATCTTTGAGCCCGGCGACATCGAGAACACCGAACTCGCAAGCTGGGACCGCGTCATCAACATCAACCTGCGCGGCGCCTTTTTGGTCACCAAGGCCTGCATGAGCATGCTGCGCAAAAGCGGCAAGGGCAACGTCATCAACATTTCAAGCAGCTACGGCCACAAGGCTGAGCAAGACGCCATGGCTTACTGCATCAGCAAGGCCGCGCTGGACATGTTCACGCGTTGCGGCGCGCTCGATTACGCCAAGGCCGGCATCCGCTTCAACGCCGTCAGCCCCGCGGTGATCGACACCGCCATGCACGACCGCGACAAGGCCGAACTCGGCTTCCAGGAATGGCGCAACCAGATGGCCTACATCCACCCGCTTGGCACCGTCGGCGTGCCGCGCGATGTCGCCTACGCCGCGCTGTTTTTGGCCAGCGACGACTCGGCCTGGATCACCGGCACCAACCTGCCCATCGACGGCGGCGTCTCCGCCAAGTAGCGGTTGAGAATCCCTCTCAATTCCTGTCAGAACTCTCGCAATCGCGGGACTAACAGCCGCACGCGTCAATCCTGGCGCGTTTTAGACAGGGGCGCATACATGAGGATGGCACACCCGGCCGCGCTGTTTGCGGCGATGTTGTTCATTGGCCCGCTTGCGGCGCAGGAGACGCCGCCGACGGATGCGAAGAAGGACTTCACCGCGCCGGACATCAAGGTGACGTCGCCGTCGGGCACACCGACCAACAACCTCGACACGCCCGAGGCGGTGACGACGCTGGAAAAACGCCGCATCGAGGAGCGCGGCTTCGGCCAGGTGCCGGATCTCCTTGAGGGCACAACGGGTGTGTTCGTGCAGCACACGGCCAACGGCCAGGGCTCGCCCTTCATCCGCAGCCTCACAGGCAAGCAGATCACGATGATGGTCAACGGTGTGCGCTTCAACAACAGCGCCTTTCGCAGCGGCCCCAACCAGTACTATTCAAGCATCGATGCCAACAACATCTGGCGCATCGAGGTCCTGCGCGGCCCCGCCAGCGTACTGTATGGCAGCGACACCCAGGGCGGCGTGCTTTCGATCTACACTTATGCCCCGCTGGGCGAGAAGTTCGACTTCAGTTTCGGCGCGCGCCCGCGTTACGGCAGCGCAGGCGACGACAAACGCTTCAACCTGTTCGGCGAAGTCACCGCTGAAAACTTCGGCGGCTACATCAGCGGCACCTACGCCGACGTCGACGAACTCGACGGCGGGTCCGGCATCGGCCGCCAGCCGCACACCGAATACGAGGAATGGGGCGTTTATGGCTCGCTCGCAGGCCGTTTCGCCAATCACAAGCTGACGCTCACCTACAGCCACTTCCAGCAGGTCAACCTCGACCGCACCGACGCCGTCAGCAATCTCGTCGCGAATCCGGCGCTGCTTCCCGGCGGCGGCACGCTGTCGCGCGAAATTCAGAACATCTTTCCCGTGCAGGCTGACGACCTCGCGATTCTGCGCTGGGATATTCCCGGCAGCGGCATCCTCGAAACCCTCTACGTCAACTTCTCCTATCACCGCGTGCAGGAAGACCTGCTGCGCACGCCGCGCAGCGGGACACCCACGCGCCGCAACCAGGGCTTCAACGTCCACACGCTGGGGGCCAACGCGCTGGCAGTGCTGAATTTCGGCGAACTCTCGCGCCTGACCCTTGGCGCCGAGGTCTACCACGACATGATCCATTCGCGCCGCAGCGACCAGAACCTGGTTACCGGCACCGTCGCCGTGCGCGACAACCAGGGGCAATTCCCCGACTGGTGCCAATACACCAGCCTCGGCCTCTACGCGCAGGACGAAATCTGGCTGGTTGACAACACGCTCCTCGTGCGTCCCGGCGTGCGCTTCTCGGCTTACCGCGCGCAGGCCGACGTCGACCTTGCCGCGACGCAGCTTGACGGCGTGAACGAAACCTTCAGCGACATCACGGGTGCGCTCGCGTTCGTTTATCGCCCGGTGCACGAATTCGCGCTCAACCTTTCGCTGGCGCGCGGCTTTCGCGCCCCCAACCTCGACGACCTCGCCGCAAGCAAGGGCACCGGCGCGGGTAACGAAATTCCCAACCCCGACCTCGAGCCTGAAGACCAGTATTCGGTCGAGCTTGGCGCCAAGTGGCTTGCCGACCACGGCGTCAAGGACAGCGCGGCGCCCTATTGGCTCAGCGGCGGAGTTTCCTTCTTCTTCAGCTACTTCGACAACGCCTTTCGCCGCGTGCCGGCGACCTTCAACGGTGCGGCGGTGGTGAAATTCGACAACTCCGGGCGTTATCGCATCTTCGGCATGGAAGCCGAGGCAAGTTGGTACCTGACGAAGGAACTCGGGCTGTTTGGCCTGCCGACGGACCACGTGTTCTTCGACGGCGACGCGCTTGGCGCGAGCGTCAACTTCAGTTGGATGCACGGCGACGACATCAAGAACGAGGAGCCCGTTGCGCGCATCACGCCGCTGATGATCGAGGCCTCGCTGCGCTATGAGGCCATGCACGGCAAGGTCTATATCGAGCCCTTCACGCAGTTCGTCGGGCGCCAGGACCAGATTCCTTCGGGCAACAAGGGCGACGTGCGCTTCACGCCGCACGACGAGCCCAGCTACTGGCTATTTGGCATGCGCGCGGGTTGGTACCCGGTGCGCAACTTCCGGGTGAACTTCAGCCTGAACAACATCGGCAACCGGGCATATCACGGCCTTGGCAACGGCACGTTCGGGCCGGGCACCAACGCCGTGATTTCACTTGAGATCAAGTGGTAGCATTCGCAACAGGACAGGGCGCGGCCTTCCCGGGCCGCGCCTTTTTTTGTCAGAACAACGCGGGCAGCGGTACGCTAATATCAGGGGAAGCATCCAAACGGAGCGGCGTTGAAGTTCAGAGCCATCATGTTTGCGGCGGTACTGCACAGCGTGCTTATCGGCACGATGTTCTACTTTGTGCATGTTCAGTTCCGCGCGGCCCATAAAGGCCCGTTGTCGCTCACCGCGACCATGCGAAGCGACAACCCCGACGAATCGGAAAGTCTTGTACGGCAACCCCTGGAGTCCTTGCCCACGCCGGAAGAAACGCCGGTCGAGACGAGAGTCCAGCCGCTTGAAGAAATCCCCGAGCCGGTCGTCGAACAGCCTCTGCCCAAACCCCCGGAACCCTTGAAACCGGCGCCGGAAGCGGCGCCGCGTCCCACGCCGGTTGTTCCGCTGGTCATCCCCCGCGCGTCCAAGAATCCGCCGCTTGATCCTCCGCCGGCGCAGCCTTCAACGTCACCGCCGCCGCGCAGCCATCGCGCAAGCGGCGGGGCGGGCGGCGACAACACCCCGCCGGCCTTGATGGACTGGAAGCCGCCGCGCATGGTGCGCGCACACTTTCGCGGTCGCGTGATCGCGTTGATCGAACTCGACGCGGCGGGCAAGTTGCGAGGCGTGGCGCTGGACAAAGGCACAGGCCGGCGCGACTGGGATGACGCACTGTTGAAGGCGCTGAGGGACGGAACCTATCGCGCCGCCCGCGAGGACGGCCGCGATGTACCTTCGAGCCTGCGCCAGCCGATTGTGTTTGAATAACGCAGCAGTTGGCAGATAGCAGATAGCGGTTAGCAGATAGCAAAAGCAATCTGCTCCGGGCTGTTTGCTATCTGCCATCCGCTAACTGCTTCCTGCTCCGCCGCTTAAAAACAACTGAGGCAGCACAAAGGCTGCCCCAGCGCATAAAAGTATATCAACAATTACTTGCCTTCGGCCTTGTCCATCGCCGCGGCATACAACGCCTTGGCAGCGGCATCCTGCGGATTGACCTTGAGCGCGGCTTCCAGCGGCGCAGTCGCGCCGCGGGCATCGCCGCTGTACAGCAGCGTGAAGCCCAACAGCAACTGCACATCGCCGTCGTCGGCATTCTTGGCGGCTTCGTCGCTCAGCGCCTTCAGGTGCGCCTTGAACACCGCGTCGTCGCTGTAGGATTCGCGCAGGTCCGGCACAGCCTTGATCGAGTCAACATCCACCGCGATCGCGCGGCGGACGGCAAACGCGCCAAAGCTGTACTTGCCCGCGGCGAAACTGCCCAGCGCCAGGCGATACTTCGCGCCGGCGTTGTTGGGCTCAAGGATCACGGCTTCCTTGTAGGCCTTCAGCGCCGTGTCGTAGTCGCCCTGGCGGAACGCCTTGTGGCCGCGCGAGAGTTCATAGGCCAGTTCGCTGCTCAGGCCCTTGTACTCGCGGTCAGCGTCAGGATCGGGCGTCACGGCGCGCGGCGTCACCGCAACTTTGTCGCGGCGGCGGTCGTCTTTGTAGGCGCTTGCATCATCGGCGCCGTCGCCATAGCCGCGCTTGTAGCCTTTGTCGTAACCGCTGTCGAAGCCGTCATCGTACTGGTCGTCGTACTCGTAATCGTCGTACACCAGTTCATCGTAGGCGTAGCGGTAGTAGCCGTAATACGAGGGATAATACGCGTACCAGCTTGGACAGAAGGACCAGTACGGGCGATGCACGCGGCAATAGCTCGGGCCGCAACGATAGGTGTGATAGCTGCGGTAGCACGAGTTCCACGAGCTGTAGTAGCAGCCGCGGTCGTAGTAGTTGCAGCCCCAGTTGAAGGTGCCGGGATAACCGTTGCAGTAGCTGTTGTGGTAGGCCGATAGATAAACCGCGCTGCCGACCAGGTAGGCCGTGGCGTACGGGCCATAATAAACGTTGCTGCCGCAACCGAAGCCGCCGCCGTAGCTATAGGGACGATAGTAGGAATTGCAATACGAACCCGACGAGTAATAGAACCCGCCAAGCACTCCGCCGACGCTAAGCGAGAAGCTACCGGTGGTCACCGACACACCGGAAAACGGCGAAACCGAGACATTGACGGAACTGCGGCTGTTGCCGCCGCCCTGGATGCTTTCGCGCGGGCCCGCCGAGTTGCGATTGAATCCTGTGCTGGCCAGCGTGCTGCGCTCGGAGACGCCGCTGCGGCTTGAGCCGCCTTCGCGGACAGAACGATTGGAAGTCAGCACCTCGGAGCTGCGGCTGGCGGAACTGGTGCGCTCGATGACGCCGCGGTCGCGGGGTTGCTCCCGCACCACGCGGCCGGGTTCGGCGGTGCGGTCGTTGCCGCGGTTCTCGACCGCGCGAGGCGAACTGTCGCGGTCGCGCACGTTTTCGCGCGTTGACGGGCGTTCCGCTACGCGCGAGCTGTCAGGCCGGGCCGGGCGCACGATGCTTTCCGTGCGGCTGACGGGCCTGTCGGCGGGCGGCTCGACGCTGCGGCGCGGCGGCTCCGACCGTTCAGGACGCGAGTTGCGGCTGCTGTCGACGGGGCGCGCTTCACGCGAAGGCGTGCTTGGGCGCGAGACTTCGCGCGACGGCGTGCTGGGACGTGACGGCGCGGGACGTGAGACTTCGCGCGACGGTGTGCTGGGACGTGACGGCGCGGGACGCGAAACTTCTCGCGAGGGCGTGCTGGGACGTGACGGCGCACTTGGGCGCGATGGAGCGCTGGGCCGTGACGGCGCGCTTGGACGTACGGATCCGCCGCCGCTTGAGCGAGAGGGCGAACTGGGGCGCGTTGATCCGCCGCCGCTTGAACGCGAACCGCCGCTGCTTCCCCCGCCGCGAGAGTTCCCGCGCGCAAACGCGGGTTCGACCGCAAAGGCTGTGAGAATAATGAAGAGAGCTAGGATGCGAACGAACATGGCAGTCTCCGGGCAAGGCCGTGAGAAAAAACGGAGCCAACTGATTGTCGCGTCAGGGGGCCCCGTTATTTGAAGTATAACGAATCTGGAAGTTAATCGCGGGCTCAAACGGATAAATCGCCTGCGTCTGCCTGAAAACTGGCAAACTTCCCAAACGCGTAACTATCGCGTGGCTGTGGGTTTAACGGAGTCCCGCGCGTCAGCGCGGGGGTTTCCAGTTTGCCACGATTACCCAAACCCCGTCCTGATGGACCAATGCTGCGGGATTAGAGCGATCAGAGCCCGCTGCGTCAGCGGCGGGGCCACTATCACGGACGAGGAATCAAGGGTTCCGGCCCCGTCGCTTGCAAAGCAGTGCTTTGCCGCGCGACATCTCGCTTCGCTCGACTTACGCGAAC
>JADLAK010000088.1 GCA_020848275.1 Planctomycetota bacterium
GCGCCGAGCGAGCAGATCAAGAAGCGCGAGCGACGGCGTGGCTGGAAGCCACGCTGAGCGAGCGCGACGCAGAGATGCGATGCTCGCCGCAAGCAGAAACCGGCACGGTAATCTTGAAAATGCTCTAAACCGTGGCGCGGACATTCCTGTCCGCGGTCGGCGAAGCCGACGATCACCCCGGGCGGACGGGAATGTCCGCCCCACCGAAAAATCAGCGCGCCACGACCGCCACGCCGTGCTTGACCGTGTCGCCGGGGTGCAGCACCACGGTTTCACCCTCGCTGAGGCCCGCAAGTATCTGCGCGTCGCTGCCGTTGCGCATGCCAAGTTTCACCGGCCGCAACTCGGCCTTGCCGTTGACGGCCACGAACACGGCCCAGCCCTCGCCCTCGCGAAATACCGCGCCCAGCGGCGCCTTCAACGTCTTGGCAGCCTCCCATAGCACGATGCGCGCCTCGACGGCAAAGCCGTCGCCGAGGCTGCGCCAGTTGTCGTGCGGCTCGGTGATGTCGATCAACACGTTCACGCGCTGCTCTTCCACGCCCAGCGCCGAAATCTTGGTGAAGCCCGAAGGCTCCACGCGCCGCACGCGCGCCGCCAGCGGCTTTTCGCCGCCCCAGCGCTCGACGCGCACTTTCGCCTCCGCCGGAATTTTCACGGCCTCGCTCGACAGCAAGTCGACGACGATCTCCAGGGCGTGCGGATCCCCCACTTCGATCAGCGGCGTGCCCGCCAGCACCGTGCGCGCGCTCTCTTCAAACACGCGCAGCACGCGCCCGTCCACAGGCGATTTCAACTCGACCGGCGCGTCACCCACGCCGCCCGCCAGCGCCGCGCGCGCGGCCTCAAGGTCGTATTCCGCCACCTTGGCGGCGAAATCCGCCGAACGCACTTCCGCCTCGGCAATCGCAAGCTGCTGGGCGGCGCGGTCCGCCAGTTCTTTCGAGTAGCCGGTTGTGCCCTCAAGTTTGACCTGCCGCTTGTTCTCGAGATCCGCTATTACCCGCGCCGCAACCGCGGCGTCCTTGCGCGCGCCCGCCTGCTTCAGCGCGGCATCCGCCCCCAATACGCGCGCCTCCAGTTGCGGGCGCGAACGCACGTCCAGCAGTTGCGGCGGCGCGGGCAGCAGGCGCGCGACGACATCGCCGGCCTTCACGTTGTCGCCGGCCTTTAGCGCGATGCGCTGCAACTCGCCAGCCACGGGCACGCTCAGCGTGTAGCGATCGCGCACGCGCGTGCGGCCGTCGTCATCGACGGTAACGGAAAGCGGCCCGCTGGCCACGGTCACAAGGTCAACACCCAACGGCTTGGGCACAAAGCCGTAAACGACCATGCCCAACACGAGCAGGGCCACGACCGCGATCAGGATTCGTTTCACCCAGGCCATACGTTGCTTATAGCAGATGGCAGTTCGCGGATAGCGGCCTTTGCCACGGCTGTCCGTCTCTACTCGCGCGCTTTCAGCACTTCCACAAGGTCGAGCCGGTTGAGCTTGCGGCGCACGCTGATGCCGGCAATGGCCGCCGACACCAGGATCACGACGGCGGCGAGCGCGCTGGTGCGTTCGCTGACGATCAGCGGGAAGCGGATCAGCTCGGACTCAATCAGGTATTTGCAAAAGGCCCACGCGCCCATCCAGCCCAGCACGATGCCGATCGGCAGCGCGACAAGCGTCAGCACGGCCTGCTCGCCCAGCAAAATGTAGGAAATCTCGCCGCGCGTCATCCCCAGCACGCGCAGGCTGGCGAGTTCGCGGGCGCGCTCCGACAGCGCGATGCGCGCACTGTTGAACAACACGCCAAAGGCGATCACGCCGGCAAAGAAACTGTTGATCAGCGTAATCGTCATCATGTTCTGCGCCAGCGTTTCGCGAAAACTGGTGATCGCCGTGTCTTTCATGCTGACGGCGGCGACCGAAGGCGCAGCCTTGAGGCGCGAGTAAAGTGAGTCGCGCAGGCGCGGGTCGACGCGCAGGTACGCGCCGGACATGCTGTCGCCTTCGCGCAGCAGGCGGTTCAGCGCCCCAAGCTCCATATAGGCCGAAAGGCCGAGGAAATCGTCGGACAAGAACGCGACGCTGGTTTGCCGCGTCAGGCGCGCGCCCTCGCTGACTTCGACGGTCAGAGCATCACCCGCGGCAACGCCCATCACCTCGCCCAGCTTGGTCGAAAGCACGATGCCGTCAGGCGGCAGGACAATCGGCCGCAACTGGGCATCCAGCACCCGGTGCAGCGCCGCGTCGGCCGTCAAACCCGTGATTCCCACCTGGCGCGAGCGGTGGCCGACGCGCAGCGTCACGGGCGCGACGCGAAACGGCTCGGCGGCCAGCACGCCGGGCATGCGCGCGATTTCGTGCAACGCCCCGCGCTGGCGCGGCTGGAACAACGTCACTGACATGTCCTCGCGCTGCACGCGAAAGAACTGCACGTCTATGACGTATTCGATGGTGTCGACGAAGAAAAACCCGATAACGAAAATCGCCGCGCTCATGGCAATGCCCGCGACCGACAGCATCGCACGCGCGGGCCGGCGCTCAAGCTGGCGCAGGATCATGCGCGCGGGCTGGCTGATCCAGCGTTGCAGGCCCATGCGCTCGACAAATGTCGGCCTGAAGTTCCCCGGCGCCGCGGGCCGCATCGCCTCGGCGGGCGGAAGCTTCGCCGCCGCGCGCACGGAAATCATGGCGCCGGACACGCACGCCATCGTCGAGAGCCCGACGCCGGCGACAATCACCCCCGGCGGCAGCACGTAGAGCAGCTTGGGGAAGTGGTAGTACTCGGAATACAACTGCGCCAGCAACGTCGCCAGGTAAGCGCCCGAGGCCACACCGACGGCGCCGCCGATGGTGGCGATGATCAGCACCAGCTTGAGGTAGTGCGCGCCGACGGCGACGTTGGAGTAGCCAAAGGCCTTGAGCGCGGCGATCTGCTCACGCTGGGTCGCAATCTGGCGTGACAGCACGACGTTGAGCAAAAACGCCGCCACGCCCAGGAACACCAGCGGCATGGCGAGTCCCAACGCGCGCAACTGGCTGAGTTCGTTCTCGAGATACCAGTGGGATGTCTGCTTGGCGCGAGGCTGCGCGCCGATGCCGCCGTAGGGTTTGAGCAGGGCGTCGAGTTGCGCGATGACCGCGGGCTCGTTGGCGCCGTGGGCAAGTTTGAGCGTGACGTCGTTGAAGGCGCCTTCCATGTTGAAGGCCGAGGCGAGTTCGCGCTCGCCCATCCAGAAGACGCCAAAGCGCTTTTTGTCGGGCAGAAATTCGCCCGCGCGCACGACGTAAATGTATTCCGGCGACAGCGCCGAGCCCGCGAGCGTGAGCTTGCGTTTGCGGCCGTTGATCGTGGCGGCAATGTTGTCACCGGGCTTGAGCTTGTGCGCGGCCATGAATTCTTCGCCGGCAAGCACCTCGCCGGGCGCGTCGGGCGCGATGTAGCGACCGTCGCGGATGTGCACGTCGTTGAGGGCGGGACGGCGGTCTTCGGGCACGGAAATCATCTGGCCGACGGCGGGGTCATCCATGCCCGGCACGTCGAGGGAAACCTCGGCGACGGTGCGCACCTGCACAACGTTCACGCCCGGGATGGCCTCGATGCGGGCGGCGAGCGACTTTGGCGCGCGTTTGCAGACGGCGAAGACCTCGGCGAAGCGCTGGCGTTCGTAGTAGGCCGCGCGGCTTTCAGTCAGCGACGCCAGCGTCGTGAATTCGGCGATGAAAACGGCTACGCCCGCGGCGATCACGGCGACGATCGCCAGCGCCTGCGCACGCATGTGCAGCAAATCGCGAAAGAGCTTTTTGTCGAGCGCGCTGATCATGATTTAGCCACGAATCCACACGAATGAGCACGAATCACAACTGCAATTGCTGTCGGCAGATTTCGCAGATGGACCTGGATGCCATGAGGAATCCCAAGCGTCTTTGATAGGCGTAAAACTGCGTCATCTGTGGATAGCCGTGACTTTAAAACTCAAGGAATTCGTGTTGATTCGTGTCCATTCGTGGCTCAATTTACCACGAGAGTTCTTTCGCACTGATTTTACTCGTGTTGTGCCGCACGCCCTGGATGCGCCCGTCGCCCAGCGAAATCACGCGGTCGGCCATCGCAGCAATCGCCGAGTTGTGGGTGATTACGACGGTCAGCGTTCCCATTTCGCGGTTCACGCGCTCGATGGCTTCCAGCACGACGATGCCGGTCTTGATGTCGAGCGCGCCCGTGGGCTCGTCGCACAGCAGCACGTCGGGGCGCTTGGCGACGGCGCGCGCGATCGCCACGCGCTGCTGCTCGCCGCCCGAAAGCTGCGACGGGAAATGGTTCACGCGATCGCCAAGGTTGACAAGTTTCAGCGCCTCGACGGGGTCCATGGGGCGTTGCGAAATTTCGGTCACGAGGGAAACGTTCTCGGTCGCGGTGAGGCTCGGTATCAGGTTGTAGAACTGGAACACGAAGCCGACGTGGTTGCGCCGGTAGTTCGTCAGTTCGCGTTCGTTGGCCGCCGTCAGGTCGTGCTCAAGGAAGCGCACATTGCCCTCGGTCGGCACGTCGAGTCCGCCAAGGATGTTCAACAAAGTCGACTTGCCGCTGCCCGAGGGGCCGAGCAGCACGACAAACTCGCCGCCGTAAAGCTCGAGATCGATGCCGCGCAGGGCCCAGACTTCGACCTCGCCCATGCGGTAGACCTTGGTGATACCGCGCGCGGAAAACACCGCGGCTTGCGGCGGCGCCACAATCGGATTTGCGCCGGAGGTCATGGGTCGCCGCGCTATTTCTTGAGGGGGGCGAGGATTTTGTCGACCTCGGCGACGAGGTCGTCGATCAGCCCCTGGCGCGCGGATTTTTCGGCCTGCGCCTTGGCGTCCTTGGCTTCGCTGCGCACGTCCTTGACGCTGAACGAGTTGGCCTTGATCTCGGCGCCTGCGTGGCTGTTGAGCGTGTACGAGAGGTCGCCGTTGACCAGCGCATAGAGTTCGCCGCCAAAGAACGACGGGTTGCGCGTCACCGTCAGCGTCAACTTCACGTTGACGACATGCGAATAATCGCCGGCTGAAACGACGTAACCCCGCTCCTCCAGCTTTTCCGTCAGGTATTCGAGGGCCTTGGCGTCTTCCTTGTCGAACGCGATTTTGACCTTCAGCGTGCCCGAGACCGGCGGTTTATCGGGCGTCACCGGCGGCTTGTCCGGCGTCACGGGCGGTTTGACCGGCACGGGCTTGCCGGTGAGGATCGCCTGGCGGCGCGCGACCTCGGCGTTGCCGGGCTCGAGCGCGTCGGCGGTCTTGAGGGTTTCACCTTCCTCTTTATCCATCGCGAAGTCGTGGCAGAAATCCGCAAGTTTGAGCAGCGAATCGATCTTGCCGGCGTTGGCCGCACGCTTGCGCAGCTCAAAGTGCTTGTCGCCGCGAATGAGGCCCCAGCGCAGAAACAGGCCGATCTTGTCGTCGCCGACAATGGTGACGCCGTCTTCATCGACTTTCTTGAGCGTGCCCGGGATTTCCTCGCCGGATTTGAGCTCGATGCTGACCTGCTCGGCCTTCGGCGCGTCCTGCGCCAGGGCCACCGCCGCCCAGGCGAAAATCAGCAGCAGAATGGTTGCGGCGCGCGCCATAGGCACTCTATTTCGCGGGTTCCGGTCGGGTTTCATCCATGCGTGCGGCGTTCACAAGCGCCGCGATCTCATGATAGGCCTGCGCGGGATCGTTGGAACGGATAATCGCGCTGCAAACGGCGACGTGGCGCGCACCCGCCGCAATCAGCGGCGCCAGGTTGCCGGCCTTGATGCCGCCGATGGCAAAGGCGGGCACCGAGACTTCAGGCAGGACTTGTTCAAGCAGCGCCGGGCCGACGACCTTCTCCACATCGTCCTTCGTTGACGTCTCATACATGGCGCCGACGCCGATGTAGTCGGCGCCTTCCTCGATGGCGGCCTGAGCGTCTTTCAGGTTGTGGGCCGAGGCGCCGATGATTGCCCCATGGCCCAACATGCGCCGGGCCTCGGCAATGGGGAAATCGTCGCGGCCCAGGTGCACGCCGTCGGCGCGCGCGGCGAACGCGACGTCCACGCGGTCATTGACGGTGGTGATCGCGCCGCGGCCGCGCGCGACCTCGACGAATTCGGCGGCGTAACGGCAGAACTCGCGCAACGTCAGGCGTTTTTCGCGCAACTGAAACGCGCTGGCGCCTGCGGTGAGCAGCACACCGAGCATTTCGCGCCAGGGCAGCAGGCACATCTCGCGCGTGAAAATCACCAGCACCGGCTGCTCGGCAAGTTTGGCGCGCAGGGGACCGCCCGCGAGCAATTGTTGTTCGGCGATGTAGACAGCGTAACGCATGGCGGCGGCGGATGCGCTGGCCTTGGGGTTGACCAGTTGCGCGAATTCCTCGATCACGCGCAGAGCTTCCTCGGTGCGCTTGAGGCCGGCCTTGGCGATGGAGCGCATGTCCTCGCGCGGGGCGTCGGCGCGGTCGTCGACGCCGACATCGGCTTCGACATCGCGCGCGTGAAGCAACCGGTTGCTCGCCTCGCCCAGCGCGTTGACGACCTCCCGCAGGCTGCGGCGCAACTGCTTGAGCGAGCGCTGCGAAACCTGGTCCTTGAGGATATAGCGCGCGTAGTCCTCAGCGGTACGCAGGCCTTCACGCGCGCGGTTCAGGTTGGCGTCGATGACTCGAAGGGCTTCTTCCATGGCTGGCAGTATAGGTAAAGGTATCGGGTTTCGGGTATCGGGTTTCGGGTCTAAAACCGGATACCTGACACCCGATACCCGTTACCCGAGTAAAAAGTCCACTTGCGGCCCTTGCAGCCAATCCCACAATCGAGCCCCATGTCCGACTCCACCACCTTCAATCATCCGCTGGTTGGCCGCTACGCCGCAAAAGAGATGCGCGACCTGTTTTCCGACCAGCGCCGCATCGGCCTCTGGCGCCGCCTGTGGCTGGCGCTGGCGGAAACGCAGCGCGAACTCGGCCTGACCCAGGTCACCGAGGAAGCCATCAGCCAGATGAAGGCGAACCTCGATAACATCGATTTCAAGCGCGCGGCGGCCCTAGAGAAAGACCTGCGCCACGACGTGATGGCGCACGTGCATACTTTCGCCGAGGCCGCGCCCGCCGCAAAAGCCATCATCCACCTTGGCGCGACCAGTTGCTTCGTGACCGACAACGCCGATTTGATCCTGATGCGCGAGGGCCTGCGCATGATCCTGCAGCGCCTGACCGGCGCCATTGCGGCGTTTGACGCCTTTGCGCGGCGCGAGGCGAAATCGCCGTGCCTGGGCTACACGCACTTCCAGGTCGCGCAGCCAACGACCATCGGCAAGCGCGCGTGTTTGTGGCTGCAGGACCTGCTGCTCGACCACGCCGAAGTCCAGCGCCTGTACGAAGAGATGCCCCTGCGCGGCGTCAAAGGCACGACGGGCACGCAGGCCAGCTTCCTCGAACTTTTTGACGGCAACGAGCGGCTTGTGGTCGAACTCGAAAAACGCGTCGGCCGGCGCATGGGCTTTGCTCACGTCTTTGGCGTCACGGGCCAGACTTACACGCGCAAATACGACCACATGCTGGTAAGTGCCGTCGCGGGCATCGGCGTGAGCGCGCAGAAGCTCGCGACGGACATCCGCCTGCTGATGGGCCTGGGCGAACTCGACGAGCCGACGGAAGAAAAGCAGATCGGCAGCTCGGCGATGGCCTACAAGCGCAACCCCATGCGCAGCGAGCGCGTGTGCAGCATTTCGCGCTACCTGATTTCACTGCCGAACACGATGGCGACCACCGCCGCTGAGCAATGGCTCGAGCGCACGCTCGACGACAGCGCGATCCGGCGCATGGTGATCCCGGAAACGTTCCTCGCCGCGGACATCGTGCTGAGTTTGCTTGGCAACATCGGCCGCGGGCTCAAGGCCAACCACGCGGTGATCAACTCGCGGCTGGCGCGCGAACTGCCGCTGATGGCGACCGAGGCGATCATCATGGCCGCGGTGCGCGCGGGCGGCGACCGCCAGGCCGTGCACGAGGCAATCCGCGTTCATTCGCGCGCCAGCATCGCGCGCATTAAGCAGGAAGGCGCGCCCGACAACGATTTGATTTCGCGGCTGAAAACCGACGTCGCCTTTGCCGCCGTGCGCGACCAGCTCGACGGCATGCTTGAGCCCGCACGGTTTGTCGGCCGTGCGCCCGCGCAGTGCATCGAATTCCTGGATAAACAGGTCGCGCCGCTACTGGTGGGTTTCAAACCCGCGCCGGGCGAGGAAATCACTGTGTAAGCTCTGTGCAATGGGGGGAAAACACTGGTGGACTCCGCCGCAACATGGCGTACGATTTAAATAGAAGCCGGGCGCCCTGAAGAAGGTGTTGGCCTACGGCACTTCACGACAAGCATCACGGCCAACGCCTCTGACAACGGAGGTCTGCCATGTTGTGGACTATCTTCCTTATCCTGATGCTCATGTGGCTGCTGGGTGTGATTTCGGGTTACACGGTTTACGGTTTCGTTCACATCCTGCTGCTGTTCGCGCTGGTCTCGGTCATCTTAGAGGTCATCCGCACCAGCGGCCGCAGAGCGTAGTGAAATCAACTTCCGGGGGCGGGCGAGCAAGCCCGCCCCTATGCGTTATCTGCGGGTCGCGGCACAATTGGGCCGATGAAACTTGCCGCCATCGCGCTGGTGTTGTGTTTCGCTTCGGCGCTCGCCGCGCAGGTTGAATTCCGCGACGACTTCACCAAGGCTTCGCAGGAAGCCGTCAAGGCCAACAGGCGCCTCTTCATCTATTTCGCGCCGACGCTAAAGGCGCCCGCGCCCGACAAGCCCGCGCCCGAAGACCCGTTCAAGCCGCTGTGGGCCGACAAGACGTTCGCCGACCGCCTCGCGCGCCAGTACATCGCCGCGAAACTCGATGTCACCGCCAACCAGGGCGCCGCCGCGAGGTACGGCCCCGTCTGGGCGCCGATGTTTGTCGTGCTGGGCGAAGACCAGCAGGAAATCGCGACGATCTACGAGCTAAGCGCCAAGGCCGACGGCGCGATCAAATGGCTCGACAGCGTCGACGCCTACGTGCGCGCGCTGCCCTTGCAGAAAGACCGCGCGGCGCGCGAGCCCGCGAACCTGCGCGCACAGAACGACCTTGCGTCGCTGCACGCCGAGCACGCGCAGTACGGCAAAGCCGCCGCGGTCTACCAAGCCTTCCTGAAAGCCGCGACCGACAAGGCCGACATCGCGGCGGCGAAATGCCAGTTTGCCACGGTGCTCGCCGCCGAGATGGAAATCGGCCCCGTGCGCGAAGAACGCAACGTCGCCGCATTCAAGTATTACCGCGAGTCGGTGGAAGAATTCATCGCGCTCAAAGACAAGCGCGCGCTGGATGCGGCGGCCATGAGTGCCGCGCTGGACGACACCGGCAACAAGGGCGAGGCGCTGCGCGCGCTGCTGTTCAAGGCCGCTGACGCCTTTCCGGCCGACGACTACGAGGGCGAAGTGCGCATCAAGGCGGCGATTGTCGCCGCGCGCTACGAGAAGTACGACACCGCGCGCAAAGAGTTGAAGGAAATGCTCGACAAGCCGAAGTACGCCAAGCTCAAGCAGGACATCGTCAACGTAATCACGATGATCGAGCTCTGGGCGAGAAAGAAGTAGCGACACGCTGCCGCGTGTCCGTACAGCTATCTTCCGCCGGGGCCGCCGCCCCAGCCGCCCTCGGGCAGGACGCCGGGAAACATCTTGTTCACGAAGTCGTTGCCGCCCCAGCCGCCGTTGGCGGCGCCCAGGCCGCCCTGTTCGCCGTAAACTTTGTACTGCTCGGGCGTCAGTAACTGCTTGACCTGCGAATCCGCGTCGTTGCGCACGACCTCGATCTGTTTTTCGCGTTCTTCGCGCGAGACGCCGTCACCGCCGTCGCGGCCGCGCCACAGGTCGCCGAACTTCTTTCGCGCGTCGTCCTCGATTTGCTGAAGCCGCATTGCCTGGCCTTCGTCGACGCCGATTTTCTTGTAGCGTTCCTTGCGGGCCTCGACGCGCGCGGCCTCGACAACCTTGTCGCGGGTTTCGCGGTTCTGCATCAGTTTGCGCAGGCTGTTAGCCGCGTCCTTCGGGTCGAATTCCAGCCCGTATTCCTTGGCCTTGAGCGCCATCGCGTCGAGTTCACGCTGGCGCGCCTCGACTTTCTCGCGCTCTTCGCGCGCACGGTTGGCCCTGTAGTCGTCGTACGATTTGTCGGCGGCGGCGCTGTCGGCGGCAACCACCGGCGCCTCCGGCGCACCGGCCACGTCGGCCGGTTTGCGGCCCTCGACCGCCGCAAGCCGCGCCTCGAGTTTGGCGTTGACGTCCTGCAACCGGGCGATGGCGTCCTCGTATTTGCTGACGTCAGTGTGCGCAGCGCCCTCGGCTTTGGGGCTCAGGCGCGCGTTCTCGCTCGAAAGCTTCGCGACCTGGTCCTGCAGCGCGGCGATCTGCTGGTTGTTTTCGTCAATGGCCTTGCGCAGGCCGCTGTTGTCGCCGCAACCGGACAACGCCAAAACCGCGATCAAGCCAGTCGCCGCAAATAGTCGTTTCATAGAGCCTCCGATAGCCGCGCCGCTGTGCATGATACCCCGCATGCGGCCACGGGTTACGACGATTCTACTCTATGCGCTTCGCTTCCACTGTCGTGTCGTGCAAACCCACCAAGTGATAGAGATGAACTTCAACTTTTGCTGGGTTTCGGCGAGAGTTCAAGCCATAGCGCCGTGAACCGCCTCGCAAGACTCGCCAGTTCAATGTTCCCCGGGACAGACCTATTGCCGCTGCTTCTGAATTAACGCCGATGCCAATCACGCCACCGTTTTCGTCGCATACCACGCACGTCAGGTGTTGAACCTCATCGCTCAGAGAGTCGGACGTCCAGTCGCCTCCGATCCGGACTACGGCTCCTGCCTCCACCAGTACCTGGATGTCCAAACCAGCAAGCTTGAACTCCCATTTGCTGCGTTCTGTTTCCGTTGGCTCGGGGTTGCCACGCTGCGACGTCGCAGCACATCCAGCTAAGAGCAGAAGCGCGGCCAACATCGCGTTCATTCGGTAAACCATTGGCACCTCGTTACGCGTACTCAATCTCGCTGCCGTGGACCGAATCGTCCACCTTGCTGTCGTGGTAAACGCGCTGGCCGCGCACGAACGTCGAGACCGCCCAACCCTGCAAGGTCTGGCCGTGAAACGGCGTCCAGCCCACGCGCGTAAGTTGCTTTTCATTTCTTACTTCACGCCGCAGGGTGGTGTCGACTAACGCCAAATCGGCGTCGTAGCCCACCTCGATCATGCCCTTGCGCTTCATGCGGTAAATCCGCGCGGGCGCCTCGCACATCCAGTGCGCCACCTGCTCGTAAGTGCATTTGCCCTTGCTGGCCTGGTCCAGAATCAGCGCCAGCGAATTCTGCACAAGCGGGATGCCGCTGGGCGCCTTCCAGATATCCTGGCGCTTTTCCTCCAGCGTGTGCGGCGCGTGGTCGGTCGCGATGCAATCGACGCGGCCATCGTGCAGCGCCGCCCAGAGGCCGCGATTGTCGGCCTCGGTCTTTATTGGCGGGTTCATCTTGGCCAGCGTGCCGAGGCGGTCGTAATCGCGGATGTTCCATAGCAGATGGTGAGGACACACTTCCGCGGTGATTAATTTGCTCTCGATGTTGCGGCCGGGCGTGAAAAGTTCCGTCTCGCGCGCGGTGCTGCAATGCAGCACGTGCAGCCGATGCTGATGTTTGATAGCAAGTTCGGTGGCGAGCTTGGTCGCGCGCCAGGCCACTTCGCCGTCGCGCACTTCGCTGTGCACGGCGTAATCGGTGCGATGTTTCAGCGCCGCCGTGTGCTCCTTCATCAGCGCTTCGTCTTCGGCGTGCACGGCAATCACGCGGTTTTTCGGCGTGCCCGCGAAAATTTTGTCGAGCGACGCGGCGTCATCGACCAGCAGCGTGCCAGTGCTGCTGCCCATGAAAATCTTGATGCCGCAAACGCGCCTTGCGCCCGCGAGATCGGCGACGTTGTCCTTGGTCGCGCCGATGAAGAAACCGTAATTCACGCGGGATTTCTTGGCGCCGAGTTCGAGCTTCTGGTCGATCAGCGCCTGGTTCGTCGCCGGTGGATCGGTATTGGGCATCTCGAGGAAACTGGTCACGCCGCCCGCCGCGCAGCAGCGCGAGCCGGTCTCGATATCTTCCTTGTAGGTCTTGCCGGGCTCGCGGAAATGCACCTGCGGGTCAATTGCGCCGGGAAACAGGTGCAACCCGCCGCAATCGACGACGGTTGCGCCGCTGCGGTCCACGGAGGGCGCGACGGCGCTTATAAATTGGCCGTCCGTTCGTACTTCCAGAGGTTGGAAACGCCCGCGATGATAAACGAGCGCACCGGCAAAGACGTAGTTGGGCATCACAGGGTTTTAACAAGCCCACTGCGGCGACCATAGGGAGCGCCGTCGTCGAAACGCCCCAGTGGCGCGAACAAGGTGAAGCGGGGGTTTGACGGAAGTCAGGCTCCCGCCGTACCTTGCAAAAACCTCGATTCCTCTCTTGATCGTTTGGCGCCGTGTGGGTGCCAAATCTCTGCACCGAAAAC
>JADLAK010000089.1 GCA_020848275.1 Planctomycetota bacterium
ACTACGCGGGCGAGAGCTTCCAGGTGCAGCCGGTGGTCAACGTCTGCGACGCCGATGATGTGGTGTGCGTGGGCGAAAATGCGGCGACGCTCAACGCCTACATCACGCCGGCCACGGGCAGCGACCACGCGATTTTGCTGGGCACCAACCCGATCACGGTGGTCGCGGGCGTTGCGAACTTCATCGACCTCGGCATTGATCGCCCGGGGCAGGGCTACAGCCTGAGCTTCTCGACGACGCCGAGCTTCTTTGGCGCGACGACCGACAGCATTGACATCCTGGGCGAAAGCACGCCGAGCAACAACTCGGACACGGCCTTTACCGCGGGCCTCGACGGCGGCAGTTGCACCGGCGGCGCCGGTGCAACACCGTGGCTGCTGCTGTCCGCGCTGGCGACGCTGCTTGTGACCGCCACCCGCCGCCGCAAGAGCTGCTAAGCCGTGCACAAAAACAGGAAGAGACCCGAGCCGGAAACCACCCGGCTCGGGTCTATTTTTTTGGAACATTTCTGACCAGTTGTGCCGGAATTACGCGGGCAATTTGGATGTCGCCGCAGCAGAGAGACTCGGTGACTATTACCACATAAAGACAATTCAAACTTCAATCAACTTGCTACGAAGGGTGGTAAGAAGCACAAATGCTTCAAATCTAAAGGTTTGCAAGTGATGTGCCTGAAAAGGAATACTTACAGTAAGTAAAGCCAACTACTAATGATAGAATACCATGTATCCAAATTCGTAACCGAAACGAGTTGTAAGCGGAAATTCAATACGGAACAGTACTTGCTAGAATATAGGCAATATATAAATGAACTAAATGCTTTTGGACTGCGGCGTCGCGCCTGCCAACGCTTCCTTGGTGCGACTTCGCGTCCTTGACCCGGCTCCGCATTCCCTGATGCGGTGTCAGTAGTAGCGAAATCCTGGACCCCTTACCAAGGATCAGTCAGATGAAATTTGCTAAAGCACGCACCCTGGCGGCGGTGGCCTTCCTGGCGTTGATTGCGGCCGGCGCCGCAAGCGCGCAACAGGGCGGATACGGCGAGTATGCCTTCTACACCGGTCCGAGTTATTACGGCAACTTTATCCGCGCGATCAATAATCCCAACACGATTGCTCAGTTCAGCCTGCAGCGACTGTCCGCCGGCGAAGACACGTTGAGGACTTGCTACTTCTACAACTTCAGCAGCAACACGCCGGACATTTCCTACATCGAATCCTGCGATATGTGGATCGACGAAAACTCCGACGGCGTGGTGGATGGCGGCGACACGCACCTGAGCGAGGGTGACCTCACGGATTGGGGCAACTACGGTTTTGTGATCTTCTCGCCGGAAATTACGCTGGACGAAAATATCGTGATGTTCCTGTTCACGATCAGCGTCGCTGTGGATACCCCGCTGTTTAGCACAGTCGACGTCACGCTGGCCAGCGAGTGCTTTGATTATCACCCCTACACCAGCGATCCATGCTGGGATTACGATTCGGATGTGTGGCTGGACGGCAATCCTGCCCCCTGGTGGATTCTTTGGAACAACTCATCGACGGTGCTGTCGAGCTATGCGCCGCTGGCGCTATGGCCGGGCTATGCGGTGCCCGCGGCCAACGCCATCAAGGGTTCGACGTCGCACCCGGTGCTTCAATTCAGCGTCTCGCAAAACAGCGACGGCTACATACCTACAATTACGCGGATCTCCGTCACCGGAAACGGCAACGGCCACACGGCGATATTTTCAGACATCACGGCGATCCGATTGTACGAAGAGAAGGGCAATCCCAACGGCGTAGTCGACGACGCCGATACGCAGATCGCCGTCGGCACAAGGGTAGGAACAACGGGTTTTGTCTACCAATTCATATGCGACCTGGACGTGCCGACCACGGGGTACCTGCATTTCCTTGTCGTTGTCGACGTGTCAGCGACGGCGACCGACAGCGTGATCAGGCTGTACACCAACCGCGGCTCGATCACGCACAACGGCAGCCCCTTCTGGTACGACGGAGTTACGCAGGTCCTCGATGAGCCGCAGACGATCACGCGTTTCATTGCCGGCTCGTATCTCGCCATCACCGCTCAGCCCAACAGCACTACCGCGGGCGCCGCGCTTAACGCGGGCGCGGGCGGCGTTCGCGTTGAGGCGCGCACCAACCTTGGCGCTCTGTTCACCGCGTTCTCCGGCCCGGTCAAGGCCTTTATCGTCTCGGGCCCGGGCAGCGCGTTCACCTACAACAGCGTCACGACGGCACAGGCCTCGGGCGGTATTGCGATTTTCAGCAGCCTCGCGCTGCCGACCGCCGGCAGTTATCGCATCCAGTTCACTGCGCCGCCGTTTGCCGATACTCCGGCCTCCAGCAGCTTCGTCATCACGCACGGGGCGGCTTACAAGGTGGCGATTTCGACGCAGCCCAGCGACGGCATGGTGGGCGTGCCCATTCCGCCTCCGCCGGTTGCGACGGTTTACGACCAGTACGACAACCTTGTGGCGAACTACAACGGCAACGTATCCGCGCAGCTTCTATCCAACCCCGCGGGCGGCACGCTGCAGAACAACCAGGTCGTGGCCGTCAACGGCGTGGCAACGTTCCCAAACCTGTTATTGAACAAGGCCGGCGCGGGCTACTCACTGCTGTTCTCGGGGCCGGGCCTCGCTTCCTCCCAGGCTTCGACTTCGTTTGCGATGGCGGTCGGCGCGCCGGCGCAGCTTGTGCTCACGCAGCAGCCGCAAAGCATTTTCGGCGGCGCACTGGTGGCCCCAAGTCCCCGCGTGCAGGTGCAGGACGTGGGCGGCAACACCGTGATCGACTTTGTCGGTGACATGACTGCGTCCATCGGCAACAACCCGTCGGGCGGCACGTTGACCGGGTCCCTCACCATCGCCGTGGAATCCGGCATCGGGCTGTTTACCAACCTCTCGATTGACCTTGCCGGCACGGGCTACACCCTCACGTTCAGCGTCAATGCGGGCGCGGCCACCGGCGAAAGCACGGCTTTTGACGTGATGGTCGGCTCGGCGGTCAAACTCACCGTTACTTCGCAACCGACGGATACCACTGGCGGCATGCCCTTCAATCCGCTGGTTGTGGTCGAGGTGCAGGACGCGGGCGGCAACGTGATTGCGAGCGATGACGCCACAGAAATCACCGCAAGCATCACCCCGGGGACGGGCGAAACGGGCGGCGAGTTATGGGGCGCGCTGTTGCTGCAGGTGGTCGACGGCGTGGCGATCTTCCCGGACCTTTCCGTCAGCAAGTGCGGCCCAACGCCATACACGTTGACCTTTATGTCCAGCGGCCCGCACACCACGGCGGTTTCGACTTCGTTCATCATCAGCCTTGGACCCTTGGCGCGCGTGGGCGTGACGACAGAGCCCGCCCTGGCGAGCTACGGCCAGGTGTTTGGCCAGCAGCCTGCGGCCGCGTTGCAGGACCTCGGCGGCAACCTGATCTTGAGCAGCGCCAACATCTCGGTCTCGATCAAGGCCGGCACGGGCACGCCCAATGCAACGCTCAGCGGCACGACCAACATGTTCGCGCTCAACGGCCAAGTGACGTTCACGAACCTTGCCATCGATTTCGCGGGCGTCGATTACGTGCTGGTGTTCTCGTCGGCGGGCCTGAACGATGGCCTCTCGCTGCCATTCAACGTGGCCAGCCCGGCGACGAAACTGGTGATAGGCACGCAGCCGGGTGCGGGTCAGCTTGGCCTGCTGCTCATCAGCCAGCCCACGATCCAGATCTGCGATGATGTCGGCACGGTGGTGCCGGACAACTTCACGCTTGTCACCGTCGAGATCGCGCCGACCACGGGATCGCCCGGCGCGTCACTTGTCGGCACGACCCAGATCTACGCCACCAACGGCGCCGTGGCTTACACCAACCTGCAAGTGGACAAGCCGGGCAAGGGTTATCGCCTGAAGTTCACCTGTTACCCGGCGCTGATCCAGGCGATTTCCGACGAATTTGACGTGGCGGGCATCCCGGTCAAGCTCAACTTGTTCCAGCAGCCCGGGGGCGGAAACTACGCCGGCGAACCCTTGACCTCGCAGCCGCAGGTGGAAGTTTGCGACTCTAACGGCATCCGCTGCATCGGCGAAAACACGATTGTGGTCAACGCCTACATCACGCCGGCCACGGGCACCAACTACGCGGTGCTGATGGGCACCAACCCGATTACGGTGGTCAACGGCCTTGCGGCGTTCACGGATTTCGCGATCGATCGACCGGGCGCCGACTACACGCTGAGCTTCTCCTCGGACCCGTCGCTTTTCCAGGTTCAGAGTAACGCCTTTGACATCGGCGGCACCATGCCGCCGTCGGGCAGCTCGGAAGACGACGTGGTTGGCGGTGTCGACGGCGGAAGCTGCTCGGCCCAATCCGAGGCGGTCATCGCATGGGCGCTACTGCTTCTGGTGGTGATTGCCGGATTGAGTGCGGCGCAGCGCCGCCGCTGCCGGTCCTAAGCGGCTTTAATCCTCAAACAGGCCCCTCCGGGGCCTGTTTTATTTAATGCCGGCACCCTTCAAACCTAAAGTAATAATTGCTTTAGACCAGAGTAATATTTATCGCCATTTTCAGACCCGTTGAGTTCGAAAATCGATTCAGGTTGTTTGCGGAACATATGGATAAACATGAACTTAGCACCGGGATTGCTTTGGGTTTGAAGTATTATTTTTTGTATTATTTTAGCTGAATCCTGCGTAAGCGGCGGGCATTATCCGATACAGAGAGTTAGCACTCCAGTGGTGTGCGATTTTGTCTTGCCCAAATCGCCAGCTAAGCGGTCGGCGCCAGCCCCGCTTGACGAGGATCCCATGAAAAACTTTTTCTTGAGCAAACTACTCGCCGCGACTGCGCTGGTATTGGCCGCCGCAGTCGGCGCAAGCAGCTTGCAAGCGCAGTACGAACCGAAGTGCTTCTACACGTTTACAGGTCCGGGCGACGGCAACATCAGACAACTTGATAACCCGAACGTCGTGTTGTCGTTCCGCATCGACGAATACAACGGCTACGACACCATCCTTAACTATGTGTACTTCTCATTCGCCACCGAGACTTATTTCGACGACATCGACCACGCAACGCTTTGGGAGGACAACGATGGCGACGGTACGATGAATGGCAATGAGTCCGAAATATATTCATGGTGGCCCGACAATTACGGATACAACTATCAGCTCTCCGACATTTATTTTTATCCGGGGTCGTGGATCAGCGGAGGCAGCTACCAGAACTACATCGTCACTGTCGACCTGCGAGACACCGCGTCTCCGGGGAACTCTGTGCAACTGCAGACTTGGGAAAATTGGGAGTGCTACTCTTACGACTACTATTGGTGGAGTAACGTGTGGGAAGCCAATGGCAACGGGTACGCTATTGGCCCGTACATGACCATCGTGCCGAATAACGCCAACCTCGCGCTGTGGGGCGGTACGCAGGTCCCCGCGTCCAACGTCATTCGCGGCGCCCTTCGCCAACCTCTGATGCAATTCCGTCTCACCAGCGACGGCACCGGCCAAGAGCCGCAGCTAACGTATATCCGCGTTTATGGCGACACCGGTGTTTCACCGCCTCACAGCGCCCAGGTCGCCGACGTAATTAATGTGCGGCTATACAAAGAAGTGATCGTCAACGGATTGGTCGATGCGACGGAAATGTCCCTGCCGGGTTATCCGCAAACGGGCGTGTCCATCGGCGGTACATTCGGGTGGCAGTTCCCGTGCAGCGAAGTAATCACCACTGGCGGCACCAACTTCCTGGTAGTGGCGGACATTGCTGGAACGGCGGTCGTTAACAATGTGTTCCGCATGACGACGTCGGCGTCGTCGAGCTATTTCGGCCTGACCCAGGGATCGCCCTCTTGGTCCGGGGGCGTTTTCAAGGTGACGGACGAAGCGCAGACCATCAAGAATCCGCTCGCCACTTACCTCGAGATGACGGTGCAGCCGGGCACCACGCTTGCCGGCAATGCGATCAACAACGTGGCGCCGGTGACCACGGGCGTGCGCCTGGTGGCGCGCAAACCGGACACCACCATTGACACCACGTTCACCAGCCCCGTCACGGCATCGATCGCGTCGGGCCCCGCGGGCTTCACGCCCGCCAGCACGACCACGGTGCAATGCCTGACCGGCGAAGCCATCTTCTACAACCTGAACATCACCAAGACCGGCACCTACACCATCCGCTTTGTTTCGCTGCCGCTGACCGAGGTGATCTCGCTGTCATTCACCGTCACGCCCAAGCCGGCAACGAAGATCGTGATCATCTCCGGGCCGCAAAACGGCGTTGTCGGCGAGCCCTTGCCGCCGCCGCCTGTCGCGCACGCTTTCGATTTGTACAACAACCTTGACTACAACTTCACGGGCGACATCACGGCAAGCCTGCAGGCCAACCCCGCCGGCTCGTCGTTGCTGAACAACGTGCTGCCGGCCGTGAGTGGCCAGGTGACCTTCCCCAACCTGCTGATGAACCGCGACGCCGTGGGCTACACCATGGTATTCAGCGCCGCAGGCCTGACGACCTCGTCGGCGTCTGCGGCGTTCAACGTCGCCATCGGCGATCCTTACCAGATTGTGATCCTCCAGCAGCCGGGTGGAGCAACGGGCGGCGTCCCGATTCCGATTGCGCCGCGGTTGCAGGTGCAGGACTGGGGCGGCAACGAAGTGATTGCCTACTCCGGCCAGATGTCGGCGGCGATCGGCGCCAACCCGGGCAGCGGTGTTCTTTCCGGCACAACCGCGGTGCCGGTTGTTTCGGCGGAGTCGACTTTCCCTGACCTGATCATCGACAAAGCCGGCGCGGGCTACACGCTCGTTTTCAGCATCGAAGCCGGCGCCATCAGCGTGGAGACGAATTCGTTTGACGTGCAGGTGGGCGCACCTGTCCGTATTGGCATTGTGCAGCAGCCGGGCGACAGCACCGGCGGCCTGGCGCTGGGCCAGAGCCCGATAGTCCAGATCGAAGACCAGGGCGGTAATCTTGTCAACGACAACACGTCGAAGACGACCGCCTCGATCACCGCGGGCAGCGGCGCGCCTGGCGCGATGTTGAGCGGCACGCTGCAGTTGACGATGGCTTCGGGCGTGGCGACATTTTCCGACCTGAACATCGACAAAGCCACGGCGACCGCCTACACGCTGACCTTCAGCTCCGACAGCGGCTACGCCTCGGTGACATCAGCGACGTTTGTGATCAGTGTGGGCCCGGCCTACAAACTTGCGGTAGCTACACAGCCGGGGATGGCGTCCTACGGCGTGCCGTTTGTCCAGCAGCCTGTCGTTGAGATACAGGACGCGGGCGGCAACCTGGTGCCGACGGCGACGCACCTGGTCAGCGCCTCGCTTGACCCGGCCAGCGGCACCATCGGCGCAACGCTGCAAGGCACGGCTTCGGTCGCCGCCGTCGCCGGCGTGGTGACATTCGCCAACCTGCAGATCAACCTGCCGGGCGTGAACTTCAAGCTGGTGTTTGACGACGCAGGCATCCTCGTGGCTGTCGACTCCGCTCTGTTCAGTGTTGCCAGCACCGCCACGCAGCTTGGCGTCTCGGTACATCCGACCCTCAGCGCCGCCAGCCAGGCGTTGCTGACCCAGCCGGTGGTCGAGGTGCGTGACGCCAACAGCGTGCTTGTGTCGGTCGACTTCTATACGCAGGTCACGGCCGAGATCATGCCCAACACCGGTACTCCCGGTGCGGCCCTCGTCGGCACCACCACGATGTTGGTCACCAACGGCATCGCGGCCTTCACCAACCTGCGCGTGAGCATGCCGGGCGTCGCCTATCGTCTGCGCTTCACCTGCTTCCCCGCACTGACAGCGACGATCACCGATGCCTTTGACGTCCACGGTGCGGCCGTGAAGCTGACCTTGACGGGTCAACCCCAAGGCTCTGACGCCGGCGAATACCTTGACCAGCAACCTCGCATCGAGGTGCGCGACGCCAATGACGTGCTGTGTGTGACGGATAACACCACGCGTGTCAACGCGTACATTACGCCGGCCACGGGTTCTGCCCACGCTATCCTCAGCGGCACCAACCCGCTGATGGTCGTCAACGGCGTGGCTTTGTTCACGGACCTGAGCATTGATCGGCCGGGGCAGGGTTACTCGCTGAGCTTCTCGTGCACGCCGTCACTGTATTCGCAGCAGAGTGACGCCTTTGACATCATCGGCGAGATGCCGCCTTCTCAGAACACCGAGAACGACGTGGTCGCGGGTCTTGACGGTGGAAGCTGCTCCGGCCAGACGAACATCGTCGCTCCGTGGTTACTGCTTGCAGTGGTGGCGCTGATGGCGAGTGTGACTCTTCGCCGCCGCGCAAAACAATAGCAGCACCTGAAAAAACCGTACCCCCAAGCATAACAACGCTTGGGGGTAATTATTTTGTATGCGTAACTATCGAATTAACAAGAAGATAAAGATTTCTTTTCAAATTGATCTCTTGAGAGCTTGCCGATGGGTATACTTGTTTGACAAAATGCATTGCAGTAGTTGAATATTCAATCAATTGAGTAGGTGGCGTTGCGAGGGAGACGTGGCGCCGCCTGCGATTCATCAGGTTCGAGACGGAAATTTTTCCGCCTTCGGGGGAGACCATGAAAGATCCACGGATCATGCTCACGGGCATTATCGCGCTTATTGCGATCAGTTTCGTCACGGTGCGCACGACACTCGCAGCAGGACCTCAAGCTTGCTGCATTCCGATCAACCAAATCAATCAACTCGACGTTATCGGTGACCGCGACGACACGAGCGGTGGTATTTACCTCGGCTTGGGCGTCGCAACACCTATTGCGGGCGAAATCAAGCGCATGACCAACGGCAACAAGGTGCTGCAGTTCTACCTGCGCAACGAGACTCAGGCCAACGACACGGTCACTGCGATCTCCTTCTCCAACGGTGGCAACGCGCAGCCGGCTGATTGGGACAACTTCAAGCTTTACTACGACAAGAACGGCAACGGAAACATTGACGCGCCTGACGACACGCTGGATGCGACCGCCCTCACTGGCTCGACCACGTTCTCGTTCACGCGCACCATTCCCAAGGGCGAAACGGTCTACTTCATTATGACCTGCGACGTGTCGCTTGCGGCGGTGGTGGGTCGCACCGTGGACATCGGCATCACGACCAGTCAGGTGACTCTCTCGGTCAACGGTCGTCCCTATGCGACGAACATTTCCGGCAACACGATGACGATCGCGCCCAGCATGTCGAACATTTCGCTATCGGGCCAGGTTGGCGTGATTCCCAACACCGTTCAGCCGGGCAGCGTAAGCCGCGGCTCGGTGAATGCGCCTGTGATGCAGTTTTCGATTACCGCTGACGGCACCGGTACCGGCGGGAACCTGATCTCGACGCTGGTTGAGGCCGGCGCAGGCAACACCGCGGGGGCCGCGGACATCGCGGGCATGCGAATCTATCGCGAAAGCGGCCTGGGCAACGGCGTGGTCGACGGCCTGGATACGCCGCTTGGCAGCTACGGCGCCTCGCAGGGCGGCGTCAGCTTCCTCTTTACGTTCTCGGATACCATCGCCGCCAGCACTACGGCGGTTTACCTGGTGACGGCGGATATCATGCCCAACGCCACCAACGGCAACATCATCAAGCTGATGGTCCGGCAAAGCGGACTTGGCACCAATGCCACTTGGCTTGGCGGCCTCACCTCGTTCACCGAGGACGATCGCACCATCGCCGACCCGCTTGCGGTTCGCCTTGATGTGACGGTTGACCCGGTGAACACCGTCGCGGGCCAGTACATCCGCGGCGCCGCGAGTGCGAATGTTCACGTGGTTGCCCGCACCTCGGGCGGCGCGATTGACACCACCTTCACCGGCCAGATTTCGGCGGTGCTGGAAACCGCCCCGGTGGGCGGCGCCTTCACCGTTGCCAGCGTTACTTCGGTGGCGGCCTCCGCCGGCGAGGCGGATTTCGCGAACCTCGCGATTATTGTGGCGGGCACCTATCGCATCAAGTTCTCGTCGGCCCCGATCCCGTCCGACCCGTCGGACCTGACGGAGTTCTTCGACATCGTCCACGGCAACGCCAACAAGCTGGTCCTGGCGGTTGCGCCTGCTGACGGCGAAATCGGCCTGCCGGTTTCTCCCTCGCCGGTCATCCACGTCACCGACCTGTACGGGAACATCTGCACCAACTACAACAACACCGTCGTTGCCACGATGCTCGCCTATCCCTCGGGTGCGGTGATGCAGGGCGGCTCAGTTGACGCCTCGTCGGGCGTTGCAACCTTCAGTGCCATTATCCTCAACCGCAACGGCACCTACTCGCTGAAGTTCAACTCCGGCGGGCTGATTGACGTTGACTCCTCGACCTTCAACATGGCCATCGGCCAGCCCGCGTTGCTGCAGGTGACCGAGCAGCCCATCAGCACCACCGGCGGCGCGATCATCACGCCCAGCCCCAAGGTGCGTGTGACCGACGCCGGCGGCAACGTCATCACCGGCTATGCGGTCAACATCAACGTCGCCATCGGCAATAACCCGGGCGGCGGCACGCTCTCGGGCAATGCCTCGGTTGCGCCGGTCAACGGCGAATCCGTATTCCCCGGCCTCAGCATCGACAAGGCCGGGGTGGGCTACACGCTGCATTTCACCAGCGGCGCCCTCAGCGTATTCAGCAATTCTTTCAGCATCGTCGTCGGCACCGCGACCAAGCTTGCGGTCACCACCCAGCCGGGCAACAGCACGGGCGGCATCGCCCTGTCGCAGGCCCCGGTGGTCCAGGTCCAGGACCAGGGCGGCAACCTGATCACGGCCGACAGCACCACGATTATTGACGTCGCCATCACCACGGGCACCGGTGCGCCGGGCGCCACGTTGGGCGGCGTGCTTGCGCTGACTGTCAGCGGCGGCCAGGCCACCTTCAACGGCCTGTCGGTCGACATGGCCAGCGCCTCGGTTTACACCCTCACGTTTACCACCACTTCGGCCGCCTACACTGCGGCCATCTCCGGATCCTTCACCATCAGCGTTGGTCCCGCCGCCCGCGTCGGCCTCTCGACGCAGCCCGGCATGGCGACCATGGGCAACGTGTTTGTGCAGCAGCCCGTGGCCGAGATCCAGGACCTGGGCGGCAACACGGTGACGAGCAGCAGTGCGCTCATCAGCGTGATCCTTGACCCGACCAGCCCCCCGGGAACGACCCTGCAGGGCACCGCGGCCATTACCGCCGTTAGTGGCGTTGCGGCTTTCACCAACCTGCAGATTAACCTGCCGGGCCTGAATTTCCGGCTGATCTTCCGCAGCACCGGCCTGGTCGACGCGGTCTCGCTGCCCTTTGGTGTGGCCAGCACCGCGACGCACCTTGCCGTGGTGATGGAACCCGGCCAGGGCGTCATCAATGCGCCGCTCAGTGTCCAGCCGGTTATTGAAGTGCGCGACGTCAATGGCGTGATGGTTTCCGCGGACAGCTTCTCCTATGTGACCGCCGAGATCATCTCCGGCACCGGCAGCCCCGGTGCGATGCTGTCTGGCCAGATCAGCGTGGCTGTCGTCAACGGCACTGCGACCTTCACCAACCTCCAGATCCCGACTCAGGGCCTGGCTTATCACCTGCGCTTCACCAGCGACGCGGGCCTCACGCCCGCTAACTCGGCCGCCTTCAACGTGGCCGGTGTTGCGGTCAAGGCCGTGATCACGCAGCAGCCCGTCGGCGGCAACGTCGGCGAGCCGCTGGCCACGCAGCCCAAGATCTGCATCATGGACAGCAACAACATTCCCGTGATCAACGACAACACGACCGTGGTCTCTGTTTACATCACACCCGCCACTGGCACCGCACACGCGATCCTTGGCGGCAGCACCACCATCACGGCCGTCGGCGGCGAGGTCGAGTTCACCGACATCTACGTTGACCGTCCGGGCAGTGCCTATCGCCTTAGCTTCAGCACGCTGCCGATGTTGCAGTCCGTCAGCACGACGGCCTTCGACATCGTCGGTGCGGCGCCTCCGCCCAGCGGCGGCAGCCAGAACATCACTGGCGGCGTCAACGGCGGAAGCTGCGCCCTCGGCCATGACAATGCGCCCTGGATGCTGCTGGGCTTGCTGATGCTGGCCCTGGCTGGTACGGCTCTGCGCCGCGCACGCCAGTAAGCCTCAATAGTTCCACAGTGTTGTCCGGGGCGGCCTTCGGGCCGCCCCGCTTGTTTTCCGGCAAGCGCCGCTGTCCCCTGCCGGCAAATTCGGACATTTGCATTTGGACGGCAGACTGGCTCAATGGTCTTCACAAATCCGAAGGAGTTGCCGTGGCCAAGCCCACTGTGGACCCGTCATCAAGCCCCGCGCCATCCTCGCAATACGCCGAGGCCCATGCCGCCCGCATGAGGGTGATAGCGGGCAAATTTTCGCTCTCCGAGATCGCGCGGCGCACCGGGTTCCCTCTCTCCTGCGTTCACGGCTACGTCAACAAGACCCGCATTCCAGCCGAGATGTTCTCGCGTCTGGTCGACCAGTTCGGGGTCAACCCGGCGTGGCTGCTGACCGGCGAGGGCGCGCCGTTGCTTGCCGACATCTCGCCCGTCACGGCGCAATTCAGCACTGAACTCCTGACGCTCGTCGAGGCCATGGAAGCGGTGACAAAAATGAAGCTGGGCGCGCTGTCGGGCGACCAGAAATCCGTGCGCGCGCTGAACGAGGCGCTTTCGCGCCATGACGCCCTGCGCGCCAGGCTCGACACCTACAGCCGCGCCGTGCTGAAGAAGCTGGACGAACAAATGGCTGCCGCCAATGCGGCGCTGAACTTCGACGCGTTGAAGACCCTGCTGGCGTCGGCGCGGCGCATAAGCCCGCTGTGCCAGGACATACGCCTGCTTGCCGGCATCAACTATTACAGCGCGCGCCTGCACCAGATGAACGGCGAAACCCTCGCGGCGCTCGAACTCTACCGCGCGGCGTTCCAGAAGGCCGTGGCCGCGCAAGACGTGTTCGGCGACGAGCTGCTCGAGTTCGCCCACGCCTACGCCGGGGTGCTGGCGACGCTGGGGCGCGCAAACGAAGGCATTTTGGTGTGCGAATCGGCGCTGTTGTTTTTTGACACAACCCAGCTCAATGAACGCACGGCGCGCGTGCTGTTGTTGCGCGGCTGGTTTGACGTGTGGACAGGCAATCTCGAGGCGGCTCTGCGGGCCATGAATCGCGCGGTCCCGCACATGGACATGACCGATGGCGGTCCCGCAGGCCGTTACCTTGCGGCGCGGATTTTCGCCGGGCTGACGACCGTTGAGCAGGCATTTGCCGGCCTGGGCGAGGAATCCGTGGGCGAGCGCGAGATATTGATGAGCTTTGCCGCCTATCGCGCGCGCCTGGATGAACTGCGCACCATGCGCAAAAGCATGGTCTCGACGCAATCGAGGTACTGGACCGACAGTTCGCGCAAGCTGGGCGCAAACCACCCCATCGTGGTGTACGCCGACTTCGTGCGCAAGGCGCTGCAAGACCGTGATCCCGGCGTCTGCGACGAATTTGACAATGCCGTCGAGCTCGACAGCGCGCCGCAGCCCGACCGCAAGACAGCCCTGACCATCCGCAGTTGCCAGATCGCGCTGGCCGCGGGCAACCACGCCCATGCGCGGCGGCGGCTTGCGCAGTCCGAGGAACTGCTGGCGCAACTGCCCAAGGGAACGGTGATATACCCGCTGACGCTCGCTACGCACTGGCAGAACGTGAGGCAGTTGCACTCTCGCCGCAAGAGCAAGGACTCCGAGGCCGCCTTGGCGCACGCCAATGACTTTTTCAAGCAATGGATCGCGCGCGGCTACTATTTCTTTCGCGACGATACGCAGGCGCGGGCCTAAGAGCTTGTTTAAGACGCCTGAGCGCTGGAAGTGCGCAGCGCCGGGCGAGCAGGTCAAGAGGGCCGAACGACGGAGTGGCTGGAGGCCACGCAAATGAGGCCGACGCAGAGATGCGATGCCCGCCGCAAGCAGTTCCTGGCGAACGACTTCTTAAACAGGCTCTAACGCTCTTTCCCGATGACCCACGGTAAGCCGCAGACGCACGCCTGCGCGGCCGGGTCGATACTGGCTCGCCGACGCCGCGTAAAGCTTCGGAATTATGAAGATTGAATCGCCGAATATTACGAAATGACTTCGAAAAACCGAAAAAAGCGGTATGACAGCAGACACTTAGCTCACGGTAAGCAGCAAGTTCTTGGGGTTTGCGAAGGCTCCTAAAGGATCCATTCAATGTTCGCCAATCGCGTGTTCGTTGCTTTGGTCTTCGGATTCGTCGCCGCGTTGGGCGCGTCAAGCGTGCAAGCGCAAGACTACACCTGGTCCCAGCCAAGTCTTGGCACGACCATGAGGTATTACAGCAACCCCAACCCGGTGCTGAAGCTTTGCCTGCACCGCAACACCCCAGGCACCGACACATTGACAAGCCTGGGCGGCACCGCGACTGCGCCGCTTGGATTTTACTTTTACACAACCACTGTGACCCTTGCCGAGGTCGACAAACTCCGGCTTTGGCACGACGCGAACAACAGCAGCAAGGTTGACAGCGGGGACGTGGAGTTGGCGACATTGCCGCTCAATGCAACCACGTGGGCCGCTCGCCGGGTGTATTTCAACGGTTTTTCGCTGCCGTGCGGCGGCGCCGACGTGAACCTGCTCATTACCCTTGATCTCAAGCCCGATCACCCCCTTGGCCTCTATTTTTCGCTGCGTTTGAGCAATGTCGTGGGCCTTTGGCAATTCGTCGACGCATCGACGAGTAGCGGACCGACCCTGTCTTTGGGCCCGAGGGTGACAACGGTGTCGAATGCCGCCAACCTCACGTTGGAACCGTCATTTAACGTGCCTTCGGCCGGCGCCATGCAGGGCACGATCGGCCACCCAATCATGCAGTTCAGGCTCACGCGGGATTACAGCGGCACGACGCCAAAAATGAAGTCGCTTTACATTTGGCCGGACGTGAGCAAGGGGCATACCGCGTTGCCGGCCGATGTCACACAGCTTCGACTCTACCGTGAGGGCAGCGCCAACGGCGTAGCGGACCAGTCCGACACTTTTGTAGGCAACGGAGTGTTAATCGGGTCCGCCGGCTCGCCCAGCGGGTTCGTTTACGTCTTCAATTACGACGTCGACATCACGTCCCCGACTTTCCTGGTGGTGGCTGACATTTCACCTTCAGCGGTTGTCGGCCGGAAGGTCAAGACGACTGTCTATGCCGGCGGCTCTAACATTGTCACCGACGGGGCGTTCCTGAACACCGGAACCGCCGTGAGCGACGATCCTCAGACTATCTGCATTGCACCGACCGGCGGCTACCTCGCGTTTACGGCCCAGCCGCATGACACGGAAGCGGGTGTCAACATGAACGCACCTGAAGGCCTGAAGGTGGAGGCTCGCAGGGCAGATAACTCGGTTGACACCACCTATGCCGGTCCGGTCAGCATCCTGATAGAAACGGGTTCCGGCACGTTCACACAGGCATCCGCAAACTGTGTGCAAGCCATTGCCGGTGTCGCAACGCTTGCCAATGTGGCGATTACCCTGGCCGGCAATTACACGCTGCGCGCCATCGCGCAGCCCTTTGCCCCCGTCGTGTCAGATTCGTTCGCGATCTCGCACGGGCCTGCCTATCGCCTGACGATCACCACGCAGCCGCAGGACGGCGTTGTGGGCGTCGCCCTGCCGCCGCCGGTTGTCCAGGCGCAGGACCTGTACGGCAACGTAGTGGCGTCGTTCAACAGCCCGGTTACGGCCGGCTTTGTTTCAAACCCTCCGGGCGGAACGCTGACCAACAACCAGGTGTTTGCGTCGTCGGGCACGGCGACGTTTGACAACCTGGGGATCGACAAGGCCGGTGCAGGCTACTCGCTGATTTTCTTCGCGTCGGGCCTGGTGGCATCGGGCGCTTCCAGTTTCTTCAGCATGGCGGTGGGTGCGCCCGCGCATCTGGTGGTGTTGGTTGAACCGAGAGACGTGACCGGCGGCGCGCTGATGGTGCCGTTTCCGCGAGTGCAGGTGCAGGACGCGGGCAGCAACGCTGTCACGGCTTTTGACGGCGCCATGACCGTAGCCATCGGCAACAACCCGTCGGCGGGCACGCTTTCGGGCACGCTCTCGGTCCAGGTCATCGGCGCTGTGGCCCAGTTCTCCGATCTGTCCGTAAATCATGCCGGCGCGGGTTACACGCTTGTTTTCAGCGTCAATGCTGGCGCAGCGACGGGGGTTAGCGCGCCGTTTGATGTCGGGGTAGGCGCCGCTGTAAAGCTTGCCGTCGTCACGCAGCCCTCCGATACCACCGGCGGCATGGTCTTCGATCCATCAGTCGTTGTCGAAGTGCAGGACGCCGGAGGCAACGTCATCAACGACTACGCAACCACGATCACGGCGGCTATCACGGCCGGGACCGGCGAGGCAGGCTCGGTGCTGTGGGGAACCACGGTGCTTACGACCGTGATGGGTGTGGCGGCCTACACCGATCTGGCGGTCACCAAGGCGAGCCCAACGCCGTACACGCTGACGTTTACAGCTAATGCAGATCTGGCGCCGGGGGTGTCAAACAAGTTCATCATCAGCGTCGGCGTCTCGGCGAGGGTAGGCGTGGTGATTCAACCCGGCCTGGCAAGCATGGGCGCGGCGTTGGTGCAGCAGCCGGTGGTTGAGATTCAGGATCTGGGCGGCAATGCCATCGTCGACAGTACCGCACTGATCACCGTCTCGCTTGACCCTGTAAGCCCCCAGGGCTCAACGCTGCAGGGCACCGCGACGGTTGCGGCAGTCGCGGGTGTTGCGACTTATGCCGGGCTGCAGATTGACCTGCCGGGCGTCGGTTTTGTGATGCGGTTTAGCAGCGGAGTGCTGATTGACGGCGTATCCGAGCCATTCAATGTTGCCAGCACCGCGACTCACGTGGCTGTGGTCACGGAGCCAGGCCTGGGCGTCATTGGCGTCCCGCTCAGCGTCCAACCCGTGATTGAGGTTCGCGACGACGCAGGAGTCGTGGTTTCTATCGACAGCTTCAGCTACGTCACGGCCGAGATCATTTCCGGCACCGGCGCCCCGACCGCGGTACTGTCCGGCCAGATCAGTGCGCCGGTGATAAACGGTCGCGCGACGTTCAACAGCCTGGCCGTCTCTGCGCCGGGTCTGGGCTATCACCTGAAGTTTACCTGCTACCCGTCGCTGATCCCGGCCAGCTCGGCGGCTTTTAACGTAGCCGGCGTGGCTATCAGGGCGGTGGTTATCCGCCAGCCTGCCGGTGGTGAAGCGGGTGAACCCCTGTTGGTCCAACCCAAGGTTACGATCGTCGACAGTAACAACGTCCTGGTAGTCAACGACAACGTCACCGTGGTCACCGCGTACATAACACCCGCAACCGGCTCCGCCCATGCGACCCTTGGCGGGTCGGTAACGCTTACGGCCGTTAACGGCGTGGTGGACTTCACTGATTTGAGTGTCGATCGTCCGGGTGCCGGTTTCACTCTGAGCTTTAGCAGCCTTCCGATGCTGCAATCGTTCTCCACGACGGCCTTTGAAATCGACGGCGAGGTGGCTCCCGCCAACGGCAGCTCCAGTGCCATCGTTGCAGGCGTTGACGGCGGCTCCTGCTCGCAAGGCCATCACACCGCGCCGTGGATGTTGCTGGCGCTGCTGATGTTGGCCATCGGTGGTTCGGCAATGTGCCGCGCTTGCCGGTAGACCTCAAAAAATGGCTTAGGGGCGGCCGCAAGGCCGGCCCGCTTGTTTTCCGGCGGGGGCAACCAGATTTGTGCAAGTTGCTGGCCCTTGGCGGCTTGGCGGCGTACAATAAACGCCCCGGGCAACCACCCGGGAGACTTTGATGTGACGGTACCCCGAGCCATCCCCCTACGGCTCCGCTATGCTGCTGCAATTCTGCGATAAATGTGGTCGGCCGTTGTCTGAGGGCGCTCTCGCCCGCGGCGAAGCCATTGAACGCGGCGGCGACACCATCTGCACGCTTTGCGTCGAGAAAGAGCGCCTCGAGCAAGTCGCCAAGGCGCGCATCGAGGCCATCCAGGCTAACGCCGCCCAGCCGCGCCCGCTGGCACAATACGACACCGCTGTCTGGAACTGCGTTTCCTGCGGCATCCCGATCAACGCTCTCGACTTGATCGAGGGCCGCGCCGCACGCAACGGCCACCGCGTTGAGTGCATTCGCTGCCGCGGCGCCGCGGCCAACGAGGCCCGCGTCGCGCCTCCGGTGGCAGCACACAGCCAGCCGCACGCCCCGGCCGTGCCGCCACCTCACGCCCCCGTTTCCCACGTGCCGCCCAAACTTCCGCTGACGCCCCCGCGTCCCGTACAGCGTGCGCCGCTGCGTGCGCCTGCGTCTTCGGGCCGCGTAGCCGCAGACGCATTTGTCGCCAGCGCGCGCAAAGAGCAATCGCGCCCGGTGCTGCCGATCATCCTGTTCGCGATCATCCTGCCGATGTTCGCGATCTCGGTGTGGTTCGCGATCCAATACCAGCAGAAGCTGAGCGAGATGACCGACAAGGCCTCGGAACTCAGCAAGGCCAACAATGCTTCGCGCGAACGCCCCACCGACGATGGCGCGCGCCGGCTGCCGCCGGAAGACCCGCCCGTGCAGCCCCCGCCCGTGGAGCCCGCGAAGGACGGCACTAAGCCGGACACGCCGGTGCAGCCCGAGGGCCTGCCGCGCACGATTGCCGAGGACCTCGCGCAGATTGAACGTGATCTCGCCGCACCCGTGCTCAAGCAGCTTCAAAGTCGCGACCGCACCGAGGTCTGGGACGGCCTGCTTGCGGCGGGCTCGCGCCGGCTGATCGGCACGCGCGCGCAAGTCCGTGCGCTGCTGGACGACGCCGACCCGCATACGCGCGCCATTGCTTGCCGTGTCTGCGCGATGCTGGCCGACAACAACGCTCTGCGCCGCCTCGAGGCGCTGGCCGAAAGCGACCCGTCCGAGGAAGTCCGCGACGCGGCGCACCTCGCGCGCTCGCGCTTGCTGGGCAAAGCCGCGCGCGAACTGAAAGACCTCACGCCCGAAGAACTCGACGCGCTCAAGCGCGACGTGGAAGAGCAGATTCGCAAAGCCAACGAGCGCCGCGATGGATGAGCCGTCCCACGAGCCGCTCGAGACCGCGACGCCGCGCAAAAAACGCGACTGGACGACGCCGGTGTTGCTCACGGTCAGCGTCCACCTGATGGCGTTCACGCTGCTGGTGAACCACCGCCTGTTCGAGTTGCTCACCGATCCAAAGCCCGGTGTCGCTGTCCTGAGCATCGCGGGAATCATTGGCGACGACCCACGCCACAAGCCCGAGACCGATTCCGGTGCTGCGCCGGGGCCTAAGGCCGAAACGATCGGGCCGAGCATCACCGACCTGGTCCGCGAAGAGCCCGTGCAGCCGCGCGCCAGTCAACCCTCGCCGGACCTGCAGCCCCGCGACAAGCCCGCCGAGTCAACGCCCACCGTGCAGCCCCGCAACCTCGGCCAGCGCCTGCGCGAGGCCGCAAGCGAAGGCGGCGGCGGCGCGCTGCCCGGCGAAATGAGCGTGCGTCCCGCAGGCGGCGGCGGATCGCACGGTCTGCGCGGCCGCGGCAACCACGGCGTCGGCCTCAACCGCAACGGCGGTAGCAGCGAGACGGAAAACGCCGTCGAACTGGGGCTGGCATGGCTGTCCTCGGTGCAGGACGCCGACGGCCGCTGGGACAGCGACGGCTACATGGTGCACTACCTGCCCAACACCAACCCCGAAAGTAAATACGCCGAGGGCCAGGGGCTGACCAACCTCGATGTCGGCATGACCGCGCTGTGCATGCTCGCGTTTACGGGCGCGGGTTATACCGACGAAACCGACCGCTACCGCAATACCGTCGCCAACGCGCGCGCGTTTTTGCTTTCGCGCCAGCGCGCCGAGGACGGCGGCTTTGGCGAACGCACGGGCTCACGCCCCACGATGTACGACCACGCGCTGGCGACGCTCGCCATCTGCGACCTCTACATGACCAGCGGAGACATCAAGCTGCTGAACCCGATCCAGCGCGCGGTGCGCTACATGCTTTCGCTGCAGCAGCCGCTGGGCGGCTGGACCTACGACCAGAGCCTGCCAAGCGACGCGCGCTTCAGCCTGTCGGCTCGCAATGACCTTTCGATCAGCGGCTGGTGCATCATGGCCCTGGTTTGTGCGCGCGAAGCGGGCGTAAATGTGCCCGATGAAAACCTGCGGCGTTGCGCGAAGTTCCTCAAGGAATTCACGCGCGCCGACGGCGAGGCGCTTTACGCCGACAAGAGCCCGCGCGAGGGCGAACGCGGCCTGGCGATGCTCGCGGTCTCAAGCGCCTGTCGCCGGCTGCTGGGCGAAAGCGGCGACACCGCCACGCAGGGCAAACAGATGGCGCGCATCGCCAATACGCCGCCGCAATATGCGAAGGCCGGCGACCTGAGCGAATCGATGTACATGTGGTATTACGCGAGCATCGCGATGCTGCTGGCGAAATCGGACAGCGGCGGCGAGAACCGCTGGCGCAACTGGAACATCGCGCTCAAGCGCGCGCTGGTCGACAACCAGTGCAAGGAAGGCGGACGTCGCGGCAGCTTCGACCCTGTATGCTTCTGGGCCAAGACCAGCGGCGGGCGGCTGTACTCAACGGCGATTGCCGTGCTGAACCTCGAGATTTATTACCGCTACGACCCGGCGTATCTGCGCGCCGCAGGCACGGATTTCAGCGACTTGTGGAAGTAGCAGCAGATAGCAACTAGCGGATAGCAGATAGCAAAAACAGAGCGGATGGCCGATGAGGGCCATCCGCTATCTGCTAACCGCCAACTGCTGCTTTAGTTCTTGACGCTGTAGTCGGCGTCGACGACGCGATCCTTGCCGCCGCCGTCGTTCTTGCCGTCGCCGGTCGGCGGCGGACCGCCGCGATCACCGCCGAAATTGCCCGCGCCGCCGGGGCCTGTGGCGCTGCCGCCCGGCTGAGCGCCCGGTCCCGCGCCGGCTTTGTAGAGCCTTTCGGCGACGCCGTGGCTGGCCTTGGTCAAGGCTTCGGTCAACGTCTTGATGCGCGCGATGTCGTCGGTCTTGACGGCTTCCTCGAGGTCGCGCTTCTTACCCTCGATGTCCGTGCGCTCGGCGGCGCTGACTTTGTCGCCCATGTCGCGCAGCATCGTCTCGCAACCGTAGATCATCTTGTCCGCTTCGTTCTTGGCGCGAATGCCCTCAAGACGCTTCTGGTCGTCGGCCTCGTTGCTCTGGGCCTCACGCTTCATGCGCTCGATTTCAGCCTGCGACAAGCCGCTGTCGGACTTGATCTCGATCTTCGCTTCCTTGTTGCTGGCCTTATCCTTGGCGTGAACCTTCAAGATGCCATTCGCGTCGATGTCAAACGTGACCTCGATTTGCGGCATGCCGCGCGGCGCCGGCGGAATGCCGGTCAGGTCGAAACGGCCCAGCAGGCGGTTCTGCCCCGCGATCGGGCGTTCACCCTGGTAAACCTGCACGGTGACGGCGGTCTGGTTATCCGTCGCGGTGCTGTAAATCTGCGCCTTCTTGGTCGGGATCGTCGTGTTCTTCGGGATCAGGACGTTCATTTCACCGTGCTGGACCTCGATGCCCAGCGACAGTGGCGTGGCGTCGAGCACGAGGATGTCTTTCACCTCGCCGGTCGCGATACCGGCCTGCACCGCGGCGCCAAGAGCCACGACTTCGTCGGGGTTGAGGCTGCGGTTGGGCTCCTTGCCGCCGAACATCTCCTTGACCATCGATTGAACTTTGGGGATGCGCGTGGAACCGCCGACCAGCAGCACTTCGTCAATCTGGTTGGCCTGCAGCTTCGATTCCTTCAGCGCAAGCAGCGTGGGGCCGCTCAGCCGCTTGAACAGATGATCCGACATCTGTTCAAACTTCGCGCGCGAGATCGTCATCTGCAAGTGTTTCGGCCCGCCAGCATCCGCGGTGATGAACGGCAGGTTGACTTCCGCCTGCATCGCGCTGGAAAGATCGCACTTGGCTTTTTCCGCGGCCTCCTTCAGGCGCTGCAGGGCCATGTGGTCCTTGCGCAGGTCGATGCCCGTGGTCTTCTTGAATTCGTCGGCGAGATAATCGATCAGCACCTGGTCCCAGTCGTCGCCGCCGAGGTGGCCGTCGCCGGCAATCGCCTTGACGATGAACGCGCTGTCGCCTTCAACATCAGTCGCTTCGAGCACTGAGACGTCGAACGTGCCGCCGCCCAGGTCGAACACCAGGAAGTTGCCGGTGCGTTTCTTTTCGAGGCCGAACGCCACCGCGGCCGCCGTGGGCTCCGGCAGCAGGCGCAGAACTTTCAGGCCGGCGATTTCACCGGCTTCCTTGGTGGCCTGGCGCTGTGCGTCGTTGAAATACGCGGGCACGGTGATGATCGCCTGCTCGACTTTTTCGCCGAGGTACGCTTCGGCGGTTTTCTTCAGGTCGGCCAGCACCATCGCGCTGATTTCCTGCGGCGTATAGTCCTTGCCGCTGATGCGGACTTTCACGGGCTCGTGCGACGCGCCGGTGATGGCGTAGGGCACCAGCTTTTCTTCTGCCTCAACTTCACTGTGGCGGCGGCCCATGAAACGTTTGATCGAGAACACCGTGTTTTTCGGGTTCGTGATGGCCTGGCGCTTGGCCATGTAGCCGATGCTGCGTTCGCCGTTGTCCTGGAAGCCGACGACGCTGGGCGTGAGCCGATGGCCGGCGGCGCTCGCGATTACCTTGGGCTCCTTGCCTTCCATGATCGCGACCACCGAGTTGGTGGTGCCGAGGTCGATTCCGATTGTCTTAGCCATGATTACGTCCTCAAATCGAGGTTTGAACTTCAGTTATGGCGCGTCCGTCGCGCTTCTAACCGTGTAATGCAAGCTCGGTGCCAACGTTCGCGCCCGTCTGTATAACAATCATTAAACACGTGGCTTGCGCTGATTATTGCCATTTATCTCGTAACGGGATGCTGCTGCTTTGGCAGGCGGTGTTTTGAGCCGATGACCGCACTGCCAAAAAGGCGTTCGGAGCCCCGAACGCGAGCGGTGGGCCCGCTCGCTTACGCTTGGGGCTCTGATAAAATCCTCCCGCCCTCGCCCGATTTGCCGGCCGCAAGGCCGAGACGGGGTTACCCCGTCATCGCAGCCAGCTAGACCATGCGACGTCTGGATCGCGACAACTCTGCGAGTTGTCTGCGATCCAGGCCGGGAGCAAGGAAATCGGGCGAGGGCAGGATTCTCGACGGCGCGCGAGATCAGAGCCCGTTCGCGTAAGTCGAGCGAAGCGAGATGTCGCGCGGCAAAGCACTGCTTTGCAAGCGACGGGGCCGCTGTCACGGATGTCCAAACTAGTTGCCCCGCCGCTTGCGCAGCGGGCTCTGATTCACTGCCTCGGGAAATCCCATGGGCCTGGGCAACTTCTTCAGGAAGCTTTTCGGCGGTGGCGATGACTACCAGCGTCGTCCCGGAGGCGGCGATTATCGCAAGCCGAGCGTAGGGGCGACGCATGCGTCGCCTGCCGCTCACGGCGGTCCGCCTCCTCCACCGCCCGCCGCGTCGCGCGTGCATGCCGGCGACCCCGCCTACCGCAGCCCGCAATCCGGCCAGGCGATCAACGACCGCGAAATCACCGACGCGTTAAAACATCCGTACCGCCGCAAGCGCCGCAGCAAGCACCCGCTGCAAGGGCATATCCACGAAACAGGCAGCAGTAACTGGTTCAGTCCCGACCGCACGACCAACCCCGTGCGGCTGAACGCGCTCGGCCTGCCCGTACTGTCTACGCCAGTTGAACTCGTGCCCTTGCTGGGCGAAGAACTGAAGCGGCTCTACGATTTCGCCTACGCCAATGACCGCGACAGCGAAGACTCGCATTACGCTTATCGCCTCGTCCCGAAAAAGCGCGGCGGCTGGCGCTTCATCGAGGCGCCCAAGCCTCGACTGAAAGCTGTGCAGAAGCGCATCAAGGAAATCTTCGTCGACAAGCTGCCCGTCAGTAATCACGCGCATGGTTTCCTGCGCAAACGCGACATGGTCAGCAACGCGACGCCGCACGTCGGCAAGGCGTGCGTGATTTGCGCTGACATCTCCGATTTCTTCCCGACCATCGGTTTCAACCGCGTCGCGGGCTTTCTGCGCAGTTGCGGCTACGGCCGCATGGTCGCTGCGGCGCTGGCGATGCTGACGACAAATGCGCACTGGGCCAGCGCCGACGTGTTGATCGGCGACGAGGTCGTGAAAAACAAAGACGCCCGCAAACGCGCGCCGGAAGTCTTTAAATACACGGGCGCGTATCGGCGTACGCCGCAGGGCGCGCCGACAAGCCCGGGGCTGGCCAACGCGATCTGCTGGCGCATGGACAAGCGGCTGGCGGGACTGGCGAAGAAATTCAATGCGGTTTACACGCGCTACGCCGACGACTTGACGTTCAGCGGCGGCGTGGAACTCGCGGGCCGCGCGGGCGCGTTTTTGCGCTATGTCGCGCGCATCGTG
>JADLAK010000090.1 GCA_020848275.1 Planctomycetota bacterium
CTTCGAGGTCGACGCCGCGATCAATCAGGTCGATGGCCAGCGCGTGCGTGGCCTTGGCGGTCTCGGGCAGCATCTCCGCGGCGCGCAACGCCAGCACCATCATGGGCGTGGCGTTCACGCGCGGCGTATACGGGCGCTTGCCGAGCAGGCTGGGGTCCATGTCGCGGCCGGCGCCATAAAGCGGGCGCGGTCTGCGGTCGAGGTCGTCGACGGCCTTGGGCGCAGGCGGCGGCGGGACGATTTGCTGGGCCGCGACGCGCCCGGCCTCGACGTAGGCCTGAAGCAGGATGGTGGAGGCTTCGAGGCGCGCGAACAGGCGCAATTCGGCCTGCAGGCGTTGATGCGCCGCGTTTTCGGGCGTAAGGGGAGGTGCGTGCTGGTCGATGTGCGGGTTCATCTACCCATAGGAAAATTTGGATACACTTGCCGCGGATTAATCCGGAAAAAACTGAGCCCGTTCCATCAGGACCGGGGTTTGGGCGACCGCCGCAAGCGGGAACCCCCGCGCTGACGCGCGGGGCTCAGTTAATTCGACCGGTCGGGCGGACAGGAATGTCCGCCCCACGGGACCACACTATTTCGATGCCAAAAACCAAAACACCCATCGCTGACGCGCTAATGCAGTGCACTCTGGTTCACACCATGCTTAAAACAACAGGGGCGACGCGAAGTCGCCCCTGAGATCAACAATACGGCGAGTTTACTTCATGCCGTCCTTCGTGCCTTCTTTCGCACCTTCCTTCTTAGCGTCAAATTCGGCCGCGGCTTGCTGGGCCGTCGCAACAGTCTCGCCGATGGCGTCCGAATCGTCCTCAAGCAGTTTCTTTTCGGCCTCGGTCGGATCGGGGACAAGCTTGAAGCCCTTCTCGGCGCCGTCCATTGTCTTGGTTTGCTCGTCGAGCGCGGCGATGGTTTTTTTGTACTTCTCTTCCCCCATCGTTTCTTTCTTGCTTTCCGCGGCCTTGCGCTGGGCTTCGATCCAGGCGCGGCCCATCTTCAACTGCGCATCAACGCCGAGCTTCAGGTGCTGAAGCACGATGCGCATTCCCTTGCGCAGCGTGGCGTCCGCGTCAACTTTTTTGTCGGTCGCCCACTTCTTGAAGGCCTCAACGGTAACGGCGTAGTCGAAACAGGTCTTGACGTTCTCATCCTTGAGCTTGCGAAACTTTTCGTCGGCGCTCAGCGCCTTGGTGATTTCCACCCAGTTGTCGTTGAAGAACTTCACATCGTCGGCGGTGAAGTTAAGCGTGACGACCTTGTCCACCTCCTTGAGCAACGCCTCAAAGTCCTGGCTCTTCTTCTCCTCGGCCTTGGGCTCTTCCTTCGGGGTTTCTTTGCTGTCGCGCTCGACGACCGCCTCGCCTGCAAAGGCCGGCACGGCGACGCCAAGAATCAACGCGATTGCTGCAAACAGGCTCCTGAGCTTCATTGCATGGTCTCCAGTTATGAGTGACTTCTGTCCCTGCCCCAATCAGTGCTTTTGATACGCGCCTGAAGGCCGCGACGCGAGACAATTCTGGCGTAGCCGCGTTGCAGGCGCAGCACTGCGGCTTTCCGACTTCGCCAGGGCTACGTCGGACAAGGGAACACGCAGGGTCTCACCGACAATTCCGATTGGCGAGATGTTAGTCTGCGCCGCATGAACCCCGTCGCCCTGCGAATCGCCGGAAACCTTGTCGCCCTCATCGGCGCGGTTTTGATCGTGTTCGGGCAGGGAGAACTCGCATGGCTGAGGTATGTTGGTATCTTTATCGCTTGCCTCGGATTTTTGGCCATCGTCGGGTCGATGTTCATCAGGCGAAAGCCCGAACAAGACGACGAGCGTTGACAGGTCAAGACCGCGAGGATTGCCCGGACAGGCTTTAAACTTGAGAGACTTCAAAAAATACGTGCAGCTCGACCAGGAAGTCGTCTGGCACCCCTTCACGCAGATGGCGGAATACGCCAAGGACGACCCCATCATCGTCCAGCGCGGGGAGGGGCCGTATCTCTACGACATCCGCCGCCGCCGCTTCCTTGATGCCTACGGCAGCATGTGGTGCAACGTATGGGGCCACTGCCACCCGGAGATGGTCAAGGCCATCCAGGAACAGGCCGCGAAGCTTTGCCACGCCAGTCTTTTTTCGGCCACGCACGACGCGGCGCTGGAGTTCGCGGGAAACCTGGTCGACGCGATCAAACAGGACTTCCGCTTCGCCGACGACGAGTGCACGCTGAGCCACGTTTATTTCAGCGACGACGGCAGCACTGCCGTTGAGGTCGCCCTGAAGATGGCGCTGCAGTACCAGAACCAGGTCGGCCAGCTCAAGCGCAACAAGTTTCTCGTGTTCCACGACAGCTACCACGGCGACACCGTGGGCGCCATGAGTGTCGGCAGCATCCAGACCTTCAAGCGCAAGTTCGGCAACATCATGTTCGATGTGCTGAGCGCGCCCTACCCCATCCAGATCGATCCCGACGAACCCGCCGAGAGTTTCAAGCAGGCTGAACGCGTGATGGAATCCGCCATTGCCGGCGCAAGCGACAAGCTCGCGGCCGTGCTGATCGAGCCTGTGATCCAGGGTGCGGCGGGCATGCGCCCCCTGGCAGAAGACTGGCTCGCGCGCGTAAAAAAATACTGCCACGAATACGGCATCCTCGTCATCACCGACGAGGTGTTCACGGCCTTCTGCCGCACGGGGCCGCTGATTGCCAGCAGCAAGGAACTGGTGCTGCCCGATATATTGTGCCTGGGCAAGGGAATCACCGGCGGCACGCTGCCCATGGGAGTAACGGTCGCCAGCGACGCGGTGTACGACGCCTTCAAGGGCGAGTGGTCGGAGATGAAACACCTGCTGCACGGCCACACCTACGCGGGCAACCCCATTGCGTGCGCCGCCGCAACCAAAAATCTTGAATTGATCGAGCGCGAGAAACTTTCGGCGCTGGTGCGCACGCGTTCGCGCGAGTTGCAATTGATGCTCAAGGAACGCGTGAGCAAACATCCGCGCGTGGGGCCGATTCGGCAGCGCGGGCTGGCCGTGGGCGTGCCGATCAAGACCAGGGGCGGCAAGGAATTCGACGGCCACGAGGAAGACGGCGGTTACGAGGCGCGCGGCGAGGCGATGAAGGTGGTGCGCAAGTGCATCGAGCAGCGCGTGCTGCTGCGCCCGCTGGGCAACGTAATTACCATTGTGCCGCCGCTGAACATCGAGACCGCGCAGCTCGAGGAAATCGTCAACGCGTTGGCGGAAGGATTGAAGGTGCTGGCGTAACGGTTTCGCGTGCCGAGCTCCGGGCGCCGTGTTAACGGCGCATCGGACACGGGACACGGGACTCGGAACACGGAACAAGTTAATGGGCAAAGATCGCGACGGACAGCACGCAGAACGGCGCTTCCAGGAAGCCTTCGAGGGGCAGGACTTTTTCCTGCTGCTCGAGGCTGACCGCCACATCGCCACGGCGTGCCAGCGCCTGCGCGTGCTGAAATATGTCAACCCCATCAACAGCTCGGCCGTCGCCAAGCTCTACGTCGAAAAAGACAGCATTCCCAAGGAAGACCCGGAGTACCAGTACAAGGAACTCGACTTCGACCCCGAGCAGTTCAAGGTCGAGCTGTTAAACCTGCCGATTGTGAACAGCGAACTTGGCCGCATTTACCGCGCCAAGCGCGACGAGGTCTTCAACATCCTGGCCATGCTTGAGGCCCGCGGCAGCAAGGAATTCCTCGACTGGTCGCGGCTGCTTTACGGCACCACCGACAAGCGCACCCTCGACGCCGCGAATTTGTGGCTCAAGCTCCAGCCCGAGCCGGAAGAGCCGCAGACCATCGACGCCAAGGAGGCCAAGAACCGCCTGACGACGTTGGTGCGCAAGCAGCACTTTTTGTGCGACGTGCGCATCCGAAACTACATGTCAAGCGATGCCGCGGCCGGCGAACTCTCCGTCGCCTTGAAGAAGAACGCGATGTACAGCGAAAACGACATCAAATCGCTGAGCGTGCATGAAATCGAGACGCACGTGCTGCGCACCCGCAACGGCGAAATCCAGCCGTTTCGCGCGCTGTTCTTCCACGGTTTCCCGCGTGTCGACGAGGCCACCAGCGTCTACCTGGCGACCGAAGAAGGCCTTGCGACCTTCAACGAGGAACTCGCGGGCGTCTTGACCAACCGCCGCCGCCGCCTGCTCGCCGGCCGCGTAAAAGCCGTGTACCTGATGGATAAGGAAGAGATGTCGTTCTACGACATCTTCCACACGCTGGTGAACGACGACAAATTCACGCGCGACGAAGCCTACACCATCACCGAGCGCGTTTATCGCGGCGGCGGCTACACCAAAGACCACCTGTACATGAACGGCTACGAGCAGGTGCACAAGCTGTGGAACGAAAGCCCTGAGGGTTTTGAGTTGCTGTACACGGGCAAGGTCGGCGTCGCGCACCTGCCGATCGTCAAGCGTTTGTTCAAGAACGGCAACGGGATTTTGTATCCCGCGCGGCATCTGCCGACGTTCTTCAACGAACTCGAGGCCGCCAAGCGCATGCGCATGCCGCAAACCGCACCCGACGACGACGAACACGACGATTAGGAACGATTGCTGTTTGCGAATTTCGAATCGAACATCAAAAACAAACCGGCGACCGATTAAGGGCCGCCGGTTGGCGCTCGCGATATTTCGCAATTCAAAATCCGCACGCAATCCTGTTACTTCTGGTTTGCGTAGTATTCCAGCGTCCAGGCCAGCTTGCGGCCAATGTCGTAATGCGCGCCCTTGAGACGACCGTCGTCGCCCGCAAGCTCCCAGTTATAGTGCGTGCCGCCTCGTTCAGGCGTGATGCCGTGCGCAAAGCCCTTGAAGATCACCTTGCCGGTCTTGGCGTCGGTGATGGTCGCCCAGCAATCCAGAATCGCAGGGCCCCAGGTGAAGAACGAGTAGTGGCCGCGCTTGATGTTGGTGATCTTGAGGTCGATCACGGCATGCGGGCCGGCGTCGCTCGAAGCCGGCATCGAGTCCTTGCCAATCTTGAACATCGCCGGCTTGTCGACCACCAGCAGCCCGCGCGTGTAGGCCTGGTCGCCGTGCTCCATCATTTCGTTCCACTCGCCGTCCTTCAGCTCCCACGTCGCCGGGCGCGTGAAGTCAACATCCACCGGGTGCGCGTGGTAGGCGCGCATCTGCTTCAGCGCGGCCTCGTCCAGCACTTCGGTCTTGAAGTAACGCGGCGCGCCGCAGCCCGCCAGCAAGGTCAAGACGAACAACGGTGCAATCACTTTGAGCATAAACGTCCCCCGGAAAGAAATCGGCCCGCGGCGACTTTAGTCGCCCCGGGCCGATTGTAAACGTGCGGCTTACCTCCGGAGCAGGTCCGTTTGGCGGAACAACGCAAAGCGTGGTTGCGGCGTGGCCTCGTAGTGCTGCGCCTGGAAGGCGCAGCTACACACGCAAGCTTGCTTCTTTGCGTCCGGAAAGTGCGCTTCGAAATGGGGCGCCGTTGAATGCCAAGGTTCCAAATTCGGAAGATTATAGAAGATACGCAATATCCTCTTAACGATTCGTTGATCAGAATCGAGAAAGCAAAAGCGTTCGCATTGATTCTGCGCAAGGGGCGTGCAATACTTGACTTCCCTTTTTACCCCCTCGCCGCAAAGAACGCGCTTCTTTGTGGTAGGGATTGATTACACCGGCGGAAACGACGTCCGGCCGGTTTAGGAAGCTATGCCACGGCTGCTGGTTGAAAAAGGCCCTGATCGCGGAAAAACCCTCTCGGTGACCGGACATGCTCCGGTCACCGTGGGCCGTGATGTAAGCGCCGACCTGCAGCTTTCGGACATCATGTCCAGCCGCAAGCACTTCATGATCGGCTGCAAGGGCTCGGTATTCGGGCTGAAGGACCTTGAATCGGCCAACGGCACGCTGGTCAACGGGCGTAAGGCCGAGGGCCCGATGCGCCTGACTTACGGCGACAGCATCCAGGTCGGCGAAACGCTGCTGTCGTGGCTGGCCGACGAGCAGCAGGCCAAGGCCGGCGGTTTGATAGGCCACGTGATTGGCGGCTACCGCATCGAGGAACGCCTGGGCCGCGGCGCGATGGGCACGGTGTACAAGGCCATCCAGCTCAGCCTCGGCCGCGTGGTCGCGCTGAAAGTGCTGTCGCCCGACCTCACGCGCGACAGCAAGTTCTGCGACATGTTCATCAAAGAGGCGCGCGCCGCGGGCAGCCTGAACCATCCCAACATCATCCAGGTCTACGACGTCGGCGAAGACAACGGCAACTACTACTTCTCGATGGAGTTCGCCTCCAAGGGCAGCGTGCTGGACCAGCTCAACAAGCAAAAACGCGCCGAGGTTCCCCACGCCGTCACCATCGTCAAGGACACCTGCAAGGCCCTGGACTACGCCGAGAAAAAGGGCCTGGTTCACCGCGACATCAAACCTGACAACCTGATGGTGACTGAGGACAACAGCGTCAAGCTGGGCGATCTCGGCCTTGCCATGAGCGCCCAGGAATTGCAGGGCGAGCAGGCGGGCGTGTTCGGCACGCCGCACTACATCGCGCCTGAACAGGCGATGGGCAAGCCCATTGACCACCGCGCCGACCTGTACGCGCTGGGCGCGTCGTTTTATCGCATCCTTACCGGCCAGACGCTGTTCCAGGGCGCGTCGGTGAAGGAAATCCTCAAGAAGCAGGTGCGCGACCCACACCCGCCGATCGCCAACTACCTGCCGGACTGCCCCTCGGGCATCGTCACCATCATTGACAAGATGCTGGCCAAGACGCCCGCCGAGCGCTACCAGCACGCCGCCGATGTCCTCAAGGACCTCGAGAACTGGGAAAACCTGATCTCCAAGCGCGGCGGCTTCAACTCGGCGGCGTTTGCCGCGCCGCCTGAAGCGCGCCGGCAGCACGCCGAGAACAACCTGGCGCAGGCGCAGAAGAGCAAAGGCCTTGCAATTGCGGCGCTGGCGGCCGTGGGCGGCATTGCGGTGTTGTTGCTGGCGTTGTGGTTGTTCGTGTTCAACAAGCCCAACACGATCGCGCAGAACAACAACGAGCCGGACCAGAACATGCCGGCCAACAACGCGCCGCCGACCAACACCCCCGGCGTCGTGGTCGACAAAGACGTCGAGTACGCCAACTCGAAAATCGACGAAGCCGTGGGCACGGCGAAGTTCATGCACCGCGGCATTGACGGCAAGGGCGGCACGATCGAGCAGCTCAAGAACGCCGTGGCGCTGCTCGACAAGGCGATGAAGGAAAACCCCAAGTCGACGCGCCTCGACGTCGCCAAGCGCCTGCGCACGCAGATCCAGGACGATATCGACAAGGTGATGCGCGAAACCGGCGACGTCGACACCGCCTGGGAGCTTTGCCAGCAGAAGTACCTCGGCGAGATGGACGTTTATCTTTACCAGGCCGGCGAACGGACGCTCAAGGCGTTCGTTGACGACCCGCGCTGGGCCAATGCCACCAACGACCACGTCAAGGAAGTCTGGGGCATGGCCGAGGTCGCCTGGAACACCTACTGGAACAAGGTCGAGGGCCGCGTCGGCGACATCGAGAACGAAATCAAGAACGCCCGCATCGAGGCCGACAAGATGAACGACCGCGTGGCCGCCATTCGCCAGATCGAGAAGTCGCTCGAGCGGCCCCGCGACATGGTGACCAAGTGCGACGACGAAACACGGCGCAAACGCATCGAGGGCCTGATCCGCGGCAGCGAAGACCGCATCAAGGTCTATGAGGACGACATCAAGAACGACGCCACCCGCAGGCTCAACGAGGCGCACAAACTTTGCCTCGCCTCGCTGAAATCCGACATGCTGTGGGTTCTCAACGACATCCGTGAAGGCAACTTCCTTGCGGCGGACAACCGCATGGACAACTTCGAGAAGAACAACAAGCAGCTTGTCGAGTATCGCAACGACCCGCTGTTTGCCGACGTGCTGGCGGAAATCCGCATGCGCAAAAACCAGACGCGCCTTGAATTCGAGGCCATCCGCTTGATTGCGCAAAGCCCCGGCGGCGCGGTGCTGCCAAGTTTCACCGAGCAAAGCACGCTGCTGAGAAACAAGCCGCTGCCCAAGGAAGCCGAAACGCTGTTTGGCGGCAAAAACGTGCCGATCAAGCTGAAGATCAGCAAGGCCACGCAGGAAAACAACCTGTGGTTCCTTGAAAGCGTCATGGTCGGCGGCCAGCCGCGCAACCTGACCTGCGCCGACTTCGGCCCCGCGGGCCAGTACAAGCCGGCGGGCCTGGCGGCGGGCCTGGTGCACGTGATCCTCAACGACAGCAAGACGCTGGCCCGCCTGCAACAGCCCGCCAACACCAACAACAAGGACGACCCGGCGGCGCTGGTTGGCCTGTGGGCCTGGCTGGCGGAACTGGGCGCGGGTTACGAGGCCCTGCCGCTGATCGAAAGAGCCTACGAAGACGCGCAGAAGCTGCCCGCGGATTCCGCCGTGCGGAAGTCGACATGGGAATTCATGGCCTATGCGCTGCTGGTGCGCTGCGACGTGGAAACCAGGGCCGGGCGCCTCGAAGACGCACAGAAGGCGCTTGACCGCTTCAACAGCGCCGAGTTCGAAGGCTGCCGCGCCCGCAAGAAATAGCGCTTGTCCTTGAACACCCTGACAGGCCCGTACGAGGCGCCGACGAAATGCTGTTAACCGAATGACCGCGATTGACGTAGTTATTTTCCTGCTGCTGCTTGGCGGCTCCGCCTTTTGCTCGGCGTCGGAGACCGCACTCACCGCCGTCTCCGACGTCGCCGTCCACCTTTTGGCCGAAAAAGGCAGCCGGCTCGCGCTGCTGATCAAGAAACTCGTCGCCGACCGCCGGCGCGTGATCGCCGCGCTGCTGGTGGGCAACAACATCGTCAACGCGGTGCTGGCCATTTACGCCACGCGCGTGTTCGACCAGGGCCTGGCGCAAAGCGGCATCATGTCGCCCGAACTTGCGGCGGTAGCGGCCGGCGCAACCTCAATTGTTTCGCTGCTGGTGTTCGGCGAAATCCTGCCCAAGAGCGTCGCGGTAAGCTTCTCGCTGCGCGTGGCGATGTGGGTGGCCTACCCGGTGTGGTTGATGGTGCTGGCGCTCACGCCGGTGATCGTGGTGCTGAATGCCATAAGCGGCGCGGTGCTGCGCCTGCTGGGCCACGACGGCAAGGTCGGCAACCTGACGCTGGACGAAATCCGCATGCTGGCGCGCATCGGCAAGCAGCAGGGCGTGATCGACCAGATCGAGGGCAAAATTGTCGAGCGCGCCAGCGAAATCAACGATATCCGCGTGCGCGAGATCATGGTGCCGCGCACCGATATCCACGCTGTCAAGGCCACCTCGACCATCGCCGAGTTGCGCGAGATTTTCCGGCGCGACCTGTTTTCGCGCATGCCCGTTTACCTTGGCGACATCGACGACTTCATCGGCGTGCTGCATTTCAAGGAAATCCTGCGCCTGACGCCCGCCGAGGAAGCCAAGTTCAAGCTCCAGGACTACCTGCACCCCACGCTGTTCGTGCCCGGTGCGATGTTTTGCGGCGACTTGCTCGAGAAAATGCGCGAAAAACGCAGCCACCTCGCCATTGTGCTGGACGAATACGGAGGCACCGCCGGGCTGGTGACGCTGGAGGACATCATCGAGGAGCTGGTGGGTCGCATCGAGGACGAATACGACGTCTCGGCGGCGCTCGTCAAGCGGCGGCCCGACGGCGACCTCGAGGTCGACGGCCGCCTCGGCATCGAGGAATTTGAAACGGCCTTGGGCCTGAAACTGGCCGAGGAAGCGCACCTCGGGGCCGAAACCGTGGCGGGGCTGGCGCTCAAGGCCTTTGGGAAAATCCCGGCTGAAGGCGACCGTTGCTCGTATCATGGATTGGAGCTTACGGCGCTTCGCGTGCGCGATTTGCGCGTGCGGCGCGTGCTGGTGCACCACGAGTCGGACGTTGCGGGGGATCTGGCCGCGACGGTATTGCCGACCGCCTCAAGCGGCGACTCGTTTTACGGCGATGAAACCGGTATGGGCGGCAGGCTGGAGGATTCCTCGGCGGCGCTGCCGAGGCCGACTAGCGACGAGTTGAAGAAGCCGGACGGAGGTTCGAAGGCATGAACAAGATTGCGCTAGTCATTGTCTGCCTGTGTTTTGCCGGCGTCTTAAACGCCCAGGGCGCAGCCACGCCCGCCAAGGAATCGTTCGCCATCGAGCCCGCCTCGCTTGCGACCAACGCCCAGAACGCAAGCCTGCGGCTGGTCAGCACCGCGCCGTCCGGCTTTGCCACCAACTCGAGCAAGCAGCCTGAAATCAGCTTCAGCGCCGGCGTCACGCTGGTCGCCGGCAGTTTCAAGTTGCTCAACAGCAACGAGGCCGAGTGCAAGGTCAACGTCGCAGCCGACGCCTTTGGCGCCGTCGAGGTCAGCGTCGCGCTTTTCAGCGTCAACGGCACCAAGACGCTGTCCACTCTCAAGGGCACGCTTGGCATCCTTGGCCCCAGCACCGTGCAGGGGACGTCCATCAGCGTCTCGGTCGAGAGTGTACCGCTGGTGCAGGCCAACATCGCGTTGCCGCAAGCCGGCGGCGTGATCGTGCTGACCGGCCCCGTCAACGGCGCGCTGCGCATCGCCGCGCCCACAGGCGCGCGCTTTGTCGCCGCACCGACGCCCACGACAACCGCAGGCACGATTACGGGCGCTACACTCGCCAACGGCAACGTGGTTTTCAACTTCACCGTCGATAACGCCACGGCCCAGAACGTCACCGTGCGGCTCACCGCCATCAGCTACGACCTCAGCCTTTACTCGCAGACCGGCGGCCAAGCCGGCAGCCTCGCCGTCGAAGCCTCGGGTGCGGCGATGTCGAACAAGTCGGCGCTGGTGATCAACGCGCACACGGCGCTGAGCACCCTCGAGGGCGAAAACGACAACCCCGACGTCACCCCGCCCGCCGACCCGCCGCCGCCTAATACCACCAGCAACCCGCCGGCGCCCGCGAGCGGCGGCGACGAACCCGCGGCCACAACCGGCACCGGCCTGCGCAATAATGACCGCACCTCGCGCCAGCCCGGCGACAGGACGTCATCGACTTCGCCGCGCTATAATCCCACGGGGCCGTCAAGCGGCGGCACGTCGTCAGGCACGGGCACGCCGCCCGCAGCGCCGCCAAACTTACCCCCGGCGCCCATGCCCGCACCGCCGCCGAATTACGGCAGGCCGCCGGCTTCCCGCCCCACGCCCGCGGGCGGCGAGACCCCTTCGGGCAGTGTCAGCGGCGGCGGCGCGACCTCGCGCCCGGCGACCGACAAGGAAGTCGCCGACCACGTGACGCCCAAGGCCAAGGAAGAAACCAAGCCTAACCTGTTCACGACCCCGGGGCTGTATTTCTGCGACAAGGATTTTAATCCCATCGGCGCGGTGGTGCTGAGTTCGACTGTCGGCGACAAAGCCTCGGCGCGCGTGTGGCTGGTGCTCAAGGCCAAGAAGGACAAAAACCCCGAGGCCATCGACAGCGTCGAGGTGAAGTTGAAGGTCAGCGGTACCACCCGCACGATCAAGCTTACCGAGACCGGCAAAAACACCGGCGAATTCCGCTGCGCCAAGGATGGCATCGTGCTTGTCAGCGACGAAGAGCCCGAAAGCGTGATTGAAGAGCAGGAAGCGCCCGTCGCTCCCAAGGCGCGCATCAATCCCACACAGCCGCGATAACTTCGATTGCGAAAGCTAAGATCGCGGTCGGGAGCCGCGATCTTTTTCGTCCTCCGGAGTTCACGCATGCCGTTTACGCCCAAAATCCTCGCGTTCTCCGGCAGCTCGCGCAAAGACTCCTTCAACAAAAAGCTGATCGCCGTCGGCGTCGCGGCCGCAAAGGCCGCGGGCGGCGATGTCACGCTGATCGACCTGCGCGAACTCGAGTTGCCGATCTACGACGGCGACCTCGAAAAAGAAAAGGGCCTGCCCGCGGGCGCGGTCAGGCTCAAGCAGTTGATGCTGGCAAGCCACGGCCTGTTGATCTCGACGCCGGAGTACAACAGCTATTTCCCGCCGCTGGTGAAAAACGCCATCGACTGGTCCTCGCGCCCTGCCCCCGACAAGGCGATTTCGGGCCTGACGCCACTGGCCGACAAGGTCGTGGGCATCATGTCGGCGAGCCCGGGCGCGCTGGGCGGCATGCGCTCGATGCTGGCGCTGCGCCAGCAGTTCTCGAACGTCGGCACGATCGTGCTGCCCGCGATGTTCAGCCTCGCCAGGGCCGACGAAGCCTTTGACGACAACGGCGGGCTCAAGGACGAGAAACATCGCGCCAGCGTCGAAAAGCTGGCCCAGAAGCTGGTCACGCTCGCAACCAAGCTCCACGGGTAGTGGCTGGGCCCTCGGTGGCCAAGGCCAACCAACATTGTCGTTTGCGACACGTGATGGGGCACGGAGGCCTAATGCCACATCCTGTTGCAGCGAAATCGCCATCGCGCGGCTGACCGGCCGCACTGACATGCGCCGCGACCCCGGATAGACTGGATGCCCTTATGCAGAGCGGAGGACATACCATGACCCGTCTCGGAGTTGCGTTGATTCTAGTGGTATTGGCCGCAGCGCCGCTCGCCGCCGCAACCACACTGGATTTCCCCCGGCCCGTCTCCCACCGCCTCGACCTCTTTGTCGCCGACGACGACCCGCCGCGCGCCCTTGAAGCCGCGCCCGACGCGCCTGACACGTCAAGCAATCGTGCGCGCGAAGATGACAGGCCGGAGCCCCGCGCCGGCGAACGCCCCCGGCGCGAGCTCAAGCACTGGTTCTCGCGCGGCGTGGGCATCGGCGTCGTAGGCACAGCGGCGCTGGTGTTTCCCGGCGCAGGCATAGGGCTGGAAGTCTCGATGCCGATCCAGCGCGAGGCCTCGGCGTTTTTGCGCGTGGGCATGATCGGCACGATTTTCTTTGAGGGCGGCTGCTACGACCTGGGCGTGCGCGGGTTCTTTGACATCTCCGAAAAATTCACGCTCTACATCAACGGCGGCGTGCGCATGACCTACGGCCGCATCCTCGACTACGCCGGCGGACACCTTGAACACCCGATTCATCGCTTCGGCCTTGGCGGCTTCGCCGAGGGCGGCCTCGAGTTCGGCTCGCGCGTGGTGCGCTTCTTTGCCGAGGTCACCATCAACGGCGTGCGCACTTTCGACACGGAATTCCAGGTCGGCTTCTTCTGCGGCGTTAATTTCGGCGTGCGTTTTTACATCGGCTGACATGTTTGACGTGCTGCCGCATTCGTTTTTCGCAGGCCAAAGGGGCATCTGCCCCACTTGCGGCGCCGCGCTTGACCTTTCGGCGCGGCAGCAGCACTGCGGCTATTGCGGCGGCGAAAGCGTACTCGAGCGGCGGCTGGTGCGCGTGGGCGACGAACCGCAATACACCGGCGCCGGAGAACCTGATAAAGAAACGCGCACCCACCAGACGCGCTGGCTGCTTGAGGAATTCGGAAAGGCCGGGCTTTTGCCCGTCACCTGCCCGGGTTGCGGCGCGCAGTTCGAGGCCGACGCGAACCAGCGCACCGTGACGTGTTCGCACTGCAACACGCAAAGCCGCCTTGAACGCCGCCTGAAACACCTTGGCCCTGAAACGCTCGACAAGCCGCAGCGCCGCAACCACGCCGACTTCATGTTACAGCGGCGGGGCAAATCCCCGCTCAAGTGGGACGTGCAGACCGAACAACTCTGCTGGCGCATCCTCAACGAGCCCGACGCCGACAAACAGGCCGCGCTCGCGCACAACCTGTACGAAAGCTGGAGCTACACCAACGCGACGCTGGCGTATTTTCTGCCGTGGATGCTTGACCACGCCGCGCGCAAACAGGGGCTGGTCGCGGAATACGTCCACGGCGCCGTCGGCAAATTGTTGTGCAACGAGGACCAGCGGCTTTGGGCGCCGACGCTCGACGCCTGCGCGCAGTTCGCCTTCAATGTACGCGGGCCGGTTTCGCTGCTGCACGAGCTTGGGCTGGGCAAGGCGATCTGCGTGAAGCTGCTTATCGATGTCGCGGAATACGCCTGGGGTCAGGGCGCCGCCCAATACGCCTGCCACGCGGCGTTTGCCGTCTCGACGTTGATTGACCGCAACTTCGACGAGCACCCGTTCATCGGCGAGGTGATGCTTTATCGCCTGTATTACCTCAGCGGCCCGGTGCTGGGCTGGGCGCTGGACAAGATCGGCTCAGGCATGGGCGGCTACTTGTTCAAGGACGCGGGCAAGCTGATTCGCTTCGTCGACGACCTCGCCAATGAGCGGCCGGAAATCGCCGACGCCGCCGTCGCGCCCATGCGCCACCTGCCCACGCACACCGCCGGCGACTACCTGTCGCGGCTGCAACTGGTCGAGTCCCTGAAGTCGCGAGCCACGCGCAACGCCGCAATCCTGAGCCTCTTTGCGCCCGACGAGGCCGGTGTTGCCGCCGCCGTGCCGGCGCTGGTTGCGCTCATGGACAGCGAAGACACGCGCGACGCGGCGGTGAAGGCGCTGGCCCGGCTGATCGGCGGCAAAGACGGCGCGGCGATCGACAAACTCGTGGACCAGCGCGGCGAAAGCCTGCCCGAGCGCCTGCGCGTCGAGTACATGTGGAAGTTTCCCAAGACAACAAAGCTCAAACGCGAGAACGTCAAGGAATGGCAGCCGCGGCCCGAGCCCCCGCCGCCCGCCGATGTCGTGGCCGCGAAAGCAGCGTGGGACAAGGCCGGGCGTGCGGCGCTGGACACGCGCGACCTGCAACGCGAGGCGATGCGCGCGCAAAAAGAGCGCGTGCGCAACCTCGACCTGCCGATTTTCGACCACCCGCGCGACGAACCGCCGACCGAACCCGAAGCAGCCCCGGCCGCGAGGCCCACGTCATCCCCCGCCACAAGGCCTGGGGACGCATCCCAATCAGACGAAATTTCCGCATCACTCGCCCTGCCGGCCAAGGCTGACTCCGTCACCGCGCAGATTGATGCGGCGACGCGGCGCTACCTTGCATCGATGGAAAAGTTCCAGCAGGAAATGCAGTCCTTGGCGGCCAGAGGCGGCGATTTCACCGCGGGGCCCGAGTACCCGAAGATGATGGAGCGGATGCAGAAGGCGATCACGGACTTCCAGGCCGAGTGCGAGAGAATCCACAAAGGCCTTTAGAGCTTTTTCAAGGTTAGTGTGCCGAGTTTATGCGCTGCGCCGAGCGAGCAGATCAAGAAGCGCGAGCGACGGCGTGGCTGGAAGCCACGCTGAGCGAGCGCGACGCAGAGATGCGATGCTC
>JADLAK010000091.1 GCA_020848275.1 Planctomycetota bacterium
AGGCGCTCAAGCACATCCGCACGCAGGCCGCGGTGGTCCACAGGCAGCGCCGCACGCAGGTCTTCGGCCGACGTGGCGCCGGCCAGAATCGCCTTTCGCAGCGCCGGCGTCATTGTCAGCAATTCGCCAACAGGCGTGCGGCCAAGCACACCGGTGCCGTCGCATTCGTCGCAGCCCGCGTTGCGCGCGACCTTGAAGTCCGCACGCACGCCGAGCTGCCCGGCCTCGGCGGCGGACAGGGGCTCCATGCTCCGGCACTTGGCGCAGCTTTTGGGAATCAGGCGCTGGTTGAGGATGCCCAGCGTGCAGTCCGCGACCAGTTGCGGTTCAAGCTTGCCGAACTCGAGCACGCGGCTGAGCGCTGTGACGGCATCCTGGGCGTGCATGGTCGTGAACATCTTGTGGCCGGTGTTGGCCATCTGGAACAGCAGGCGCAGGCTTTGCTCATTGCGCATCTCGCCCACAAAGCCGATGTCGAGGCTGCTGCGCAACATGGCCTTCATGGCGCCGGTGAAGTCGAAGGGCTCGTGCAGGGGCTGTTGCAGGATGCCGTCAATGCGGAACTCGACGGGGTCCTCGACCGTCATGATCTTCAAGCCGGGTTTGTTCATTTCCGACAGCAGGCTGTAGATCGTGGTGGTCTTGCCGCAGCCGGTGGGCCCATTGACGATAAACACGCCGCGGCCGGGTTTAATCACCGCCGCCTTGACGGCTTCGGCTACGGGCCCGGAAAAGCCTGCCGCACTGAAAGCCAGGGTCACGCGGGTGGGATCGAGCAGCCGCAGGCAGATCGATTCACCCAAGGCCGTATTATAGGTTGTGCAATAGACGTCAATTTTGCGGCCCTCGTGGTCGGCAAAGAAGCGCGCATCCTGAGTGCGCGTCTCGGTGACCTGCAAACCGGCCATTTTCTTGACGGACTGGATCACCGCCTGCTGCGACGCGACGGGCAGCGGCTTGTCGGCGCGGCGCAGGATGCCGTGGATACGCTCGCGCACGGCCAGCCCGTCGGCTACGGGCTCGATGTGCAGGTCCGACGCGCCTTTGCGCAGTGCGTGGGCGAGCAACATGGTCACGATGCCATCGGCCTCGGTTTTTTTTGCGGATTGGCGCATGGCGTCGATCTCCTTTTTCTTGAACCCGGCTTTGGCCAGGCGCTCGGCGCAAATTTCCGCCGCTTGGGTCAAGGCTGCACGAAGTTGCCCGGCCTGATCGGGGTCCTGTTGAAGTTGTTGAATGTCGTTGGCTGAAAAGCGCCGGCGCCCGCCGACGAGCACGCCCTTGAGCTTGCCCTCGCGCAACCAGCGGAAGTAGGTGGGCTGTGAGATGCCGAGGTTCTCGCGCAGTTGCGCCGGGGTGAGCAATTCGTCTGCTGGTTGCGTCGCCATGCGCACAGTATGCACGATCAATCAAATTATGTCAAATACTATCATAAACTTTCTTTTAATGTCACAGTGTTTACATCCGTGTCGAGGCTTAGAGCTTTTTCAAGGTTAGTGTGCCGAGTTTATGCGCTGCTCGCCGCAAGCAGAAACCGGCACGGTAATCTTGAAAATGCTCTAAAACGCAAACATCCCGCCACGAGGGCGGGATGTTTTGAAGGGATGTCGTCTACCGCATGTTCGAGGCGGCGAACGTGACGCCGAGGATTGCCGTCACCACAAGGTTCGCCAGCGCGATCGGGATCAGGCGTTTCCAGCCCAGCGACATGAGTTGGTCGAAGCGGAAACGCGGAAGCGACCAGCGCACCTGCACGTACAGGAACAGCACGCACATGACCTTTACGCTGAAGACCAGCGGACCGGCGAGGCTTGCCAGGAAGCTGTCGGCCGTGGCCGGGATGCCCGGCAGTGTCCAGCCGCCAAGGAACAACGTGACGATCAGGCAGCTCTGCACCACCATGCCGTAGTATTCGCCGAGGAAGAACATGGCGAACTTCATGCTGCCGTATTCGATGTGGTAGCCCGCCACAAGCTCGGGTTCGGCCTCGGGGAAGTCAAAGGGCAGGCGGTTGGTCTCGGCAAAGGCGCAAATCAGGAAGATCACAAACGCAATCGGCTGCGCGAGGATGCCCCACACGTGCGTCGACTGCCACAGCACAATATCGTCGAGTTGCAGGCTTCCCGTCGTCATCACCATCGCCAGCACCGCCATGAACATCGCGGCTTCGTAGCTGATCATCTGCGCGCTGGCGCGCACGCTGCCCATCTGGCCGTATTTGTTGTAGCTGGACCAGCCCGCGAGTGTCAGGCCGTGCACTGACATCGACATCACCGCAAACGCGAACAAAATGCCCGTGCCGAAGTCGGCGATCTGGTAGCGCACCAAAAAGCCGTCCTCGGCGCCGCCGACATGGAAACCCCAGCCAAAGGGAATGACCGAGAACGCCAGCGCAATGGGCACAAACACCAGCGCCGGCGCGATCACGAACAGAAACTTGTCCGCGCGCCGCGGGATGAAGTCTTCCTTCAGGATCAACTTGATCATGTCCGCCAGCGGCTGCAGCAGGCCCCACATGTGGAAGCCCGAGAGCGGCCCGAGGATCTTCCAGCGCGGCAGGCCAACCTTGTTGGGGCCGTCGCGGTGCTGGATCCACGCCGCAACTTTGCGCTCGAGCCAGATCATGAACGGTATGACGGACATGATTGCGCCGAACGCCGCAAGCACCTTCAGCGCATTTAAAAGGTACTCCAACGCGCTGGGTGAATGGGCTGCGGCGACATCTGCGGCGAGGAACATGGTTCGGGACGATAATAGGTGGCGCGGCGGGAATCAACGACGTAGGGGCGACGCATGCGTCGCCCCTACGGTGAATTATGGATGGCGTTACTTTTTGGCGCCGGCGTTGACGGCCTCGATGACCTTGGCGAACGCGCCCGGGTCGCGGATGGCGAGCTCGGACAGCGACTTGCGGTTGAGGTCGATCTTGGCTTCCTTCAGCAGGAAGATCAGGCGGCTGTAGGTCAGGCCGTGCAGGCGCGCGGCCGCCGAAAGGCGGGTGATCCAGAGGCTGCGGAAATCACGCTTGCGGCGGGCGCGGTGGAACCACGAATAGCGCCACGCGCGCATCATTGATTCTTTGGCCTGGCGATAATTCTTGCGGCGGCCCCACATGCCCTTGACGAGCTTGCGGTACTTGTTAACGCGCTTGCGCGTTACCGGTCCGTTTGTTGCGTGTGGCATCGTTCATCTTCCTTTGGCCTTGCGGCCTGTCGGGACATCAACTCGGGCAGAGAGAACCTCTGTCTTCAACCGATGACGTCGCGGGTACTGATTTATGCCGGCGCCTGGCCGGGCTTTTGCTCTTTCCTGGGTGCAGCCGGAGGCTTGGCGGCGGCTTCCTTCTTGGGAGCCGGCGCGGCTTCGGGCTTCTTGGGCGCGGCAGCTTCGGCAGCGCGGGCAGCGGCCTTGGCTGCGCTGGCGGCGACACGTTTTTCGCTGCGAATCGCTTCAGCCTTGGCGCGGCGATCGGCAAGGAACGCTTCGCGCTCCGCCTGCTGCGCGGCTTCCTTGGCTGCGAGCTCGCGCAGTGTCGCCTGGCTCGGCGTCTGGGGCGCGCGCACACGGCGCACCAGCAACAGGCGCGCGACGCGACCGGCATGTTCGTCGGCAAGCAGGCTTGCCTTGCGCAGTTTGCGGCGGCGCTTGGGGCTCTTGCTCGACTGCAGGTGGCTGTGCCCGGCGTTGAAGTGCTTGAGCTTGCCCTTCTTGGTGATCTTGAAGCGCTTGGCTGCGCCCTTGTGAGTCTTCATCTTCGGCATGGCTTTTTCTCGTCTCTCTTGTCGGCCGACCGGCCGGTTATTCTTTTCCAAAACACCTTGAACCTGCGGACACGCTGCCGCCTGTCCCTACGATTGCGGCTTGTTGCCGTCCGTCCCTGCCGCTGCAGGCGCCGCAGGTGCGGGTTTTGCCGCGGCCGGCGCAGCCGGAGTCAGCGGTTTGGGCGCCGGCGAACTGGAAGGCGCGACCTGCGCCGTCGGAGGCTTGGCCGGCGCTTCCTGCGCCTTCTTCTGGTTCGCGCGAATCTCGTCCTTTGTCATCGGCGCGATCAGCACCGACATGCGTTTGCCTTCCATGCTGATCGGCTTTTCGACTTTTCCGATCGGCGCAAGCTCTTCAATGAAGCGCTTGCAGAGTTTCTCGCCGCGTTCGCGGTGCGCGATTTCGCGACCCTTGAACACCACGCCGACCAGCACCTTGTCGCCGTGCTCGAGAAAGCCCTTGCTCTGACGCAGGCGTACTTCGACATCGTGCTCGCCGGTTGCGGGATGCAGGCGCACTTCCTTGAGCTTGGCCTGGTGCGATTTGTGGCTCTTGGCCTTCTTCTTGAGCTGGTACTTGTACTGCCCGTAATTCATCACGCGGCAGACAGGAGGCCGCGCTGTGGGCGAAACCTCAACCAGGTCCAGACCGGCTTCCTGGGCAATCTTCATGGCGTCTTCGGTTGCGATGACGCCGTGTTGTTTGCCTTCGTGGTCAATCAGCAGCACGCGCGGGATGCGGATGCGCTCGTTGATACGCAGATCGTCGGAAGAGCCCTTGGCTTCGGCCGGCGGGCGACGCTTTGGCCTCATAGACTCCGTTTGGGTCGCGGTTTACGAAAAACGTTTGCTCGCCCCAACGGCGCGCAAAACGGGGCGGGAAATATAGCAACCGCCGCTTGGGCGACAACTGGCAGGTGAGGGATTATTTCTGTCGTCGCGTGTCACGGGTCTCGAGTCCCGTGTCAAAGCACCGCCGGTTCAGACTCGGGACCCGAGACACGGCATGCGGCACTCACAAGAAACAAAGCGGCCCGTCCGAAAGATCAGGACGGGCCGTCGAAGGGATGCCGGGTCAGGATGCACCGGTCGTTAAATGACGCAGGCGAGCAGAGATAACTTCAGTCCCCCTTAAAAACTGAAGTCCCGATCCCGCACGCCTGCGCACTACTGGCTAAGCTGACTAGCTCCCCCCCTTAAAGGAACAGGTCACTCGCTCAGCCAAGTCGGTTACAGTTGTCAATCAAAGCAGGGATAACATACCCTGCCTTTTTAACCATTTTGTCATGCAACCCAAAATCCGGAAAATATTTTTGGGTGTGTGTCCATACACCGGTTTACGCCTTCACGTCGATCTTCTTGCCCAGTTGCGTTGCTTCCTGCTGAAGCTTCAGCGCCAGCTCCGCGTCCTTCACACTTTGCAGCGTCGCCTTCAACGCCGCCTGATAGGCCGCTTTCGCCTGCGCCTGCGCAGGGCGAAGCATGATCGCCGCAAGATCCGCGTTGGAGAAATTAACTTCCATAGGGCCGTATAGGCTAAAGCCAAACAGACTTAAAACAACAAAAATGCAAATATTCACAACTAGCGGAAGCTCCCAACGCAGCCCTAAAGTTCTGCGCCCTTCCTTACCGAAAAGGCCGCTGAGGAGACCATCCAATGCCCGTTGAATTCAAGATTGTGCCCAACAGCGTTCGCCAGCCCAACGCCCGCGACTACGCCGACTGCGTGCTCGATGCGCGCATGACCTACCTGAACGCCCCCGGCTTCGGCCGCGAGCTCTCGCATTTGCTGCGCGCCAGGCGCCGCTTCGTCACTGTCGATTGCGCCGCCGTGCGCCACATGGACGGCGCCGCCGTCGCCACGTTGCTCGAATTCGCGATGGCTTGCGGCGAGGCGCAGGTGCAACTGCGCTTCAAGCAGCCGACACGCGCCTTCCGCGACGCGTTCTCCCTGTACAACCTCGGCCACCTGGTAGGCGAGTTGACGCAGGCGCCGGACGACGAACACACCGCGCTGGTGATCATCGTCGAGGACGACTTCGACGATTCGATCCGTTTGCCCGCGGTAAAAGCGGCATAACCGTGCGGCAGGCATCTTGCCTGCCGCCGTTGGTTGCACCGTCGCTCGAAGGCAGGCTGGAAGCCCGCCCCACCAAGGTCATTTTCCCTTGTACACCGCGCGGGCAGTGCAGGTTTCCTGCACGACGATCTCGTGCAGCAGCGGCAGTTGCTTGCGGATGCGCTTCCACAGCCAGACCGCGATGCCTTCGCTGGTCGGGTTTTCGAGCCCCTTCACATCGTTGAGATAACGATGGTCGAGTTCGTTCTCGATGATCGGCTTGACGACCTGCGAAATCTCGTCGAAGTCCATCACCCAGTTCAGCTTCGGGTCAAGCTCGCCGCGCACGCGGATTTCCACGCGGAACGAATGGCCGTGCAGGCGCTTGCACTTGTGGCCCTCGGGCAGATTGGGCAGCAGGTGCGCCGACTCAAATGTGAATGCCTTGATGATGTCCACGCGGGCGTTCTACCTCAGCGCAATGAACGGCGGAAGGCCGCTCGGTTTTGGCTCCATCACGCTGATGCGCCCGTTTTCCTCAACCGCCGCACGCAGCATGTCGTAGCCCAATCGCGCCCAATCGGGCAGTTCGGCGTTGACCTTGTCGTGGTCGAGGTCGTGGGTGATGTGCGTGAAAAACACGCGCTCGACGCCTGCCTCGCGCGCGACTTCCAGCGCCTGCGGCAGGCTCATGTGCGTGGGATGCGGCGCCTTGCGCAGGGCATCCAGCACCAGGAGTTTGCAGCCCTTGAGTAGATTCATCGCGGTTTCCGGCACCAGGTTGGTGTCGGTAATGTACGCGGCGTCGCCGACGCGAAAGCCGGCCACGCGCATGTTGCCGTGGACTACTTGAAGAGGCTGGACCTTCACGCCCGCAACCGTGAACGGCTCCTGCTCAAACGTGTGGGTCTCAAAGCGTGCGATCGCCTTGTAGTCGTAGGTTTCATCGAAGATATACGCGAATGTCTGCTTGAGCGACGAGAGGCTTTCGGGGTATGCCCACAGGTCGATGGCCTTTTTGCCGCCGCACCAGTAGAGGGCGCGCATGTCGTCCAGCCCGTGGCAGTGGTCGGCGTGGGTGTGGGTAATAAGGACGGCGTCGACGGCGGAAATGCCTGAGCGCAGGGCCTGCATGCGGATATCGGGCGTGACGTCGACAAGCAGGCGGCGGGTTTGGTTGCCCTGCGTCACGGTGAAAACGACGCTCGAGCGCAGGCGCTTGTTGCGTGGATTGGCGCTGAGGCACACGGCGCAGCCGCAGCCGACGACGGGAACGCCGGTGCTGGTGCCGCTGCCCAGGATTTCGATTTCAACTCTCACGCAACCGAGTTTAGGCACGGCGCGAGGCTAAGGAAGGACTAACGCGCGGGGCGTTTCTTTGAATCTTCCGTGCTTTTTTCATCGGGCTTTCTGACGGTGATATCTACCGCCTTAACTCCCTCACGCGTACGCACTAACTGATACACGCCCGCCGGACGCTTGCGCTTGCTAGGTTTGAATTTGATCGAAGTAGACATGGGTACTCCCTAACAACAGGCCGTTCAGGCGCACCTCCAAAGTATACCTTCCGAGCGACGGCACGGCCCGTAAATCCAAGTCCAGCACCACTACTCCCGGTACATTGTGCTCGAGCACCCGGAACTTTCCCGCGAAGGAACGGGATACCTCGTCGCTATTCTCATCGAGTAATCGCGCGACGACCTCGTCGTCTTCTCCAGCACCATCAATAGCCGTTACAACCGCTATGTCCGAAGGAATGCCGAATTCGTCGCCGAAGAAATAGACAGGATTGCTGACAAGTATGGGCACCACGCCCAAGTCGGCATCTTCAACCGGCCGCAGGGAAACAAGCGTTGGCATTCGTTACTCCGCACTTTTTTCGGCGTTCTTCGGCGGTGTGTACACATGCCGCTTGAGCAGTTTCGAGTAACGCATTTCGCCCGTAAGGTCGCTGCGTTCGGCGGGCAATTCGCGCTCGCGCAAGAACGCGTTCATTTTGGCGTCGAGCGCCTCGATCGCGTGCACGATCTGCGCCTCCGCAAGCATCGGCTCTTTCGGGCTGCCGTATTCGGCGTTCTCGTGGTGGCTCAGGATAATGTGTTTGAGCAGAATGCCCTTGTGGTGCGGGATGTCGCCAAGTTCCTTGAGCTTGCGATCGAGCATGTTGATGCCGATGGTGATGTGGCCGAGCAACTCGCCCTCGACCGAATAACCGGGCGTGTCCTCGCCCACCAGTTCAACCACCTTGCCGCTGTCGTGCAGAAACAGGCCGAGCAACACCAGCGAACGGTCGACCCACGTGTAGTGATCGCACAGCCGCACGCCGAGCATGACTACGCTGTGCACGTGCTCAAGCAGGCCGAACTTGTACGGGTGGTGCATCATGCGCGCGGCGGGGCCGATCTCGAAGCGGCCCATGAACGCTTCGTCAGCGAGATAAGCCTTGGCCACGCGCAGGTAATCCGGGTCAATTAGACCTTCGAGAATCGCAATCACTTCTGCGCGCAGTTGCACGGGGTCGAAGCTCGGCGGCGTCTCGAAGTGCGCGAGGTTGACGTCGGCGGCCTCGACCGGCCGCATCGCCTTGAGGATGATTTGCGGCTGATCCTTATAAAGCTCGACGTTGCCCTCGACCTCGATGAAGCCGCCGGGCGGAAGCTCGTTGAGCTTGTCGCCGTCGGCGTCCCAGCGCTTGGCGCCGATGCGGCCAGAGCTGTCTTTGAGCGTCAGGGCGAGGTAGGGCTTGCCGTTGCGGGCCTTGAGCGCGCGGGCTTCCGCGACCTGGTAAACGCCGAAGATGTTGCCGGGCTTGAGGTCGATGACGAAGACGTGGTCGTCCATGGCGGAAGTATAGCGAGCGCGGCGACACAAGAACAACTTTCACCGATGGACAGGATAGTCAGGATCAATTCTTGGTGCCGTCGAACAAACCCCCATGCACGCCGTTAGGGATGGGGTCGGCCAATCCCGCCAAGGAAAGTTATGCGCAATTACCACGTCGGAAAAACAAAGCTTCCCCAAATTGGCTTGGCGGTTCTCCTGCAAGTCCTGTGCTTACGCATGGTCATGGCAGATCCCACGGACCCCACGGAACCGGCGAGGCCCGACCCCGGTGAACCATCGCCACCAGATGCGACACCTGAACCAGAAAGTGTCAATCGCGTGTGTCCTGCGGATGTGTCGAAACAAAAGAAGAATGTCAAAAGTCTTTACTGCGACGACTTCACTGATGATGACCTCGCCAAGCTGACCGAGTTCAAGGACTTGGAGGAACTTGACCTTGGCGATTCGACAACTCTGACGGGAAAAGGATTGGCCTCATTAAAGCCACTACAACACCTTCGCCAAATCCGATTCGGATTCCGCTCGTGGGGCAAAGCCGAGCTGGCTGACTTGAGCGGGATTCAAGAGCTACCGGCGTTACGAGTATTGGATCTCGGAGGATGGAGCGTAATCAGTAAGGCATGGGGCCAGGAGTTCGCCAGCGCAACCCTTGAAGAACTTCATCTAACGGGAACGCTTTGCGACTCCGCCCACGCGATAAGCAAGTTGTCGTGCCCCAAGCTCAAGCTGTTCTCCTTACGGGCCGCCACGATTGATGATCCGGTGTTCCTCTCGAAACTCGACAAGCTGAAGTTGCTTGAGACCCTCGACCTATCGCATTCAATCATCAAGCGCCCTCACGCCTTCTGGAACGTGTTGGTCGGTTTGACAAACGTTCGCAATTTCAACGGATACGGTTGCGTGCTGAGCCATGATGCGGCGGCAAATGATAAACTAGCGCTGGCGACCCTCGCTAAACACTCTCGAATCGAAACCATTGATCTTAACTTGTGCAAGATTGAAGCCGATGCCTTGGCTGACTTGGCCGCGCTGCCCAAGTTGAAGGCGCTCAACGTTTCATTTGCGTCTCTCGAGGACGATAGCGCATGGGACGATGCGCTGACGCCGATCCTTAAAGCATGCAAGATTACGGATATTGGCGTCGCCGGGTTGCGGGGCTTTGAGGGCCGAGTGTTGAACCTGGTCAGCGATTCCGGCCCCAGCCGCATTCACGTGTCGTTCAATGACGGTCTGACAGAAGAAGTTGCAACCGCCATCGTCAAACGAACCCAACTGACTAGTCTCAGAGCGCGACGCTGCCCGGCGTTTTCAGACAAACACCTAACGCTGCTCCGCGAAGCAAATGACAATTGCATCGAAGAGATTGAGTTAGGAAGCAAGACGATCACAGGTGCGGGGTTAGCCGAATTGGGAATGATGCCAACATTGAAGCGTGTCGTTCTAGACGGACGTTGCAAGTTCGATCAGACTGACGTTGATGCTCTCCGCAAACAGCTTCCTTCCGCCGAAATTGAAGAAGATTACAGCGAAGACAATCACTAGACCGCACGTGAATCCTGGCTCTTCGCGATCTTGTCTTTGTTTTTCTCCGTGCCTTCGCGAACGCAGTTGCCGTTGTGGTTAAAAACGGAGCGGTTGGCAGCAGCGCGGGGGGAAAATCGCGTCCACTGCCAACCGTCACGTTTGTAGGGGCGACGCATGCGTCGCCCGCCACGTCTATTTCTTGTCCAGGCCCTGGTAGTCGAAGCTGCGCGAGGGCGTGCCCGGTGTAGTGCGCCGGATTTCCTCGTAGTCCGCCAGCGCCTTCTTGAAGAACTCGCGGTTGCCGTCGCTGGGCAGGATCTGCTTCTTGGCGTCCTCCAACGCATCACGGCTCAGCTTCTCCAGATCATCGAAGTTCGGGTCGTGCAGGATCACCGGGCGCACGAAGATGTACAGGTTGGTGCGGTTTTCCTGCGTCGTGGTCTTCTTGAACAACTCGCCGAGCAACGGGATGTCGCCCAGCAGCGGGATCTTGCTCACGCTCTTGCGCGACTCGCTGCTCTTGAGGCCGCCGATGATCACGGTGTTTCGGTTGGGCACTGTCACCTTGGTGACGATGGTGCGCTTGGACTTCGGCGGCGCCGACGCGGCGCCGGTCGCCGGCGGGCTCTGGAAGGACGAAACCTCGAGGTCGATCTCGAGCGTGACGTGGTCATCCTGGTTGATCTGCGGCGTGACGCTGAGGTTGATGCCGGCCTCGGCAATTGGGCCCGCGCCCTGCGTGTTGCCGGTGGTGGCGTTCTGGGTGTTCTCGACGAGCTGAATTTCCGTCGAGATGTTGATCTGCGCCGGTTCGTTGTCGTTGGTGGTGACCATCGGCTCGGACAGCACGTTGGTGTCGCTTTGCGTCTTAAGGAAGCGCACGATCAGCGGAATCTCGAAGGCGCTTCCTTTAGTAAGCGTGAAGATGCCGCCGGCCAGTGCGAGGTTGGGTGACCGGCCCGCGGGGATGCCGCCGTTGGTGCCGCCCACGGGCAGGCCCGTGTCGTCGACGATGCTGCTGTAGCCAAAGCTGGTGCCGAAGCTGGCGCGGGGTTCTTTGCTGTTTTTCGAGAAGCCGTCGACGGACGCAAGCTCGACGCCGAACTCGAAGCCGTCGCTGTCGCTGACCTCAAGGATCGCGACCTGGATCTGAACCTGCGGGCGGCGCATGTCGAGCTTCTCGATCAGCTTGCGAAGTTCGACATAGTCGCTGGGCGTGGCGATGACGACGAGGCTGTTGGTCTTTTCGTTGGGCACAATCGTCGGCGCGTTGGGGTTGTTGGCCGAGGTCAGGGGCTGGCCCGGTTGCGTCGGGACCGCCGTCGGCAGCGGGATGCCCGCGCCCAGCAGGTTGTTGAGCGTGTCGGCAAGGTCCATCGCCAGCACGTTTTTGCACTGGTAAATGTGCATTCGGCCGGTGCTGACGGCGCCGGGGATGTCGACGTCGAGCTTGGCGACGAGGTCGCGCACCAATTCAATGCCCGCGTCAAAACCCGTCACCATGATCGCGTTGACGTAGGGCGCGGGCTCCAGGAACACCAGCGTCTCATCGTCGGGGCTGCCCTGGCGGCGCGGCTGCGCGACCATCGCGTTTTTGCGCGCGGTCAATAGCTGGTTGATGCTGTTCGATAGTTCCGCGGCGTCCAGGTGCTCGACGTTGACGACCTCAAGGCGCGGGCTGCGCGCCGGCTGGTCCATCAGGTTCAGCATCATGCCGATGCGGCGGATGTTGTAGCTGTAATCGGAAACCAGCAGCGAGTTCACGCCGGGAATGGGCTGCACGTTGCCCGGGGGTTTGACCATGGCGCGCAATGCCCCGGCCACGCTGTTGGATTCGGCGTATTTCAGGTTCACGACGAGGCTGACGATGCTGGCGCGGTTGTCGTTCCATTCGGCCAGATCGTCGAGGAAGATCACCTCGGCCGCCTGGCCGATGGCGTCGTTGACGGGCATGATCTCGAAGAACCTCACCGAAGTCTCGGAGTCTTCACCAAAGGGGACCGTCACCAGCTTGTGCTGCTTGAAGCAGATCTGCAGCACCGAAAACCACGCACCGTAGGGGATGGTGATGCCCTGCTTCTGCGATGAGATCATGGTGATCGTCTTCTGCTGAAGCTGGATGATCTTGGAGTCGTAGAGGAAGCGGATGTTCTGGCGCTCCGACGTCATGCGCATGATGTCCGTCAGCGGGATGTCGACCAGGTCGCCCGTGTATTTGTCGGCGCCGGCTTCAGTCGCCGGCGTCGTGGGCACCTGCGCCGACAATGCGGCGGCAAAGAAGCTGAGCAGCACAAGATAAGCGGCGTAACGCATGGGTGATCTCCGGGCGCGGCAATAACTGTCGGCGCGAAAGAGTGATACGACGCAATTGCACAGGCGTTGGGTGAAAATAGTAGTCGGTAGCCGGTAGTCAGTAGTCAGTGGACCTGGTCCCAAAACCAGTGGATAGTGCCGCTTCAAGAAACTGACTGCTGCCTACCGACTACTGGCTACTGACATGATCGACCCGCACTTCATCACCACCGCGTTTGAACTCCAGGGTTACCGCATCGTGGCCCATTGCGGCGTCGTGCGCGGGATCGTGGTGCGATCGCGTAGCGCCATTGGCAACCTCGCCGCGGGGGTGCAGACGTTTTTTGGCGGCAATATTTCCGTGTACACCGAGCTATGCGAGCAAACCCGGCAAGAGGCCTTTGACCTGCTGCGCCAGCACGCGGCGGAGGCGGGCGCCAACGCGATCATCGGCATGCGCTACGACGCCAACGAAATCGGCCCCGGCGTAACCGAGGTCCTGGCGTACGGCACTGCGGTTGTGGTTGAACTGGTCGCTGCGTCAGCCCCGCCAAAAGTGTCAGGCTAAGCGGTCCTAGATAATTGTCTTTAGGTGGCGCGGACATTCCTGTCCGCGGTGGCGAGCTTTGCGAGCCACAATTCGACCGGCTACGCCGGTCGGGCGGACAAGAATGTCCGCCCCACAACTG
>JADLAK010000092.1 GCA_020848275.1 Planctomycetota bacterium
CGCACGACGCCAGCGCGGCCAGCAACGCCAACGCGGATACAATTTTCGTAAATCGCAGGATGCGCATCTAGACAGCCTCACTCAGGCGGCGGCGGCGCAACAGGCCAATGGCGATCGCCACGCCGACAATCAATCCCATCACCAGGCCCGCCGCAATGCTGACAATCAGCTTGGGCTCGATGGGCGTGGCGCGCACGGCGGGCTGTATGAGCTGCAATTCGCGGCCCGCCGAGGCCAGCACCGCGCCAAGATCCTCAAGGATGATGTCCGTGCGTTCCTTCTGCTTGATGATCGCGGACTCGCGCCGGTTGCGGTCTTCCGCGATTGAAAGTTTGTCCTTGAGGGAATTCAGCTCCACCTCAACGGTCTGGATGAAGCCCTGCAAGTGGCCCTTCTGCAGCTCATACTGCTGCTTCTTGCCGCGCGCGTCCTCGGCCTTGAGCTTGGCGTCCATGTAGCTGGGGTTCGGGACCATGTTCGTCGGGTCTTCGCTTGCCTTGCGTGACCGGATGACGTCGATGCGGTCCTCAAGGTAGCGGCGATCCTGGTAAAGCTCGGGCAGGCGGTTTTTGATCAGCGGGTGTTCCGGGCCCAGGCCCGCGCGCTTGCGGTCGATCTCGAGGATTTCGTCCTCGATGCGGCCAAGCTGGCCCTGCAAGCGGGTGAGTTCCGGGTCCTCGACCTTGCTGTTGGGGCCGGGGATGAGTTCCGGCGTGGTCTTTTTGTCCTTGAGGATCGTCTCGTAGTTCGCGAGCGAAGCCGTCGCCGCGGCGAGGTCGGTTTCGGCGGCGCCGAGCCGGGTGCGAGCGTCGTTGTACTGCATCATCAACTGGCCCACGCGCTCGGTGACGCTGCGGCCGCTGGCGGTGGTGTCGGGGCCGACCTTGAACTCGTGCAGGCGTTCGTCGGCGATCTGCTTGAGGTCGTTGGCGAGGTCGGCCTGGCGCGCGGTGTAGGTGCGCTGGTTGTCCTCGGCCTCCTGCACGACCTGCCAACGGTGCTTTTCCATGAACGCGTTGGCGGCGGTGCCGGCCAGCGCCTCGGCCATGCGGCGGTCGGAATGTGTCGCGGCAAACTCGATGTAGTAAGTGTAGTTGGTCGACTCGTCCACGGTGACCTGCAGCGACGACGTCACGTCGTCGCCGGTGATCGGCTGGAACTTGACGACTTCCGCCTGGTCGTGCGGCTTCCAGCCCTCGACGTTGAGCTTGCGCGCGACTTCGTCGTGGAAGCCCGGCAGCGTCGCAAGCTTGAGGACCGTCGCGCGCGGCAACGTCGGCACGTACTGTGACGTATTGCCTGTGACTGGCGCGCGCAGGTTGGACGGCGGCACGCGCTGCAGCAGCGCGCGGCTGATGTACTTCGGCGGCGCCGCGGCGGCGAACAGGTAACCGATCAGGCCGAAGATCATCATCATGCCAAGCACGACGTACCAGTTGCGCAACACGGCTTTGCTGACGATGTCGAACGCGTCGCCCTCGCCCGCGGGGGCGGTTTGCGTCATCGGCACGCCGGCGGCCTTGGGCTCCTGCTCGATCAGGATTTTGCCCAGCACCGGGGCCTGCTCGCTTTGCGTCGGCACGGCGTCGCGCACGGGCACCGAGGTTGAACGCTCGGGCGGCGGGCGGCGAGCGGGTTCGGTTGCGGGTTCAACTGCGACGGTCTGCATGCCCGAACGCCAGGGGCGGCGCGAGAGCAATTCGCCAAGCGTGCTGGCCGAACGCGTCTCGGTAGTCGCGCGCGCTGAGCGCGTTTCCTCGACGTATTCGCGCAAAGGCTCGCTGAACTTCTGACGCTCGAGCGTCGCAAGTTCGCTGGCCATGTAATCTACAAACGCCCGGACTTCCGGCGTTTCGCGGCGGCCTGCGGCGTTGCGCGCAAGGTCGCCCGCGCGCGAAAGCAAAGTCAGCGCCGCACCGGCAATGCCAAGCTCAGCGTAATCGTCAGCGGAAAGGCGGTCGGCGATGCGCGCCGCGGCGTCGGCGGCCTGCGAGTGGTCGCCTTCGCGCAACATCGCGCGCACGGCGTCCAGGGCCTCGAGCACTTCAAGCGTGCGGGTGAACTGGGAAATTTCACCGGCGAGGCCGCGTGCGCCCTCGGGGTCGGCTTCCGCCTGGCGTCGAACCTGGTCAAGCTCACGCCGCGCGGCGACAAAATCGCCACGCGCGGCACGCTGCCGCGCAAGCCCGATGGCTTCTTTGAGCGCAATCGTCAAATCGGCTTCCCCTTCGACCCTAACGCCCCTGTGACAAAAGACTCCACAAGGACTGCACAGGCTGACTCAATAGTATAACTTGGACGCGACGGCGGTGTAGCGGTTTACAGGCCGTCGTAAGTGACTTGGGAGGATAGGGGTTGCAACAAATCAAAAGGGACGGCCCGTGGGGCCGCCCCTTCGAAAGCACTCGCATCAATGCGTCTACTTCTTGCCCTTGCCTTTGTTCGCCGCGTGCCAGTCTTCGGCGAATTGCACAATCGCGCGGCAGGGACTGCCCGTCGGCGTCTTGGAATTCCAGAGGCCCCAGTTTTCGCCGTCGTAAAGCGCCGAGCCCGCGACGTCGAGGTGCAGCCACTTCTGGCCCTTGTCGATGAATCGCTGAAGGAACAAGCCGGCGGTGATGGTGCCGGGGTTGCCGCCGATGTTCTTCATGTCGCAGATCGGGCTGTCGAGCAGCTTGTCGTAGCAATCGGGAAGCGGCAACTGCCAGGCGTTTTCGCCCACGGTTTCAAACGAGGCCAACATCTTTTTCACCGTCGACTGGTCATTGCCCATGACCGCGACGTAGCGGTTGCCGACGGCGACGACCGCCGCGCCGGTCAGCGTCGCCATGTCGGCGATCACGGCGGGTTTGTACGTGCGCTGCACATAGGTAAGCGCGTCACACAGGATCAGGCGGCCCTCGGCGTCGGTGTTGTCGACTTCGATGGTCTGGCCGCTCATTGAAATCAGGATGTCGCCGGGGTGATAAGCCTTGCCCGAGATTTCGTTCTCGGTCGCCGGCACCACGCCCACGACGTTGACCGGCAACTTCAGGGCCGCACAGGCGCCCAGCGCCGCGATCGTCGCCGCTCCGCCGCCCATGTCGCCCTTCATGCCGAGGCTGTTGGCCTTGATGTTGTAGCCGCCGGTGTCGAAGCACAGGCCTTTGCCGACAAACGCAACCGGCGCATCGCCCTTCTTGCCGCCGTTGTACTCGAGCACAATCAGGCGCGCGGGGTCGTCGCTGCCCGCGTTGACGCCCAAAAACGAGCCCATCTTCAGCTTCTCGATCTCGGGCTTCTCGATGATCTTGCACTTCAGGCCCGGGGTTTCGTCGGCCATTTTCTTTGCGGCGGCGGCGAGGTCGCGGGGCTTCATGAAGTTGCTGGGCTCGTTGACAAGGTCGCGGGCCAGGCAGGCATACTTGGCGACCGTCGCGCCTTTTTCGACGCCGGCCTTGAGTTCTTTGTTCTTGGCGCCCACGAGGCTGACTTTTTCGGCAAACTGGCGCTTGGTGTGCTTGTCTTTGGTGTGCAGGCGGCGGAAGAAATAGCTGCCAAAGATCGCCGCGTCGGCGACCGCACGGCCCACCAGTTCAGGCTTAAAGCCGCGGTGCTTGAGTTCAACCTCGAGCGCGACGGCGACGTGCTTGAGCTTGAGCGTGTCGATGGCCGAGCCGCGGAAAACGTCGCACAGCGTATCGGCGAACGCGCGCACGGATTCATCTTCGCCCTTGCCCATGCCAAGCAGGCAAATGCGGGTCGCCGCAACGGCGCCGTTAGACGGCAGGATCATTGCCTGGCCACGCTTGCCGGTGAAGTCTCCCTTGAGGAAGAGTTTGCTGACGGCGTCGGCAAAGGCGTAGCCTTTGAGGGGAGTGTCGCCTTCGTGGCAGGGAACAACAAGCAAGTCAGCCTGGACGGCGTTGCTGGCAACGCCGGGGAAATCGAATTCCATGAATCCGCTCCAAGAGGTAGGGGCAAAAAGTGCGATTGGGAGCGGGACTATCCATCGCCAAGGCCGCCTTTGCAAGGGCTCGGAACGCCACTTGTTGGAACATCAAAACCCAGCAAAAAGATCAGCTTTTGGGCCAATACAGGCTCTCGGACGCCCCATTCCGCCCCTTTATCACCACTGGATCGTATTGATGGATAACGGGTTTTGCGCGCAAACGGGCGCGATGTGCGGCTATAACGGTGACCCGCTTTCACCAAGGAATTGCCATGTTGAAAAACGTTTTCCGCCTGGGTGCGCTGGCACTGGCTGTCGCGTGTGTGCCGCTGCTTCAACAGGCCGGGGTTTCGCCCGGCCTTGCGCAGGATTCCCCCGACGAAAATCAACGCGCACAGGTCCTGACGGAAAACGAACTCGTCCTTTACCGCGCGTACCTGCGCGCTGATCACGCGACGCTGCTTGAGCGCGCCAAGGCCATCCTCGCCGACGGCAGCAGCCTCAGCTACGTCGAATTTCGCATTGCATTGCGCATGTTGACGCTTGCCGCAGACGAGTTAGGCGACAATCAGGGCGCCCTCAAGGCGCTGCTGGCGGCCAAGGCCCCGGACGTTCCCGGCGCCGCGGCGGCGCTCAACCACGAACTGGCCGAACGCCAGCGCAAACTCGCGCAGCCGGGCCGCGCATCGGCCATGGACGGCGACATCGGCTTTCTCAAGAACTGGCGCATCTGCGGACCTTTTGGCAACGAACGCGGGCAGGGCTTTGACGACGTGCTGCAACCCGAGGCCGGGTTCAACCCGCTGGGCGAATACGCGGGCAAGGACAACCTCAATGTCAAATTCCGCGCGCTGCCGGCGTCGCCGGTCGCGGGCGTGGTCGACATCGGCGCGATGCTTCGCCCCAATAAGGAAGCGGCGGCGTTCCTGATGACCGCCGTCCATTGCGACAGCCCCGTGACCACTACGCTGGGCGCAGCGTCGGATAGCGCGCTCAAGCTCTGGGTGGTTTCGCCAGGCACGCCCGCGCTGCCCGGCGGCGTCGTGATCACCGAGGCTGAACGCAGCCTCGGCTTTGACCAGGACCGCTGCAACATCAACCTGGCCCGCGGCTGGAACCTGATCATCGTCAAGGCCGGCATCAGCGAAGGCGAGTGGCGCATTCGGCTGCGCATGGACGGCAAGGCGTGGCGCGAGGCCGTCGACGAAAAAGAATTCAAAGACGCGCTTGGCGCGCCGACGGACAACCCGACGCTCGACTACCGGCAGGAACCCGCGGCCAAGGACAAACTGCGCGCAATGTTCTTCGACGGCGCGTGTGAAGTAATCATCCCGCGCCAGGACCGCACCATGGGCTACGCGCGCGGCCGCCTGACGACACTGCTGGCCGACTACGAAAAACTAGCGCCCACCAAGGCCGAGCCGCAGGCCTACCGCAGCGAGCGCGCGATCATCAGCTATTTCCTCGCCGAAGCCAGCCGCAGCGGAAGCGCCGTCGCCGCCGGGCGTGAGGAAAACCGCCGCCGCGCGCTTTTGCAAAGCGTGCTGGAACTCGACGCCAAGGCCGCGCGCGCGGCCTACAGCATGGCATCCTATTACTCCAACACGTTCGTGAACCCGTCGCAGGCCGACAGTTTCGCCCGCAAAGCCGTCGAACTTGCGCCCGATTGGGTCGAGGGCCGCATCTACGCCGCACGCGTAGCCTCGCTCAAGGGCCTCGACATGGAGGTGCAGCGCGAACTCCACGGCCTGCTCAAGAAATTCCCGGACCACCCGCAACTGTTGCGCTTTGCGGCCTACTACCGCCGCCTCGCCGAAGACATCGCCGGCGCCAACGTGCTGTACGAACGCGCGATCAAGGCGGACTTCACCGACAACTACACGCGCGAGCGCATGCTTGACCGTGCCATCGAAAACGGCGACGTCAACGGCGCGCAGCGCATTGCCGCCGAGATGCGCCTGCTCGATCCCTTCAATATCGTCGCAAGCGGCGAACTCGCCCGCATGTACCTTGCCGCCAACGACCCCGGCGCGGCGCTGACCGAGGTCAACAACGCGCTGGCGATCGCGCCGCTGGACGACACTTATCTCGCGATGAAGTGCGAAGTTCACATGCGCTTTGCGGCGACGCTTGCCGGTGAAGCCGCAACGGCGCAGCGCAACCTTGCCGTGGAGGCCCTGCGTGCGGCGCTCAAGGCCAACCCCAACCGGCAGGACCTTGAGCGCTATCTCGAGTTCCTCTCCGACGAGCGGCCGAAATTCGAGGCGCTGCTGCAGGAAAATATCGAGAGCCGCATCGAGAAGGCGCTCAGCCAGCCCGTCAACGGCGACGACCCCTTCCGCACGCTTTACCGCGACGAAATCACGGTCGTGAATGACGACGGCACCACCGCCGTCTACAGCCAGTTCGCCTACCGCATCTGCAACGACCAGGGCCGCCCCTGGTTCCAGATGCTTGGCATTCCCAAGCAGGCCGACCAGCAGGGCCGCCTTGTCGATGGCCGCCTCTACCGCATGGACGGCACGGTTGAGGAAGGGCGGCGTTCGCCCGACCGCGTCGAGTTTCCGCCCATCAATGTCGGCGACGTCGTGTTTTTGCGCTACCGTGTCAGCGACCGTGAGCAAAGTTTCTTCGGTGATTACTTCGGCACGCGCGTGGCGTTTGCCAGCTACTTCTACCCCGGCGACGGCAGCATCGCGTATTCGCCCATTGACGAAATGCGCGTCGTGTTCGTGCTGCCCAAAGCCCGCCAGTTCTATGAATACCTTACGCTGAACGCGCCCAAGCGCACTGAACGCGTTGAGGGCGACCGCGTGGTCTGGACTTACACCGCCAAGGACATCGCGCGCCTGCCGCAGGAATCGCTGCAGCCGCCGCTCGAACAGCTTGCGCCCACGGTGCAGATCAGCACCTACAAGAGCTGGAAGGATTTTGGCAAGTGGTACTACAACCTGATCAAGAAGCAGCTTGAGCCCACGCCGGCCATGACCGCGAAGGTTGCGGCGTTAATCGAGGGCAAAACCACCGAGAAGGAAAAAGTGCGGGCGATATACAATTTTGTCGTCACGCAGATCCGTTACAACAGCGACTGGCACTTCGGCGTTCACGGCTACAAGCCGTTTTCGGCGGGCGCGATCTTCGACCGCTGCATCGGCGATTGCAAGGACAAGGCCATTGTGATGTGCACCATGCTCGCCATCACGGGCATCAAGGCGCACCCGGTAATCATCAACTCCGAGTATTTCCGCGGCAACGAGGACATCAGCCTGCCCATGCCGGGCCTGTTCAACCACGTGATCGCGCTGGTCGAATACGCCGACGGCACAAGCCAGTTCCTCGACGGCACAGCGACTTTCAACGGCATGGACGAGCTGCCGTCGAGCGATTGCGGCGCGCAGGTCATCGTAGTCAAGCCCGAAGGCGGCGTGGTGCAGACCGTCCCGCAGCCCGCGGCCGACCAGAACCGCGAAATCAACACCATCGCGCTGGAGCTTCAGGGCCAGGGCAAGGCGCGCATCACCGTCGACTACACCGGCATCGGCCCCGCCAACGCCGATATCCGCGCGAACTTCCTCAATGAAGGCGACCGCAAGCAGACCTTCGAGGCGATCTGGAGCCAGCACTTCCCCGGCGCCTCGACCACGATGGTGCGGGCCAACGACCTGGCGGCGATCGATTCGCCGCCGCGGCTGACCTACACCATGAACCTTCCCAACGCCTACGACGAAAAAGACGGCGTGATCGAGCTGCGTGTTGCGCTCAACCCCAAGTGCTGGACACAGAAGGCGCTGGGGTCTGTCGCGACGCGCAGGTCTGACCTTGTGCTGCCCACGCCGTTTTCGACGGCGCACACCATGACCTTTGACCTGCCCAAGGGCACGAAGCTGGAGCAGATTCCCGCCGCGTACGTCTACAAGGACAAGTTCGCCACGTTGCGCGTCGAGGTCAGCGTCAAGGACGGCACGCTCGTCGTGGAGCGGGAGTACAACTTCCACGGCGGCGTGGTGCCGCGCGACGAATACCCGAAGTTCCGCGAGGGCCTGGCGGGCTTCGACCGCGCCGAAGCGGCGGTGCTGAAAATCGTGAAGGAATAAACCGGAGCCCGCCGCGTAAGCGGTTGGATAAACGCCAGTGCATGGCCAGTCATCCCATCGCTCACGCGATGGGCTCTGGTAAGAGCCAACGGAGTTTCCATGAAAACCGCCACCATCACCCTGCTCTTCCTGCTCGTCTCCCCGCTACTGGCGCAAGCGCCGGATTACGCCGCGCTGGAAACCATCTATCTCGACGCCTCCATCGGCGAACTCGACTACGACGCCTACGCGGCGAAGCTGATCGCCCTGTGCGAGAAAAATCCGGCCTCGGAAGAAGCGGTGCTGGCGCTGATCGCCTGCCAGAAGTTCGACAAGATGCAGTCGTCGTCGCAACCCGTGTACGCGATGCTGAAAAAGCTGGCCAAGGACGACTTCAAGGGTTGCGGCAAGTTCGCGTCGTCGTTTGCGCGCGCCTACCTGCACTGGGCGCGGCGCATCGAGATCGACGCCAACGCCAACGCCGTCGCCCGCCGCTGGAACGGCATCACCACCGCCATGTGGTGCGGGCCCTTTGCCGAGCCCGGCGCCAGCGCCCACGATGACGCCTTCCAGCCCGAAGTGCGGCTGTACCTCGACCGCAACTACACCGGCGCCTACGGCCCCGTCAGCTTCCGCCCCGTGCCGCACTTTGACGCCAACGACGACGAACTGGACATCTTTGACGCCGAGCGCCATCACGGCCAGTGCTACTACGTCGCCACCAGCATATTCGTGTCCAGGGCGACAGCGGCGATGCTGTCGCTCGACTTCATGGGCCCGGGCAAGGTGTGGCTGCGCGGAGCGCCGCTGGTCGACTTCGACGCCCGCGCCGGCGAATGCCCGCGCACCTACCTCAATGTCCAGCTTGCACAGGGCGAAAACCTGCTGTTGGTCAAGATCAGCTCGATCTCGAACCTGCGCGTCCGCATCCGCGGCGCCGACGGCCGGCCCATCGAGGGCATGCGTGCCGCGGTCCCGACGGGCGGCCCCTTTGAAATTCGTGGCGGCAAACCGGCCATCGAAAACCCGCGGCCGATGTGGTCGGCGAAGTTCGACGCCGAGCTCAAGCGGCTGGAGGGCTCCTCGGACGCCCGGCAAACGGCGCTGTGCCGCCTGGCGCTGGCAAGCCTGTGCGACCAGTACGATCTCAAAAGCGAGGGCACGCTGCACCTCGAAGCCGCGATGGAGGCGATGCCGAAAAACACGGGCATAAGCCTGGCGTTCGTGCGCGCGCTGGATGAAAGCCCGCTGTATTCGCCCAGCGGCACACGCCGCGCCAAACGCACGGTGCTGGCCGACCTCGTCAAGGCCTCGGACAAACCCCTGCCCGCGGCGCTGGTTGAACTGGGCAAGTCGTTCGCGCGCGACGAACGCACCCATGACGTCGTCGATTGCATGCAAAAGGCGCTGACAGCCAACCCCAGGGCGTGGACGGTGTGGCTCGAGCTCTCCGAGTACTACAGGCAGCTCAGTTGGCGCGCGGAGTGGTTTGCGTCGCTGCGGAAGGCCGAGCAAATTGCGCCAAAGGCCCCGGCGGTGCTGATGGCGCTGGCGAATTACCACAACTCGGGCGACGCCCTGCGCCAGGAGTACGCTTATCGCAATGCGCTGACGGCCGTGTGGCCCGGCGACCGCGACACGCGCCTGTCGATGATTTCACTGCTGCTGCGACTTGGCCGCGCCGACGACGCCCGCAAAATGGCTGAGGCCCACCGCGCCGCCGACCCGGGCGACCGCTACGCGCGCCAGCGCCTGGCGGAGGTCTATTTCGCCACGGGCAAGCTCGATGACGGGCTGAAGCTGTGCGACGAACTCGCGTCGCAATGCGCCGAGCCCGACCGCTACCTGCGCATCGGCGTCAAGGCGCTCATCAATGCCGGCGACGAAACCCGCGCACGCCAATGGTGCGAGCGCGTCGTCGCCGCCAACCCCTCCGACAGTTACTCGCGCCGCCTGCTGATGCGCATGAAGGGTGAAAGCGGCGAGTTCTGGAAGGAACACTCGCTCACATTCGAAGACGCAAAAAAGGCCGAGCCCAATGAGCCGGGCGACGGCCGCGCCCACAGCGCCATGGTGCTGGATGAAATGGTCCAGCAGGTGTTTGCCGACGGCAGCTCGATTACTTACGTGCACCAGATCCGCAAAATCCTGACGCTTGACGGCGTCGACGAACGCGGCCGCGACCGCGTGATGGGCGCCGAGCTCATCACCGCCCGCACGATCAAGCCCGATGGCACGGTGCTTGAGCCCGTAACGTTTGCGGGCAACCAGGTCGAATACCCGGGCGTCGAGGTCGGCTGCTACCTCGAAATCGCCTATTTGCAATTCACCAACCCCTCGCCCTACCGCACGCTTTACAACGACCGTTTCTACTTCGAGGACCAGGCGCTCAACGAGCCGTTCTACATCAGCCGCTGGGTGTTGCTGGCGCCGCAGACCATGGCGTTGAACATCCGCCAGCGCAACCTCGATGAAGGGCCCAACGTCGACATCCGCCAGTTCAACAAGGGCGACCAGGCCGTGTACATCTGGGACGTCCGGTCGCGCCGCCACCTTGAGAAAGAAGGCATCTTCGCGCCCGGCGCGCTCGAGCTGATCCCGTGGCTCGAGATCGTCCAGCCCAGCGCCTGGCAGCGCAAGGCGCGCATCGCCGCGGAATACGGCCTGCGCCGCACGCGCGTGACGCCGCTGGTCGAGAAAGTCGCGGCCGACGTCCTCAAGGGACAAAACCTCAGTGACGAGCAGAAGGCCCGCAAACTCTACGAGTGGGTCAACGCCAACCTGCTCACCAGCGGCGACACGCAGGGAGCGCACCAGGCCCTGCGCGCAATGGCGGGCTCACGCGAAGAGGTTTTCTTGTCGCTGTGCAAGGCTGCGGGCGTGAAAGTCGGCTTTGCGATGGCCGACACCTCCCAGCTTGCGCGCTCAACGCGCGAGGAACGCCCCTTGATCGCCGACTGGGTCAGCCCGGCAAACAACGATTTCAACACCTTCCTGGTCGTGGTGACGGGCGACGACGGCAAACGCATCTATCTTTCGCTCGACGAACGCCTGCGGCCCTTTGGCGCCTACGGCGCGCGCTACGACGGCGCGCCGGTCATCCTGTGGAACGACGGGCGCTACGAGCAAACGTTTTTGCCCGGCGGCGCGCCCGATCGCGACCTTTACATCTCGCGCTCGGAAATCACGCTCAAGGCAGACGGCTCCGCGGACGTCAGCGGTTCGCTCGAACTTTTCGGCGAGCGTTCGTACTCGATCAAGGAACAGATGCGCAACACCTCGCGCGAGCAGCTTGGCACCGAGCTCGAGGGCGACATCGCCTCGCAGTTCCCGGGTTTTTCCGCGACCAGCATGGACTTCCCCGACATTGGCACGCTCGGCAAACCCTATGTGCGCAAATACGCGGGCACTTCGCCGGCGCTGGCGCAGAAGTCGCGCCAGGGGCTCACTTGCGGCCTGCCGATTGCGAAAATGGCCGCGGTGCTGGCGTCGCTGGCCTCGCGCGAAAAACGCAAGATGGACATGCTGCTAGATTTCGACCTGCACTGGGAAGACGAGATCCGCATCAAGGCGCCCGCGGGTTTCAACTTCAGCGAACTGCCCGCCGATACGCTGTATCCCTGCGCACCGTTCCTCTACAGCCTCACATACAAGCTTGAGGACGGTGTGCTGGTGGTCAAACGCAAAGTGGGCGTGGGCCCGGGGCGCATCTCGGCCAGTTCGTACCCGCAATTCCTCGGGCAGCTCGCGCGCGTGCGTGCGGCGGAGGACATCCGCATCAAGCTCGCGCCGACCGCCACCGACGCCGCAAAAACCGAAGACGTGGTGCCTAAGTAGGTGGAGCGGGCGCCTCGCCCGCATCGCAAAACGGGCAGACCACCGCGCCGGAAAGAAATTTACGCAGGACCGCTCTACCTTAGTCGAACCACGATTTTCAGGCGGTCAAGGGTTTCGCTGCGGCGGTCATGGATTTGCAAAAACAAAACTGCGCCCTTTTCGGGCACCGTTGTGCCGTCGACATACAGCAGGACTTTGCCGCCCTTGTCGTCGCCCTCCAGCGGCACGATGCCGAACTTCATCTCCCGGGGGCTCAGCGCAATCTGGAAGTCGTCGGCCATCGCCCTGGGGTCGCCGCCAACAAGGTCGACTTCCTTGCGCTGGTCGGGCCTGGGCTCGACAAACATGTGCACTTCGCGGTCCTTGAAATGCGCGCCGCGGCCGAAGCTGACGGTGCGCGGGCGTGAGCGATAGGCCGTGCCCTTCTCGTTGAACTCGACGCTGAACTTCACGCGGCTGCCCGTAAATTGCGCCAGGTCGACCAGCCGGTCGTGCGTGACCGCGGTGCTATCGCCAAAGGCGTGCCAGAGAAGGCCATCGGTGCTGAGCAGCATTCTCGAGGCGTCATGTTCGCTGGTCTGCCAGATGCCCCAGAAATTCTCCGACGCCATGCGGGCGCCGTCGGGCGGCCAGAGATCAAATGGGTCCAGCACGGGGCGTTCTTCCAGCGGCTCGCGCTCGAATTTAATACCGCACGCCTTGTTGGCGCCTGCATTGTTTGCGTGCGCGTTGTTGTTGGCGATGCCGCCGCCGCAGGCGGAGAGAAGCAGGCATCCCAGTATCAGCAGGCGGCGCATGGGAACGTTTTAACGTCGCAAAGGCGCAAGGCGCTAGTGGCACGGGCCACGTTAAGTGCGAATGCGATCTAACCGAGGAGTCGCGGGAACGCGGCGAGATTGCTGGTTTTGTCCGCGCCGCCGCGTCTCCGCGGTGAACTGATCTACTTGTGGGCGACGGCTTCCATGCGCTGGGCGGCCGAGGCCCTGGCGTTCTCGATGGTCGCCTTGACGGCGGGCTCGGTGCGCGTGAGCAGCGGCGTGGGGTTGAGGCCGATGAAGAAAATCAGCACGACTACCGGCAACGCAAACGACATCTCAAGCGGCGTGACGTCGCGCAGGTTTTTGTTTTCCTTGACCGTGATCTCGCCAAAGAACACGCGCTGATAGCCCCACAACATGTAGACGGCGCCCAACACCACGCCGCTGGCCGCAAAGACCGCCAGTGTGCTGCCCGTGGTCCAGGTCCAGTCGCCGTTTGGCATGCCGCCAAAGGTGCCGAGCAAGATCAGGAACTCGCCGACAAAGCCGTTGGTGCCCGGCAGGCCGATGGACGACAGCGTCGCGATCATGAACAACACCGCGAACTTCGGCATGACCTTGGCGATGCCGCCGAACTCGGCGAAGATGCGGGTGTGGCGGCGCTCGTAAATCACGCCCACAAGCAAGAACAGCAAGCCCGTCGACAGGCCGTGGTTGATGTTCTGCAAAAGCGCGCCCTGCACGGCAATCAGGTTGAAACTGAACAGGCCCAGCACAATGAAGCCCATGTGCGCGACCGAGCTATAGGCAATCATCTTCTTCAGGTCGTCCTGCGCCAACGCCATCATGCTGCCATAGATGATGCCGATGACCGCGAGCACCGAAATCGCGCCGGAAAGCGCAACCGCGGGCTCCGGAAAGAACGGGATCGCAAAGCGCAACATGCCGTAGGTGCCCAATTTCAGCATCACGCCGGCCAGCACGACGCTGCCTCCGGTGGGCGCCTCGGTGTGCGCTTGCGGCAGCCATGTATGGAACGGGAAGACCGGCGTCTTGATCGCAAAGCTGAGCATAAACGCGCCGAAGCACACGTATTGCGCGGTACTGCTGAGGTTACGGCACGCTTCCGGCAGCAGGCGAATGTCAAAGGTGCCGGCCTCGTGGGCGACGTAAAGCACCGCAAGGAACATCAGAAGGCTGCCCACCAGCGTGTAGACGAAGAACTTGAGGGCGGCCTCGCGGCGTTCGATTTCATCGCTGCCCCAGACGCCGATCAACAGGTACATCGGGATCAGCATCAGCTCGAAGAACACGTAGAACAAAAACAAATCCAGCGCACAGAACGAGCCGATTAAACCCGTCTGCAGCACAAGCATGGCGATGAAATACTCTTTGACCTTGTGATGCACGTTGCTGGTGCTGGACAGCATCACAATCGGGCTCAAAAACGTCGTCAGCAGCACAAGGAACACGCTGATGCCGTCCACGCCCATGATGTATTTAATGTTAAACGCCGGGATCCATGCCACCTCTTCAACGAGAGAGAATCCCGCGCCGCCGCCGCTCTGGAATTCGAACAGGATCGGCAGACTGGCCACAAACGTGATCAGGCTGAAGAAGAAAGCCGTGGCCTTGAGTTCGCGTTCGCGCTTGCGGTGAATGAACGTCAAAAACAGCGCGCCCACCAGCGGCAAAAACGTCACCACGCTAAGGTGGTAACGCAGGTTGGTGACATCAATGGCCGCTGACAGGAATTCCATGCGTGGCGCGATGTTATGAGGCTCCCACGGCGTTGCAAGCCCTGCAATCTCGCAGCAGGCAAGCGCCGGAAGGCCGGAGTTGCTTTAGGTCGATCGATGGCTAGAACTACGCCGCCTCCCGCCTCCCAATTGCGCTGGCAGAATTGAGCCGACAGATGACTCCCGACGCCCAAGCCTCGTTGTCCGGCAAGACCGCGCTAGTTACCGGCGCCGCATCAGGCATTGGGCGCGTCACGGCCATTGAACTCGCGCGCCGCGGCGCCCATGTGATTGTCAGCGCCCGCAGCCCCGAACGCGCCAATCCCGTTGTCGACGTCATCCTCGCCGCCGGCGGCAGTGCCGAGGCCTTGGCAATGGACCTTGCGTCGCTCAAAAGCGTGCGCCACGCCGCCCTGGAGCTTGCGTCGCGGCACAACAAGCTTCATGTGCTCGTCAACAACGCAGGTTTGTGGGCGGGCTCCCGGCAGATCACACCCGACGGCTTCGAGGCGACATTTGCCATCAATGTGCTCGCGCCGTTTCTGTTCACCAACCTGCTGCTGCCCGCGCTGCGGGCCGCGCGGGGACGCGTCGTCAACGTGTCGTCTCTCGAACACTACAATGGCCGGATTCGATGGGATGACCTCCAGTTCGAGCGCGGCTACGGCGCGCGGCGGGCCTACCAGCAATCGAAGCTTGCGCTGACCATGCTCACCAACGAACTTGCACGGCGCGAACAAGGCCTCACCGCCAACAGCCTGCATCCCGGCGTGATTGCGACAGACTTGTTTCGCAACATGCCCGCATTCGTCCAGTTTTTTATCGGCCTGCTGATGCGCTCGCCCGAGGACGGCGCGCAACCCCAAATACGCCTGGCCGCCGACGCGGGCTTCAACGACGTCACCGGCAGGTTCTTCCGCCGGTTTAAGGAGAGGCCGCCGCACAAGCTTGCGCTCGATGCGGCGGCGTGCAAACGCCTGTGGGAAACCTGCGAGAAGCTCGCGCCCTCAGCGCCGGCCGGTAAACCGGCGGAGTGATCGGCACCGCCCGTCCATGCGGACTTCCCCCGCCCTACCGGGCGGGGCTGTGTTTGCGCCGACGGACCACCACCAGCCCCAGCAGCGCCAGAGGCGCAATCAACCACGGCGCGCTGCCGCTGGCCGCCGCACAGGTCGCGGTGTGGTCGAAATCCTTGATCTCACTGCCCGCGTTGTAGCTGAACTCCATCGGCAGCGTCTTTTCGGCCAGGCCGCCGGTGCGCAGCTTCACCTCGAGCTTGGCGCCGATGCCCGGCGGCACGTACAGGCCCGTGATCTCGCGCCCGTCGACGGTCACCACCGCATGGCCGGGGCACTCGACGCCGTCGATGTACAGCTTGACCGGCAGCGCAAAGCCGGTGCCCGTGACCGTGATCGACGCGCCGCCATCGACCGAAGCGAGTTGCGGCGTCAGGCCTGTGACTGAGAACTGCACCACGCGCAGCGTGCTGCTCACGGCCGCGATGCTGCCCGCCAGCACGATCACGGCATTGCCCGCGTTGACGTCGGCGACCTGTTCAATGGCAAACTGGAAAGTGTCGGCGATGCTGCCGCCCGCCGACGCCAGCACCACGATCCGCACCCAGAGGTCGCGCGTCTGGCCGTTTTCGAGGTCCACGGGCGTCAAGAACGGGCAGGGCGTTACAGGGTTGGCGCCGCCGCCGACAAATAGCTGCGTATCCAGCGTGGCATCGAAGCTGCCGCTGCCGTCATCGAGCCACACCTGCACGCCGTCAATGCCGCGCAGGTCCGTAGTCGGGTCGCCCTTGCCGCGATGGGTGAGCTGGATGCCGTTGACGCTCGCGGGCGCATCGCCCGCGGTGAAACGGAACTTCGCAACCACGTGGGAGAACTCGACGCCGGTTTCCACCGAGGTGTCCCCGGGCGACCCCGAGGCAATCGCCACTGTGATCGTCGCCAGGTCGACGACAGGCCCCGCGCTGGTTTCGCTTGGCCTGAACTCGCCATCGGCGGGAGGCACGCCGTTGACGCCTTCAAGCGCCGCGTTGAAGCTGTCGCCCGAGGCCGCGGTGCCAAAGAACTGCGCCACCAGGAAAAATCGCCGGCTGGAACCCGCAATGAACAAAGTGTTGGCAAGCGGCGCGACATAGAGGCCGTCGTCGGCGGGAAACGCTGACACGGGCGTCCCGGTCGTGGCGACAACGTCCTGCGGCAGGCCCTCGTAAGCGCCCGTAAGGTTTATGTCTTCCATCAGGAACAGGTACGAAAACGCGTCGCTGTCATCGCCGCTGCCGCCGGCGCGGAACTCGAGCTGGCCGACGTTCCAATCCGAACCAAAGGCCGTCACGGTCACATCCGCGATCACGTGGCCCTTGCGGTTGGGGCCCAGCGAGTTGTTCGGGATCGACTCGGCCGAAAGCGGGCCGTTGAGCGAGGCGATCAGGTTGTGGTTGCGGCAGATCAGGCCGGGCGTCGGGCCGCCCTGGGGCGAAGGCGCGCCCTTGAAATCGATGCCCACGGTGCGCTCCATGGCGCCGATCAAACGGGTCTTGAAGGTTGCGCCGTGGGGCACGTCGTAGTCGAGCGAGACAACGACGAAATAACGCCAGGTGTCGCCGTTGACGAAGTAGGGCTCGCTGCGCGGGAAGTCGAAGCGGATGAAGCCGTTGTCCTGCAAAAACGCATCGGATCCCAACAGCACATCGAGCGCCGGGTTGTAAACGCCGTCATGGTCGCCGTCGCGATAGAGTTTGAACGAGACGACATCGTTGACGTCATCGACCGACCCATAGGCTTCAAAGGTCATGTCCATGACCTGCCGGCTGGGCCCCTGGCGCAGGTAAACCGTGAACTCCTGCACGACATATTCAACCTGGCGCGCCGCGGCCTCGGGCACGAGTACGCTGTAGTCGGTCACATCAAAGGGCTGGTGCGTGACCTTCAATCCTTCCATCTCGATGGTCGGCGCGCCGTCGCTTCCCGTGCCGGGGTCGGTGTCCATCGCCGAGACCTTGAGCTTCAGTTCGGCGTCCAGCGGCGCGCTGCCCGAAAGCTTGGCCAGCAGCAGGTATTTGCGCACCGCCAGCGCCGGGAAAGTCTGTTCGGCCTCCTGGAAGGCGAATACAAGCTCGCCGTCGTCGTCCGGGAAAGCCGTTGCGGCAGTGCCGATCAGCGTGTCGGCGCCGGGCTCATAGACGCCGTTGGAATTCACGTCGCGCACGACGGCCAGGTAGTTGTAGTTGACCGAGTCGTCGCCGCTGCCCGACGCCTCAATCGTCACACTGGCGATCTTCGCGGGTTGGGGCAAGCCGATGCTGCGGATGGTGAACTTGCCCGCGACGATGCCGTTGTCGCCCGGGCCTTGCTCGGTTGGGTAGACAACCTGCTGCGTGCCCGCCTCGGCCGAAACTTCCAGTGCAGGGACAAGTTCGTAACCGATGTCGGTGATGCCTTCGATGACGTAGCCGCCCATGTCCTGCATCGGGAACGTGTTGGCGTCACCGGCGCCGCGCAGGGTGCGCACGTGTTCAATGTTGCCCGTGGGCTTCATGTAGGAGTAGGAATTGATGTCGTTGTTAAGGAAGTAGTTGTAGGTGCCGGTAAACTGCACCACGACATACTTGCGGTCCTTCTTGAGCATGACCGGCTTGGTAAGTGTCGCCCAGCGCCACTGGAAGGCGCCGACGGCGGGCGTCGTCGCCTGCGCCACCACCTTGCGCTCGACGCTGTCAAACAGCGTGATGACGCGCGGGTTGCCGTCGTATGTGCAACAGCCAAGCTGCTTGACGCGCACGCCCAGCGAATTGACCTTGAATTCCCAGCCCGCGTTGGTGTTGGGGATGCCGAAGATGTTGCCCACGGGCGCGGTGGTCTGGTTCAGAGGCCGGATGACCTGCGCGCCAAGTTGAGCGCCGAATAATGCCCAAACAACCAGGGTCAGGAGCAAACGTGCCATTGCGTCTCCTACGGACTCGTATTCAAGAAGAAGTCGTCTCGAAACTCGCTGGTCCCAACTCGATGCTTAAGCGGCAATCATGCTCGACGTCATAAGTATCCCATTGATTCAGCTTTTTGAAGCCATTTCGGCTTATTTGGTGACTCGACCTTCATAATTCCGAAACCCTCGGCAACACCTTCAATGCCGAGCTGCCCCGGAACGCTGCCTCCCCAATAAAAAACAAGCCGCCCCCGTGAGGGGGCGGTTGCCTGTGCTTGAACCTCGCGTCTTAGCTCTTGCGGGCAGTCCTGCGGCGGCGAACGGCAACCGCCAGCAGCACCGCGGGCAGAACCAGCCACGCCGCACCGCTGCTTTGGGCAGCCGAGCAAGTGCTGGTGTGGTCAAAGCTGTTGATCTGCGTGCCACCGGCGTAGCTGAAGGTCTGGCTGAGAGTCTTTTCAGACAGGCCGCCTGTCTTCAGCTTGATCATCAGGTCCTTACCCGTGCCTGGCGGAACGATCAGGCCGGTGATCTGGCGACCATCCGGAGACACCACCGCACTGCCGGGGCAGCTCACGCCGCCAATAGTCAGCGTAACCGGCATCGAGAAGCCGCTGCCGAGGATGTAGATACTCTGGCCGCCCTCCTGATAAGCGAGGCGAGGCTCAAAGCTCTCGACCGCGAAGACCACCACGCTCAAGGTTCCGCTGACCGGTGCCTCTGCGGCGAACTGCACCACAGCGGACCCGGCAGACACATCCAGCGGTGAATCCAGCGCGACCTGGAAGGTGTCAGGCACGCTTCCACCTGCCGCCGCAAGGACGTTCAGGCGAATCCAGAGGTCGCGACTTGCGCCGTTGGGGATAATCATGGGCGACACGAAGTTGCAGACGGTAACGGTCGCTCCGCCGGTCCCTGCGAACTTCAGGATATCCAGCAGCGGGTCGAAGATGCCGTTGCCGTCATCCTGCCACACTTCAACGCCGATGTTCTGGGCCAGGTCGCCGGCGAAGTCGGCGGTGCCGTGAGCCGCCAGGTTGATGGCGTCCACACTTGCTGGGGCGCCCGAGCAGGTGAACCGGAACTTGGCGATCAAGTGGGCAAAGTCGTCACCCTGTTCACGCGAAGTGCTGGCCGGCGACCCGGAACCCAGGCCCACGGTAACGAGCGGGACGTCAATGATCAGCGCAGGCGGCGGGGCCGGCGGCAACAGGGGCGTGCTGCCCATGAAGGTGCCCTGGTTGGGCGGCGGGGCGCTGGCGGCGTTGATGCTGACCAACTGTGCCGAGAAGGTATCTCCCGGCGAAGCGGTGCCGATCAGCTTCACCACCAGGAAGAACTTGCGTGTAACGCCTGGTGGGAAGTTCTGGCCGTAGATGCCTCCTCCACTCAGGGTGGCAGTGAACGTCCCGTCGTCACTTGGAAATGCTGTTGGGGCGGTAGGCGACGCGACCAGATCCTGCGGCTGGCCGTCATAGATGCCATTGGGGGTGCCGGCGTTGTAGTCCTCCATCAAAACCAGCGAGTTGTAGTCGAACTGGTCATCGCCGGTGCCCGAGGCCGAGAAAGTCAGGCTGATGACGGTCCACGGCACGCCGTAGGCGGCAACGTCAACCTCAAGGAGCACCAAGCCGCGGTTGAGCGGACCCTGCGCATTGTTGGCAACCGTCTGGGTGGCGGGGCCAATGTAAATGGCGTTAAGGTTCTGGTTCAGCACCGTCACGCCGGTGTTGGGGCCAAGGAACGGGCAGGGGTTGGGATTAATGTCCAGGGACACGCTGCTCTCGGTGCAGCCGGTCAGTTGCGCCTGGAAGGTCAACCCGTCGTCGAGCGTTCGGGTGAAGGTGTAGACAAGGAAGTAGCGGCGCGATTCGCCGGCGGTGAAGGTTTGCTGGTCCACCGGCGATGACGGGAAATCGAACGTCAGCAACCCGTCGTCCACTGGAAAGCTCGCTTCGGCCTCGATCAAATCGTCATTGGCGACGTCGAAGGTGGTCGAGCCATCCGTGTCACGGTAGAGTTCCACCGCCGTGACGTCTGTGACGTCATTGCCGGTACCGAAAGCCATGACGTTCAGGGCCGTCAGGGTGCGCACGGCGCCCTGCGTGTAATCAATGGTGAAATCGAACACGACGTGCCGCTGGCCGTCCGAATAAACATCCGGCGGGGTGCCCGGACTATGGTCGATGATAAAGAACGGCGTATAGGTGACGCGGAAACCGGCCATGGAAAGCGTCGGTACTCCGGCTTTCGCTGTCGAGGGACCCACGCCGATGTCGCTAATCGAAAAGGTGTACACCTCGTTGTATTGCGCTGTTCCCGCGAGTTTCACCACTAGCAAATATGTTCGGTTGTCATCTGCGGCAAAAATCTGCTGCCCCGCCGGCACGGTAAAGACCTTTGACTCCGCCGGGTCTGTTAAACCCGGTTGTGTGTCTATCAGCGTGTCCAGGGCCGCATCGAACAGGTTGTCGCCGTCGTCGCGGTAAATCTGGAAGCTGTTGTAGGCGGTGATGTGGTCGCCGGTACCGCCGCCCTGCACTGTGATAGTGTTCAGCGTCGCCGTCTGGCCGAGCACATTGTTATTTCTGATCGAGAACCGCCCCACCATCGTGCCGTCGCCGTTGAAACCCTGCTCCGCCGGGTAAAGGTTCAGTTGCGAGCCCAGCGTGACTGACGCCGTCAGCGTCGCACCCTTGATGTAGCCGATGTCGACATAAGCCCAGTTCTGGGACGCATTCCAGGTGTTTACCGACGGCATTACGCCGGTCGTGGTCACGCTGTCGCAGTATACGCTGCGCTGGAACGCAATTTCGCCAGTGGGAAACATACCCGGCGGATTGTTGCCGTTGGCGTAATAATAGTAGGAGTAGTAGGGGTTGGGCACCGACGACGTTGCAAATGAGACAACGCAGTATTTCTTGTTTTTGGTCAGCGGGATCGGCGCGGCCAAGTTCGCAAATACCCACACCCCATTTTGGGTGATGGTGGGTGTCACTGACCCCAGAAAGATGCCGCCGCCAGCCGCCGGCACCTCAAACAACTGCAGCACACGATTGCCGTACCATCCGTTGGGGTCATAGAACATGATGCCAAGCTTGGTGACCTGGACACCGTCCACGTTCACCTGAAACTCATAACCCGCCATGCGCTGGTTGTAGTATCCCGAAGTGCTGTAATACGAAGTTGTTTGGCCGCAAGGGTAGTAGACAGTCTGGGCGTTCAAGTTTGACCCAACGCCAAAGATGGCGACGATCATCGTCAAGGCCAGCGAGGCGAGCAGGAATCGGGACATGGGGTAGACTCCCTTGGAAATTGAAAAAGAAACCTCGTGCCGCGGAACCCCCAAGTTCCATAGGGCACGTAATGGTTTTAGTTGCACGCCGAGAACTGCAAACCAGTGTTCCACGTGGGGCGTATGGGCGCAAGCGGATTGTAAGAATTTCTATAACAATGACTACCTCCTCTCGGTGGTAGTCAGCCGCAAGTCCTACGCCCCAAAACCACTTGCCAACCCTAGCGCACGCTCTACCGCCTCAAACAGGCTGCCCGCCCGGTAGTCGGCTCGCCCCATGCTATAATCGCTTGGCAGCTCAAAGGTTATGATCCTTTCGTGCGCGGACTTTGCGGCCTCGTGGTCGATGTCCGCATCGCCCACCATGAAACTCCGGCTTAAATCGATGGCGAACTCCGCCGCGGCCTGCTTCAACATCCCTCCTCCCGGCTTGCGGCAGTCGCACTCTCGCCGGTAGGGCGCTTTGCCCTCAAGCGGATGGTGCGGGCAATAGTAGAAGGCATCGAGTTTGCCGCCCGCCGCACGCGCCACTTGCAACGCGACTTCGGCGTTCACGCGTCGAACTTGGTCTTCGGTGACAAGCCCGCGAGCAACCGCGCTCTGGTTCGTCACCACAATCGCCAGAAGGCCCATCTCGTTGATGCGCCGAATCGCCTTGGCCGCGTCGGGCAGCAGTTCGATCTTCGCGGGATCGCCGCAGTAACCCACCTGCTTGTTGATGGTGCCGTCGCGGTCGAGGAAAAACGCGCGCCGGCGTCGGGTCTCGTGCATGCTTCGATATTAGCTTTTGTAGGGACACGCGGCAGCGTGTCCGCCAGAGCCGGCAGCCGAATTTGTGGACACGCTGCCGCGTGTCCCTACGATGCGCCCATGCCCGACCTCGCCGTGATCGCCAAAGGCTTGCGCAAAAAATTCGGCGATTTCGTGGCCGTCGATGGCATTGATTTCGAAATCGCGCGCGGCGAATGCTTCGGCTTCCTCGGCCCCAACGGCGCCGGCAAAACCACGACCATGCGCATGATCTACCGCGCATCGCCCGTCAGCGGCGGCGAACTCACGGTGCTGGGCGAGGACGCCGCAAGCGGCAAGAAAGATCACGCCATCAAACGCGTCGTCGGCGTCGTGCCTCAGGAAAATAATCTCGACACGGAACTCTCAGTGCGTGAGAACCTCGAGATCATCTGCCGCTTCTACGACCTCAACCGCGCGCAATCACGCAAACGCGCCGATGAATTGCTCGACTTCGTCAACCTTGGCGAGCGCGCAAACGACAAAGTTGACACGCTTTCCGGAGGCATGAAACGCCGCGTGCTGGTGGCGCGCGGGCTTTGCGGCGACCCGCAACTGCTCGTGCTCGATGAACCGACGACGGGCCTTGACCCGCAGGCGCGCCATAACCTGTGGGACCGCCTGCACGCGCTCAAGCGCAAGAGTGCGACGCTGATCCTCACCACCCATTATATGGACGAGGCCGAACAGCTCTGCGACCGCCTCGTCATCATGGACAAGGGCAAGATCGTGGCGGCCGGCAAGCCGCGCGAGTTAATCGCGAAGGAGGTCACGCCGCACGTGGTCGAGGTCTGGCACAACGAACCGTTGCCGGAGTCGTCGAAGGAGTTGTTCGCGCTGGCCAAACGCGTCGAGCAGCTCTCGGACCGCGCGATGCTGTACGTCGACAACGCCGAGGAAGCGGTCGCCGCGGCAGCGCGGCTGCTGCCCAACCACGAAACGCGCGTGCGCCGCGCCACGCTGGAAGACGTCTTCTTGAAGATCACGGGACGTAAGTTAGCGGAGTAAACGCAAAAGGCTTTCACCACGGAGAGCACGGAGGGCACAGAGAAACACTTTCTGGCTTCGCTTCGTTGTTGTTCTTTGCGCCTTCGCGTCTTTGCGTGAGATGTTTTTGCCGTTGCCGTTATCTGCGTTTATCCGTGTCCATCTGTGGTTAAAAAATGCTTTTGCCGGGCAACATCAACTTGCGACTCGCGACCGCTGTCTGGCGGCGGAACTTCACCGTCTACCGCCACACCTGGCTGCTGAACATCCTGCCGAACTTCTTTGAGCCCGTGCTGTTTTTGCTTGGCATGGGTGTGGGACTGGGGTTCTACGTGGGCCGGGGCATGGGCGGCGACTACCTCGCGTTCATCGCGCCGGGCCTGATGGCGAGTGCGGCGATGAACGGCGCGAGTTTCGAGGCGTCCTGGAACATGTACATCAAGATGAATTTTTCGCGCCTGTACGATGCGTTTCTGGCCACACCCGCGCGCATGCAGGACATAGCGTTTGGCGAATTGATGTGGGCGACGACGCGCGCGCTGATCTACGGCGGCGGTTTCTTGATCGTGCTGATCGGGTTCAATGTGGCGGGCCGGCCGATCATCACGAGCTGGGGCGTTTTGATTGTGGTGCCGGTGCTGGCGCTGATCGGCGCGACGTTTGCGCTGATGGGCCAGTGGTACACGACGGTGATCAACACCATCGACCTGTACAGCTATTACTGGACGCTGTTTTTGACGCCGATGTTTTTGTTCAGCGGGATTTTCTTTCCCGTCGACGATATCCCGCACGGGCGCTTGATCGCGTGGTTCACGCCGCTGTTTCACGGTGTGGAGCTCACGCGCGCGTTGTGCGCGGGCCCGCTGGCGTGGGTTCACCTCGGCAACCTGGCGTACATGCTGGCCGTCTGCGCATTGCTGATGTGGCGCGTGCCCATCCGCATGAGCAGGAAGATGGTGAAGTAAAAAGGGGCTGCGGCCGGGGACCGCAGCCACGAACAAAAAGAGAGGAGAGCCTGGCGGCTCTCCTCTCTGGCTTGCGGGTTGTTGGGTCTTTGGCGCGGGCAGCTCTCGAACTCTCTTCCGGCTTGTCCTGCCGCCCGCGATTTCGCTTCTGTATCAGTGAACCCTGCGCTGCCCGATTGCTGCGATACAGCTTAAGGCCGGTTGATGAACACCCCGGTGCTGTCGTCGCATGCGGCCAGATCGCGCATGAAGTTCACAGCCTGTTCCACACCGCCGATGCAGATCGCAACCAGCACGGTTTCCTGGGGATAGTGGCCCCACCAGGCGGGGAAGTGAGCCAGGATCTGGCTCGCCGAGCCCGTCGCGTTGGGCGCGCCGTCGGTCAGGAGGAACATTTTGTCCAGCTCGCTGTACATCCCACACGCCTTCTCCAGCGCACGGTGAGTCGGGGTGCCGGCGCCGGGGTTGCAAGCGGGGCCGTTGATGAAGTTCGTGGCCGCGGTCTTGTTGCCGTCGTCAGCGCGCTGCAGGCCGCCCCACAGTTCCATCGTGGAATCCGCGAACTGGGTGCCGTAAGCCATGCAGTCGAACTCGTCGGTGTCGGTCAGGGCCCCGATGGTGTTGGTGGCTTCGGTGCGCAGCGAAGCGATGCGGGCGCCGGCCATCGAACCTGATGCATCGAGGATGAAGCAGAACTTGCCCTGCACCGGCTCGCCATAGAACGTCGGCGGATCTTCACCTTCAGGACCAGTGGGAGGAACCTCGGCCGGGGGCAGGTCGCCGTTGCCGACCGGCGTGCCGTTGCCGTTGGAACCGTTATTGGTCGTGCCGGTGCTGGGCATCTTCACCGTGATGCCAAACACGGGGCGGTCCATCGCGGTCTTCTTGTTCGCGTCGCGGCTGGAGAGAATTCCGTTGCCCGCGCCGACCACGCCGGGGTTCACGACGCCGGGCTGGCCGCCGATGGTCCCGGGGTTGCTGCCGTTGCTGCCATTGCCGGTGCCGGCGCCAAAGCCGCTGCTCTGCGAAGTACCAGCGGTATTGCTGCCGGTCGTGGGCTGGGGCGTGGCCGGGGTAGTGGGCGTAGGCATGTTCGGGACGCCCTGGGTGTTGCCGCCCGGGGGAGGCAGTTGCGGAATGCCACTGGCCGGGGGCGGGTCCTGCTGGGGAACCTGGGGACGGGGTTCAACAGGCATCGGGTAAGACGAGCCGCCGCCATAGGAGCCGCCGCCGCCGTTGGGCCCGCCGTAACCACCCGCGCCACCGGGCACGGGCATGTCCTGCGGATACTGAGGATAGGGGTTCTGCTGCTGCGGGGGGCCATCCTGAGGTCCCGGGCCGCCGCCGCCGGTGTTGCCACCGGGAGTCCAGCCGCCGCCGGGGCCGTCGTCGTCACCACTCTGCGCAAAGAGAGGAGCCGAGAAGGCCGCCATCAAGCCGATTGTTGCGATGCTGAGAAGGAGCCTGCGCATTTGATTCTCCTGAAGCACTGCGGGTTAGAAAAGTTGTTTGAGAACACCCTTCGTATTGCAAGGCCGGTTCCAATTGGCAAAAGCGGCGCAATGCCGTTCCCGCGAGGTCACAACCCGTATGCGCCGCGTCGCCCTGAGGCGGCAAATGCAACGCAACTGTCTGTTATTTAGATACTTACAGCGTTGTTTCCGGGCGCGGACGCTGCCCGCTACCGCACCGAAACGGAGCCACCTTCATGCGGCACGCTACCGGCGGGGAACAAATGGGCGGACAGTGTCGCCGCAACGGGTAACCGCGGGCGGAAAGATCGCAGAGGTGGCGGCGCGGCGAATTTAAACAATCTTCACAAAACCTTGAATCGGGATTATTGGCTGGCGCCTAGGCTTTGGGCGCGAAACAAGAGAATCCAAGGGGCGTCAACTTTAAACACTGGAGAGAATGAAATGCGCAAGCTTCTGAATTGGGGACTTCTGGGTGTGGCGGCTGCCGCCATCACCGTCAGCGTGATCGGCGTGCAGGCCAAGGCCGATACGACGCTGGACAAGGACTTGAAGGAGTACAAGCCGGTCGCCGGCATTTCCGGCAACCTGGTCAGCGTTGGCTCGGACACGCTGAACAACCTGATGACTTTCTGGACCGAAGGTTATCGCAAGCACTACCCCAACGTGACGTTCTCCGTTGAAGGCAAGGGCAGCACGACCGCGCCGCCGGCGCTGACCGACGGCCAGAGCGACCTTGGCCCGATGTCGCGTGAAATGAAGACCGAAGAGATCAACGCGTTCGAAAAGAAGTGGGGCTACAAGCCCTCGCGCGTCGCCGTTGCCATCGACGCGCTCGCGGTGTTTGTCCACAAGGACAACCCGGTCAAATCGCTGACGATGCCGCAAGTGGACGCAATCTTCTCCAGCACTCGCAAGGGCAAGTATAAGGAAGACGTCACGAAATGGGGCCAGGTCGGCCTCGAGGGCGACTGGGCCAACCAGAACATCACGCTTTACGGCCGCAACAGCGCGTCGGGCACCTACGGCTACTTCAAGGAACACGCGTTGTTCAAGGGCGACTTCAAACCGGCGGTGAAGGAACAGCCGGGTTCGTCGACGGTCGTCCAGCTCATTGGCGAAGACCGCTCGGGCGCCGGTTACTCGGGCATCGGTTACGCGACGGCCGGCGTGCGCGCTGTGCCGCTGGCCAAGGCCGAAGGCGACACCGCCTATGAAGCCACGGCCGAGAACTGCTACAACGGCAAGTATCCGCTTTCGCGTTACCTGTACGTCTATTTCAACCGTGCGCCCGGCAAGGAAGCCAACGCCGCGGTGCGCGAGTTCTTCGCCTTCATCCACAGCAAGGAAGGCCAGGAAATCGTCCTCAAGGACGGCTTTATCCCGCTGACCTCCAAGGTGGTTGAAAAGAACAGCAGCTACAAGTAAGGGTTCTGTGAAGTTTTCACGGGTGTGGACGGCTCAGCCGTCCGCACCCGTGGTGTCAACCGGGAGCGGGCCGCTTTTCCATGACTGATGCACCACAAACATCGGGCCAGCCGCAAAAGTTCAATGCGCGGCAGGTTTCCCGCAACGTCTACATCATCGATTTCGTCGCCAACGTGGGAATTCGCGTAGGCGGTGTTTTCGTGGTGCTGGCGGTGCTGGGCATGGTCGCCTACATCATATGGGAAGTGAAGCCGCTGTTTTCACCGCCGGCGCAGGGGATGGTTGCCATGGAAGGCGCGCGTCCCACGCCCGGCAGGAACATGCTGGTGGCCTGCGATGAGTACCGGCGCACCGTGGTGCGAATCGACGACGGCGGCAATGCACAGGTGGTCAGCGCGCTGACCGGCGAAAAACTTCACGAGGCGCGGCTGGAACCATTCAAGGACGCCGGCCTGACCGCCCTTTGGGCTTCGGCGCGCAGCACGGCCACGATCTCGGCTTCCATCGAGGCGAGTACCAGCGAACACCTGATGGTGGCCGGTTCGTCCACCGGCGAAATCTGGCAGGGACGCATCAGCTACGACGCAAGCTACCTGCGCCTGCCCTTGAACCCGCCGGACGACCTGCTCCAGCGCAAGGGCATTTCCCCCGCCGAGTGGAAAGAGATCCGCACGCTGGAAACGCCCGAGGAGCAGGCCACCAAAGAAGCCTCCTATGCGCCGAAAGTGCTTATGGTGGGCAGCGGCGACCGGCGCGCCGTCATCGAGCACCTGCCCAACGACTTCCAGTTTTACCGCATGATGGGCGCACGCGTGGACTTGCCGCGCAAGCTGGAATTCCCGACCGACGGCGCGGCGATCGTCGATGTCGGCGCCGCCGTTGAGATGCTGCCCGAGCACGACAAGCCCTACGAGTTGATCACCGGCGCCATTACTTCCAAAGGCCGCGTGCTGCTCAAGATCGAGAACATGTCGATCAATCCCATGAGCGACGAATGGGAGGGCGAAGAGGCTGCGCTGGTCGACCTGACCAGGTACATAACCGCCGGTACGCCGCGGTTCATCCGCATCCGCACCCAGCGCGACCAGTGCGTCGTGGTCACCGAAGACGGCAAGCTCTACACCTTCAAGCGCGACAAGCGCGACTTCGTGCCGGAGTTTCCGGTCGACGACGTTTTCAAGGCCGTCGAGAACAAGTCCTGGATTGAGCACGTCAATGCGCAGCGCACGGGCCGCGGCTTTGCGGCGGCCACGGGCGCCCCGCGCGTCACATGCGTCGAGTTCCTCATCGGCGACATCACGCTGTTGATCGGCGATTCCCTGGGCGGCTTGCAGGGCTGGTTCTCGACCAAGCTCAACAAGGACGCGCCGGCGGGCCCGCTCAACCGCACACGCATCCATTCGCCGGGCGCGGGAGCCATTGCCGCCATCGTGATGGCGCAGACCCAGAAATCGTTCGTCATCACCGACGAGTCGGGCTTGGTGCGCGCCATTCACAACACCTCGGAGCGCGAGTTCTTCAACGAGAAGGTCGCGCCGGGCGCTGTGCGCGCCTGTTCGCCCCTTAAAGAAGAGGGCTTTATCGCCGTTGCCGGCGACGGGCGGCTGCATCACTGGTGGGTGCACGCGCCGCACGTTGACGTCAGCCTGGGCGTCCTGATCGCGCCCGTCTGGTACGAAAGTTATCCGGGCCCGGTCAACCACTGGGAAAGCACGACCGGTTCGGCCGACGTCGAATCGAAGTACAGCCTCGTGCCGCTGATTATCGGCACGCTCAAGGGCGGCCTCTACGCGCTGCTGGTGGCCATCCCGCTGGCGCTGCTGGGCGCCGTGTACACATCGGAATTCATGCACCGCAAGATGCGCGCCGTGGTCAAGCCGTCGATGGAAATCATGGCCTCGCTGCCCAGCGTCGTGCTGGGATTTTTGGCCGCCATGTACTTCGCGCCGGAAGCCGCTCCGCGCATGCCGACATTGATCGTCGCCGCATTTGTCTGCCCCGGATTCTTCCTGCTCTATGGCTGGATGTTCCAGCAACTGCCGCCGTCGATAGTCTCCCGCTTCACGCCCGTGGTCACTACCGTCGCGCTTTTCCTGATCCTGATGGCGGGCCTGGGCGTTTCGTCGCTGCTTGGCCCGCGCTTTGAACAGGTTTTGTTTCCCGCCGTCGAATCCGCCGATCCCGCGCTGGTCGATGCCAGAACCTTCAAGCCCGTCAGCGACGAAGCCGCTCGACGGCTCGACACCGGCGACTTCCGCTCCTGGACCAGCGGCGGAGCCGAGCTCGCGCAGCCTGCCTCGGTGCGCGGCGAGACATTGCCGCGCGGCTGGTGGATTCCCGGCGGCCACACGCTGTTCAAGTTCCTGATGTGGATTCCCTTTGGCCTGCTGCTGGCATGGGCGCTGAAAGTCTTCTTTGCCGGCGGCAACTTCTTCAGCCGCCCGATCAAACCCGTGCTTCCGCCCAGCGTCTTCGACCTGCCCTCGATTCTCAACCGCGCGCGCGGCGCAATCTCGGGCGGCCGCACGGCGGGCCTCTGGCCCGTGGTTGTGAACGTGGGATTCTCGCTGGCGGGCGTGGCGGTTATCGGCGCGCTGGCCTTTGGCGTGTCGTCGCTGCTGTCGCCGATGATCGAGGGGCTGCTGTTCAACTACTCCCACCCGACGGCGGGCAGCGTGGCCGACTTCCGCCGCTTCGTCACCGGGCCCGAGGGCTGGAAGTACACCCAGACCAATTCGCTGATTGTCGGTTTTGCGATGGGTTTTGCCGTCATTCCCATCATCTATTCGATCGCCGAGGATGCGCTTTCGACGGTGCCCAACCACATGCGCGCGGCGAGCCTGGCCTGCGGCGCTTCGCGCTGGCAAACCACGGTGCGCATCGTCATTCCCGCCGCGGCGTCAGGCATTTTCTCGGCCATCGTGATCGGGCTTGGCCGCGCCGTGGGCGAGACCATGATCGTGGTAATGGCCGCGGGCGGCACGCCGGTGATGGACATGCAGCCGCTGGTGGGCTTCCGCAGCCTTTCGGCGGCCATTGCGACGGAAATCGCCGAAGCCGCCGACGGCAGCACGCACCGCCGCACGCTGTTTCTTGCGGGCCTGGTGCTGTTCTTGATGACGTTCTTCATGAGCACGCTGGCCGAATTCGTGCGCATGAGACTGAGAAAGAAACTGAACCGGATGTAGGTGGCGTGTCACGGGGCACGTGTTACGTGACACGGAACAACAACCACCCGGCCCATAGCACGAAACACGTTTCACGAAGCACGAGAACTTATGGCTCACGACACTTCACTCACGACCAAACCCAAGTCCGGGGCGATCCGCCGCCAGGTCAAGGGTGAGCCCTTTGTCTGGCTGTCCGGCGGTGCGACGGCCACCGGCATCCTGATGATTGTCGTGCTGCTGGGTTATGTGATTTTCGAGGGCACACGCACTTTCTGGCCGCAGGACATCGAAGTCTTCGTGGTAGGCGAGAGCCGCTTCACAGTCGTTGAATTCCGGGACGAAGCCGGCAACGTGCTGCCGGGGCCGGATGCACCGGGCGCGATAGAGAAAGCCGTCGACGAGGACGGCAACGTGCAGGGCTCCGACGGCAAACCCTTGGACAGGGCCGGCAAACCCGCGGGCGACAAACCGTTTTTGCCGCTGACGGTCGCCCGCCTGCGCGAAATCGCCGACCGGTTCAAGGACCGCCCATTGTTTCTCAAGAGCGCCGAGGGTCTGCTCAAAGACGGCGAGCGCACCCTGCCGGCCCAGGAATACCTGGCCTCCGCCGCAAAGGGCCCGTCGCCTTACATGCTCTACAATGCACAGGGCAAGTTGCAGGGCATCGACGAAGCGTTGGGCAAGCCGCACGCGCGCGACTATGTCGCGCTGATGGGCACGGTGCGCGCCGACAAGCCTCTGGACGCCCGCGACCTGCCGCGCAAACGCGACGGCACTCCCTGGCAGTCCTACGAACTCTCGCCGCAACCAACCGAGGGCCTGCTGCGCCAGGGCAACCAGGGCGAGGGCCTGTATACGGGCCAGGAATATTTCATCTGGCTCAAGCAGCAGGTGCCCGACGTCGACGCCTACCGGCGCGAAAATCCCAGCGGCTACCAGCGTTATGTCGTGGAGCACTTTCAGCCCAGCGGCGTGGCTGAAATTGAACGCCTCGAAAAGGGCGTGCTGACGGGCTGGGTTGTCGGCATCTACGACGGCGAAAAACCCCTGTCGACGGTCGAAAAAGACGGTCTTGACGGTGTCTGGACGTCCTTCAACCAACGGCTGGACGAGATGCGCAAGGTCTATCTCAAACGTTATGACCTCGAGCGCAACGCCATTGGCCGGGTCAACTTCGACCTTGACGACCGCAAGCGTGAGTTGCTTGCCGTGCGTTACAACAACCGCAAAAGCGGCGAAATGCAGTCCGCCATCGAGAAACTCACTGACGGCTACAGCGACTGGACCCGGGGCCAGCCCGTGGTCAAGGTCAACCCGACAGGCGATGAACAGGCCGGGCGCAAGGCTTATCAGGACCAGTTGACGCAGTGGCGCAAGGCGCTCGATGGCGTGCTTGACGCCTGGGAAAAGGACACCGCCGGGCTGGGCCTGAACGATGACCAGAAGAAGGCGCTCAAGGAAGCCCGAAAAATCCAGGAGCGGCGCGGCGACCTGCACGCCATGAACTACGCAATGCTGCGCTACGAAGTCGACTACCTGCGCGCGCGCGAAAAGCAAGTGACTCTCAAGCTGCGCACGCTAAAGGGCGTCGTCGCCAGCGAGCCGCTGGCCGGCGTGGTGCGAGGCTTCAAGCCCAATGAGATCGGCTTTACCGGCAAACTCGGCGTTTATTTCGAACGTGTCGGCGAATTCCTGACCGCCGACCCGCGCGAATCCAACACCGAAGGCGGCATCTTCATGGTCATCCTTGGAACGCTCGTCATGACCATGGTGATGTGCATCCTGGTGGTGCCCATTGGCGTGATCGCGGCTTTGTACCTGCGCGAATACGCCAAACAAGGGCCGATCGTCGCGATGGTGCGCATTGCCGTGAACAACCTTGCCGGCGTGCCGTCGATCGTGTTTGGCATGTTCGGCTTTGGCCTGTTTTGCTTCGTCGTCGGCAGGTCCATCGACCAGATTTTCTTTCCTGAACTCGGCAGCACTCCCACCTTCGGCGGCGGCGGCATCCTCTGGGCTTCGCTGACGCTGGCCCTGCTTACGGTGCCGGTGGTGGTTGTCGCAACTGAAGAAGCGCTTATCGCCGTTCCTTCCAGCCAGCGCGAAGCCAGCCTCGCCTGCGGCGCCTCACGTTTTCAGACCATCTGGAACGTTATCCTGCCCCAGGCCATGCCGGGCATCTTGACCGGTACGATCCTGGCGATGGCGCGCGGCGCGGGCGAAGTCGCGCCTTTAATGCTGGTCGGCGTGGTGAAGTATGCGCCCTATGCGCCCGTCGACGGCGTGCCGCCGTTCTTGCACCTCGAGCGCAAGTTCATGCACCTGGGCTTCCACATTTACGACCTTGGTTTCCAGAGCCCCGACGCCGAGAAAACCAAGCCCCTGGTGTTTTCGACCACGCTGGTGCTGATCGTCCTGGTGGCGCTGCTGAACGTCTTTGCCATCCGCATTCGCAACAAGATTCGCGGCAGGTTGCAGTCCAGTCACGTGTAGCCGCACAAAGTGCCCAGTTGGAGGTTGCACCCATGAACGAGATAGCCGAAACTGCCCTGCCTGTGGAAAACCGGCCGGACAAAGAGATCAAGCTGAACCTAGCCGACTCGTTGCCAAAAAATGGCAACGGCAGCGGCCATGATAGCGCCGCAACCGAATCGATCATCCGCGTCAAGGACTTCAACCTGTGGTACGGCAAGTCCCACGCGCTCAAGAACATCAACATCGAGTTCCCGCGCAACCGCGTCACGGCGCTGATTGGCCCCTCGGGCTGCGGCAAGTCGACTTTGCTGCGCAGCATCAACCGCATGAACGACCTGATCGACGGCATCCGCTACGAGGGCCAGATCCTGCTGGGCGACCAGGACATCTACGCGCGCGACCAGGACGTGATCCAGCTTCGACGCCACTGCGGCATGGTGTTCCAGAAGACCAACCCGTTCCCGAAGTCGATCTTCGAGAACGTGATCTACGCGCGGCGCATCAGCGGCGAAAACAACAAACGCAAGCTTGCCGAGATCGTCGAGAGTTCTCTTAAGCGCACGGCGCTGTGGGATGAAGTCCACACCCGCCTGCACGAAAACGCGACGGCCATGTCCGGCGGCCAGCAGCAGCGCCTGTGTATTGCGCGCGCGATTGCCAATGAGCCCGACGTGCTGTTGATGGACGAACCGTGCTCGGCCCTGGACCCGATTGCGACGGCGAAGATCGAAGAACTCATCCTTGAACTGCGCCAGCAATTCACGGTCGTGATCGTGACCCACAACATGCAGCAGGCCGCCCGCGTCGCGGATTACACAGCGTTCATGTACCTCGGCCAGCTTGTCGAAATGGGCCCGACCTCGGAGATGTTCCTCAAGCCCAAGCTCAAGCAGACGGAAGATTACATCACGGGGAGGTTCGGCTAATCGACGACTGCAGGCTTCGTTTACGAGCCGCTTCGCGATCGGCCTACGGCCTCAACGCTTCGCTCTCAAAACGCGCCACTGGCGCGTTTTGACATCACCGGCAGGTTCGGATGATCCGCCTTATGGCGGTTATCGCAGGCGGATACGAGCGCCGTCTACTATTGCCAACTTCCCGGGCAGAGCCGCGAGAATGTCGGGTTTTCGTAACAGTATTTCGACAGTGCCTATTACGAAGTGGATCGATGCCTTTTTCGGCAGTTGGACTACCACAATCCCGGCGTATTTTGCCGGCGGATACAAGCGGATGTCGCCGAAGTCAAAGTCGGCGGTGATGATTGCCCGGCCGTTTTTGAGCGCATAAGCCGCAATGTCTGCATCGGGCGCAGCCCCCATGCCAAGATCGCGGCAGTCGACAGCTTCATGTCCGTGACCGATTAGCTGCCCCGCAACAAATCGAGGCAGGCTCGCGTCTACGATCCATTTCATTGAGTCCGCGCCTTCAGCGGTTGAAAAATCAGGCGGGAAATCTCTTCGCTGGCAAAGGCGATGCAGGCGCGAATGTCCTCCAGCGTCAGGTCGTACTCACGCTGGATATCTTCAACGGAATCGCCGCCAGCCAGATGATCGAGAACAACTGTTACGGGGGTGCGAGTACCCCGAACCACGGGCTTCCCGTGACAGATCTTGGAGTCAATTACGATGCGCGGCTTCATGGCAGCCATCATAACCCCCGACGCTCAAACTGGGCAAGCAACCCTCAACGGTTGTCCGTTGCCATTCTGGCGGCTTTGCACGTAACTGCCGTCAAAACGAACACTAACGCACGCTTACAAAGCCACGCGACGTCGCTTCCTTTTTAATGATAAAAGAGAAGTCGACCGCTGACCTGACCAGAGAGCGAAAATGGGCGACAACATCACCTTCAAAATCCTGAAAAAACACCTCGTCGAGGGCGAACTGAAAGCCGGCAAGGAAGTCGGCATCCGCATCGACCAGACACTGACCCAGGACGCCACCGGCACCATGGCGTACCTGCAATTCGAATCCATCGGCATCGACCGCGTACAGACGGAACTCTCCGTCAGCTACGTCGACCACAACATGCTGCAGGACGATTTCAAAAACGCCGACGACCACCGTTATTTGCAGTCGGTCGCGGCACGTTACGGCCTGTGGTTCTCGCGTCCCGGCAACGGCATCTGCCACCAGGTGCACCGCGAGCGCTTCGGCAAGCCCGGCGCAACGCTGCTCGGCAGCGACAGCCACACGCCCACCAGCGGCGGGCTCGGCAGCATCGCCATGGGCGGCGGCGGCCTCGATATCGCGATTGCCATGGCGGGCGCGCCGTTCTTCCTCAAGACGCCGTCTGTACTCGGCGTCAAACTTACCGGCAAACTGCAGGACTGGGTCGCAGGCAAAGACATTATCCTCGAAGTGCTGCGCTGCCTCACTTGCGGCGGCGGCTCGGGCAAAGTCGTCGAGTACTACGGGCCGGGCGTCGAGAGCCTGCCGATTTCCGACCGCTTCACGGTCACGAACATGGGCGCGGAACTCGGCGCTACCACCAGCATCTTCCCCAGCGACAATTTGACCAAGGCCTACCTGAAGTCGCAGGGCCGCGAGAAGGATTGGACTGAGCTGAAACCTGACGCCGACGCCAAGTACGACCGCATCACCATCAAGCTGCACGAGAAAAATCAGGCGCGCAACATTGCGGCGCTGAAGGAACGCGCGCAGGGCCTGAAGATCGGCGCGGCGGACAAGGACGGCAACGTCGAGTGCAGCTTCGACGGCCTCGAGATCGACCTGACCAAACTTGAACCGCTGCTTGCGGCGCCGCACTTCCCCGACAACGTCTACAAAGTGACGGAACTCGACAAGGACGGCCCGGTCACCATTGAAGTGCGCGACACCAAAGGCGCCGTTAGCAAGACCTTTCCCAAGGGCATCCCGGTTCAGCAGGTAACGGTGGGAAGCTGCACCAACTCGAGCTTCCACGACCTGACGGTTGTCGCCGAAACCCTCAAGGGCAAGGTGGTTCACCCGAACCTGAGCATGACCGTGACGCCGGGCAGCATGCAGGTGTACGAGACAATCGCGAAATCGGGCGCCCTGAGCGACCTGATTTCGTCCGGCTGCCGCATCCTTGAAAGCGCGTGCGGGCCGTGCATCGGCATGGGCCAGGCGCCGCCGTCGGGCGCAGTCAGCGTACGCAGCTTCAACCGCAACTTTGAAGGCCGCAGCGGCACCATGGACGCGCTGGTTTTCCTCGCCAGCCCCGAAACCTGCGTTGCGGCGGCTGTCTTCGGCAAAATCACGGACCCGCGCAAGCTTGGCAAGTACAAGCGCACGCCGGATGTCGCGAAGTTCGAGGCCAACGACCGCATGCTGATTCCGCCCGTCGCTGAGGCGGTCGCGCACACGGTCGAAATCATCCGCGGACCGAACATCAAACCGCTGCCGAACTTCACGCCTATCAAAGACACGCTCAAGGGCGTGATCGGGCTGAAGGCCGGCGACAATATTTCGACGGACCACATCATGCCTGCGGGCGCAAAGGTGCTGCCGCTGCGCAGCAACATCCCGGCGATCAGCGAATTCACTTTTGCGCGTCTCGACGAAAAGTTCCCGGCGCGAGCATCAAAACTGCGCGACGAAGGCAAGGACCTGCTGATCGTCGGCGGCGTGAACTACGGCCAGGGATCGTCGCGCGAACATGCGGCGCTGGCGCCGTACTTCCTGGGCGTCCGCGCGAAGCTGGTCAAAGACGTCAACCGCATTCACCGCAGCAACCTCGTCAACTTCGGGATTTTGCCGCTGACGTTCGTCAATGCGAAGGATTACGACAGCATCGAGCAAGGCGACGAGTGGGAGATTTCCGGCGTGCGGGGCGCGCTCAGCGGCGACGGAACAACCCTGGACGTGAAGTTGAAACGCGGCGCGAAATCATGGACGGTGCAGGCCAAGTACGACCTGAGCAAACGCGAACGGGAAGTGATCCTCGCGGGCGGCCTGCTGAACTACTCACGCAACGCCAACGGCGGCGCACCCGCGTAATGTGGCTGGGGCCTTCGGGCCCCCAGCGCGACGCGCCAGGTAACTTCCGCTGGGTCCTGGAGGCCCGGCCACGAAAAACCTGCCGCGCCGCGGGATTTTTACGGCGGTTTCGGGGTTTTCCTTAGCAGCGCTTCCAGCGTTTCGGTTTCGCGCATCGACTTGATCCGGCTCCACGATTTCGGCGGGCGCTCGTCGATCGGGACTGTCCCCGC
>JADLAK010000093.1 GCA_020848275.1 Planctomycetota bacterium
ACGCGCTGGACCGCATCGACGACATCATTGAAGAAGCGATCGTGCGGCTGGGCGTGCTGCCGGGCCTTGGCAAACAGGGCCGCAAACAGCTCGAAATCGACGCCCAGCAATCGCCCCAGGGCCCATAGGAAAACATAGGGGCGACGCATGCCTCGCCCCTACCCGCGCAGGGTTTCGAGGGTGAGGCCGAGTTCGGCAAACGTGTTGACCTCGTTGCCGGGAAGATCCTGAAGGTCGCGCGGTTGCTGGCGCTGGCCGTGTTTGCCCATTCTCAGCAGGATCGTTTTCATCCGTAAATCGTTGCCCGCCCGCACGACGATGTCCAGACGCGTGCCCACAAGGATGCACTCGCGCGGCTCGCAACCAAGATTGCCCAGAACGAACTCGAATGCCCGCATGTCCGGCAGCTCGATCTTGGCCATCGTGGGCAGGCCCTGCACGTCGATCAGCGGCATGATCTGCGCCCTGGCCAGTTGCGCGACCGTGTCTTCGCTCAGCCTGTTCATCAGCGCCGTCTTCCAGCCATACTCCTTGCACTTCTTCAGCAGCTCGACCACGCCGGGCCGGAACACGATTTTCTGCGGCGGCGTTTTGCGGAACTCGGTTACGCATTTAAACGCCAGCGCCGGGTCGCGATTGGCGAGTTTGAAAATGACCGACTCCCACAGGTTGGGGGCAAACGCGTCGACAGCGAATTGCTCGGCCGCGAGGATCGAGGTGTCGGAGACGCGCACCCCCGCCTTGGTCATTATCGTGCGGATAGCGGCGACCGCGGCGGTGTCGGCCTGCGTGGTGTCGGTCAACGTGCCGTGCAGATCGAAAAGAATGGCCTGTGGCATGGGGCGCATCGTAGCGACGCCGCACGCTCGTGTATTGCCCCAAAACCGCCGACTACTGGCTAACGTCGATTTCTGCGGCGATCAGGCGTTCGGGATCGCCGTGGTTCCTGAAATCTTCGAGCAAGAGCTTGAGGTCCGCCACGGGCCGGTCGCTGCCGCGGCCGGCGCCGACACTGAACGCCTTTTTGTCGAGGATGGCCTGGGCGGGCACGCGGTACGTCGCGCCCGCGAGGCTTGCGCCCGCCGGTGGCGTGGGCGGCATGGTCGCGGCGATGCCGCCGTCCTTTTCGCGGCATTCCACTTCAAGCAGGCCGGGCAGGCCATTGGGCCCCACGGGCGGCGTCGGCAGCTTGAACCAGCCTTCGCGGCCCTGCACGCCGTAACGCAGCACGCGTTTGAAGCTCGCAGGCAGCGCGCGTTTTTGTTCGCGCCCCCAGGGCAGAATGTTCTCGAACCGCTTGCCGACCGGGCAGGGATGGCGCGCGGCCGGCGCGTTGGGCCCAAAGTCTTTGTCCTCGAAGGTGATCAACTCGGCTTCGCCGCCGGCTTCTTTGATGGCTTCGCGCATGGCCTCGGCGTCGCGGTAGGGGCAGATGGTGTCGCCGCGGGCGTGCAGGATGCGAATTTTCAGGCCTGCAAGATTTTTCGCGCAGGGCAGAAGCATCAGTTGGGTGACCTGCCCGCCCGCGGATTCCGGGATGATCGCCGCGAAGTCGTCGGGAAAACACAGGGCGTAGAACCAGGTGTAGAACCCGGCTTGCGAAAGGCCCGTCATAATAAAGCGGTCGTGGTCGACGGCAAAATTCAGCCGCAGGTGGCGCAGGCCGTCGCGCATCACGGCCGCAAGCGCGGGCGGGCGCGTCAGCGGCAGCAGGCCGGGGAAGTACTTTTCGTCCTCCTGGTATTTGATGATCACGGGGCGAAAGACGATCACCTTGTCGATCTCGCCGTCCTTGCCGGCGTTCTCCCACCAGGAAATCGCATCCTCGGCGGGAATCGTCGAATGGTCGGGCAAGACCAGCACGGGAAAACGTTGCTTGCCGTCGTAGTCCTTGGGCAGGCGGATCGAGTACTCCCACTCGCGCCCGCCGCTGCTGAACTTGCGCCCGTGGTATGTACCCGGCTTGAGGTCCGTCAGCGGCGCTTGCGCCCTGATTGCGGCGACCAGCAGCTCAAGGTCGTTTTTGGCTTCCTTAATAACCGCGTCGCGTTCCTTTTCGGCGGCGCCGGGCGCTTGCAAATACTTCGTCAGGGCGTCGGCCAGCTTCGAGGGCACCTTCGGCGGCGCCTTGGGTTTGGAGGGCGTCGGGGCTGCCGCAACCGTACTAAAGAGGAGGACGAAACAGGCAACGACCGATAAAACGCTCAGAAAACGCATGAGGAAACCCCCGCCATTTGCCGATGACACATTAGACGTCCGAAAGTGACTTTTGAGGAATCCGTTCTTAAGCTTTTTCCGGGCCATGCCGCATATCAAAACGCAAACCATCGTTGTCGAGAACTTCAAGCGACTCGTGTCGTGCGCGCCGGATGACGACGGCGAGCCCGGGCCGCTTCTCGGCAAGCGTATGCGCGAAATCGGCTGCTACGAAGGCGACCTCGCCATCGGCATCCGCAAGGGCCGCGTTCACTTCTTTGGCTACCGTGTCGACTTGCCGCCGGAGTACCAGGGCGCGACGCGCTTTGACTGCCAGGGACGTTTGGTCACGCCTGCGCTGGTCGACTGCCACACGCACCCGGCGTTTGTCGCCTCGCGCGTCGAGGAATTCCTGCAACGCGTGCAGGGCGCGACCTACGAGGAAATCGCGGGCAAAGGCGGCGGGATATTGCAAACGACTCGCATGCTGCGTCAATCGCCCAACGATGCGTTGTTCAACGCCACGCTGCGCAACTTAACGCTGCTGCGCAATCACGGCGTTGCTGTCGCCGAGTGCAAATCGGGCTACGGCCTGTCACTGGAGCACGAGTTGCGGCAACTGCGCTGCATCGTTTCCGCCGCCGCACAGCTAGAAATGCACTCCGTCGGCACATGCCTAGCGGCCCACTCGCTGCCCGAGGAATACCGCGGTTCTGCGGCACGGCGCGAGGCGTACCTTCACCTGGTGTGCGAGCAAATCCTGCCGGAGGCCGCCCGCAGCGGGATGGCCAAACGCGCCGACGTGTTCTGCGAGCGCGGGGCGTTTACCGTCGAAGAAACGCGGCGCGTCGGCAATGCGGCCAAAGCCGTGGGCCTGGAGATGACCATCCACGCCGACCAGATGTCGGCCAGCGGCGGCGCGATGATCGCGGCCGAACTCAAGGCGCGTTCGGCCGACCATCTCGAATACACCGACCTGATGGGCATGAAGGCCCTGAAGGACGCGGGCACGGCGGCGGTGTTGCTGCCCGGAAGCACGTATTACCTCGGCCAGGACAAATGGGCGGACGCCCGCACGATGATCAACGGCGGCCTGTGCGTGGCGCTGGCGACCGATTTCAACCCCGGCAGTTCGCCGATTTGCAACCCGGCGTTTATTATGCATCTAGCCGTCACCAAACTTCGCATGAGCCCCGAAGAGGCGTTCAGCGCCTTTACCGTCAATGCGGCGCACGCACTGGGCCTCACGCCCGGCGAGTGGGGGTGCATCCGAGAAGGCGCCCGTGCAGCTTTTGCAATTTGGGACCTCCGGCATGAGCGGGAGATTGCGTACTATGTCGGTGGGAACATGTGCGCGGGGGTGGTGACATGCGAAGGCTGGCGGGAATAGCGCTACTACTGTTGTTGATCGCTGCGCCCCATCGCGCGCAGGCGGATGACCTCGAAACCGAAGCCAAGAGCCAAGTCGTCAAACTTGGCGACAATGATTGGGCCACGCGTGAAAAGGCCCAGCGGCGCCTTGTCGCCATCGGCGAGCCCGCGCGCAAGCCGCTTCGCGCCGCGCTTGAAGACAAGGACCCGGAAATCCGCGTGCGCGCCTCCAAGGCGCTGATTTCGCTGGGCGAGTCGCTTGGTTTTGCGATGGAAAGCGCGCAGTCGGCCAGCGACGGCATCCGCATGCACGGCATGGCGGCGCTCAAGCACCAGCTCCACATCGATGACGACGTCACGCTGCGCAAGCTTGGCCCCAACGAAATCAACCAGTACGACCGTTCGGGGAACTCGCAGTCGATCCAGATCCAGCAGCCGCCGATCATCGCCATTGCTCGCATCGAGGGCCTTTCGGGCTTCCCGATTTTCGTCTCGGACCAGGTCAAGGAACCCTGGAAGAAGCTGATGGAGACGACGACGCTGACGCTGTACCTCGGCGGCGACGTCACGCGCCTGTATGTCGTTATCCAGGCCGCGACCGGCGCTTTCAATGCCGCGGTGCGCGACCCCAAAAACATGCTCGTCCTTAACGGCATGCGCTGCGGCCGTAAAGACTTCATCTACGTCACCTCGGTAAACGGGCAATTTGATGCCGCCTCAAGGTGCAAGGACCAACTGATTGCCGACCTGCTCGGCGGCGGCCCGAAATCCGTGCGAGCGGCGACGCTGCTTGGCGAGGCGGTTGCGAGCGATCCCGCCTCGCAGAAGGCGCTGATTGACGAGTTCCTCAAGAACCCGGCGTACGGGCCGCTCTATTGGCTTGCCAACTCGCTTGAAGCCGAGCCGCCATTGAAGGAAGCGATAGCGAAGACGCCTCCGGCGGAGCTGGTCAAGCTACTGGGCAGCAACGATTGGGTGGTGATGCAGGCCGTGGCCAGGGCCCTTGGCCATTACGCGGCCGATGCCCGCAAAGACGCGCTGGATGCATGCGTCCAGCAATCGGGCAACGGCCTTGAGCTGATTGCGTCCGTGTGGTGCGCCCGCGGATGCACGCTGGGCGAAAAGGCCCGCGACCGCGTGCGAAAGCTGCTGGGCATCAAGCAGGATTCCATTTCGTCGGCCGCCGCGCGCTGGCTGGGCGGCGCCGAAGAGGTCAAGGCTGCCGAACTCGACGCGGTGTGGGAGGCGGCCCAACTGAGCCAGCCCAACACCGGGTTCTTCATCGCGGCGCTCGACCTGATATCGCGGCCGGAAATCGCGCCGCGCCTGGAAGAAAAAGCGCGTACTACGATGGGCGCGAGCGGCAATGTGAGCGCTACGCAGCAGGCGCTTGCGGCCGCGGTGCTGAAGGGCCGCGCGACGGCCAAGGACCTGACGCAGGCCGCCGAGCGCATCAAGGGCGCCAAGGACCATGCGCTGGCAGGCAAGCTTGCGGCGCTGTTTACCGGCTGCACAACGCTTGAAGAAAACGGCATCAATCGGTTTGTCGGCGGTTTGACCGACAACGATGCGGTGGTGCGCAGGCGCTACCTGCGGGCGCTGCGCGAATGCGCCGTCGAGATGCGGTCGACGATTTGTCAGCGGGCGCTCGAGAAAATCGACACGACCGCGGGCAGCGACCCTGCCAAGGAACCCCCGGCGCTCAAGCTCGCCCGCATTTCCGTTGACGGAATTCTTGCGGGCACGGGCGGCAGCCAGTCGCTGGACCGCCTGCTGCAGGCCGCCGAAGGCGACAAGGCCGACATCGCCAAGACCGCGGGTGCGGCGCTCGTCGACGCGCTGGACGCCGACGGGCTGGCGACAACGCTCAATAATTTGAAGAAGAAGCCGAATGTGAAGTTCGGGCTCGTCGTTGTTCAGGCCGCGTACATGGAACTGTGCTCGCGCGCCGTGGAGGCCGGCGACGCGGATGCGTTCCGTGTCAGCCAGGCCAAGGCGCTGTCGGTGAAAAAGGATTACGACTGGGAACTCCAGAACTGGATGCAGGAACGCATGAACGAATTACGCCAGGGCCGCGCCGATTTTGACCTGAAGCTGCCGCTCCCGCGCGACCCGGTGCTGACGGAATTGAAAATCGCGCCGTGAGCGCCGCCCTTGACGATGCGGAGCGGGCCCGCTAGTTTCGCTTTTCCGTCGGGGCGTAGCGCAGCCTGGGTAGCGCGCTTGCTTGGGGTGCAAGAGGTCGGGAGTTCAAATCTCCCCGCCCCGACCAGCTTTCTGATCAGCCTTGGAGGCCGACTCCAAGGCTGCTTCTGTTTAAGAAATGGCACCGAATTCAAGGCCGCGTACACGATATTGTACACGATATTCGGAACCACCTGAGGTTCGAGCCGCCACTAGTCGCGCGTAACGGCAGATTTCAAAAAAGCTGCACGGTTTTGCACTGTCACGCAAGTTCGGGGGTCCTTGGCGAAGATAATTTGGCCAAGGAGACGTCCTATGTCGAAACGCAAACGTGCCAGCATTGGAAAAGTAGTGCCGCCTCCGGATCTGCAAGCTGTCCTTGCAAGCTCCGTGCAGGGCCTCACCGCAAAGCAGACAACCGCGCTACTGGCATTGCTGGACGGAAAGACCCACCAAGAGGCGGCAACCCTGGCAGGGGTTCATCGCAATCGGATTACAGACTGGTTGTGGGGAGATGCTCACTTTCATACGGCTTATTTTCGCCTGCTACGAGAAATTGCGCAGCAGCGGCTGGTTGCTATGGGTACGAGTTTTCACTCCGCTCTTCGCGCAATGACCGATTTGGTGACCGATCCCGACGTGAAGCCCCCGACAAAGTTCAAGGCCGCGACGTACTTGATTGACAAGGCACTCGAATGCGATGCCCTGATGGCCCATCGTGAAGCCGACGACAACGAAGTGTCTAACACGTTCGAGCGCGTTTTGAGAAACCGTGAATCCTTTTCCGACGAGCGTGCAGCGTTTCGAAACGAACTGGGTGCGGCCTATGACCGGACGCCCGATGGAAAAGAACTTGCTGCATTGAATCTTCCACCACCAGCCCGAGGTGGATTTGGCCTGAGCGGGATGGAACGCGCACGCCGGCGAGAGCTCACGTTGCAACGTGAGAGAGTCATCAATCACGTGCCGTCAAACCACCTCAATACCTACAAGGGCGTACTTCCAAAAGCCGATCAGCAGCAACCCGGTGACGTTGTCCGCCGTTCGGATCACCCGCGCGCGACAGCTAGAGAGGTTAGGGCTGTCGAGGAGGCTGGCCGCGAACGGGCCGAGAACATGAAGATGGCTGCTGAACTGAAAGAAAAGCTCTTGCGCCGGAGGGCGCAGGAGTACAAATCGCCTAACACCGCACCGCCTGCCAACGTGAACGCCGAATAAAAGCAAAGGCTGAGGCCTTTGCTTGGGAGACATTTCTACAAGATGTCTACCGCCGGATGACTACCTTGGACGAGGACGGAACAGAAACCGCAGAAACGGCAAGGCAATGGCGCCAGCGGTGAAGATCAGGGCGTAGGGCCCCGCGGACTGCACCAACCAACCGATGACCGTCGTGGAGGTCACCGGGGCCGTTGTGGCCCTGCCTGCACCATCCTGAGATGTTCCTTCTACCGAGGGCGATACCGGGCCGTGAATGATCCCAGCCAGTCCGTCCATAACCTGCGTCGGTTGGGTTACAGCGACATAGCCTGCCACGCCAAGTGCGCCAATGCCTTTGTTACGCCACAGGACCGACCCAGCGTTGTCAAAGGCCGTTGCTGCGGGTTCTGTGCGGATCCACGTCACTGTTGCGGCAGGGATTGCGGCTTCGCCTGCTGCCCGGCCAGACGTTGAACGTCGAGACGCTTTAGCTTGTGCGGATTCAACGTCTTCGCGCGCGGCGATCCGGAGAGTGGGTCCAGCGGATAAAGGACTGGCCGATGCCGCGAGCAAAACCAGCAACAGTAAAGTTGAACGCGGCGGAAAGCACGAGGGGATAACCAGGGAGTTCATCGCCCACCCCCTTTTGCTGCTTTAGCGAACTGGTTGAGCACATCGTCGGCCGATGCCATCCATGCCACAGATGTCTCGTCGATGACCCCATCAACCGTCTCGACAACCAGTTGACGAGTCTGAGCCGCTGCGCCTTCCCGTAAACCCAGGGCGGACTCGCCCAAGTTGTCTAATGCGAGAGTTATTGCGATCTCGGCGCCCGCGCTGACAACGCTTGACCACTTTGCGAACCACTTACCCGCGTCGAAGAATAGCGACAGCAGTTTCAGGCTCGCTTTGGCTAGTCCTGGGGCGAGGGCGAAGCTGCCACCAAGTACCGCGGCCCGTTGAAGCTGCCGCTGAATGGCAGGTTGGGCGGCGACGGCGTTGAATTTGACTGACGGCGTCTTCAATGACGCCAGAACTTCCTGCGGCGATTCTAAACCGCTCGACTTCAGTTCAGCCGCCAAACCGTCCAGCGTCTTTGCCCAACGGGAACAGACCCGATCGGCACAGGCTTTCAATTCAGACTCGATATCGCCGCCGGAAAGCACGTCGATCTCGAAGCGCCGCAGCATCTCGGCCTCAAAGGCATCCTTGCCGATGACAACACCGAGCTTGGACGCCAGCGACTGGACAAGCAGCAACGGGTCGGCGGCGGCATCGATGTAGGCGGCCACACGGTTATTACGATCCGCCAGCGTTTTACTGCTTGCGCCCAACTCTTCTGTGACCGCTTCACGCATGTTGCCGGACGCACTTTCAAGGAGCTTGTTCGGAAACGGTTTACGGGGTGAAACGACCGGAACTGGGCGCGACAACCTCGTGTCCGGCGCTGGCTTGGGATCACAGGCGGCAAGAAAGCCTACCGACAGCAATATCAGGGTTAGAAATGTTTTCATTTAGATCCTCCAAAAATGGAAAGAGGCGCACCCGAAGGTACGCCCAAGAACTTGCCGACGAAGATTTACGCCCGACCGCAACGGTCGGCGTACTCGCATCCGAAACAGTGATGACCGCGGATGCGTGGATAAACGCCGCGGATGCAAGCTTCTCCGACCTCGTTGATGCTTTGGATCAGTTCCGCACGGTCCCGCGCATCGCGGGCTAAGGGCAGAATCTTCAGCGCCGGGGTCTTGGTTTTCATCAAGAGCCAGAACTCGAAATTGATCTGGCCGGGAGCTTGGAAAATGCGTTCAGCCGCAGCGATGTAAACCGTCGGCTGCATGTCGTGCAGAATGCGATCCTCCGCAAAAGTTGTGGCGGCAGTTTTTAAATCCACAACACGGTAGTGCCCGCCGCCGTCATCAAGGATCAAGTCGATCACGCCCGTGGTGAAGACGCCGGGTGCCAGTTCGACTTCGAACTCCACTTCCGTGCCGACGACTTTAATATTCCGGTCAACCTGTTGGTGAAACACCGCCAGCATCGCCTCACCCTTGGCCAGCGAATCCTTCAGTGAGCCGTCACCCCAATCGACGGGGCAGCCCTGTTCGTCGGCTAGGGTGGCATTGTCGGTTAGAGCGCGGGTGAATACCCGCAGCATTTCATCGAGGCTGGCCGCGTTGCCGCTGGGCAGTGACCGGAAGAACACCTCACAGGCTTCATGGATAGAGGTTCCGAAAATCAGCGCGACGGCCGTGCGTTCATCTTCAACCAAATCGACGTAACGGAACTTGAACTTCCTCGGGCAGCGCAGCCAGGTACTCATTCGTGAGTAGCTGGTCCGCGTGCTCGTCATGGCTTCGGGTGACATTTATACTCCTTTCAAAACAGTGGCTCGACGGGGTAGGTCCACCGGATCCCACGGCGTCGAGCCATCAATCAATGGTTGTCCTGGGTTCGGTTCGACTGCCGGTCACTTACCCTGAAGCTGGTCAATTACCTGGCCGGCCTCAGACTTGGTCAACTGGTTCAACTTCATGCCGTGTTCGGCCTGCAGCCACTGGCGGGTTTGCTCGGCGCTGAAATTTTTGTGTCGACGGCAGAGCGATAACAGAAAGCCAATCTGCTTTTTCGACGCCGGTGGATCACCGCCTCGATCTCCCACGATGCGGTTGACCGGTGCGGCTGGAGGCTGAACGTTGTGAACAGCATGGGTGTGAGCCGCGGGCGCGTGGCCGTTGGACCCGGCAGGTGAAGCTGCGCTAACTGCCGATCTTGCCACCGCTGTCTTGCTGGCGATCTGCGCTTCGACTGCGGCCTTCAAGTCCTGCCAGAGCAAGCCAAGTGCAACCTTGATACCTTCGCCGTCAGCCGTGCCGGCAAGCTCGATTTCGGCGCTGGCGTGATAGCTCTCGCTCGAATACTCCTGCTTACCCGGAATCTTAAGGCCGTAGCTGCCGCTAAGTTTGATCACAGGATCTCCCAAATAGAAAAAGGGGGCGGCTCGTCACCGCCCCCAAAAAAAACAAAAACGCACAGGCACAATGCCGGTGCTGATATGTGTTGAACTGGCGGAACATCGGAACAGCGATAGCTAGACGGTGACGGCAACTTCCTCGACAGGTGTCTCCACTGGAGCAGGAGCCGCCGAGATAGTGACAACCGAAATCGGCGTTTCAGCAGCACCGACATCAAAAGGGGTCACCGGCGTCGGAGATGAGGGTGCGTCGGAAGCAGCAGCAACCGCCATCGTCGCAGCATCCGGCTCGGTGACTGCTGTCGCGGCAGCGGGATTTTCCAGCTTCTCCGGCGTGGTCGCTTCTGCCTTGGCCAGAACCTCGGCGGCGTCTTCCATCTCGCTTTCAATCGGCCCGTCATCCTGGTACTCATCGTCATCGGCGTAGTCGTCGGAATCGCCTTCCTCATCCTCGTCCGGCCATTCCGTGAGTTCATCGCCTGAACCCGCAGGTGCCTCGGAGGTTTCAGGGGCCGATGCGGCAGAGGCATCCGGCGCCGTCGTCTCTGGCGCCGTGACCGTTGCCGGTTGATCCTTGAACGCCACCAGATTGTCGGGGCAATGATCTTCGGGCGCTTTGACCGTGACCGGCATCTGGTACATCGCAACGCCATCGCGTGTCGAGAAACTGACGCCGTCCTGATCGCTCAGGATGCGCAGCGTAACCTCCTGTTCCTTGCTGGCGGCGCGCAAGGTCTTGAGCGCCTTCAGTGTGGTGTCGAGGTCCAGCGTGATCGTCACCGCCTTGCTCATGTTGGGCAGGAGCGGGCCGATGTTCGGCCAGGCGCCTTCATCACGTCCAACCGTCATCACCTGCGGCGAGGACAGATCTGTCGCGCCAAAGACGATCTTGTCGTCCTTGACCTCGGCCTGAATCAGTCCGGCAAATGGCGATGCGTACCCGCGCTTGCCTTTGCCGACCATTCCGGCGGCGCGAGTGGCGTCGTCAGTGCGGACCAGCACCGGGGAGTCCGGAGTTGGTGAGGAAACGTTGACGCCAGGGATAGTCGGCGCGTCGGCTGGTTTGGCGGTAGGGTATGGCACGTACAACACCAACCGACCATCGGTGCTGACAGAGCCTTTCTTCGTCAACGCGATAGTATCTAAGGCGTACCTGCCCCGATGTGCAGCCGCAACATGGACCTTCAGATTTGCGTGACTCAAAAGCATGTAGAACTCCTTTCGTGAAATGACCGCGCCGCGTCGTATGGACGCTGTCGCGCGGTCGGGTAGACTTGCTTGCGCAAGAAACGTCGGCCTCAACGTTGAGGCCGGACGAAAACTTCTTGATGTAGTTTTGGAGCAAAATTACGGGCGGTGATCGCCCGGCAAAGACAACCGTAGCGCCAGTTTCTGCGGCCCACTCAAATCGGCCAGATTACAAGCAGTCCGCAGATGTCAGGGCGCCCCACGTTGGGGCGGCCTGCGTCTGCATCTGCATGGGCTCGGCCGAGCCTGAGTGGGGGCAGCGTGGACCGCCCTCTTTTGTTTTTTCAGCGCGGCACCCGCGTTCCACTGGCACGCCAGGAGGAAACATGGGTGTAACAACAATTTCCGAATGTAATCGCAGTCCGACTCGAAAGCGCGTCCTGCTCTTGACTGCATTCTTGCTGTCGTCGCTGATGGCCGCAATGTCATGCACGGGGTGCCAGAGCAAACCCTCGGACGGGGGCACCGTAGTCAACGCAAAGCACCGGATGACGGCATGGACGAAGGAGGGACGCGCATGGACTGTGAAAACCGTGGTCACAACCAACGGCGCAACTCCATCTGTCAACTTCATCAGATACGAGATTCTCAAGGTTACCGACACAGAGTGCGTCTACAAAATGGTCACCATGGACAAGGACAAAAAGGAACAATGGTTATCGACTGATCGAAAATTTTCGTTCTTGAGCACCAAGGCCGCTGAGGAAGCCTTGGCGGCGGCGAAACCTATCACTGCGAACATCGCCGTTGAGGCCGGTCAATTCGTATGCAGAAAATTCGAGAGCGAAACAAACGGGGTGAAGACCACTTCTTGGATGTCGAGCGAGTTTGGGGGTCTGATCGTCAAAGCCATCAGCAAGACGGACAAGTCTGAAACCGTTGCCGAACTGATTCATTGGACCGCCAATGATGGCGACCCTGGCGCGACGCCGACAACGGAATCGACAGTTGTCCAAAAAACGCCCGAAGAAAAGACGGAAGCGGATCTCATTTCAATCGCCGCTGATCTTGAGGGAAAGTCCAAGAAAGCCGCAGACTTGCGCTCGCAGTTTTTTGCCGAGCTAGACGGTTACCGGCAGAAAATTAATGCGCGCATGACTGAGCTGTCCCTGCCCACCGTCGCCGAGGCCAACAATGACTTGCGGTGCAGGACATGGCTCGCGGCAATCAGGGACTTGTTCGGATCGACAAACGCGCTAACCAGCCACATCCAATCGCTTGACGACAACGCCTTTTTGGCGCGGGAAAAGGCCGCTGACGTTCGGCGCAGGTACCTTCAGTTAGGTGTGGGTGTTCCGCGCGAGACATTAGCCGAACTTCAAGTCCTGATTGACGACTCGAAGAAGCAACTCGAATCCAAGCTGGACGAACTCGACAAAACCAAATCAGTCAATGACGAGCAGCTAACGCAGTGGCTAAAGGTCGGAACGTTGCCGAAGTGAACGGCGAACTCCATCGCCCAACCGCGAACCAACTTGACCGGGAGGCAACATGCCGCATGACAAATCTTCAATCGAAGAACTAGTTTTATGGTGCTTTGGGCCATTGGTCGTTGGAGCAGTAGTTGCCGGCATCTTTACGGGCATTTACGGCGGAACACGCTCAGCAGTTTGCGGCTGGATCGCAGCGGCTTTACTCGGAGTGTCCCTGTTTTCGCACCTGATCTCTGGCTGGTCTCTCGTGATGATCTGGCTTCGGTCAGGCAATGTCCCTGGCGCTCTCCGGACCATTCGCGCCGTCATTGGTTTTAGTGGTCTTGCCTTCACCGGAATTGGCGGTGGATTGTGGATCATCACGTTGCTTCGTTCACTCATCGGGGGACAACCATGAAACCCCGCGCCCAGAAGGACCATGGCTTGCGAACGCGGTAGCCTGATCGAGGTCCCCATACTCAATGACTGGCGCGGGGCATCGTCGGTTAAGTCCCAGTCACCACAACTAGCCGGTCCCCGACTTCCTCGAGCACGACTTGGCGGTTCGGCTGGCCATCGTGCTGGACAACCACCGTGGCCTTCCGGATGTTCACTGTCTCGTCGAGGTCTTCGATGGTTGCGTCGCGCAGGCTGATCGTGTCATCGCGGTCCAGCTTCAACTTGTCCCGTAACACCGCCTCAAGTTCGCTCAGTGTCATGTCGCGGCCGGGGATGCCGCGCCAGGTGCGAATAATGTCTAGGTTCTGAACACCAGTCCGCCAAAAGTCCTGCGACTCGTCGTAGCTGTAATTCTCGTCGTGGTCCTCGTGCCAGACTTCAAGGTCGGGTTGGGCAACTTCATCAGTGCACGAATGAAGCACGATGAAATTCTCCTCGGTGCGTTTGCCGTCCACCTCGGCGTCGTTGGCGACGAGTTCAGCGTCGAACTCATTGCAGGAAAGTAGCGATACGCCGGACTTGGGCGGCAACTGGCGGACTTCCCCATCCTCGTACCCCAGCTTGACCGCCCGCACCTGCCACAACGTGTCGCCGCGAGTATCCGCCTCGACATGCAGCTCGACACGTTTGATGACGCGAGCCGCCGGAAACATGCGGCGGAAGCGTTCTTCCCGGCCCTCGCGCAACACGAGTACATCGATGGGCATGAACGCAAGTAGTTCGCCGCGGTCAAAAGATTGCGTGCAGACTTCCGCGCCTTCCGACATCATGCGCGAGAGTTCCGCCTTGCTCATCTTGGTGTGGTACTCGCCACGCGTGACCTCCACCCATTGCAGGTCTTCGGGCAACTCTTCGGATCGATGTTCGGCGTACGCGTAGACCAACGTCGCCACCTTGCGCCGCGCCACCGGATCGGCAATTGCCGGCAGGCCTGTCAGCGCACCCTCGACAAGAGATGCGCGGACGTCGGTGACCAAGTCTTTCAGCAGCCGATCTGCAATCAGGTCGTCGCGGTCGGGCAACGTAAAGTTGACCGTGCCCGGCCTGCACAAAACCCGAAACGCCAGTGCATCATCGACGTCCGAGACTTTCAGCCGGGACTTGAGCGAGACCGCAACGCCCTGCGAGACCAACTTGTCGCGGTGCTCGACATACACGTTGTGGCCATCAAGCACGTCGACGTAGCCCCAAGGCTTCTCAACCCGCAACAGGCAGTCAGCGGGCCGCTTGCGGGGATCGAAAGCAGGAACGACGGTCTGTTGTTCGCCGTTGACCACGACGACGGTCGTGAACGGCATGAACGCGGCGTGCTTCTTCCATTGTTCGGTCAAATGCTCGATCGAGACCTTGTTGATGTCGCGGCCATCAAGCATCCGCGCAGCGTCGGATTGCACAGTGATCGTTGTGCCCTTCTGGTCCGGCAACGATTCAACAAGCTGGGCCTGGCCGCCGCGACGCAGCTCGTTGATGTCCAGCACGAGTTCAAATCGCCGCGAACGGATGCTGGCCTTGTCACCCAGCTTGAACACGGAATAGAAGCCCATGCCGGCGGGCGTCTCCTGCTTGATGCCCTCGGCCCACTCGGACTTGCCGATGTCGAGTAGGCTTTGAGGATCGGCGACACCGTGACCATCGTCCTGCACCGTCAACGTGCAGGCCTTGAGGTCGATCGCAACGCGGACTTGAGCAGCTTCCGCCCGCCGCGCGTTTTGCAGCAACTCCTGGATGTACGCATCTTCCTTGGAAAAGAAGTGCGTGATGTTCTTGAGGATCGAGTTCTTCTCGATCTTCACGTCAAGTTTCATGGCAATCTCCTTTGTGATGTTATGGGATGACGATGTCGGCCAGCCGGTAAACGTCCTTCCAGTGGCGGCGGCAGGTGCAGCATTGGACCGGCACGACGACATCGTTTTCTTCGAACGTGTGGCCCGAGGGATCGAGCCACTCGCTGCCGCACCACGGGCAGTGCAGACCCTTGTGGGTCAGGTATTCCGCCACCTGCTTGGCGGTCAAAACGACAGCTTTGCGCGCCATGGCGCTTCCTTTCGCAGAACGGGTTTTGCGACAGTTGGGGTTAGTCCAGCCAGCGGCGGCCAGTGCGGGCCAGTTCGACCAGACGGCCGCCGAGGGTCTGCAGCTTGTGGCGAGAGTCGACGCTTAGCGAACTGCTGTTGGCCGCGCGGGTCACGGCGTTGATGACCCCGTACAACGACTCGGCGGGTTCGATGCTGTAGGCGTGGCGCGTTGCCAGCGCCTCGCTTTCGGTCAGTTCGTACCTTTCGGCGACCCTGGCGAGCGCCTTGAGCGGCTCGGCGATCACGACGCCCCGAGTACCGGCGAACTTGCCCACGGCCTGCGCCGACAGGTCCAGCGCCTTCTCAAAGGCGGCGCGGACGTTCTCAGCGACCTGATTGGTGCCGACGTGACGCCGCTGATAGGCCCACTTGCCGTGCCCGAGCAACAACCCGTTGAGGCAGATCGTGCGGTACACCAGCGCGCTGATCGTCACCTTGGCCATGCCGATCTCGCTGTTACGCAGGTGCAGGCCCCTGTGCAGCGGGTCGCGGTCGATATCGGCGATGCCTTCGACGGGGGTGCCTTTGACGACCTGCAGGTCGAGGTAGGCATCGTTCAGCTCATAGCGTACTTGGGTTTCATCGTGCAGACGCTTCCGCAGCCAGCCCAAGATGTCGTTGTGACTGATCGGGGCATAGGCGCGGCTGAGCACGGCCCGTACCTCGCCCGCCTCAAACCTCAGCAGGACGTCGCCGCGCAGGTCCCCCAACCAGCGGTTCACGTTCTGTGCCCGCAAGGCAGGATCACAGCGCCGCAAGTAACTGGCCGGGATTCTCAGCTTGGCCGCCACCTGGCCGAGGGCGTGGTCACGGACGGGAAAGCTCTCGTGATGGCCAACCCTCAGCGTGCCGTCGATGTTCATCGACAGATCGCCAGACGGGACGGTCCTGTCCTCCTGTACCTTTGAAAGACCCTCCAGCCTCGCCAGCAGTTCACCGAGCCTCGGTGCGGGTTTGGCGGCCAGTCCGCCCGCCATTGTCCTGGTTACGGGACGTGGCGTCTCGACCTCAGAAATGACCATTTTCAGCCTCCTTTCAGGTGAAAAAACGAACACGGCGCCGGTCAAAGACCGACGCCACAATGAATTTTGAGCATCGTAGGCCCTAAACGGCGCCTATGAGCACTCCCAAAGTCTTATGCCACGAAAATTGACGGCTTTTGTCGGCCTTGGCGACTGCTTCAGGCGAATTACTCCACTTATTCATTCAACTTTCACCGGCGAGGATTTCGGAAGGGCCATGCGAGGCGGCTCGGCGGCGAACGAAGCCAAGTTGGACGGAGCTTGCAGAGGACTGAAGGAGCTAGGGTTGAACGATAGTCTGACCTCTGGTTAGTCCTTCGCCGTTGATTCCGGTGGAAACGGCGGCCGGTCGCGTTCAAATGTGGCCGATTTCCGTGCGTCGGCCAGCATTCGTCGAATTTGTCCGTATCTCAACTGCTTTCGCTGTACCAGAATCTCCGCGACCATCTTCGTCGTTCGCCAATGCCACGGGAGCGCGAGGATTGTCTTGGCCTCAAGCAGCAGGAGGTTGACCCACGCGTCGGCGAGTGCGTTGTGTTGTGCGACTTTCTCCATCAACTTCGTCGCCCAATCGAAATCTTGTTGACACCCAACCGGCCATATCCGATTGCCAAAGGCGAGTTGTTCGGCAGCGAATCCCGCAAGCGCAACGCAGGCTCGACGCCGACAAGTCATCTCGGTCGCCTTTGTCATCCACTCTGGGTTGAATGTTTCAGGAAGTGGCCGGTGCCATGCCCGACCCACGGTCTCGCCTTCCGGCAAAATGGACACGCCGTTCCGGTGAGCGCCAATTCGATAGTTCAGCACTGCCACCGCGTGACCTGCCTCGTGAATGGCAACCCGGTACGGGTGTGACGGTGATGGTGCGTAAACAGCCATGTGTCTCCGGCAGGCTCCGTGAACTGGAGTCTCGTACGGCCTAAACGGACGCTTCGCGCGCTCCCCCAAGAGGCAACCAGTTTCAATCGCTTTTGCAAGTAAGGGCGATCGGCTGCCTAATCCCAACTAAACTGCGGCACAGTTGCAACTTCGTAAAAGCTACTTGTGCCGGATCGCTCGACGATGTTCCCTGCAAGGGTCCAATTGTCCCCGACGCCGGCCATGACCAAACCACCCTCCTACCTCGCCTACCACTTGGCTGAAGCAGCTATCCGTGAACGGGCGGGTGACGCGGCTTTTCACCGTGGCAAGGTCTATTTCTCGGACGGCCATGTTTTCGGTCTGCTGGCGTTCGGTGAAGGCTTCAAGGCCTCGGTCAAGGGCGGCGAAACATACACTGTGGCCGCATGGGTCGAGGACGACGACCTTGCCTACCAGTGCTCCTGCCCCGTTGGAGTTGAGGGTGGATTCTGCAAACATCTGGTCGCGGCTTGCCTCGCGTGGAAGTCGCGAAATTCAGGCGGCGATACGAAATCGACGGAGACTATCCAGCAATGGCTGAACAAGCAGCCTGTGGCTTGGCTGGCAGAGACAGTCCTCGGGCAAGCCATGAAAGACCAACGCTTGTTCAATCGAATCCACTTGGCCGCAACCCGCTCCCACCAGCCAAAGGCGCTGCCCGACTTGCGGGCTGAAATTGACCGCGCGACCGCGACACGGGGCTTCGTTGATTTCGATGACAGTCGCGGATTCGTGGACGGAATTCACGCCGTGCTTGGGTCCTTCGAAGACGCCATTGCCATGAACGCCGCAGGCGTCATGGACCTGTGCGTTCACGCCCTGCAGCGCGTCAAACAGGCCGTAGAGCACGTTGACGACTCCGACGGGGAGTTGAACGGCGTAATCGAACGAATCGAAATGATCCATCACCGCGCCAGTGAGGTCGCAAAGCCCGACCCGATGAAATTGGCCGCAACATTGCTCGAACTCGAACTCCACAGCGAATACGGCGAATTTATAGACGCTGCGGCGAAGTACGCCGATGTGCTCGGCGAGGCCGGCGACGACGAATACTGCCGTCTTGCCCGGCAGGAATGGGCGCGGGTACCGACGCTCGACGCAATCCGAAATGACAACGACTTGGAAAGTCCTGATCCTGACGACCCCTATCCGTATCGCGAAAATATCATGCGCATCATGGCCGCGATTGCGCGCCGCAAGGGTGACTTCGACGCCCAGGCCGACGTTCGAGCCCGAGACCTGTCGACTCCCGATGCCTATTGGGAACTCGTCGAGATGGCCCGTGAGCGCGAGGATTACACGCAGGCCTTGGCGTGGGCGCGGAAAGGCGCAGCCGCGTTCAAGGGCGAGGGGCTTGGGAACCTGTTGGCCGAAGAACTCGAAAGGGCCGGAAAACACGACGAAGCGATCAAAGTAATTTGGACCAGCTTCACACAACAGCCCGATATGCAGGCGTTTCTGAGGTTGCGCGAGTTTGTCAAAGCCCCCGGCGAATGGCTGCTTTGGCGTGACAAGGTCGTTGGTCACGTCCGCGGCCTCCTTGCCGCCGCTCACGCAGGGTCGGAGTGGGAAGTGCCGTGCAAGCGAGCCCTGCTCGTGGAGATGCTCATACACGAAGGCGACATCGACACCGCCCTCGCCGAGGCCAAGGCCGGCCCCTGTGACTGGCAGGCGCTATCGCGGTTGGCTGAGGCCTGCGCGCCGACCGTTCCGGTTGAAGCCCTCAAGATATATGAGCGTCTCGTGTCGGATGTGCTGCAGCACGGGTCGAATCGAAATTACCGCTATGCACGCGACCTGATGCGGAGGATGGCCTTACTGTGCGCCCGCCGTGAACGAAATTCAGATTTTGAGGAGTACTTGGCCGAGGTCAGGGCCGATTATAAGCGGAAACGGAACTTCATGGCCCTCCTTGACCGGACAAAATGGCCGTAGGTCGCACTGTACTTTTGCGGTGGCATCCCAGCGGTAATTACTTAGACAGGCATCAACACATTGGAGCGAGCAATGGGACGGGATGCGAAGTCGATTGCGATGGCCAAGAAGAAGGTCGAGTATGTGGCCGAGGTGTTGAAGGCGGAACCTGGCCTCACGGTGAAGGCGGTAGGGACGAAAATCCACGAGAAGTTCGGGTCGAGGCTCTATTATCAGAAGTTGCGAGAAGCGTTTGTCGCGGCAGGCGGGAGGGTCGCGCGCAGAGGACGCCCACGAAAGCAAGTTAAGGGCACATCTGGTGTGCGTGCCAAAGGCCGTCGCGTCGCTCGGCGTCGGAAGACTGGACGGCGTACCGCGGATCGAGTGGCTGCGAAGGCCGCTCGCGGGTTGAAGGCGATGGACGCGTACCTGGTCGTGATCAAGACCGACGACAAGCCATTGGTGCGGAGCGTGGCCAGCAAGGAAGAGATGGCAGGCTTTGTTGCCAGGCAACTGGTCGTAGGCACGCCTTTGACCGTGATCGGGTGCTATGTGCGCCAGCCGCTGGCCATTGAGTTTGAGGTTTGAACAAGGGCGACGCGGCACTGGTGGTCCAAGGCTGAACGTCATCCTGCGGTGCTTCGTTTGCCATGATTGCCCCCCTTTTGAGCGCCACGTTGACGCTCTTGAGGGTGGCTGTTATCCGGATGAGAGCAGAATAGGGAGCGGCATAAAGCCCTCCAAACTAACAATAACGCAAGATTGCCATATTATTTAGTTTCTTGGCCAATCTCTTTTTCAATTTGAAGAACAATCGAATGGATACCTTCTCGATTTGCAGCAGGAATCAAATTCTCTTTTACCTTCAGACGTCGAATAGCATCCAATACAGCTCCAGCAGCGATACTATCCTTCTCGGGCACTTTGACCACGTTTTGGCCTTTCTCGTCAAATCGAACGTGGTATGCCAACACGCACAAGTCAAATAGTGCGTCATTTGACCTGTCCATCCAGGGGCCGTGATCATGGCTTATGCTGATGTAGCCCCCGGTACCGGAAACGACGACAGTACGAATGTCCTTGGACGATGCGAACGTAAGCGTCAGTTCAAATCCGGCCGGAAGGGTTCCTGACTGTGTTTCCGATGCATTTACCACTTGGGAGAGCATCGACACAAAGGCTTCTCTTATGAGCCCTGGCATTGGCATGCCTTTGCTGTTTGGTTCCGGCGCATTCCGAACTATTACGTCACTCACAATGTCTTCGTTTATTAAATGTCTGAACTTCAGAAGTGCTTCCCTCTGTTCCCGATTTTCGGGTTGACGATTGTTCCATAACAGCAAGCAAGTTACGCCTACCGTCACCAGAGCGATTAATACAAGGACTAATTTCGAGGATCTTTTCATATGGTCTTCCAGTGGAAGGACAGGACGTTATTCTCCTTTATTGGACTTGTCAGCTCCCTTGGTTTCAGCCTTGTCCTCGCCAGATCCTTTGTCTTTGCTTGTGTTGTATTTTGTCTTAGTTTTATCGCCTTCTTTGACTTTTTTCTTACCCAAAACCCCGCCAGGACCAAATGGGCCCAAGACGGGTAAGTCTTCGTCTTCGCGTTCTTTGCGGCCTGTCTCGTGAACTTTGCCAAGCTGATCAATCCACGCGTCCTTGCCGGCGTCACTGTCCCAACTGGGTGTTTCTCCCTCTTCGAGACTAACTTTTCCGGGTTGGTTGATTGGGCCAATAAAGTGTGTGTGTGCGATCACTTTAGTGCCAAAACGATCAGCGGCCTTCTTCATAAAAGCTTTCCCCTTCGCACCCTGCGCAACCTCACACATCGCAAAGTACACCTTCGAATCTTTACACATCATTGCTTGGATGTACGAGAATTCCTTTGAGTCATCAGCTTGCGGGTTGTCGAGGTTCAATGCAGTCTTCCCCATTCGTGGGCTTCCAGAGCAACCGTGGCCCCAAAATTCTATTGACTCGATACAATCACACCCATCTGCTTTGCATGCCTTCTGGAGCTTAGCCCAAGCATCTTCCCAAGTTGACGCTCCCATGGCACCTGTACCAGGCTGTCCAAGTGCTGCTGCAGTTGCCGCAGCCTGCCATCCAGGGCTGAGATTTTTGTCTTCTGAATCGTACACAATGTATTTGCACTTCTTTCCAAGCCCCGAAGCATCAACGATTGATATCGGATTACTTTCGCAGTAATCCCACAAATTCCACCAAGGGGATGAGAGCGGGTCAGGAGTGATCCAGCGGCCGAGGTAAGGCGAGTAAACGCGGTTCCAGCAGTGGTAGCTGCCCATCATGTTGACGTCGGCACTCTGCCGACCGTGGATGCCAAAGCCGCTGCCGGTGTGGTCGGCGACGAAGCCTGCAACTGGCGAAAGATAGCGATAGCCCGCCCAAGTAAAGCTCGTGCTGCAGCAATATCTCACGTCGCAGTGCTGGTCGCCCCAGTTCGCGCCGTTGGCGTCGCCCTGTACGCCTGGCGGTGCGAAGATACGGACGAAATCTCCTGTAACCCCGAGGTTCTGGCCGTTGCCGTCAAAGTACAGCAGGTTGCCGCTTACAGCAGTTATTGTGCGGGTAGCGGGCTGTTTGGGATTGAGCTGCACCTGCCAGCCAATCATGTACGCGGCAAACACGCCGCCGGTCACGTCTACTTCGGTGCGGTCGGGAATTTCGCCCCCGCCGGGCACAAAAGTCGGCGCCTGCGCCAATTGCCCGCCGGTGCTTTGCGGATGCTGATTGATGCTGACGGTCGCGCTCACGCCAGTTACCGCAGTGAAATTGCCGGCGATGTACAGGTTGATACCGCTACCGTCCACGATCTGCATATGCGGCCCGCCGTTGAAGCTGGCCCAGTAGCCGATGTAGGCGCTTGGCGAGCCGCCGAGGTCGGCGCAGGGCACCTGCGTCCTGTGCGTCAACGCGTCATAGGTCGAGGTGCCAGTCACGCTGCCGCTATCGTTGCCGATAACAGCCGTGCAGAAGCCGTAAAGAAGCGCGTGGTAGTTTGCCGGATTGCCCGCCCCAAGAGCGTTGGCCACGCCGCTGCCTACATCGGAGATAATGATCGCGCTGGTGGTGTTGCTTATCCCGCGGCCAAGCTGGATGCCCGTTGGAGTAGATACGTTGAACTCAAGGCCGACGAAAGCATTGGCGACGAGCGTGGCCGAGGTGGTAATCGTGGTCTGGCCGCTTACGGGTGAATTGGCCTGCACGCTGGTGATATCTTCCTTCCTGATTTCGGTAGCCACGGGATAATCGTGCGGCGTGCCGTTTTCGTCGGTATCGCAGACTTGCTCAAGTGCGCCGTTGGCGCCGGTCTTGCCCATCACGCTGCCAAGCTGATTGCGCAGTCGGAAGATCGTCTCGGCCACACCTTTGACGAAGTCCTGAATGCGCTCAGCCACCGTGGTATTACCTGCGGGCTGACCCGGCGGCAACGGAACAGCCTGTGCAGGATGTTGAGGCGACGGCGTGGCGGGCACCGAACCATCGTTACCCGGCACTGGCATAACAGTGGATTCGATGGGCCCACCTTCGCCTGCACCGCCGCCGCCTTCAGTTTCGGCTGTACCCTCCGGGGGTGAGGCCGCGTTGCACGGTCCGCACGTGGTGCAATTGGAGTCGTGGCAGGTGTAGGTGACGTTCTCCAGCTCGGGTTCTTCGTTGATCCAGCGCTCCTCGACCTTGAGCCGGCCGAAGTTGTCGTAGACGTATCTGCGTTCAGCCGACGGGAAATTGACGTCGTCGTCAGTCAGGATCAGCTGCCCCTTGTAGTCGTAGGCGTGGTAGAGCCCCGTGGTCGGATCGTGGGTCATCTGCTCAGCAGCGTCATACGTAAACGCATTGCCATCCACGCTCGAATACAGATTGTTCTTGTCCGCACTGACATTGAACGAAGTGTTGTAGATCGTGTTCGACGAATCATCTGTCTCGCTTACGGCCGAACTTCCGCTGCGGTTACCGCGAGTGTCCAGATTGTAGGCCCGTTTGATGGCAAAGCTTGAAGGTGTGTTCGTTGGATCAGCGTAAGTGGCCAGGTTCGACCCGCTGAGGTCCACGCTGTTGAACGTCGAGGTCAGGCGATAGGTTTGGTCGTGGCGATAAACGTTCCCGAGATTGCCAAAGTGCTCGCGGCGTTCGGCGGTTACGTTGGCCACAACATCGTAACGGCGGTCATTGGCAATCAGAACCTCGCCGTCACGAGAGTGCTCAACGCGTTCGCATAGGCCACTGAAACCGCCACAGCCGCAACCAGAGGCTTCGTACTCCCAGGTTGTCTTTACACCGTTGCCGAAAGTGCGCTGGATCAGGCGATTGGCACCCGCGTAGGTGTATGAGGCGATTAGTGCGCCGTCCGTTTCCTCCACAGTGGCGCCGAGCCGGTTCAAGGCGTCCGGATAGTGCCGCAACGTGTGGCCGTCTTCGTAAAAGTTCGCAGTGCAGAATCCCGTGGCGTCATACTCGGCCCCCGTGATTGAAGCATGGATGCCACCGTTGGAATTCGTCATCACTTGGTTGAGGGATTCAGCCCAACTTAATGTTCCATACGTGAAAGCCGAAGATGTGAGCAGCCGGTCGCCATCATAGTTGGAGCAGGAGGTGAGGCGGCCCAAGGCGTCGAAGTCATAACTCTCACCGGTTGCGCCTTTGATGCCAGTGCCGCGCTCAATCTGGCGATAAGCGATCAAGTTGCGATTGTCGAAGCTATCGGTAACGCGCGTACCCAAGGGGTCCAGCCAGCCGAGGCGGTTGCTGTTGGCATCGTAGAAATAGTTCCAGATGTCGCCGTCAGGGCGGCGCAATGTCGCGATGCGCGAACGCTCGTCATAAATGTAGTCCGTATCCTGCCAGACCATGAACGTTGTGGGATCCTCGCAGATGCTGCGACGGACCACGCGCGAGTCGTCGTCATAGGCCATATCTGTGACGATATCGCGTGTGGCATCCATGGGGTCGGGCATGCGCGCGGTACGAATGTTACGCGAAAGCAGGTCGTAAGTCATCGCAACTTCGGCATTCGCGGCGTCCGTAGTCTTAGTCACCTGGCCCCAGCCGTCGTACTTCCATTCAACTTCGGTATCGCGTGTGCTGACGTTATAGCGCTGATCCCTATATCTCAGGCGACGGTTGAGGAAGTCGAAGTCCGTTTCATCGTGGCTGATCTCCTGGACGTTGGTGAGGCCGTTGACCTCTCGGAATTCCGTACGGGTGACGGCACCGTCGAGGTTGTAGGTGGGATGAATTTCGTTGCCGACGTTGTCGCGGGAGTAGAGCGTGCGATTGGCGGCGTCATAGAATCGATAGAATGTGATCCCGTTGTCATCGCGGGAGTTAGTCACGCGGCTGTTTCGGTCAAACAGATTGACGTTCGTGGCCAAGCCGTCGCCGATGGGATCGCCGCGATGATCGAGCGCCAGGCGACGGGACTCGAAGGGCCGGTCGATCTCGTCGAAGCTCGTCGCTGACTGGGCAAGCAATGCGTTGGCCGAACTATAGGCATTGGACTCCGTGACGTTGGAGTTGGCGTCATAGATGCTGGTGCGGTAGTGACTCGCCGCATCTGTTACACGGGTGTTGCGGTCAAAACCGTCGTAGTCGTAATCCGTGGCGTTGCCAAGAGCGTCGCGGAAGAAGGCTAGGTTGCCATTGGAATCGTAGTCGGACTGGAAGACCGCGCGCACATCGGAGTTTTCGCCCGCAATGCTGTGAAACACCATGTCGCGCTCGTCATAGACAGTGGCCGAACGATTGCCAAGTGGCGAGATGGATTGCAGGACGTTGTAACTAGCATCGTAGAGCGTTTGGCTCGTCAGACGACTGACCGTGGCGCCAGCGACGGAATCGACCGCGCGTTCTGTAGCGTAATTGAGCAAGTTATAGACCGCATTGGATTCCACCCAAGTGGCAGCCATGGGTGTAGCGGTTTTGGGAAAGGTTGCCGGGTCAAGCACATCCGAGGGTCCGGTAGGTTCGTTGCCCGCGTCATCGACATACTCGCGCCAAGTATGGGTGACGTTGACGTTGGCGTCAAAATAGCGGTAAACGTCCATTCGATCGGTGCCCGTAAGGCGTAGGCGCGGGCCGGTAGTATGCCAGGTCTGGTTGAGTTCGTTGACCTCGTAGCTCGACATGAAGTTGTCGTTGCGCGTGCCGGATTCATAAGCGCGCGGCGGCCAACTGGATGTGAGATTGCCGACATTGTCGTAGGCGAACTCGCTGGTGAGGTCGAGCGCGCCTGCGGCCGCGACGGATTGGTAGACGAAACCGTCGTTGGCGCCACCGGTGTAGTAACGCATCAGGCTGATGTTGCCCTCGCCGTCGACGCTGGTGACGGGCTGGCCGAATTGGTTGTAGGTGGCTCGGGTAACGATGGATTGGGTACTGGATTGGCCAAGCGTGATGTTGGGCGAGGTAACCGCGACGGGATTGCCAGCCGCTTTGTCGCTGCCGTCGGCGGTCTCTTCGTAGTCGTACGTGACCGTAGTGGCGTAGCCTCGCGGGCTAGTGACGGTTTTGACGAACTGATACTTGGACTCGTAAGTGTACGTTAGGACGATGTCTGCGAGCGCGCCAAGGGTTTCGTCGCTGCGTGTGATCGTTAAGACGTTGCCAGCCGATAGAGGATCGGTCGGACTGCTCGGGTAGGTGTAGGCGACTTTGTTGGTGCGCGGATAGATGACGGTCAAGATTTCGTGGTTGGAATTGTAGGTGAAGGCGGTGCTAAAGGAATCAGGATCGGTGGTGGGATTGCCGTTGCGTACCTTATCGGCGATCTGGGTGACGGTCGCATGGCTAATGGGCTCGTCGGTATCGACGCTCCAGAATGCAGTGAAGCGAGCAACGGTAACGGCACGACCGCTTTCGAGCGTGTAATCAGTGCGCAGGCCACGACGGTCAATGACGCGAACAGTCGGGAAATCGTAGCGAATGTAGATCCACTGGTCGGGCTCGCCGAGGCGCTGGGCGATGACTTTGCCGTTCTCGTACTGGTTCTCCATGTACGCGGTTGGATTGCTGCTCTGGGCGAACTCGCGAGGATTGATGCAGGCCGTGAGGCGGTGGGCGAGATCGTAACGGTAGCCGTAAGTGATGCGCGGCAGCGTAGCCCCATTATAGCGCGCGGTGATCGGCGCCTTTTGCTCGATCAGGTCGCCGTTGAAATCGTACTCGTATTCAACCTCGCGCGGCGAACCAGTGCTCCAGACTTTGTCCTGGACGACACTGACGCGGCCGTGGGCGTGGTAGATGATGTTGTAGGTCTTGGCACGGTCGTCGGTAATAGTGGTGAGTTGACCGGCATAGTTGTACGTGCAAACCGACGCGTTGCCGTTGCGGTCAATGCACTTCCAGAGCCTGCCCTGGGCGTTGAACACGCAGGTAAAACCGTGGCGGTCAGTCAGCGTGATCGTGCCATGCGTCGTTTCACGCGTGGCTTTGACGTACACGCCGGCAGGCGCATCGAAATTGCCGCCGTTGGCCGTGAAAGTCTCGGTACGGCCGTCAGGCGTGCACCAGAGGACGTTGCCGCCGCTAAAGGCCGCGCGCTGGTAGTAATGGCCGACCCACTTGTTACCTAACGGGCCGTTATACGAGATGTCGCTGCGGTAGAAGCGCGACCACGAAATGCCCATCATGCGGCCGCGCGTGGCGATGTCGGTCTCGCTCTTGAAGAACGCACCGTTGACCAGGAACACGTTGACTCCGCCGATGGCCGGGTTTCGGCTGGGCTCAGCGTTGGTCGTGGTGGGCAGGATGTTGGTCGGATACTCAACGACGATGATGCCAGTGACCGCGCCGTTGTTGACGGTGAACGTGCGGGGGCCGCAATCGGCGAGTTGATCGACGGTGACGTTGACGGTCAGGGACGTGCCGCCGCCACTGACGCTGTTCACGGTAATGCTGCTGCCAAAGCTGGCTGCCTGTGCGGCATTGAGGGACGTGCCAGAAACGGTTACGTTGACGCCGCTGTCACCCTGCTTTAGCAAATTGGTGGTCTTGGCGACGGCGGCATTTGCGCCTTCGACATAGAACCGACGCGAGACCCACTCCGAGTAGAGGCCGTTGGAATTGGCGATGCGGGCGTAGAGCGTGTACTCGCCGTTAGCGAAAAGCTCGGTCGCCGCGGTCTGGCCGACGTTGCAGGTCGCCGTGGTCGAATTCAGCGTGTCCCAGAAGCCGCCGATCGCGCCCAGGTTGGTTCCTGCGGTACGGTTGCTGCTTTGCACGGTGACGTCACGAGAAGCCATGAGTTCAACGGTGCCGGTGCTGATTCCCGCACCACTGTTGGCGTTGAAGGACAGGCCAATTGTGAATATCCCCGAGGTATTGCCGTCTGAGGACGGGTTGGTGAACGTCACGCTTGGGCGATTGACGAGATCCGGGTCGGCATCCACGGTGAACGTGCCCTGTGGCGCTTCGGAGTAAAGGCCCCACACGGTGGTGGTCGTCGTGACAGTGCGTGCGCCTGTGCTTGCACCGGAGAGCGTGAGGTCGCTCAAGGCCAGCGTTGGGCTCAAGATGATGGTGTCGTTGATCGTGATGCCAGAGCCTGTAATGCCAACCGAAGTATTCGAGGTCTCCCAGTGAGTTTTGCTACCGACGAGGGTCAGCGCCACGATGCTCGTGGCTTTGCCGCTGGCGGGCGAGAGCAGGATGATGGTTGCCGCTGTGGGTTTTCCGGAGACACGCGCCGAGCCACCACTTTGAACATCAGGCGTCGGGTTGGAATCCACACAGGTGACGTAGTAATAGTAAGTCGTGGCCGACGACAGCCCGGTGTCGATGTAGTAGGCGTTGGTGATTGGCGTAGCGCCGTTCAACGCAGTTCCCCAGGGCGGAACATCCGCAGGATTTGTGGTGCGGAAGATGTTGTAGCCCGCGCCAGAAAGGTCGGCCTGGTCGTCCGCGGTCCATTCGATACGCAGGCGATCTTCACCGACGATCAGCTTCACGTCCTTTGGCGGCACCAAGCCCCAAAGCACAAGATTATCTAGCGAGTCACCCTCACTACCGCCGTTCTTGTCGTAGCCTTCGCCGTAACGAATGCCGCCACAGCCAACCATGTTGAGTGCGATGGCGTTGGATGCCGCCTCCACGTTGACGTCACTGCCACCAAAAGCGTAGTCGAATTGGATGCCGTTCATCGTTGAGATCGAACGGCCGTCCGTGCATTTCCAATGAATGTGGCGCAGGTTGATGCTCGTCGTGAAGCAGTTGCGGTCGAACGCGACGTTGATGCCATCGGTCTCAAAGACCACGCCGCAGCGGCTGAAGGTTGAATCAACGCACGTCATCTCGGCAGTGACGTCCGTGGCGCTGTCGATAATCACCGAGCCGGTGAATGAGCTATTGGTGTGGCTGAACGTAGCCCCGCGAGCCTCGAGAATGCCTGCGTTGACTGTCAGCGTCCGGTTAGCCGTGTCATCAAACGAGAAAGTCGAATTGATCAAACGAAGAACGCCCGAGGACATGCTGTTGGCTTTAACGGTCAGGGTTTCACCGGCAAGCAGATCGATCGAACCGAGGTTATCCAGCGTTCTGGCAGCCAACGTGACGGTCGACGTCGCAGAATAGACTTTGGCGAATCCTGATGTGGCGACGTTGAAAACTTGGCCGGTGGCTGAACAGGTGACGTTGGCCGAGATGTTCCACTGGCCGCGAAGTCGAACAATATCGGTGTTGGTGGCGTGGAAGGTGACGGCGGCCGAAGACTCCGTCCACATCGCGCCGTTATCGGTGGTCGCGAAGTTCGCATTCGTGATCGGCGCAACGAGGCGCTGCTCAACGATCACGTGGTCGCGCTCAATGTCCACCTTGCGGTCAAGATCGGTAGTCCCGGCAAGGATGAAATGCTGGCCGGTGAACTGGATCAGCGTCGCGCCAAATTGACCGGCCGTGTTGTCCAGATGGAATACAAGAATGTCTCCTGGTACCAAGTCCGGGCTGCCGGTGATACCGGTAAACGTGAAGTCAGCTGCTCCGCTCGGACTGGTCGTCGTTGAACCAAGCGACGATCCGTTGCGGGAAAGGATGACAGTTCTGTTATTGGGAGAACTGCCGGTCAAAGTACCAGAGAAGTTGTAGCCCGTAGTCAACGAGAAGCTGAAAGGGCTTGAGTAGGCAAGGCTGTCTTCGAAGCCGTCATTGGTCCTGATCCGCCAGTACCAGTCGCCATTGGTCAACTGGCCGAGACTGTTCGGATAAATCGAGGGCAATGTCAGGCGAAGCAGTATCGCCGGTCCCGCAGAAACACCATCCGCTGGGACTGCGTACCAAGTGACTCCGGCGTCGAGCGAATACTCAAACGCCCCGTTTGTTCCCAAGGATTGCGCCGTATTAATCGTGCGCAGGTTACCTGTGTTGAACAGGTTGCTGGTATCCAGGTCGATCTTGAAATGCAGTGGATCTTCGTCCATATCGATAGGCCGCTGCCAAGTCAGTTGCGGTGTTGAGTCGCCATCGGCGCTGCCGGTATTAGCGGGCAGGCGACCGGTGTCCCCGGGTGCATCGGGTGCCATGTTCAGGCGGAAGGTCAGGTAGCGCCACGGTCCAGCGCGGTCGTCCTGGTTCCACAAGCGCACGCGTGCGTGGTAAATGCCACCATCGGTGAGACCTGAGCTGTTAACGGCGAAAGTGGTTGAACTACCGATCTTGGTGCTGTCGTACGACGTAGTTCCGAAAAGCGGGTCTGTTGAAACCTGCACGTGATAGGCGCTCTGCACGTCACCGGCAAAGTCGCTGCCAAACGTCCACGCAAGATAGGGTGTGTTCGATTGTACGTGGAGATTGTCGGCATCCGCGCCTGAGCTCTCCCTCACATCCCAAGTTGAAGCGCTTGCCGGGCTGCCGCCGAGCCAGAAAGAGAAGTACGGACGAGGCAGATAGGGGCCGAACATGACATTGCTGGTGATGGCGTCGCCGCTGCCCCCGCCAACGCCGCCAGGCCCGTTGCTGGCATTCCAGTAGCAGCTCATCGCCACGGTGGACTGCGTGACGTTCGTGTCGCTGACACCATTGGGGTTATTGCCGGCAAATGTGCAATGAAGGGCGACCACATGCGCCGCCCCGCGCGTATCGCGAAGGCCGCCCTCGTTGGCGCCGCCGTTGCCGTTGGCCGAGAACAGGCACTCTTCGAAGGTGAACTCCTCGGTACCGCTCGTGATATCGGCGCCGACATCAGTGCATGAATCAAAGACGGTCCGACGGAAAACGCAGGTCGTGCTGGTGTTGTTCAGGGTTGAACATTGGACGCCTCGATTGAGGGTTGAGCCGCCCGATACGCCGCCGATGGTGCAGTCTTCGATGAGAATACTGCAAGCCTCCCCGCCTGAACCCGCCAGGACAATGCCCGTGGAGTTCGTTCCACCGCTCGCGCTTAAGAACGAATGGCGGACTGTCAGACCTCGACTCCCGAGGCCAAGGCCGGTGAAGACAAGGCCGGTGGTCCAGCCGGCAATGACGCTTCGTTCAACAAGCAAAGTCGATCCGGCATTGACGGCCAAGTGCTGGACGCCGACTAATCCTCCAGCATCTGTAATACGGCAGTCTCTCAACGTGACATCCTGAGTATTGGTCTCGGTTGTGTCGCCTACTACGACGCCCTTCCCGTTGCTCCCAGCGCCTTTGATCTGGCAGCCGCTCAAAATCGCGCGGCCATACTCGGCGTGCACGCAATACAAATCGCATTCGTCCGCGGACGAGGCCGACCCGACGTCAGCACCGTCAAGAAGCGTGGTGTACCCGGCGTTGGAATTGGCCGTATCGATGTTGGTGCGAATGTGGATGCCCTTTTCACACTTGCGGGCAATCAGGCCGGGGAAGCGCCATCTGGTCTGCGCGCCGGCTTCGGGCACATAGCTTGTTCCTTTGTTGAGATCGAAGCCGATCGAGGCGTTGCGCACTTCGATGAACGCGAATGGGCCCACATCGCCAAACACGTTGGGATTCCCACTGTTATCAACCAACCCGATCCAGTCCGTGTAACCAGAAGGACTGAAGGCCTCAAACACCGGTCGGGATTCAGCCGTTCCCCAGACAGAACCGCTGACTACCTGAACCGGCGCTGCGCCGGAAACCTTAAAGGTGTATCCGTCCTCAAAACGCCAATGCGAGACCGTTCCGTCGCCAACCTGAGCGGTTCCAGCAAGGAGGACCACTGGATCATTCGGGGTTGTGACGTCCGGGAAGCGAATCATCGCCGCGGAAGAAATTACGGCGTTGAGATAGAAGACGTAGCTCGTGTTAGTGACGCTGAACGGCAACGTGACATTGTTTTCCTTCAGCACGTTAATGCCGTAGCCGTCCATACGGATCGCGGATGTCGTGCAGTTGTCGTAGGACAGATTTTCAAGCGTCGGGACGAAAGCAGAACTCCCTACGACAAGAATGCCGTCTAAGCCCGAACCACCGTAACTGAAGGCGCAATTCTTCAAACCAGATTGTCTCGTCTGGCCTGTCTCAAAGTTCAACGATCCCCAGGTATGGGTGCCGTCAAAGCGGGTGAATGTGGTCGTCGCGGCGGCGGTGCTGAAGTTGATGCTGCCTAATTGGTCGATCCGGACGTCACCGTCCGTCTTGATCTTGAACGAGATCGCCCCGCTGGAGGCACTAATGACCAGGTAACCAAGCTGCGACAGGGAAGCCGCGCCGATCTGCAGGTCGCAGTCCTCGTTCCAGAGGATGTCTACGGGGCCCGCGCTGCTGTCAATCGTCAGCGTCGCTCCATTGCGCACGCGAATGTTTCCGCCCGTGCCTGCGGGATCCAGCGTGATCGGGCTGATCCAGAAGTTCCAGGTAGTGTCTACCGTGATGTCATCGGTGACCGTCA
>JADLAK010000094.1 GCA_020848275.1 Planctomycetota bacterium
ACGCGCTGGACCGCATCGACGACATCATTGAAGAAGCGATCGTGCGGCTGGGCGTGCTGCCGGGCCTTGGCAAACAGGGCCGCAAACAGCTCGAAATCGACGCCCAGCAATCGCCCCAGGGCCCATAAAAAGTGCAATGACACGCTGCCGCGTGTCCCTGCAAAAGCAGGCTACGCTACCGCGAGTGCCTACGAGACCTTCAATCGCCGCAGTTTATTACCCCGCCGCCGACGGGGATGTTGGCGTTTAAGGCGCGCCGAGCGGCGCCAAACTGAATCACCGCCGGCGGCTGGGTCTGGCCCTTGCCCGGTCGCTTTGATACAAGCCCATTCCTGCGCAAGACATAGGTTCAGAGCATGGCAACGATTTTTATCCCCAAAGAAACCACAGCCGGTGAGCGCCGCGTCGCCGCAACGCCCGATACGGTCAAAAAGCTGGTCAAGGACGGCCACGCTGTCAGCGTGCAGCTCGGAGCCGGGCTTGGCGCGTTTTATCCCGACCAGGAATACATCGACGCGGGCGCGACCATCGAGCCCGAGGCCGCCAAGGGCTGGGGTACGGCCGACATCGTCGCTCAGTTCAACGTGCCGAGCGAAGACGCCGTGCGCCAGATGAAGGAAGGCGCGACGGTCATCAGCTTCATCTGGGCCTTTGACAACCTGCGGCTCGTCGAGACGTTGGCCGCGCGCAAGATCAGCGCCTTTGCCATGGACGCCGTGCCGCGCACCACGCGCGCGCAAAAAGACGACGCTCTCACCAGCCAGGCCAGCCTCGCGGGTTACAAGGCGGTGCTGCTTGCGGCGGCGAATTTGCCCAAGATTCTGCCGATGCAGATGACCGCGGCGGGCACGCTTCGCCCGGCGAAGATCGTTATTATTGGGGCGGGCGTGGCGGGCCTTCAGGCGATTGCTACGGCCAAGCGCCTGGGCGCAATCGTCGAAGTCAGCGACGTACGCCCCGAGGTCAAAGAACAAGTGCAGTCGCTGGGTGCGGTGTACATCGAGGTCAAGACCGACGAGAACCTCAGCGCCGTCGGCGGCTACGCCAAAGAGCAGTCCGAAGATTTCAAGAAGAAGCAGGCCGAAGTCCTGCGCGAACATCTGATAGCCGCCGACGCGATCATCACGACCGCGCTGATCCCCTACCGCCCCGCGCCCAAGCTGATCGCCGCCGAAATCGTGCAGAACATGCGTCCGGGCAGCGTGATCGTCGACCTCGCCGCCGAGCGCGGCGGCAACTGCGAACTGACCGAGTCCGGCAAGACGGTCGTGAAGAACGGCGTAACGATCATCGGCGAACTCGCGCTGGCCAACACGCTGCCGGTGCACGCCAGCGAGCAATACGCCAAGAATGTGCAGAACGTGCTTAGCGACGCGACGAAAAAGGGCGTGTTCGCGTGGGATTTGAAGGACGACATCGTTGGCGGTGGCAAGACCAAAGACGGACAAGCTTTCCCCGGTGGCCTGATCACCCATGCCGGCGAAGTACTGCATCCGAAAGTGCGTGAGGCGATGAAACTGCCGCCGCTTGTGCCAAAGGAAGAACCCAAACCGGCGGAAGCCCCGAAGGCTCCTGAACCGGCGAAGGCTTAGGAACTACCAATGACCGGCATCATCATCCTTGAACTTTACGTGTTCGTGCTCGCGTGTTTTGCGGGCTTTCAGCTCATTTCGAAAGTGCCGCCGACGCTGCACACGCCGCTGATGTCCGGCAGCAACGCGATTTCGGGCATCACCGTCCTGGGCGCGCTGTGGGTCACCAAGGTTACGCCCGAGGCGCCCTTTGGCACCTCGACGGTGTTTGGCATGCTCGCGTGCGCGCTGGCCATGATCAACGTTGTCGGCGGCTTCGTCGTGACCGAGAAAATGATGGGCATGTTCAAGAAGAAGACGTAGCCGCCGCGAACGCGCCTTGTGTATTTCGTGTTGATTTACCAGAGAAACCACCGTGACCTTCCTTGCCTCAGATGCCGATGCCGCCGCACAGGGCCCGTTCATGATCGGCGACCAGCCGTGGAACCACCTGGCCGCGGACTTCGGATTCATCCTGTCGGTAATCCTGTTCATGGTCGCGATCATGCGCCTGGGCAAGGTGAAGACGGCGCGTTCGGGCAACGGCATGGCGGCCGTGGCGATGCTGCTGGCCGTCGTTTCGCAGCTCGTGCACGAAGGCCAGATGGATTTCATTTACATCATCATCGGTCTGGGCGTGGGTTCGCTTGTGGGCCTGGTTATGGCGCTGAAGGTCAAGATGACGCAGATGCCCGAGATGGTGGCGCTGCTCAATGGCTTCGGCGGCCTGGCCTCGATGTTCGTCGGCATCGCCTCGTACTTTCAGTATGTCGAGGCGCAGGCCACGAGCGAGAAAAAGGGACTCTTCGACATCGTCGTGACCAACCTCGATAAAATGATGGGCGGCTTCAACGGCATCAACCTGATGCTCGCCATCCTCGTCGGCGCGGTCACCTTTACCGGCAGCATCGTCGCCTTCCTCAAGCTGTCCGAGAAAATGTCGGGCAAGCCGATCCTCGTGCCCCTGCGACATGTCATCAACGGCATGCTGCTGCTTGTGCCGCTGGCGCTTTCGGTGCTTGCGGTCTGGGGCCCGGGCAGCATGGCTCTCAACCTCACCTTCGTCATCATCGTTTCGCTGATGGCGCTCTTGCTGGGCATCATGCTGGTTATCCCCATCGGCGGCGGCGACATGCCCGTCGTTATTTCGCTGCTGAACAGTTATTCGGGCGTAGCTGCGGCGCTGACCGGCTTCACGATCAATTCGCCGGTCCTGATTGTATCGGGCTCGCTGGTCGGCGCGTCGGGCATCATCCTGACGCAGATCATGTGCAAGGCGATGAACCGCTCACTGATGAACGTCATGTTCGGCGGCTTCGGCGCTGAGCCCGCCGCGGGCGCGGGCGACAAGAAGGACGACGGCTACAAGAACGTCAAAAGTTGCGACGTCGAGGAAGCCGCGATGGTGCTGGCCGACGCGCAGAGCTGCATCATCATCCCCGGTTACGGCATGGCCGTCGCCCAGGCCCAGCACGCCGTGCGCGAACTCGCCGATGCCATGAGCAAACGCGGCTGCCAGATGCGTTATGCCATTCACCCGGTCGCCGGCCGCATGCCCGGCCACATGAACGTGCTGCTGGCCGAGGCCAATGTGCCCTACGACCAGTTGCTTGAGATGGACGCCATCAACAACGACTTCAAGAACACCGATGTCGCCATCGTGATCGGCGCCAACGACGTGGTGAACCCCGCCGCCAAGGACAACAAGGCGTCGCCGCTTTATGGCATGCCGGTTCTGAACGTCGAAGAAGCCCGTTCGGTCTTTGTTATCAAGCGTTCGCTGGGCGCAGGCTTTGCCGGCGTCAAGAACGAACTGTTTGAAAAAGACAACGTGCGCATGGTTTATGCCGACGGCCGCAAGGCCTGCGAAGACCTGCTCAAGGCGCTGAAGGAAGCGTAACGCGAGGCGGTCCCATGCCACGGCCGCGAGCTGAGAAATTACGTGACCGGATGGGCGCGTTGTTATGGGCGGCGGGCCTCGTGGCGTTTGGCGCGGTGCTGCTCGCCCTTGGCCTCAAGGGCTTCTTCGACTTCACCAACCAGCCGCAAGCCATGCCCTACGACGAGTTCGTGCGCAACGGCAGCACGTCTGACCGCGTGATCCTGAGCGACTTTCACGTCAATACGCGCCTTGCCGTCAAAGCCTATTGGGACGAGCACCACGGCGGCAAACACCCGTACACCGAGTATTGGTCCGGCTACTTCCAGCCGCTGCTGCGTTCCGAAGATGACACGGGGCCTGTGCGGGCCTTTGTGCTGATCGAATCCTCGCGGCATTCCTACGGACGGCGCGACCCGGAATTCAAGATGATGGACGTGGGCTATGACGGCTCGGCCGATTTCGGCCCGCGCATCCGCGGGCACGTCGCCTTCCGTTCAGAGCGCGAGCAGGTCGGCGATTACTTCCGGTCTCGCGCGAAGTTCAGCAACCATGGCCGAAACATCGAGCTCTCGAGCGGCTTCGTTCTGCTGACAACAAGCGACAACGGGCCGGTAGCGAGCCTGTTCTTCGGCATCCTGTTTGGCGCCGTCGGAGTGGTTGTGACGGTCATCGGGCTCTTCGTGCTGTGGTTTGTGCTGAAGCCGCGCAAACCCGGGCTGGCGTAATTGGGAAATTCGGGAATTCCGTTGGACGATGCCCGGTTTATGGGGTACTAGTGTTGGTGGCACTTTTGGGAACGAACATGTCGCTGCGAAATAATAACCGTCTGAATAATAACGCGCTCTCGGCGCGGACGTGGACGGTTTGATCGGAAGCAGAGATTGAACTGAACGCGCCCCGCCTACAGCGGGGCGCGATTGTTTTTGGTACGGAGATCGACATTGAATTAATCCGCTATTGCGCAGCGCCGAACGAGCAGCTCAAGGAGGCCGGGCGACCGCGTGGTTCAATCCACGCCGAGCGAAGGCCGACACAGAGATGCGACGTTCGCCGCAAGCAAGAGCACACAGGGGTGTAGCTCAATTGGTAGAGCGCGTGACTGTTAATCACGAGGTTGATGGTTCGAGTCCACCCGCCCCTGCCATCCATCTAATAGGCTCTACAGAGCCAGTTCAATGGAGTGTCTTGTTTGAGGTTTTGGATTTGTAAAGGGTCGTGTCCGACCCTTTGTCCGACCCCAAACGATCGATTTGCGTTCAGTTTTCGCCGCTGTTCGACTCGTTGGCCTCCTCGCGTTCACTTGGAATCAAACCGGAGTCCGCGACTTACCCCGGCCTTCGTTTTTCGAAAACTGCACTGTTTTGCACTCTTTCGGCCGAAGCGACTCCACCGTCGCCATAATTGAAAGATCTAAGCGAGGTGCGGCCGTGGGTCAGCGGACCATCAAACGTGGGGTTCAGGCTGCGAGGCGGGGCTGTCCAACGGCTGATGCCGGTGACATGGCACCGGAGTGTCTCGACGGACTGACGCCAAAGCAGACCGTGGCTCTATTGGTGTTACTTGAGGGCAAATCGCAGCTGGAGGCGGCGCGGCGTGCAGGTGTCCATCGCAACCGTATTCAGGCTTGGCTCTATGCCGACAAGTATTTCAACGCCGCCTATCACGCGGGCATGAAGGCGCTGGCCACTGAACGAATGCTGGCCTTTGGTGCCGTGTTCCGCGATGCGCTCAACTCCGTCATTCGGCTGGCAACGGCACCTAAGGTCAAAGCTTCGGTCCAGTTCAAGGCGGCGAGCTATCTACTCGACCGCTGCTTTGACATTGACGAGGCCAACAAAGCTCCGTTCAACGACCAAACAAACAACACGTTGACCCAGGTGGTCGGATGGCATGAGTCCGCAATGCGCAAAGAGCGCGAGCTTTATCAATTGGAGGTCGGTGAAGCGTTCGATCGCTCCCCTGAAGGGATCGAACTGAAGCAGCTTGAAGAACAGCAAGCCAAGTCCCATTACCGCTCCGACGCGGCGAGAGATGCCGCCCACAAAGCTTACGAACGAAATCCCGTAGGGTTGAAGCCGTGGTGGAGCCGCGCTGACGCAAAACGACGCGACGAGTTGCGCGCCCTTCGGGAGGATGCCTTACAACATGCTCCGGCCGATGGCTCACCTTGGCCAAGAGGTCCCGTTGTCGTGGCCGGTGTCCCGACTCCGAGCAGCGTCCCACCGGCCTCGGAGACAGTTCCCGCCGCACCGCGTCCGGCATTCATGCGGCCCATTGAGACGGAAGAGGAGGAAGCAAAACGGCGCCTTAGGGAAGATCTAGAGCGCATGCACGCTGCAGCAAAACGTCGAAGGGAAGAAACCCACACCGGCGAGCTTGGCAAATCACCTTGATTGCTCTTTGTCGCTGAAGGGGTTTCCGCGACGGTCGAACTAAAAAGAACGAGGTGCCAGCTCGTTCTTGATTTGGGCATCGGCAGCTATTTGGCTCGCGCACCAAGCAGCAGTCTAAGCAAAGGCAGCACCAGCACGCCGGCCAACACCGCAATGGCGTATGGCGCGGTGCTCTGAAGTAGCCAGCCCAGCATCGTGGCTCCGCTAAGCAAACCTTCGGAGTGGTTATTGCGGTCCTTTGATTCTGCGGAAGCGGGATCGGGTGAGCCGTGAACCAGATTTGCCAACCCATCGAGAGTTTCCTCCGGCTGGGTTGCGGCGATATACCCGGCGGTGCCGAGCGCGAGAGTTCCCTTATTGCGCCAAATCAGGCTGCTCGTGTCGTCAAAGACCGTGTACTTGGGTTCGGAACGCACCCAGGTCACGGTGGCGGGAACCGTCGCCTTGCGGCTGGCCTTAGGTGCTCCTGAAGCTCGCACGGCACGAACGTCTGCAACCTCGGCTTCTTTGGCGGCAACCAGCCGGACGGTGGGGCCTGCGAACACGGGATTTGCCGAAGCGGCCAACAACAGCAGCACATAGAGCGTTGGTCGTGGCGGAAAAGCTGAAGGCAAGACGAGCGTTCTGTTCATTGGCCACCGCCCTTCGCTGCCGAGGCGAATTGAGCGAGGATCTCATCAAGGGTCGAGTTCCACTGCGATGATGTTTCGGCGAAGACATCGTCGAGGGTCTGCGTGATGAGTTGTTTGGTTTGCGCCTTGGCACCTTCACGCAGTCCATGCGTCGATTCCGCGGTCTGGTCGAGCATGATGGTGAATACGATTTCCGTGCCGGCCTTGAGCACCGAAGACCAACGGGATAACCACTTGCCGGCATCAAAGACTAGCGACAGTAGTTTCACGCTGGCCCCGGCGAGGCCGGGTGCTAACGCGAATGATCCCGCAAGTACGGCGGCTCGCTGGAGTTGACGCTGAATGGCAGGGAGCGTGACGGTCGAGTTGAACGCAAGCGCGGGTGTCTGTAAAGAGCCGCGAACCTCTTGCGGCAATTTGGTGTCCGTAGACTTCAGTTCGTCAGCAAGGCCATCAAGAATTTTTTGCCAACGGCCACGAACTCTTGCAGCGCAGGCGTTCAACTCCGCCTCAATGTCGTTGCCGGACAACACGTCGGACTCGAAGCGGCGCTGCATTTCGCCCTCGAATTCATCGCGGGAAATGAACACCCCAAGTCGGGATGACAGCGATTGCAGCAGGAGCACCGGGTCCGAAGCGGCGTCAATGAACGCCGCGACCTTCTCATCCCGGTCACCCAGAATCTTGCGTGACGCGGCGAGTTCTTCATTCACTACCTCACGCATTTGCAGCGCCGCCCGCTGCAGGGCTGGATTCGACCAAGTGCGAGGCGGCGCTGTCGGCTTCGGCGCCGACCTCGCCTGGGGTAAATCCGTTTGTTTCGGTGTGCAGGCCGTCAGCGTTGCCAAAACTACTGACAGCAGAATCAGGATTGTTTTCATTCAGTACCTCCTCAACGGAACAGGGCGCACCGTCAGGCGCGCCCAAAGTGAGTTGCTCTTTTCGACGATGGCGCCGCTGGTCAAGCAACAGCCAGCAAGTGAACCAGACGAACTCGCCAACAAGCACCAACCACAGCGCCGTCATCGACCACAAGAACCAGTTTTGCATGGGCTTCCTCCATTCAGGGGCTACCCAAAGTATGGGTGCTGGGAATTGTGTTTCATGCGCGATTACAGCGGTCGGCGTACTCGCAGCCGAAACAGTGATGACCCCTGATGCGGGGATACACGCCGCGGATGCAAGCTTCTTCGACTTCGTTGATGCTTTGGATTAACTCCGCCCGGTCCCGCTCATCACGGACAACGGGCAGGATCTTCAGCGCCGGCGTCTTGGTCTTCATCAACAACCAGAACTCAAAATTGATCTGGCCGGGAGCTTGGAAAATTCGCTCAGCCGCCGCGATGTAAACGGTCGGCTGCATGTCGTGCTGGATGCGATCTTCCGCAAAACTTGTGGCGGCAGTTTTCAGATCCACGACACGGTAGTGCCCGCCGCCATCATCGAGGATCAAGTCGATCACACCCTGCACAAAATGACCGGGTGACAACTCGACCTCGAACTCGACTTCGGTGCCGACGACTTTTATGTTGCGGTCAACCTGCTGGTGAAACACCGCCAGCATCGCCTCGCCCTTGGCCAGCATTTCCTTGAGCGAGCCTCCGTCCCATGCCACCGGCGCCCCCTGTTCTTCGGCAAGGGCCGCGTTGTCGGTCAAGGCGCGTGTGAAGACCCCCAACATTTCATCAAGGCTGACGGGATTTCCGCTTGGCAGAGAACGGAAGAATACCTCGCAGGCTTCGTGAATCGCCGTCCCGAAAATGAGCGCCGGGGCCGTGCGTTCGTCTTCAACCTGCTCAACGTATCTGTACCGATACTTTCGCGGGCAACGCAACCAAGTTGAAAGCCTGCTGTAGCTGGTGCGCGTGCCCGGCAAAACTTGTGTAGTCATTTGTCCTCCTTGAAAAGAGAACCGGCCCGTCGTGTTGACCGGGCCGGGCAGAATTGAATGCGGTTATTTGCCCTGAAGCTGGTCGATGACTTGCCCCGCTTCGGATTTGGTCAACTGGTTCAGCTTCAAGCCGTGTTCGGCCTGAAGCCAAGTGCGGCATTGTTCGGCGGAAAAATTCTTGTGCCTGCGACAAAGCGACAACAGGAAGCCGATTTGTTTCTTCGACGCCGGCGGATCGCCGCCCCGATCACCGGCGATGCGATTCACCGGTGTGGCGGCAGGCTGCGCGTTGTAAGCGGGATTGGTGTGAGCTACGGGGGCATGGGTGTGGGAAGAATGGCCGTTCGACCCCGCAGGCGCCGCCGAAACGACCGCGGGCCTCGCTGTCACTGCTTTGCCCGCAATCTGGCCGTCGACGGCGCTCTTGAGGTCTTCCCACAGAAGGCTGAGCGCCGCTTTCAGGCCCTCGCCGTCGGCGGTCCCGGCAAGCTCAATCTCAGCACTGGCGTGGTAGCTTTCACTGCTGAACTCCTTGGGGCCTGGAATCTTCGCGCCATAAGCAGCGGAAAGTTTGATCATGTGCGCTCCAAAATAAAACGGGGGCGGCCGAGACCGCCCCCATAGATGAAAAAACGAAAACGCACCGGCCCATTGCCGGTGCTATGTGTTGAAACGGAACATCGGAACGCCGGTGCTAGACGCCCGCCGCAACGGGTTCGTTATGCACCGCCGCAGCCGTTGCGGATTCCGTGACAGGTTCCGAAACGGCCGGCTGGCTTGGCGTTGCCGGGATGCTGGGTGTAGCCACCTCGACCGTAATGGGCGTGGTCGCAACATTCGGTTCAGCGACAGCCTGAGCGGACCCTTCGGCACCGGCTACCGCCGTCTCCTGAACGTTCACGGATTCCGGCGGCGCAGCTTCGATCCGTTCAGGCGTTTGCGCTTCGGCCTTGGCGAGCACTTCGGCGGCGTCTTCCATCTCGCTTTCAATCGGGCCGTCGTCTTCGTACTCCTCGCCGTCAGCGTAATCATCCGAGTCGCCCTCTTCGTCCTCGTCCGGCCATTCAGCAAGTTCGCCCTCCGTGCCCTCACTTGCAGTTGGCGGTTCGGTGGCGGGTGAGGCAGGTGTATCCGGCGTTACAGTCGTCGGCGCGGCGACAGCCACCGGTGCCGGCTGATCCTTGAACGCCGTCAGATTGTCCGGGCAGTGGTCTTCAGGCGCCTTAACGACGACTGGCATCAAGAAAAGTGCCGTGCCGTCACGCGTCGAAAAGCTGACGCCTTCTTTATCGGTCAGGACGCGAACGGTGACTTCCTGATCGTTGCTGGCGGCGCGCAAGGTCTTGAGCGCCTTCAACGTGTTGTCGAGGTCCAGCGTGATCACGGAGGCCTTGCTCATGTCGGGCAGGAACGACCCGACGTTCGGCCACGCACCCTCGTCACGCCCGACCGTCATCACCTGGGGCGAAGAAAGGTCCGTCGCGCCGAAAGCAATCTTGTCGCCTTTGATCTCGGCCTGAATCAGCTCAGTCCAGGGCGACCCGTAACCGCGCTTTCCCTTGCCCACCATTGCGGCGGCGCGAGCAGCATCGGCGGTGCGAACCAGCACCGGCTGATCGGGCGTGGGCGACGCCACGTTAACGCCGGGAATGGACGGCGCATCCGCCGGCTTCGCGTCAGGATACGGCACAAACAACACCAAACGGCCGTCTGTGCTGACGGAGCCCCTCCTGGTCAGCGCGATCGTGTCCAGTGCGTAACGACCGCGATTGCTCGCGGCCACATGAGTCTTCAGGTTCTTCGGATGCAGTAACATGTGAACTCCTTTCAAGGAAATGACCGCGCCGCGTCGTCTGGACGCTGTCGCGCAGTCGGGTAGACTTCGTACACAAGAAGCACTGGCCTCAACGTTGAGGTCGGGCGAAAACTTCTTGATGTAGTTTTGGAGCAACGTCACGGGCCGAGACCGCCCGGTAGAGACAACCGTAGCGCCAGTTTTCTGCGGCGTGTTCGAATCCGCCAGAATTGAAGCAGACCGCAGATGTCAGGGCGCCCCGTTTAGGGGCGGCCTGCGTCTGCTTCTGCATGGGCTCCTGGCGGAGCCTGAACACGGGCAGCGTGGACCGCCCTGTTCTATTTTTTCATCGCGCTTCACGTGCTGGCGCTCTTTCCGCATGAGGGGAGAGCGCATGACACCTGATGAGGCACGAACAATTCTTGGCTTAGGCACGAACGCCACTGCGGCCGAGATCAAAGACTCGGTCCACAGGCTAGCGTTCAAATACCACCCTGATCGCCACGTCGGCGCGGCATCTGATTTAGTGGATCTTGCACAGCAGCAGTTTGTCCGCATTCAAGAGGCCGGCGAACTTTTGACCAACGTTCTGACTGGATCAGCGGCGGAGAATGAGGCGGAGCAAGCCGAGGCGCATTTCAGAGAGATCGAACAAGGGATTGACGCCGCTGAGTTGGCTCGAGATTGGGAAACAGCATTTCGGCTTGCCGGCGAGTACCTTCAATACCAACCGCACAATACTCGGGGTTTGCTGGCACGAGTGCATTCTGCAATCCAACTTCAAGACTGGGATTCGGCCATCGGCGCAGCGAACGCCTTGATGTCATCCAATCAACGCGCTGCGTTGGTCTATCTTGGGCGAGCCTACGAAGGGAAGGGTATTTGGTCCCTTGCTGAACGCTCGTATCGAGGCGCACAGAAGCTACACATCGGACTACCGGAAGAAACGGCCATCCTGTGTCGATTGGCGTTGTCCCTATTGGTGCAATGCCAGACACAGTTTTCGCAGCAGCAACTCGATGAGGCGGACAGGATCACCGACCGGGTCGCCTTGACAGCTGATCGCGAGATACTGGCAGCGCTGCGCCAACGCATCGAGACGTTGCAAAACGAACAACTGCTACTGCAATCCACCGCCAATCAGTCTGCGTGTCCTCGCTGCGGGTTCAACTACGCATTTCGCAACGGACCATGCGGCCACTGCAATTACCCCTCGACTGGCCAAGCCCCATCTGCCACATCACAGGAAGCGGACGCAGAACGAGAGGACGCGTCGGGCTCCGGACGGTTCCTGGGCGTGTTCATTCTCGGGGCTCTGGTTCTGTTACTCGTGCTGGTATTCTTCGCCTTGCACGTCATCGGCAATTTCAACAACCGTGTGCACGAAACGCAGCAGCAATGGGAGAAGGAGACCACGCCACAAGTGATCCCTGAAAATCAGCTACCGAGCACGCCAGAGCCAACTGACGATCATTGGCGGCAAGCTCGTGCAGAAGGACGTATCGAGTCAATTCGGGTCGAGTATGTCTTCTACGAACCCGTAGTTCGTGGCGAAAAGAATGCAGCACTTGCCACCACCTTCAATGCCCGCCGCGAGGAAGAGAAAGACAACCTAAAACAGCAAGGCTACCAGTTCCGCAAGCGCACACAGGAGACGTTCCTAAAGAGGACAAGTTCGAGCGACGAGCCAGACTATCGCCACGAAGTAGTCGAAATCTGGGAACGCGTGAAACCGAAAAACTAAATCTGGATGCGTACTGTTGCTGTCGAGCGTGACTTGGCGCCCCGGCAAGCAACGATGGTAGGGCTTGACTCACCGCCTCGATGTGAACCAGGCTTCGGCCTTCATTTCGTTTTCGCCACGTCGGCGGGTGTCATTGCCTCAACAACTTCCAGCCGGTCGCCGACTTCTTCCAGCACGATGACCCGATTAGGTTCGTCGTCTTGCGCGATGACGACCGTGGCCTTGCGGACGTCGAAGGTATGGCCCAGGTCTTCGACGACAGCGTCCCGCAAGCTGATCTTGGCAAAGCTCTTGATCTTGAGCTTGTCGCGCAAGACCGCGTCGAACTCCGCGAAGTTAACGTCGCGGTTCGGGACGCCGCGCCACGTGCGGACGATGTCCAGGTTTTGAACGCCGGTGCGCCAGAAATCCTGCGACTCGTCGTAGTTGTAATCCTCCTCGTGATGCTCGTGCCAGACTTCAAGGTCCGGCTGGGCAACCTCGTCAGCGCAGGAGTGCAGGACGATGAAATGCTCGTCCGTGCGCTCCCCGTCAACCTCCGCGTCGTTGGCTACCAGTTCGCCGTCGAATTCATTGCCGGTCAGCAGCGAGACCTCGGCCTTCGGCGGCAGTTCACGGACCTCGCCGCCGTCGTAACGCAGCTTGACCTTGCGCACCTGCCACAACGTCTTACCCCGGTCATCCGCGTCCACGTGCAACTCGATCTTCTGGATTGCACGGACATCGGCAAACATGCGCCGGAAACGTTCCTCCTGGCCTTGGCCGAGCACCAGCACTTCCGATGGCATGAACTGCAGGATTTCCTCACGGTCCAGCGGCTGGACACAAACTTGCGCGCCCGTGTGCAGCAGCCGCGACAGTTCCAGCTTGTTCACCTTGCGGAAACTCTGGAACTGAACTACCTCTACCCATTGCAGATCGTCCGGCAGTTCACCAAGGCGATCCGGTGTGAAGGCATAAACCAGTGACGCCAGCCGTTTCCTCGCGACGACGTCATATACCGCCGCAAGGGCGTCGAGGGCGCCGGCAACCACCGACGTCTTGACTTCCTCAACCAGTGACTTGAGCTTTGCGTCCTCGATCAGGTCGTCACGGTCCGGCAACGTAAAATTGACCGTGCCGGGCTTGCAGAGGACCTGAAACCCTAGCGAGTCCCCAAGTTCGCTCGACCGCAGCCGCGACTTGAGCGAAACCGCGACGCCCTGCGAGATGAGTTTGTCGCGGCTTTCCATGTAGCGATTGCGGCCGGTATGCACGTCGATGCAACCCCATGGCCGCTCGAGGCGCAGCACGCAGTCCTCGGGCCTTTTGCGCGGGTCAAAGGCCGGTACGCGCGCCTGTTCTTCGCCGTTGACCACGATCGTCGTCTCAAAGGGCATGAACTCGGCCTGCTTCTTCCACTGCCCGACCGCGTGCTCAACCGAAACCTCGTTGAACCTGCGGCCGTCGAGCAGCTTGCCGGCGTCGGCATGAACCGTGACCCGCGTGCCAATGATTTCGGGCAGCGCTTCAACAAGCTGCGCCTGGCCGCCGCGGCGCAGTTCGTCGATGTCGATGGTGAGTTCAAATCGCCGCGACCGGATGCTGGCCTTGTTGCCGAGCTTGAAGACCGAGTAGCAGCCCATGCCCACCGGCGTTTCGCGGCGGACATCCTCGGCCCAGTCCGACTTGCCGATGTCGAGCAGGCTCTGGGGGTCGGCGACGCCGTGGCCGTCGTCCTGCACGGTCAGCGCGCACGCTTTGAGGTCAATCGCCACGCGGACTTGGGCAGCTTCCGCCCGCCGCGCGTTTTGCAGCAATTCCTGGATGTACGCATCTTCCTTGGAAAAGAAGTGCGTGATGTTCTTGAGGATCGAGTTCTTCTCGATCCTGACGTCGATCTTCATGGGAATCTCCTTTGGGATGTTAGGGGATGACGATGTCGGCGAGCCGGTAAACGTCTTTCCAGGTGCGGCGGCAGGTGCAGCACTGAACCGGCACGACGACATCGTTTTCTTCGAATGTGTGGCCCGAGGGATCGAGCCACTCGCTGCCGCACCATGGACAGCGCAGACCCTTGTGGGTCAGGTATTCCGCCACCTGCCTGGCGGTCAAAACGACACGCTTGCGCGCCATGGCGCTTCCTTTCGCAGAACGGGTTTTGCGACAGTTGGGGTTAGTCCAGCCAGCGACGGCCGGTGCCGGCCAGTTCGACCAGACGGCCGCCGATGGTCTGCAGCTTATGGCGGGCTTCGAGGGTAAGAGCCGCGTCATTGCCGGCGCGAGTAACGGCGTTGATGACGCCGTACAAAGACTCGGCGGGCTCAACGTTGAATGCGGCGCGGGTCGCTACGGCTTCACCCTCGGTCAGTTCATACCGTTCAGCGACTTTGGCCAGCGCCGCCATCGGGTCTTTGATGACGACGCCCGCGGTGCCGCGGAACGAGGTTATGGCCGTCGTAGACATATCCAGCGCCTTCACAAAGGCGCCGTTGACCTGTTCGACGATATCCGCCTCGCCGACGTGCCGACGTTGATAAGACCAGCTTCCGCCGCCCAGGATCAGGCCGTTGAGACAAACCTGCCTAAAAACCAGAGTCGAGATGCTGACCTTGGCCGCCCCGACCTCACTGTTGCGGAGATGCAGCCCGCCATGCAGCGGATCGTGTCGGTCGCCGTCCGGCCAGTCACGCAGGATTTGAAGCTCCATGCTGGTCTCGGACAACTCGTACCTGACCGGCGTCGTTTCCTTCAGTTTCTTGCCCAGCCAGTCCAGAATCTGCAGGTGACTGATCGGCCGATAGCTATCCGACAGCACCGCCCGAACCTCGCCGTCTTCCAACCGCAGCAGCAATTGCCCGTCGAGGTCCTTCAACCAGCGGGCGACGTTTTGAGACCGCAAGGCAGGATCGCATCGGCGAAGATACGAGCCCGGAATCTTCAACTTTGCGGCGATCTGGCCAAGGGCGTAGTCCCTGACCGGGTAATTCTCGTTGTAATTGACCCTCAACTCGCCGTTGATGTTCATCGAGACCTTGTCGACCGGGATCAGACGGTCCTCTTGCTTCTTGGCAAGGCCTTCCAGCGTCGAACGCAGCTCGCCAAGCCGCAGCGCCGGCTTCAGCGCCAAACTGCCCTGCCCGACGCCGGATGGCGTTACAGCAACTTCCGAGATGACCATGTGAACCCTCCTTTCAGGTGAAAAAAAGGACACGGCGCCGGTCAAAGACCGACGCCGCAAGGTGACGACTTTCGTAAGCATGGCGCCTACGAGTCCTCACAGGTTCTTATGCCACGAAAAACGCGGGATTTTGACGCCAATGCGGGCGTCAGATAGCTTGCTGCCATGACATTTCATCCGCTAAAGGAAATCCTGACCGCACGACGGCTATCTCAACTCGCCGATGCGGGCTCGCTCAAGCGCGGGCGCGAGTACTACGACGATGACCGTGTAATGGGCGTTTCCGATCTGCCCCTTGGCTTTACAGCTACTGTGGTCGGCAGCGAGCCCTACCGCGTCAAGATCCTCCTGAGCAAGTGTGAAATCGCTCATCAATGCACTTGTCCGGTCGGGAGTGACTTCTGCAAGCATTGTGTTGCGGCGACGCTGGCCTGGCTCAACCCAAAATCCGACAAGGCTCCCGGCGAGGACCCGCTCGTGGCGATTCAAGCATGGCTGGATAGCCGTCCAAAAGAAGCGCTGGTCGAATTGTTGTTCGACCACGCCATGTCCGACGCGGTGCTTTACGAACGCCTTTCGATGAAAGCCGCGCGCGCCCGCGCGCCCAAGGACGCAGCGGGACTCAAAAAGCTCATCACGCAGGCCACGACGACTCGCGGTTTCGTTGATTACCAACACAGCGGCGCGTTTGCTGATGGCATCCTCGAAGCCCTTGAGGCCGTCGAAGAAACGATCCCGGCCGACGCCAACACGGTCATCGACCTTTGTGAACATGCCTTGAAGCGTGTCAAAAACGCGATCGGCAACGTCGACGATTCCAACGGCGAACTCGGCACTGTCCTCGAACGCATCGAGGCCATCCACCTAGCCGCGTGCAACCTAGCCAAACCGGACCCCATTAAGCTGGCAGGACGCCTGTTCGATCTGGAGGTCAACGGCGAGTATGGCGAGTTTGACAACACCCTCGACACTTACGCCACGCTGCTGGGCAAGGAAGGCTCGGCTGAATTCCAAAGGCTCGTGCGACAAAAGTGGGCGGAACGCGAGCCCCATTCGCGGTATGGCCGCCTGCGGGGCATGGTAGTGGACATTGCCCAGCGCGAGAACAACTTCGATTCGCTCGTCGAAATCTACACGCGCGAATTTACCGATTACGAAGCGCTGGTTCGTTTGTGCCGCCAGTATGGCAAGCATCCGGAAGCCTTGGAGTGGGCGCGCAAAGGCGTCGCCGCGCACAAGGACGACTACCGCGGCGACCGCCACCGCATGCTGGCTGAAGAATTGGCATACGCAGGCAGGCAAGACGAGGCTGCGGAGACCGTTTGGCAGGTTTACGCGCGCGCGCCCAGTATTGACGCGTTTCTGGCCTTGCAGAAGTTTGCCCCTCCAGATGATTGGCAAAGTTGGCGCGACAAGGCGGTCGGCCATGTTCGCAAGCATCTGGCGGGAAACCTGCACCCGTTGGACAGCGCCAAACACAGGTCGTTGCTTGTTGAGATTTACCTCTACGAGAAGAACCTCGACGCGGCCTTCGCCGAATCGGACGCTGGAGCTTGCACTAAAAGCATCCTGCAACGTCTCGCTGACGAGGGCGCCAAAACCAAGCCCTTGGAGGCCGCGCATATCTACATAGACAAGCTCGTCCCGCTCGTGCTGCAGTACGCGTCCAATGACGCCTACCGCAAGGCAACCAAAATGCTCCTTGCAGCCGCCCGCCTGCTCAAACCGCTCGGGCGCCAAGAGGAGTTCACGAAGTTGCTCAACGAGATACGAACGCGCCAAAAACCTCGACGAAACCTCATCAAGTTGCTCGATCAAACAAAATGGCCGTAGGGTCTAACGTAATTTACGCTGGCGTCAGGACGGTAATTGCTTAGACAGGCATCAACACATTGGAGAGCGAGCAATGGGACGGGATGCGAAGTCGGTGGCGTTGGCCAAGAAGAAGGTTGAGTACGTGGCCGACGTCTTAAAGGCTGAACCTGGCCTGACGGTGAAGACGGTAGGGACGAAAATCCACGAGAAGTTCGGGTCGAGGCTGTACTATCAGAAGTTGCGCGAAGCGTTCGTGGCGGCCGGAGGGAAGATCGCGCGCAGAGGCCGCCCGCGAAAACACGACAAGAATAGATCCGGTTTGCGCACCCAACGTCGCCACGTCGGTCGGCGCCGGAAGGCTGGGCGACGCGGCACGGACAGGTCGGTTGCAAAGGCTGCACGCAGGCTCAAGGCAATGGACGTGTACTTGGTCGTTATCAAGACCGACGACAAGCCGTTGGTGCGGAGTATGGCGACCAAGGACGAGACAGCTGCCTTTGTAGCTCAGCAACTGGCAGTGGGCACACCTTTGACGGAAATCGGCTGCTATGTTCGCCAGCCGCTGGCCGTGGAATTTGAGGTTTGACGAAAGCCGCCGACCCTCAACCCAACGGGCACGGGAAATGTTGCAGCAGCGGGATAGGTGAAACGCATGGCAGCACATGAACGTCAAGCACGATCGACCAACCCATGCTGACGAAATGTGCGCAAAATTGTGGACACTACCGTTTCATCGCCCAGCATGATCGCGGGCCAATTCAATTCAAGGTGTCTTTGCTCGGACACGCATCAGGTCGGAGACCGTGCTGGCGCTGACTTTGGGGCCCCACAGCGACACTACCAGTCAAGGATCTAGAGCTACTCGGAATCCAACGTCTGCTCGGCGACAATCAGCGGGTAGCGCCGTCCTATTTGCAATTTCACTGTTTCCGGTGTTGGATTCGAAATCCCACATCCGAAAAGCTGAAGAGGTCCATGAAGGAAATCGGCATACTCGTTGTTTTTCTTTGGAGTAATTTGATTGCATACCTTGCTCAATTTCGGAAGGTTTATCTACGTACATTTGATAAAGATTGGCATTCCATTCTCCCACATTTCCGCGAATATCGAATAGGCCCCAGGGATTAGCTGGAAAATTCCCACAAGGCGCGGGACCATCGTATCCATCAGGATCCGGCTGATCGCCTCGCGCATGATCGAGATTCTCGACGAATTTATCTTGCTTGAGGGGCCAGTAGTTTCCCCAGGGGAAGTCTTCTGGACTACCAGCTTGCGCACAGACCTCCCATTCGTCTTCAGTGGGTAGGCGGTACTTCCGGCCCTCCCGAGCTGAGAGCCAGTCACAAAAGGCTTGGGCATCCTCCCACGAAACACAAGCTACGGGGCACTCTGGTTGATTTAAGACATCATTGACTTCTTTGATTTCCCCGGCGACGGCTCGGTGAGATGAACGGTATTGCCAGAATTCGGCATTACTAACTTCCTTCTGGCCAATCCAGAAGCTTGGGATGGTTACCGTACGCCGAGGACTCTCCTTGAATTTGTCCGAACCAATTTCGATGGTTCGACCTTCAACATACACGAGCTTCATTCCCAATAAGTTAGATGAAACATCGCCGGTTATAAGTTTCGGCTTGTCGATGATTTTTACAGGTTCGCATTGGCAGCCTAGGTAAGAAAATCCGAGAACAAATAGAAGCGAACAGTTAAGTACATATCGCATAGTTTTACTCCTGCAAACCCGTCAATCCCAAACATTGTTCTTCGATCTATCCTTTCCAGTTGGATAGACCTCGTCTTTCCAATCATTGACTTTATTACCCTTTTCTCCCTTCTTTTGTCCCCTATATTTGACTTCTCGAACTTCGGGTTTATCTCCGGTAAGCTTCCACTCGGTCCCTGTTATCTTTTTTGTTTTTTCATCCGAGGTCACTTCCCATTCAATTACACCCTTTACCCCTCGCGTCGTAGCGCTACCGGCACCCCAAGAAAAATATTTTAGGAAATTTGCTTCCGCCAAATGACATGACATGAAGTTGACGGTCCCTCCCTCACACAGCGCTCCTGCAATTAGCTGCCCTAGCCTGAAGGCACTGTATTCCGCGCGTATTGTATCCTTCAGGCCGAAGAAGATTATGCCCGCAGAGTTGCTATGAACTACAAAAGTGAGATTTTGTATGCATTTACACTTGCAGTCCTTCCCTTCAGTTTTTCCAACGATATCTGTTAGTGCGCTAATTATATCGTCAACTGAAGCAACTTTTTTGCGCTCCGTGGATCCCGTGGTGCCAATAACTTTGCCCGATTCTTCAAGGTTCCCATAATCCAAGGACGCTTTTGTATTCGCCGATTCATATAATACTGCGTTTGCAAGTTTTTCGGGGCAGGGGCATTTCTTGATGGGGTCCTTGTCCCACCAAGTTTCTCCAAATTTGTTTTTTCTCAATCGCTTTATGGCAGCAGACATGTCGTCAGTACTCTCGTCGTCGGCAGGCTTCTCTTCCTTTTCGCCAGGAGGAACTTCACCTGGTTGCCCCGTTCCTTCTGGTGGCTCCAATCCCAATGAATCTGACATGCCTGTCGGGCTAGTTCCGCAATAGTCCCATAGGTTCCACCAAGGCGACGACAACGGATCGGGAGTTGTCCAACGGCCGAAGTAGGGCGAATAAATTCTGTTCCAGCAGTAATAGCTGCCCACGAGGTTGATGCTTGCGCCTTGACGGCCGTGGATGCCAAAGCCGCTGCCGGGGTGATCCGCGACAAAGCCCGCGACTGGCGCGAGATAGCGATAGCCCGCCCAGCCAAACCCTGTGCTCGAACAATAACGCATGTCTGACGCCTGATCACGCCAGTTCGTCCCGTTGGCGTCGCTCTGCACCCCGGGCGGCGCGAAAACACGGAAGAAATCGCCCGTCGTCGCCAGGTTCACGCCGTTGCCGTTGAAGGACAATGTGTTGCCGCTGACCGCCGTGATCGTGCGCGTCGCGGGCTGTTTGGGGTTGAGCTGCAATTGCCAGCCCAGCATATACGCGCCAAACACCGCGCCGCCCGCCGCAGTCAGGGTCGTGAAGTCGGGTATCTCGCCGCCGCCGCTGGTGAAGGTCAGCGAGGCCAATTGCCCACCCGTGCTATTGGGATGTGGATTGATGTCGGCAGTGCTGTTGATCACGGCGACCCCAGAGAAATCACCGGCGACGTAGATATTATCACCGCTGACATCCACAATCTGCAACCAGGGTCCGCCGTCGAAGCTCACCCACTTGCCGATCTCGGCGTCCGTGTACGACCCCGGATCGGCGCAGGGGAACTGGGTGAGATTGGTGGTGGAACTGTAGCTTGGCGTGCTGGTGACCGTGCCGTTGACCGAGGTACTTGCCTCGGCAAACCCGTAGACCAGCGCGTGATAACTGGCGGGATTGCCCGCGCCCAGCGCATTGGCGACGGCGCTGCCGACGTCTGTAATGATGATAGCTGCCGTGGTGTTGCTCAGGATGCGGCCAAGCTGGATGCCAGTGGGCGTTGATACGTTGAATTCAAGACCGGTAAGTGCGTTGGCGATCAATGTCGGCGAGACGGTAATGGTAGTCTGGCCGCTGACAGGCGTGTTGGCCTGAACATTGGTGATTTCGTCGCGTGCAAGGTCGCGCGCCACGGGGTAATCGTGCGGCGTGCCGTTTTCATCGGTATCCAGGACCTGCAGCACGGCGCCCTGTTCGTCAACCTTGCTCATCACGCTGCCAAGCTGGTTGCGAAGCAGGAAGATTGTTCCAAACGTCTGCTTGATGAAATCCTCAACGCGCTCGGCAATAGTCGAGTTGGCGGGAGGAGCACCCGGCGGCATGAATGTGGCCTGGGCCGGATTCTGGGCTGGCGGTGTCGGGGGCACGGCGCCATCGTTACCAGGGACCGGGAACGTATTGATGATACCTTCGCCGCCGCCGCCTTCGGTCTCCGCCGTGCCTTCCGGAGGCGAGCCGCCGCCGCAGGGGCAGGGAACGCAGTTGGGGCAATGGCAAGTATTGGTGACAGTTTCCTTCTCAGGCTCGGTGTTGGTCCAGCGTTCCTCGACCTTCAGGCGTCCGAAGTTGTCATAGGCATACTTGCGCTCAGGCGACGGGAAATTGATGTCGTCATCGGTCAGGATCAACTGGCCCTTGTAGTCGTAGGCGTGGTAGAGGCCAGTCGAGGGATCGAAGGTCATCTGTTCGGCGGCGTCGTAGGCAAAAGCGTTACCGTCAATACTTGAATACAGGTTGTTCTTGTCGGTGCTGACGTTGAACGCGGTGTTGTAGATCGTGTTCGAGAGATCATCCGTCTCGCTCACGGCCGAGCTTCCACTGCGGTTGCCGCGGGTGTCGAGGTTATACGCGCGCTTGACTGCGAAGCCGGTTGGCGTGGCCGAGGGATCGGCGTAGGTGGCCAGGTTTGTGCCCGAAAGGTCCACGCTGTTGAAGGTGGACGTGAGGCGATAGGCGCGGTCGTAGCGATAGACGTTGCCCTGGTTCCCGAAGTGCTCACGACGCTCCACGGTCACGTTGGCCACGACATCATAACGGCGGTCGCTGGCCGCAAGCACGTCTCCATCGCGGGAATGTTCGACACGCTCGCACAGGCCGCTGAAGCCGCCGCAGCCGCAACCGGAGGCTTCGTAGTCATACCTAGTGACAACGCCGTTGCCCAGAACGCGTTGCACAAGACGATTAGCGCCAGCGTAGATGTAAGCGGCGATCAGCTTGTCATCGGTTTCGTCCACAGTGGAGCCCAGGCGATTCAGGGCGTCAGGGTGGTGGCGCAGGGTGTGGCCGTCCTCGTAAATCGTAGCGGTGCAGAAGCCTGTGGCGTCATATTCGGCCCCTGTGGTCGATGCATGAACCACGCCGTCGGAGTGAGTCATCACCTGATCCAAGGTTTCGGCCCAGCCCAGGGTTCCATAGGCGTACGCCGAAGAGGTAAGTAGGCGCTCGCCGTCGTAGTTGCTACAGGAGGTGAGGCGGCCAAGGGCATCAAAATCATAGGACTCGGATGTTGCTCCCTTGATGCCTGTGCCCCGTTCAATCTGCCTAGAAGAAATCAGGTTGCGACTGTCGAAAGTGTCCGTGACTCGCGTGCCTAGGGGATCCTGCCAGCCTAGGCGGTTGGAATTGCCATCGTAGAAATAATTCCAGATGTCGCCGTCGGGGCGGCGCAGCGTCACGATGCGACTGCGCTCGTCATACGTGTAATCAGTGTCCTGCCAGACCATGAAAACCGTGGGGTCTTCGCAGATGCTGCGGCGGATTACCCGCGAATCATCGTCATAGGCCATGTCCGTAACGATGTCGCGCGTGGCGTCCATGGGATCGGGCTTGCGCAGAGTGCGGACGTTGCGCGAGAGCAGGTCAAAGGTCATGTCGGTGGTGGTGTTGGCGGCGTCGGTGGTCTGGGTAACGCGGCCCCAGCCGTCGTACTTCCTCTCGACTTCCGTGTTGCGCGTGCTGACGTTGTAACGCTGGTCGCGATATTTCAGACGGCGATTGAGGAAGTCATAGTCCGTCTCGTCGTGACTGATTTCCTGGGCGTTGGTGAGCCCGTTGACCTCTCGGAACTCTGTGCGAGTAACCGCGCTGTCGGCGTTGAATCGGAAATGGATCTCGTTGCCGACGTTGTCGCGCACATAGTCCGTGCGGTTTGCGGCGTCATAGAAGCGATAGTTGACCACACCGTTGTCGTCGACGCTACTCACAACGCGGCTGTTGCGGTCAAAGAGCGTGGCGTTGCTGGCATGGCCGTCACCGATGGGTTCGCCGCGATGATCGAGCGCCAGGCGATGGCTCGCATAGGCGCGGTCAATTTCATCGAAGTAGCTGTAGGAATAGGCCAGCGGCGCGCCGCCGCTCACGGCATAGGCGCCGGACTCGGTGACATTGGAGTTGGCGTCGTAGGCGCTGGTTCGGTAATGCCCCGCTGCATCCGTAACACGCGTAGTGCGATCAAAGCCGTCGTACGTGTACGCGGTGGCGTTGCCCAAGGCATCGCGGGAGACGGCCAAGTTGCCATTGGCATCGTAATCAGACTGAAAGACAGCGCGAACATCGGAGTAGTCACCCACGATGCCTTGGAAGAACATATCGCGCTCGTCGTAGACCATAGCCGAGCGATTGCCCAGCGGGCTGATGCTCTGCAGTACGTTGTAGTTGGAGTCGTAGACGGTGCGGCTGGTAAGGCGCGAAACCGTGGCGCCCGCAGCGGAGTCCACGACCCGCTCGGCGGGATAATTCAGCAGGTTGTAGACGGCGTTGGACTCAACCCAGGTAGCGGCCATGGGTGAGGAGGACTTGGTGAAGGAGGTGGGATCGTTTACGTCGCCGGGCGCCGACGGCTCGTTTCCGGCGTCGGTGACGTATTCGCGCCAGGTGTGGGTAACGTTGCCGTTGGCGTCAAAGTAGCGGTAGGCGTCCATGCGGTCAGTGCCGGTGAGGCGCAGGCGCGGGCCTGTGGTGTGCCAGGTCTGGTCAAGTTCGTTGACTTCAAAGCTGGACATGAAGTTGTCGTCGCGCGAGCCGGACTCGTAGGCGCGCGCCGGCCAACTGTAGGTGAGATTGCCGACGTTGTCGTAGGCGAATTCGCTAGTAAGGTCGAGGACACCTGCCGCGGTGACGGTCTGGTTGAGGAAGCCATCATTGGCGCCACTGGTATAGTAACGGATCAGACTGACATTGCCCTCGCCGTCGGTGCTGGTGACTGGCTGACCGTACTGGTTGTAGGTGGTGCGGGTGACGATGGACTGGGTGGAGGACTGGCCAAGGGCGATGTTGGGCGAGGTCACGGTGACGAGGTTGCCAGCGGCTTTGTCAGCACCGTCAGCGGTTTCCTCGTAGTCGTACGCGTAAGTCATGACGTAGCCGCGCGGATTGGTGACGGTTTTGACGAACTGGTAATTGGGTTCGTAAGTGTATTGGGTAACGATGTCGGGCAGGGTGCCGAGAGATTCATCACTGCGCGTGACGGTAAGGACATTGCCTGCTGCAAGCGGATCGCTCGGGCTGGCGGGATAGGCGTAGGTGACCTTGTTACCGCGCGGGTAGATGACGGTGAGGATTTCGTGGTTGGTGTTGTAGGTGAAGGCGGTGCTGAAGTAATCAGGATCGGTGGTGGGATTGCCGTTGCGAACCTTGTCGGCGATCTGGTTGACGGTCGTATGGCTAATGGGCTCGTCGGTGTCGACGCTCCAGAACGCGGTGAAGCGAGCAACGGTAACGGCACGACCGCTGTCGAGCGTGTAATCAGTACGCAGGCCGCGACGGTCGATCACGCGAACAGTCGAGCCGTCGTAGCGGAGGTAGATCCACTGGTCGGGCTCGCCAAGGCGCTGGGCGATGACTTTGCCGTTCTCGTACTGGTTTTCCATGTACGCCGTTGGATTGGTGCTCTGGGCGAACTCACGCGGATTGATGCAAGCCGTGATGCGGTGCGCAAGGTCGTAGCGGTAGCCATAGGTGATGCGCGGCAGGAACGTGCCGTCATAGCGTGCAGTGGTCGGAGCTTTTTGTTCGGTCAGGTCACCGCTGAAATCGTACTCGTATTCAACTTCTCGCGGCGAAACAGTGCTCCAGACTTTGTCCTGGACGATGCTGACGCGACCGTGAGTGTGGTAAATGATGTTGTAGGTCTTGGCACGGTCGTCGGTAATGGTGGTGAGTTGACCGGCGTAGTTGTACATGCAGACCGACGCGTTACCGTTGCGGTCAATGCACTTCCAGAGGCGGCCCTGGGCGTTGAACACGCAGGCGAAACCGTGGCGGTCCGTCAGCGTGATCGTGCCATGCGTCGTTTCACGCGTGGCTTTGACGTACACTCCGGCAGGCGCATCGAAGTTGCCGCCGTTGGCCGTAAAAGTCTCCGTACGGCCGTCAGGCGTGTACCAAAGGACATTGCCGCCGCTAAAGGCCGCGCGCTGGTAATAATGGCCGACCCACTTGTTGCCAAGCGGACCGTTGTAGCCGATGTCGCTGCGGTAGAAGCGCGACCATGAAATGCCCATCATGCGGCCGCGCGTCGCGATGTCGGTCTCGCTCTTGAAGAACGCACCGTTGACGAGGAATACGTTGACGCCACCGATGGCCGGGTTGCGGCTGGGTTCAGCGTTAGTCGTGGTAGGCAGGATGTTGGTCGGGTATTCAACAACGATGATGCCCGTGACGGCGCCGTTATTGACGGTGAACGTGCGGGGGCCGCAATCGGCGAGTTGATCGACGGTGACATTGACGGTCAGGGACGTGCCGCCGCCGCTGACGCTGTTCACGGTAATGCCCGTGGTGCTGCCGGTGTTGAAATCGACCGCCTGGCCGGCATCGAGCGATAAACCGCTGATGCTTACGTTGACGCCGGTATCGCCCTGCTTGAGCAGAGTTGTGGTCTTGGCAACGCTCGCTGATGCGCCTTCGACGTAGAATCGGCGCGAGACCCATTCCGAGTAGAGGCCATTGGAGTTGGCTACACGGGCATAGAGGGTGTACTCGCCATTGGCAAATAACTCGGTCGCCGCAGTCTGGCCAACTGTGCAAATCGCGGTGGTGGAGTTGGGGTATGTGGCATCCCAGAACGCGCCAATAGCCGAAAGATTGGTGCCAGCAGGACGATTGCTACTCTGCACTGTCACGTCGCGTGAGGCCATCAATTCAATGGTGCTGGTGTTTATCGACGCACCGCCGTTGGTGCTGTACGACACGCCGATCGTCCAGTTTGGCCCTGACGTGTTGCCATCGGCGGATGGCGCAGTGAAGCTCATGCTGGGCCGCGTGACCAAGTCGGGGTTGGGGTCGACGTTGAACGTTGACTGCGGAGCCTCACTGTATAGGCCCCAAACTGTTGTGGTCGTGGTAACGGTACGAGCAGTTTCGGCAGCGCCGGACAAGGTCAAGTCGCTCAATGCCAGCGTCGGACTCAAGATGATGGTGTCGTTGATCGTGATGCCGCTACCGGTAATGCCAACAGAGGTGTTCCCGGTTTCCCAGTGAGTCTTGCTGCCAACCAGTGTCATGGCCACGATGCTTGTGGCTTTGCCGCTGGCGGGCGAGAGTAGGACGATGGTTGCCGCTGTGGGCTTTCCGGAGACACGCGCCGATCCACCGCTTTGGACATCGGGCGTCGGGTTGGAATCGACACAGGTGACGTAGTAATAGTAAGTCGTGGTCGATGACAGCCCGGTGTCGATGTAGAAGGCATTGGTGATCGGCGTGGCACCGTTCAACGCCGTGCCCCAGGGCGGAACGTCCGCTGGGTTGGTAGTGCGGAAGATGTTGTAGCCTGCGCCGGACAGGTCAGCCTGGCCGTCCGCTGTCCATTCAATCCGCAGGCGATCCTCACCGACGATCAGCTTCACGTCCTTTGGCGGAACCATTCCCCAAAGCACGAGATTGTCGAGCGAATCACCCTCGCTGCCGCCGTTCTTGTCGTAGCCTTCGCCGTAGCGAATGCCGCCGCAGCCAACCATGTTGAGCGCGATGGCGTTTGACGCAGCCTCTACGTTGACGTCGCTGCCACCAAAGGCGTAGTCGAACTGGTTGCCGTTCATTGTTGCAACCGAGCGGCTATCGGTGCATTTCCAATGAATGTGGCGCAGGTTGATGTTCGTCGTGAAGCGGTTGCGATCGAAGGCGACATTGACGCCATCGGTCTCAAAGACCACGCCACAGCGGCTGAACGTTGAATCAACGCATTTCATCTCGGCAGTCACGTCCGTCGCGCTGTCGACAACGACCGAGCCGGTGAACGAGCCGTTGGTGTGGCTGAACGTGGCGCCGCGAGCATCGAGAATACCCGCGTTGACCGTCAGCGTTCGGTTGGCGGTGTCATCAAACGACAAGGTCGAATTGATCAAACGTAGAACACCCGAGGACGTGCTGTTGGCCTTTACGGTCAGGGTCTCACCGGCAAGTACGTCAAGTGAACCAAGATTATCCAAGGTCCTGACAGCCAACGTGACGGTCGACGTCGCGGAATAGACTTTCGCGAATCCGTTTGCGGCGACGTTGAAAATCTGGCTGGTAGCTGAACACGTGACATTGCCCGTGATGTTCCACTGGCCTCGAACTCGAACAATATCGGTGTTGGTGGCGTGGAAGGTGACAGCGCCTGAAGATTCCGTCCACATCGCGCCGTTGTTGGTCGTGGCAAAGTTTGCATTCGTAATCGGCGCGACGAGACGCTGTTCAACGATTACGTGGTCGCGCTCAATGTCCACTTTGCGGTCAAAATCGGTAGTCCCGGCAGGGATGAAATGCTGGCCGGTGAACTGAATCAGCGTCGCGCCAAACAAACCCGCGCCATCATCCAGGTGGAAAATCAAAATGTCGCCGGGCACAAGGTCGGGGCTGGGCGCAATGCCGGTAAAAGTGAAGTCCGCCGCTCCACTCGGGCTGGTTGCTGTCGAACCAAGTGTTGAGCCGTTGCGGGAAAGGATGACAGTTCTGCTGTTGGGTGAACTGCCGGTCAAAGTGCCAGAGAAAGAGTAGCCTGCGGTCAACGAAAAGCTGAAAGGACTTGAGAATGCAATGCTGTCTTCGAAGCCGTCATTGGTCCTGATCCGCCAGTACCAGTCGCCATTGGTCAACTGGCCGAGACTGTTCGGGTAAGTCGAGGGCAATGTCAGGCGCAGCAGGATCGCGGGGCCAGCAGGAACACCATCCGCCGGGACCGCGTACCAAGTGAGGCCCGCATCCAGTGAATACTCAAACGCCCCGTTTGTTCCCAATGATTGCGCCGTATTAATCGTGCGCAGGTTACCTGTGTTGAACAGGTTGCTGGTATCCAGATCGATCTTGAAATGCAGCGGGTCTTCGTCCGCGTCTGTCGGCCGCTCCCAGATAAGTTGCGGCGTCGAATCGCCATCGGCACTGCCGCCGTTGGTCGGCAAACGATTGCTGTCCCCAGGTGCGGCGGGTTCTGTGTTCAGACGGAAGGTCAAATAGCGCCAAGGCCCCGTGCGGTCATCCTGGTTCCAGAGCCGCACGCGGGCGTGGTAGATGCCGCCATCGGTCAGGCCGGAGCTATTTACGGCAAAGGTCGTAGTGCTGAACGTTTTACCCGTGTCGTAGGCCGTAGAACCAAACAACGGGTCCGTTGAAACTTGCACGTGATAGTAGTTCTGGATGTCGCCGGCGAAATCGCTCGCGAACGTCCACGCAAGATAGGGTGTGTTCGATTGTACGTGGAGATTGTCGGCATCCGCGCCGGAGCTCTCCCTCACATCCCACGTGGAAGCACTTGCCGGGCTGCCGCCTAACCAGAAGTGGAAGTACGGGCGGGGCAAGAATGGATCAACATCGACCGTTGTTGTTACACGTTCGGAAGGATCCCCACCGTCGTCCGGGTCGACATCGGCACCCGCGGTCGAATTCCAGTAGCAGTCTTCTGCCACCATGGGCTGATTGCCATTTGCGTCAGCCGCGCCATACGGATTGTTTCCGATGAAGGAACAGTGGCGAACTTGGACGATAGCGGTCGGATTGTTGATTCCTCGTCCGTCGCGAAGACCGCCCTGCTGCCCTGTGCCACTTCCGTTGCTGCTGAACAGGCACTCCTCGAATTCGTACTTACATGTACCGGTGCCAGCGATTTCCGCACCATTGGTGCCGCAGCCATCAAATGTTGTCCGTCGAAACACACATGTCGCTGTACTAGTCAGTCCGACGCTTCTGAATCCATAATTGGTTGTTCCCCCCGATACGCCCCCAATAGTGCAGTCCTCAACCAGGATGTTCGCGACTCCGGATGACGACAACGGGATCGAGAAGCCCGTGACGGTGCCGCTTCCGCTAGCCGAAATAAACGAATGTGAGATGGTCAAGCTGCGGCTGGCACCAATGACCGGAAAGACAATTCCGGTTGTCCACCCGGCCACCACGCAATGCTCGATGCGGCCTTGAGAGGAGACGTTCACAGGGGCGAGTACAATTCCCGCGCTTCCACCGGCATCCGTGATCCGAGAGTCCCTAACGGTAACGTCATGCGTCAGGCTAACCGTGGGTGATGCCCTTCCTGCACCGATGCCGACGCCCGAATTCGACGCTCCACGCACTTGGCATCTGTCTAACACAACACGGCCGTAGTCCACCTCAACGCACGCGACATCACACTCGTCGCCACCGGTGGACCCGCCCACGTCGGAGCTGTCCAGAATGGTTGTGTAGCCGGCATTGGCGCTCGTCGACGTGTCGACAAACGTCTGGACGTGGATTCCGGTTTCGCATTGACGTGCAATGAGGCCTGGGAAACGCCAAGCTGTCTGTTCACCACTGGCAGGCACGTAGCTGGTGCCCTTGTTCAGGTCAAAGCCAACGGTTGCATTGCGAACCGTGATAAAGGCAAAGGGGCCCATGTCGCCAAAGGCGTTTGGGTTAGTGCTGTCGTCGACAAGGCCCGCCCAGTCTGTAAACCCAAATGGGGTTTCAGCCTCAAAGGTGGGACGCGACTCCGCCGTACCCCAAATTGAGCCAGTTGTGACGCGCACAATGGTCGCGGCAGTAACCTTGAAGGTATACCCATCGTCAAAGCGCCAATGCGACACAGCGCCATCGCCGACTTGGCATGTCCCATCGATTACGACCAACGGGTCGTTAGGGGCGGCGACGTCCGGGAAGCGAATCATCGCTGCGGAAGAAACCACCGAATTGAGATACAGGACGTAGGTGGTGTTCGTGACACTGATCGGCAACGTGACGTTATTTTCCTTCAGCACATTCAGGCCGTAGCCGTCCATACGGATAGCCGATGTCGTGCAGTTGTCGAAGGACAGGTTTTCCAGCGTTGGCACAAACGTGGAACTGTTCCCGACAACGAGAATGCCGGCTAAGGCTGAACCACCATAACTGAACGTGCAGTTCTTGAGGCCGGACTGCCTCGTCTGTCCCGCTTCAAAGGTTAACGATCCCCACGTATTGGTGCCGTCAAAGCGGGTGAGCGTTGTTGTCGCCGCCGCACTGCTGAAGTTGATGCTGCCTAACTGGTCGATCCGGACGTCACCGCCAGTCTTGATCTTGAACGTGATCGCGCCGCTGGAAGCGCTGACGACCAGGTAGCCAAGCTGCGACAGGGAAGCCGAGCCAATCTGCAGGTCGCAGTCCTCGTTCCAGAGGATGTCTACGGGGCCCGCGCTACTGTCAATCGTCAGCGTCGCTCCATTGCGCACGCGAATGTTTCCGCCCGTGCCTGCGGGATCCAGCGTGATCGGGCTGATCCAGAAGTTCCAGGTAGTGTCTACCGTGATGTCATCGGTGACCGTCA
>JADLAK010000095.1 GCA_020848275.1 Planctomycetota bacterium
CCGTGGATTGGCCGGCGGCGGAACGCATGCCCAACGCGGAGTACACGACGGGGCTCGGCACGCCCGACGCGCTCGGCACGTTCCACACATTCACGCTGTTCACCGAGCCCTACCACGCACTCGTCGGCGGCTTCACCGAAATGGGCGGCCGCGTCGAACGCCTGGAATTCAAAAACGGCGTCGCGGTCGCGAAGCTCGCGGGCCCGCCCGGCAAGTTCAAGCGCGAACTGTGGGAGCAATGGGAGGCTGGCAAACTCGCCAATATGCCGCGTGAGGAAATTGCCATCGAGGTCCGCCGGGCCGACGGCGCCGTCACGCTGACGTTTCCCGCCGAACAAAACATCGCGCCGATCACCCTCAAAGTCGGCCAGTGGACCGAACACCTGCGGCTTCACTTCATGCTCGGCGGCATGATGCGCTACCCGGGCCTCGCAAAGTTCAAGCTGCTTGAGGGCGGCAACGCGGTGCGGCTGTACGCCACGCCGGTTACCTTCGACCCGCTGGAAGTGCCCGCGCCGTTTCGCGTCTCGACGCCGCCGGATTTCGCCGCCGAACTCGCCCACAAACACGGAGACTACACGACGCTGGGCTGGCCCGAGGCCACGAGCGCGCTCAACGACGGCGCGATCGACGACCAGACCTTCCTCGAGACCTGCGAGCACATTTTTACCGAGCGCAAAAAGCAGTGGCTGGCGATACTCGACAAACCCGGCGAATGGGACATGGCGGCCTGTTTCTTCTACGACATCGACCGCATCTGCCACATGATGTGGCGGCACTTCGATCCCAAGCACCCGGCGCACGACGCCGTCGCCGCGGCCCAGTTCAAAGACAAAATCCGCGACGCCTATGAGCGCAGCGACAAACTCGTGGGCGAAGTGCTCAAGCGGCTGCCGGGCGATACCGTACTGCTGATCTGCAGCGACCACGGATTTCTGCCGTTCTATCGCGCGGTCAACCTCAACGCGTGGCTGATCCAGGAAGGCTACGCGGTTCTCAAGGGTGAGGCCAACGACGCGACCATGCGCGACCTGTTCACGGACAAGAGCGAGTTCTTCGGCGAGTTCGACTGGTCGAAAACCCGAGCTTACGCCATGGGCCTGGGCAAGATCTACATCAACACGCGCGGCCGCGAGCCCAGCGGCATCGTCGCGCCCAAGGACGCGCCCGCGCTGATGGACGAAATCAAGGCGCGCCTCGAGGCCCTGCGCGACGGCGACAAGCGCGTCGTGCACGAGGTTTTCCGCGCCCGCGACATCTGGCAGGACTGGGGCGGCGGCGTGCCGCGCGACGAATCGGACCTTGAAGTTGGTTTTGCCGACGGCTACCGCATCAGTTGGCAGAACACGCTCGGCGGCACCAACGAGCCCGTCATCAGCGACAACCTGCGCAACTGGTCGGGCGATCACTGCACGTTTGCCCCCGAACTCGTACCGGGCGTCGTGTTCAGCAACCGCAAATTGCAGGCGGGCGGCAAGGGTTTTCGTCTGATCGATGTCGGCGACACCGTCCTGAAGCATTTTGGCGTTGATCCGGCCCACGATCGCGGCCACTTCGACGGCGACGGCTGGACGGTGCAGTAGTTGTGGCATCGAACTCCAGTTCGATGCGTTGTTATACAGCACACGGACCTGGAGGTCCGTGCCACTAACCCGCCGCGAGTTCCGTCAGCAATCGGCGCGTCAGAACGCCCGCCATTTTCTTGCGGTAGGCCGGTTCCATCGGGACATTCAGCTTGGGCGACGCGCAGGTCTTCACGTGGTCGGCGATTTGATTGATCAGCGCTTCGTCGAGCTTCTTGCCCGCCACTTGCGGCGGTGCCTTCGCCGGATCGACAAACAGGTAACTCGTGGGCGCGGGCTGATCGCTCTTCGCGCCGTAATCGAACATCACCGGCCGCACGTCGACTGACCCAAGGCCCACGCGCAGCGACTTCACGCTCTTGTCGGCGGCCAATTCCAGCGCCGCAGCAACGCCCAGCACCGAGAAATCGATGCTCTGGCGCGGGGCGAGCTTCTTCCAGCCGCTGCGCCAGTTGGCGGTGCTCGCGGGCAGGATAATCTTGGCGAGAATCTCGCCGCGTTTGATCGCAAAACGCTCGATGCCGTCGCCCGCGTACATCTGCGTGAGCGGAATCGTGCGGCTGCCTTGCGGCCCGACCAGCAGCACGCTTGCGCCCAGTACCATGAACATCGGCGCGAGGTCGCTGCAATTGGTCGCGACGCAGACCTTGGTATTCAAAACGTTTTTGCCGCCCTCGTTGAGATTGGGCACGACGTGGCAGCGGTCGCCGTCGGCCTTGAGGCAATAACCGAGCGTGCGGCGCCAGAAATAACTCTGGTTAAAGAAGTGGCAGCGCGTGTCCTGCATCAGGTTGCCGCCGACGGTGCCGGATTCGCGCAACAGCGGCGACGCCACGTGATGGGCGCAATCGCGCACGCTGGCGGGCACGTTCTTGTCGCGCTCAAGCTGAATGAGTGTCACGCCGCCGCCGATTTCGAGCCCGGAAAAGGGGACTGTCCCCTTTTCTTTTTGGGGACTGTCCCCTTTTCCGGTACGGATTTCCCGCAACTCCGCGATGTGCTGCAGGCTGATGACGTTCTTGTGCGCGTTGAGGCCACACTTGTAGTTAGGCAGCAGGTCCGTGCCGCCGGACAGGATGTCGAAGTCGCCTTTGAACGCGGCGATGAGTTTCACGGCCTCGTCGAGGGTCTTGGGCTGGTGCAGCTCAAATGCCGGCATCAACATCGTCATGGTTGGTGAGTCCTATCTTGTTGCATTACGAATTCAACCGCGGAGACGCAGAGGCGCGGAGAACTACTCGCCACAGTTAGTGTGAGCGTTTAATCATTGTTACAAATCCGTCGCATATCGTTATTCCCAAGCTGGTAGCCCGATAATTCTAAAGACATGACTTCGCTGTTTCCAAAAAATGGAGGCAATCCAATGATCATTGACACATTCCATGAGCGTGGCCGGTCGTGGCAGTTGGTCTGTATGTCTGGGGAACTATTTTTGGCCATCGACGCACCTGGTGAGCCGTCTGATCAATTGCGCATACACAACCGCAATGCAACGCCCAAAACCCTTTCCGATGAACTTAGTGCACGCGGCTACGCGATAGACCAAAAGATACTTAAGGCGATAATTCGCACCATTCGCACGATTGGGTGACCGCCAAAATTCGTGCTATTTTTTCACGTGCGCCTGACGAATGGCGGTCCCCAATTTCGTGCTAACGGCCCAGGTCGTGAGTAGGAACGCGAAAAGTATCTAAGAAAGAATTCATTATTTTGAGGACCGTGCAACGAGCGCGTTCGTCACGGCTCGAACAATACGAAGAACACACTCTTTGTCGGTGCTGGTAAAAACATGCTTTTGCAACCCTGACGTCGCAATACAAACAGCGTGCTTCGTGAATCGCGCTGGGACCCAAAAAATAGCAAAGCCAACAGATAACAACCCGAGCAACGCTAATCCCAATCCCAAGGCGTCGGCCATGACTCCCGACGTAAATATGACTAGTGCTATCCCTCCAGCGCAGAGAGCAAGACCGACAAAAACAGGCAAAATTGGCACGGATCGACCGGTTGCAACACTTGAGACTGCAGTAATTCCAGTGAGTGGATAGATGGTACCGTTTTAGTTCTACACGTGCAGTGGACACCAGTACTCCTGGTTCTTCAAGAAATACCGTTTCGCCCGACTTTGATATGGATGGCTGGTTGCTTTCCAAGATGCCTCCTCCCACCGGTTTCTCCTTCCGACTTCGCACTGCGTGCTACTTCGGACGAGTCGCGCTCTGTTCGGCGCGTTTTTTGTCTTCGATGGCGCGCAGGACGCGGTCGGGCGTCATGGGAACTTCGTACATGCGCACGGATCAGCCTGCTTTGCGTTTTCGACCAGTGCTGGTTTCGCGTGTAATCTCGCGCGGGGTGTTTCCCGACGACGTTCGCCCAAAACCACCGTCGCGCTCCACAAGTTTGCGAAATTCAGCCCGTTCCTGAGGGTCCATGTCCCGCGAAGGGGCCCTTCGACCCGCGAGACGATGCACAATCGCCTTTTTTCCGGGCTCGCGCTCAACAACCAACACGCGTATTTTGTTTTTTCCGTTCATGATGGACCTACTCTATGTCAATCAGCCTCAAATCCGTGAGCCGACCGTTCACAATTAGCGAAATCGCGTAACCGCCTCGAATCAGCGGCGGCCCGTCCATCCAGAATACCCATTCTGAGCGATTCTGCCGCATCAGAACGCTGTCTTCCACGGGCTCCCAGACCAGCTCTTCCGTCGCATTTCTTATCTCGACGGAAACGGTCAACGGTTTGCCCCGTTCAAGGTCTGACAATTCGACATACACCACGAACCGGCGAAGTCCGCGCCGGGACTCGCGGAAAATGCGGCGTAGACTGACTTCCTCGTGCTCGCGCGAAGACGAATGGGCCGAGAGTACGGCGTTGACCTTGAACAAGTGCCGAAGATCGTTCATTACTTACCCAGGCGTTTTTTGTCTTCGATGGCGCGGAGGACGCGGTCGGGGGTCATAGGCACTTCGTACATGCGCACGCCTACCGCGTCGTAGATGGCGTTGCCGACCGCCGGGATGATCGGCGCTAGGCCGCCCTCGCCGCACTCCTTGGCCCCAAACGGGCCCTCGGGGTCGATGCTTTCGACGATCACGATTTCCATTTCCGGCGTCTCGAACGGAGTTGGGATCTTGTAGTCGAGGAAATTTCCGTTGAGCAATTGCCCGCCGCGATAACGCATTTGTTCGGTCAGCGCCTGGCCAAGGCCCATGTGGATACTGCCCTCGAGCTGCCCTTCGACTGCGAGGGGATTTAGCGCGCGGCCGCAATCGTGCGCCGCCCAGATTTTCAGCGGCTGCACGAAACCCGTTTCCGGGTCGACTTCCAGCTCGCAGATGTAGGCGCTGAAGCTGTAGCTGGGCGACAGACCGGCGTTGCTGCCTTTAAATTCAGTGCCCAGCGGCGGCGCCTGGTAGCAGCCGCTTGCGATCAGCGCGCCGCGTTCGGCCTGCGCCTCGTGCAGCGCTTCCATGAACGTGACCGCGACGCTCGGCTTGCTGCGGCACACGACCTTTTCGCCCGTGAAATCAAAGTACTTCGCGGGCTGGCCCGTCAGCTTGCTTGCGGCGGCCGCCAAATCAGCGCGGATTTTCTCGGCGGCGTCGCGCGCAGCGTTGCCGGCCATGAACGTCACGCGCGAGCTGTAGCTGCCAAGGTCGATCGGCGCGAGGTCGGTTTCCTGCGAGCGAACGTGGATGCGATCCATGTTCACGCCCAGGACTTCGGCGACGCATTGGGCAAGGACCGTGTCGCTGCCCTGGCCGATTTCGGCGGCGAGCGAGTGGACCGTGATGCCGCCGTCCATGTCGATTTTCAGGTGCACGGTGCTTTGCGGCAGCTTGTTCCAGTGAATCGGCAGCGCCGAGCCGGAGATATAGAAGCCGCAACCGACACCGATGCCGCGGCCGTAGGGCATTTTGCCCCACTTGTTCTTCCAATCGCTCAGCCGCATGACTTCCTGCAAACCTTCACGGATGCCGTTGGACGTGATGCGGAACTTGTGAAACGGCGTCAGGCAGTTTTCCGGCAGGAAGTTGCGCATGCGCAACTCGCAGGGGTCCAGCCCGAGTTCGACTGCGGCCATGTCCATCAGCGTTTCCGTGGCGTAGCGCGGGTTGACGCTGCCGTGGCCGCGCATGGCGCCGCTCGCGGGCCGGTTGGAATACACGCGCTTGCCGTGGTAGCGGAACGCGGGCAGATAGTACGGCCCGTTGGACAAGACGCCGTTGTAATAGGTGCTGACGACGCCGAAGCTGCCGACGCTGCCGCCGTCGATCAGCGCGTCGCTATCCATGCCCGTGAGTTTGCCGTCGGCGTCAAAGGCGAGCGCGACCTTGATTTCGCTGGGGTGACGGCCGCGATTGACAAGGAACGTTTCTTCGCGGTCCATCGTCAGTTTAATAGGCCGCCGCGTGCGCTTGGCAAGTAAACACGCGATCATTTCGTGCGGGAAGGGATCGCTCTTGCCGCCAAAGCCGCCGCCGACCATGGTGCGAACCACGTTGATGCGGTGCATCGGCAGCTCGAGAACCTTGGCCAGCGCACGGTGGGTGTAGTGCGGCACCTGTTGAGGCGTGTAGAGAATAATGCGCTCGTCGGCGTCCCAGTGGGCGAGCACGGCGTGGGGCTCGGTGAAACCGTGGTTGATGCCGTCAAAGAGGAAGGTGCCGTTGGGCGTGCTGCGGGCTTCCTTGAACGCGGTCGTGACCTCGCCGAATTCCTGGTCGACGGCCTTGTGGATGTTGGACTTCGGGAAGGCCTTGTCGACCTTGTCGTGGAGCTGCAGTTCCGGCGTGGTTTCCTTCAGGCTGTCTTTCGGCTTCAAGAACGCTTGCAGCGGCTCGTATTCGACCTCAATCGCCCATACCGCCGCGGCGGCGATGTCTTCGCTGTCGGCGGCGACGGCAGCCACGGGCTCACCCGCGTAAATCACCTTGTCGATGGCCATCGCGGTTTCGTCGTTGCTGACCGGCAGCACGCCGAATTTGTTGGGCGCGTCCTTGCCGGTGACGACTGCGCGCACGCCGGGCATCGCCTCAGCTTTGCTCGTGTCGATGCGTTTAATTTTCGCATGGACTTCGGTGCTGCGCAGGATGCGGGCATAGAGCATGCCCGGAAATTTCATGTCGTCGGTGTAAACGCCCTCGCCCGTGACCTTCTTGAAGGCGTCTTTGAGCGGCATGCGCTGGCCGATGATGTTGAACGGCGGTTCCTGCGTCAGCGTCGGGGCCTTGGAGTCGGCCGCGCGCTCGTCGCCGCCCGTGGGAATGCCCCTGTTGAGCTGCTGGTTGTTACGGGTTAAACCGGAAGTACGGACGATAGGCATAGAGTCCTCGTTACTCAAAAAACCTTAACGCGAAGGAACGAAGAAGCGAAGAACTGCCCAAAACGGTGAGGCTATCGCGATGGGAACTCTTCGTTACTTCGCTCCTTCGTGTTCGCTTTGTCTTTTTTTGTTCAAAAGCCAAACCGTAACTGCGCAAACCGCGAGGATGGCCAGTGTAGGCAGGCCCCACAGGCGCGGGAAGAGCACAACATCGGTCAAAGCGTCGGCGTCCCGCAGCACCAGCGCATCGTTGACTGCCGCCGGGAGCGATAACACCACCGCGATCGGTAACGCCAGCCAAAGCGCCTTGCGCCGCTCGCCGGCACCCAGCACCGCCGCAAGCGGCAGAATCAGGGAGACCACGTGGTGTTCCCAGAACAGCACGTTGGCGAATTGCAGGGCGATCAGCACCAGCCCCGCCGCAGCGATGCGGCCGTAACGATCATCGCGCCATTTGAACCCGAGCCAGAGCGAACCCGCGAACATGCCCAGCGCCCCCGTCCAACCCAGCGCTGAAATCACGCCGCGCGGCAGTGTGAACAGCAGGGGTCCGACGGTGTCCAGCCGTCCCTTGGTCGCGTACAGGATCGTTCCCTCGCCAAACAGGCGTTGCAACACCGCGTGCAGCGAATTGTTGCCCGTGTAGAACTGCGGTATTCCCGACGTGCGGCCGGACGTCAGCGCAGGCAGGACAACGGTCCGTACATAATCGATGTGCATCTCGACAGCGGCGCCGAGCGCACCCGCGCCACGCGTGCCGATTAGCCACGGCACGGGCAACAGAACGAAAAGCGCGCAGCCGACCAGCATCCAGAGCGCGGCACGGTTGCGCTTTTGCAGCAGCAGCAACACGATTAACGCAAAGGGCAGGACTTTGACGTGCGCCGCGAGCGCGAGTAACAAGCCGCCGGGGATTGGCTTGTCTTCCTCGATGAACAACAGGCCGTGGGCGACGAGGGCGAACACGAGCAGATTGACTTGGCCCCAGCGGAATTCCGCGCTGAGCGCGCCATAAAGCCCGACCGTCAGGATCACGAGCAAATCCGTAATCTGCGGCGCGCCTTTGAGATGGCACAGCTTCACGAGAGCGAACGCGAGCCAAGCCAACATCGCAAAATGCAACAGCCACCAGACCCAGAATGCGGCGTCGAGGTCGAGGAATGTCAACGGCGCGAAGATCGAGGCAAACGCGGGCGGATAGATGTAGAGGAAGGTGTTGCTGCGGCCGATTTCGATCTCTTCGGCCGTCAGTGCTTCGCCGGCTTTGGCCTTATGCATGACCTTGTTAGGCGCATAGATGTCGCCGCCATCGCGCAGCGCATTGGCCGCATCGAAGTAGGCCACTGCGTCAGGAGCGTACACGTTGCCCTGGCCGCTTAGCACCATGCGCGTGACGTGCAGTAACAACACAATCGCGACCGCGATCGCGACGCCCTTGAGAATAACGGTTGGGGACAAGCCCGAACGCGGCTGGGCGCTGGGCGCATCCATTTACTTAACTTCGACGGGCGTGGGTTTGACGGGCGCTTTTTCGCGCAGCTCGTTCGCGGCGCGCTCGACGGCGTCGTAGATCTTCACAAAGCCCGTACAGCGGCACAGGTTGCCGGCGAGTTCTTCCTTCCACTGCTCGCGCGTGGGGTTCGGGTTTTCGTGCAGCACGCAGTAGGACTTCATCACGAAACCGGCGGTGCAGTAGCCGCACTGGCTGCCGCCGCATTCGGCGAACGCGCGTTGCAGCGGGTGCATGGTGGTCTGGTTGAGGCCCTCGACGGTGGTGATTTTCGCGCCCTGGCACTCAAGCGCGAGCGTCAGGCAGCCCAGCCGCGCCTTGCCGTTGACTTCGACGGTGCAGCAGCCGCAAGTGCCCATGTCGCAGCCGATTTTCGTGCCGGTGAGGTTTAGTTCATCGCGGAGCACGTTGGACAGCGTCTTGTTGGGCGCGACGGCGACTTCAACCGCGCGGCTATTGACCGTCATTTTGAGGATCTGCTTGGGCATGGCGGCAGTGTAAAGCCGACCGCCGAGCGGTTCAACAGGCGGTCAAAGCAACAGCGCATGGAACTGGAGTTCCATGCCACGTACTATCCATCCATGGCAAGACCCGCGACATTCGGCGAACTAAAGAAAAGCGGCTACATGCCGCGCGGCGTCAAAGACGAGCTGCGCGAGAATTTAATCGCGCGCCTCAAGGCAAAGAAAACTGTCTTTGAAGGGGTTGTTGGGTACGAGGCCACCGTCATTCCCCAGGTCGTCAACGCGATACTCTCGCGGCACAATTTAATATTGCTTGGTTTGAGAGGTCAGGCGAAGACGAGAATTCTCCGTTCCCTTACTGCGCTGCTCGACGAATACATCCCGTTTGTACGCGGCAGCGAGGTCAACGACGACCCCTTTGCGCCCGTCAGCAAGCTTGGCCGCGACCTGATTAGAATGAAGGGCGACGCAACCGAGATCGACTGGCTGCATCGCGACGCGCGTTATCAGGAAAAACTCGCGACGCCCGACGTCTCGATCGCCGATTTGATTGGCGACGTGGACCCGGTCAAAGCCGCGACACGCAAGCTCACGTTTTCCGACGAAGAAGTCATCCACTACGGCATTATCCCGCGCACCAACCGCGGTATTTTCGCAATCAACGAACTGCCGGACCTCCAGCCGCGCATTCAGGTCGGCCTATTAAATATTCTCGAGGAAAAGGATATCCAGATCCGCGGCTTCCCGATCCGTATGCCGCTGGACGTGATGTTGTGCTTCTCGGCCAATCCCGAAGATTACACCAATCGCGGCAGCATCATCACGCCGCTCAAGGATCGCATCGAATCGCAGGTGATGACGCATTATCCGCTGAAACTCGCGGATGCCGCAGCCATCACTGAACAGGAAGCGTGGATCAAGCGTGCGAGTGGCCTGAGCATCCGCATCCCGACGTTCCTGCGCGAGATCATCGAGCAGATCGCGTTTGAGGCGCGCGGCAGCGAGTTCGTCGACCAGGCCAGCGGCGTTTCGGCGCGCATGAGCATCGCCGTGCTCGAAAACGTGCTGAGTAACGCCGAGCGCCGCTGCCTCGTCACAGGCGCAAGCGCGACCACACTGCGCATCGTCGACTTGAATGCCGCCATCCCCGCCATGAGCGGCAAACTCGAACTCGTTTACGAGGGCGAACAGGAGGGCGCGCACAAGGTCGTCACGAAGCTGATTGGACAAGCCGTGCGGGCCGCATTCGACCGCCGCTTCCCGCCTGTATACCCTTCGGCAAGCTCGGGGCAGGCCCGCGCTGGCCGCGGACAAGGCCCGCAGAAGTCCGCCGCCCCGAAATCAGGCCGCGAGGACGGGCCCTACAAGGCGCTGATTGACTACTTCGCCGGCGGCAAGCGCCTCGAACTTTCGGACGAGATGACCGACGCAGACTATGCCGCTAAACTCGACAGCGTCCCCGGCCTGAAGGGCGTCACGCGCGGCTACCTGAAGGACCTCGACGCCGCCGAGCTTTCCGTGGCGATGGAATTCCTGCTCGAGGGCCTGCACCAATCGTCGCTGCTGGCCAAGGAAGACCTCGACCGCGGTGTGCTATATTGCGACATGCTCGGCGCGCTCTACGACCAGTAGCCCAACCATAGACCCTGCCAGAATTTGCGCACTTTGGCGGGAATAGGCGCCCCACCCCAGCCCTTCAGTAAGTAATCAGCTAGAATCTCCACTAATTGGAGACCAATCCAGGACGCCCATGAAGACCCTCTCCCTGATGCTTCTGCTTGCCCTGCTTGCGGCGCCGGCATTTGCGGCGCTCAAGGGCCAGGCTGCGCCGGACTTCACGCTGGAAAGCAGCGTGACGACGCAGCCGGAACACACCAAGCTCGACCAGTGCAAGGCCGAGGTTGTATTGATCAAACTATGGGGTGTGAGGTGAGGACCCTGTGTGAAGGCGTTGCCTTCACTCCAAGCGATGTGGAACGAGTACGGGGGCAAGGGACTGAACATGTTCCTGCTCGAGAGCCAGGGCACGGAAGAAGACAAGCTCAAAACCTTTCTAGCCGAAAAGGGCGTCACGGCGCCGGTGTTCATGGGCGGATTGGCCTCCTATCCCGGCGACAATGGCTTGCCGTTTGCCTACGTGATCGGCGTTGACGGCAAAGTCGTATTTGAGGGCCGTGGCAACTACGAAGCGGTCATCAAGACGGAACTCGCGAAGATCAAATATCCCGGCCTGGGCAAAATCGAAATCGCCAAGGGCCTTGAGGGCGCCGCGGCCAACTTTGTCGCCAGGCAATACGCCAAAGCAATCGCCGATTGCAACAAGGTGCTGGACAAGAGCAAGGACGATGCCGCCAAGGCGGACGCGCAGTTCATCATCGACCGCTGCAACGCCGAGGCCGAGCGCCTGAAGGCGCGCGCCGACAAATTCGCCGAGGAAAAGCATTACGTCGAGGCCATCGCGGCGCTTGAGACGATTGCGGCGGGATTCAAGGGCATGGAAGTCGCGACCGCCGCGGCCGACAAGGTCAAGGAGTGGAAGAAGGACAAGGAAATCAAGAAAGAGCTCGACGCGCAGGTGGCGTTGAACAAACTGGTCGAGGCCACCAAGAACGCGAGGACCAAGGCTGAGAAGGCCAAGCCCCTGCGCGATTTCGCCAAGAAGTACGAAGGCACGCGCGCGGCGATGGACGCCAGCGTGCTTGCGGACAAGGCCGAGGCTGGATGACCGAAGTTTCGCCGGGTATTGTTGCGCGCCCGGTACTTGCCGGGCGCGTTGCGTACGTAACAAGTGGGGCTGATCGAAGGAGATGACGACGATGAAAAGCGCGATTTTCTGGTTCGCGGCGTTGTGCCTGCTGGCGGCGCCTGTATTTGCGCAGACGCGCAACAACCCGGCGCCTGATTTCAAACTGGGAACCAGCGTCACCATCGAGCCTGAAAAGAAGAGCCTCGCTGATTGCGCGGGCGAGGTGATCTTCATGGACGTCTGGGGAATGACCTGAGGACCCTGTGTGAAGGCGTTGCCTTCATACCAGAAGTTGTGGCTCGAAAACCGCGACAAGGGCCTGAACGTTTTCCTGTTCGAGACCGACGAAGGCTCCAAGGACGATCAGGTATTTGCGTTCTTGATCGCTCGTGGGATCGACATCCCCTGCTATGTCGGCGCGCCCGAGGGTTACAAGGGCGAGGGCCAGCCCTGGCACGTGGTGATCGACGTTGACGGCAAGGTCGCGTTCTCGGGCAACGGGCACTGCGAGGACGTGATCAAGAAGGAACTCGCGAGGGTCAAGTACCAGGGCCTTGGCAGGCAGACGTTTGTCCCCGAACTCGAAAAAGCCGCGCTGGCCTTCAGCGCCAGGCAGTACACCAAAGCGCTGGAAGAAGCCGGCAAGGTACTCGAGAAGGAAAAGGAAAGCGCGGCGGCCACTGACGCGCAGTACATCATCGACAAAATCAACGCCGTCAAGGCACAGTTGATGGCCAAGGTTGAGGCCGGACCCGGCGAAAAGGACTTCGCGGGCGTGTTCAAGGCATTGGAAACACTTTCGACGGGCTTCAAGGACACCGAAGAAGGCAAGGCGGCGGAGGCCAAACTGAAGGAACTCAAGGCCGATAAGACGGCAAAGAAAGAGGCGGACGCGCAAGCGGGCTTCATCAAGGCGCGCGAAGCCATGAAGGCCGTCAAGTCCAAGACAGAAAAGGCCAAGGTTCTGCGCGATTTCGCCAAGAAGTACGAAGAAACCAAGGCCGCGGAGGACGCCCGCGCCTTGGCCAAGCGCATCGAAGCGACCTGATGATCCAGCAGCAAATTGAAAGACGCCCGGGATTTCCCGGGCGTCGTTGTTTTTTACTTGGAGGGCGCTTTTTCCGGCGTCTTCTCAGGTGCATTTTCAGCAGGCTTCTTCTCCGGCGGCGTGCCCGCGGGATTCTTCATCGGCTCTTTGGCCGCCGCTTCTTCTTCGGCCGCGGCTTTGAAACCAGCGGCGGTATCGATGGCGCGCGCACCGGCCTTGGTGCTCTTGTATTGCTCGGCGAACTTGCCGTATTCCGCCGCCCATTCGCTTAACTCGGCTTGCGCGTTGGCCAGCTTGCGGTCGAGTTCGTTGTAGGCCATGAAGGCCTCCATCTCCCTGGCGACCTGCTTGTCGGCTTTCATCTTTGCCAGCCGCGCCGGGGCGTCCTCGGCGTCCTCCATTCCCTTGAAATCCGTCGCGAGCTCCTCAAGCGCGCGCATGGCAACGGCATAGTCGCCCTGCACCTCGGCCGCATCGGCGCGATTTACCAGCAGCTTCACGCGGCTGTCGATGCGCTCAAGCAGATGTTCCGCGTCGGCCAGCACGCCGTCGGAAATCTCGGCCTTGTTGGCGATCTCGGCGGCGAGCTTGTGCGCCTCGGCATACTTGCCTTCAAGGTAGGCCTTGGCCGCGGGCTCGAGTTCCGCCGCGACTTCAACTTTGCCTAATCCGGGCCGCTTGACCTTCGCTAGTTCGGTCTCAAGCACTTTCTCATAGCCCTTGGAGCCGCTGAAGATGATCTTGCCGTCGACGCCGACGATCCAGACATGCGGCAGGACGCTGCACGAGTAAGTCGAGCCGTCGTAGTTCAGCGCGACCGGGTATTTGATCTTGTGGTCGCTGATGAACGTCGCAACCTGGCTGATGGGATGAAGCTGCGCGTACAGCGACAATACGTGCAGGCCTTTGGAGCCGAAGTTCTCGTGCATCTCGTTCAGGTGCGGCAACTGCCGCACGCAGGGGCCTCAGTCGATGCCCCACGCCTTCAGGAAAACAACATCGCCCTCGTATTCGGCCAGCGTCGACTTGCGCGGCGCATCGAGCCACAGCGTTGCGCCGAGTTCGGGCGCTACGTCTCCAACGGCGGGGCCTTCCTGGGCATAAAGCTGGGCGCACGCCGCAAGGGCTAACGCCAGCATCCACATACGCATGATCTTCTCCAAATCAGGGAGGTCAAAGTGTATCCCGCCGGCGCAGCCGGCAAAGCGGGCGTCAGTCTTCCTTCGCTTCTTCCTGCAGCATCTTGATGTCCGTGGCGGCGTCAGCGGCGGCGCGCGTGCCCGGGTGATCGATGATGAACTGCTGCAATTCCTTGATCCAGACTTCGTTGGGTGATGCCTTACGCGTCAGGCGACGGCCGATCTCGATCATCGCGTCCTGAGCGTCAATCTCGGGCTGAACTTTCTTGTCTGACCGAAGTTTCTCTAGCTCCCTGTGTGCCTCCTCAGCCCCCTCAATGACGCCCTTGAATCGCGCTTCCAATTCCTCATAGGCCTTGATCGCAACGCGATAGTCGCCCTGGATGACGCTGGTCTCGGCGCGGTTTTTCAACAGCGTGAGGCGTTGCTTGACGCGCTTCATCACCTTGTCGGCGTCGTTGACGACGCCCTCGGCCTGGCCTTCCTTTTCAGCCTCGGCCTTCGCCAGCTTCCAGGCCTCGCTGTAGTCGCGCCTGGCCAGCGCGCTGGCGGCGGGAGCAAGCGCGGCATTGAGCTTGAATACGCCCAGGCCGGGGTATTTCACGGCCTTCAACTCTTCGTCGATGATTCCCGCGTAACCCTTGGGACCGATGAACTTGACCTTGCTGTCGCGCCCTATCACCCAGACGCGCGGCAGGCTTTTGCTTTCGTATGCGCCTCCGTCGAAGTCCAGCGCCTGCGGAAAGCCGACGCCGTTATCGGCGACAAACTTGCGTAGTTCGGGCAACGGCTGCAACTCGTTATAGAGGCCGAACACATGGAGGCCCTTGTCGCCTTTTTCGGCCAAGATCGTCGCAAGGTCTTTAACCACGCGCACCGCGGGGCGGCTATCCATGCCCCATGCCACCAGCACTACGACATCGCCTTCGAATTCGCCAATCGACGTCTGCTCGGGCAGATCAAGCCAATTCTCCGCGCTGATGTCCGTGGCGATATCGCCCACGCGCAGCGCCATGTAGCCCTGTGCGTTCAGCGCCGCACAAAACAATGCAATGCCTGCAATCATCAACAAGCGCATATCGACCGGCTCCCAAGTGCCCCACTTATACGAATGCGGAACTGCCTTCCGGACTGCCTTTTTCCGCTGCCGATGGCTTAATGGAGCCATGGCCGACGACCTGCAACCGCTGCTGAACCGCGCCCGGCGTCGCTGGCTTGTCGCCCGCGCCCTCGACGCGGGAGGCCGCTGGGCGGCCCTGCCGGCCCTGCTTGCGGCGGCCACCGCGGGCGTGTTGCTTATCGCTGCGCCGGGCAATGTCGTTGCCGTGATCTTGGTCAGCGTAGTCGGCCTGGTCGGCATCGCGGCGACGGTCGTGATTGTCGGCGCCGCGCACGCGACTTCGCGCAGCCGCGGCGCGCCTGACTGGGCGCTGGCGCTGGATCGTTATCTTGGCCTCAACGAACAACTCGTAACACTGATGGAGGGCGCGGGCGCGTTTGCGCCCATATTGTCCGCGCGCCTGGGGGCCCACGCCGCAGCCTCGCCCGCCCGCGCTTTCCCGTTGCGGCTGGGTGCGCTCGCGGTCGCGATTTTGCTGACGCTGTTGCCGCTGGGATTGATCGCGTGGCAGCCGCCGCAAAATCCCGGCGCGGAGCCGAATGTCGCGTCCAACGGCGGCGGAAACCCCGGCGGCGGTGCGGCGCAAAGCCCCCAGAACCCCGGCAAGGGCGACCCAAAAGAAGGTCAAGGCGGCGGTGAAAAGCCCGGCGATCAGGGCAAACCCAAGACCGGCCCCGGCAAGCAACCTTCGCCCGGCGGCGCGACGCCTCCGCCCGAGGCGCCGAAGGAAGTGAAGAACGACGGTGGCGGCGGGCCGAATAGTCCCGGCGAGCAGCCGACGCAACCCAAGGAACCCAAGCCCGAAGAACCGCCCCCGAAGATCGATAATCGCGACCTGCCGATCAAGCCTGAGGCCGGCGAAGGCGAACGCCGCGCCGAAGAACGCCGCCGCTGGATTTACGACGAAAACGGCAAGCCCGTACCAGGCGCGGGTGCGCCGGGCAGCGACTGGAAGTCCAAAGCCGAGGAATCGATCCCGCGCCTGAAGCTGACCACCCGCGAGCGCAAGCTGCTCGAGGACTGGTTCAAGCAACTCGGCAATTAAAGCGGGTGGTAGGTTTCAGGTTCTCGGTTTTAGGGATAGGCCGCTAGAGCCCCCTAAAACCTAACACCTAATACCTAAAACCGCTGTAAAAGTACTTCGTGACCCAGCGCGATTTCATCGAACTGATTTCCGGCCGCAAACGCGGCCTCGGCGCGTCACTGCTGCGTTTAATACTGTGGTGGTGCTCGCTGTATTATACGGCGGCGGTAATCCTCCGATTGTCTCTTTACCGCGCAGGTATCTTGAAACGGCACAAGGTTGTTAAACCCGTAATCTGCGTCGGCAACCTCACCGCGGGCGGGACCGGCAAGACGCCCTGCGTGGCCGCTATCGTGAAGATGCTTGGATCCGACGCCAAACCGGCCATCGTCAGCCGCGGCTATCGTTCCCCTTCGGCAGGCTCAGGACAAGGCAACGACGAAATGCGCGTGCTTGAGGAACTCTGCCCCAAGGGCACGCCGCACATCCAAAACCCCGACCGCGTCGCGGGTGCACGGGCGGCGGTTGCGGCGGGTGCAGGCGTAATCGTACTCGACGACGGCTTCAGCCACCTTCGGCTGGAGCGCGACCTCGACATTGTTTTACTCGATGCGCTCAACCCCTTTGGCTACGAACATATGCTGCCGCGCGGCCTCAAGCGCGAGCCGCGCTCCAGCCTGCGCCGAGCGGGCATCGTCGTGGTCACGCGCGCCGATGTCGCGACGCCGCAGCGGTTGCATGACCTCGACGACGCCATTAAATGCACCGGCTACAGCGGCCCGATCCTGCACGCGGCGCACGTGCCGGTACAGCTCGTGAAGCTGGCGACGCGCGAAAACGCCGACCTTGGCGCGCTCAAGGACAAACTCGTTGCGCCCTTTTGCGGCATCGGCAACCCCGCGGGCTTCCAGCACACGCTGGAGAAACTCGGGGCAAAAGTCACGCCGCTGGGCACGTTGGCGCTGGGCGACCACGCGGAACTCGACACCGCGGCATGGACCAAGCAGATCAGCCCGTTTCTGCGCGCGGCGCTGGAGGCCGGCGCGGTGATGGCGGTGTGCACACAAAAGGATGCCGTGAAGTTGCGGGATCGCAAACTCGAAGACGCGGGCATGCCGATTTTCGAGTTACGCGTTGAATTCCGCTTTCTGCGCGGCGAAAGTGAGCTGGCCAGTCAGCTCGCCGACGTCGGTGGAGACAAGGGCTAAATGGAAGACAAGCAGGGCAAGAAGCAAAAGAAGCGCCGTCTGGGCGCAAAATTCCTGTCGTGGGCGCCCACACGCATCGGTACGGAGTTGTTCATGCGCTGGATGGCGTTCTGGTTCCTGATTTTTGGCCATCGCTGGACGTACTTTTGGGCGCGTCGCGTCGCGTGGTTTGGCTGGTACTTTGGCGGTCGAATCAAGGGCGTGACGCTGCGCAACCTCGAGCTGTGCTTCCCTGAAAAGTCCGAGGCCGAACGCACGCGCATCGGCAAAGCCAGCGTGCGGCACTTCTGCTACTACTTTGCCGACATCCTGCTGCTGCCCAAGCATTTCAAAGGCGAGCGCTGGAAGCGCTACTTCACGACGCTGCCCGCCGAGCACCCGTGCTTCCAGGTTGCCCGTGGCGACAAGCCCGGTTTTTACGTCGGCGTCCATTTCGGCAATTGGGAAGTCATGTCATGCGGACTGTTCCAAGCCTGCGGCGTACGCACATTTGTGATCATGAAGCCGCTGAACCCGCCGCTGCTTAACCGCTGGATCATCCGCCTGCGCACCGCGCTGGGCAGTGAAGTGGTGATGAATGAAGGCGGCGGCGGCCGCGGCTTTGCCCGCGCCATCAAGGAAAACCGCAAGCTCGGCGTGCTCGTCGACCAGAACGGCGGCGACCATGCGCCGGTCGAGACGTTTTTGGGCGTGCCCTGCACCTGGCAGGCTGATTTCGCGCGCCTGGCTGTGCGCGCGGGTACCGTTATCCATACCGCAGCCTACCGCGACGGCGAACGTTTCAAATTTGTCCTGGCCGATTCGCCCGTTATTAAGTACACGCGGGATTCCGACCCCATGCAGGTCGTGCGCGATTACCGCGACTACATCGAAAAAACCGTGCGCGAGCGCCCCGAGCAATACTTCTGGATGCACCGCCGCTTTAAGGGCCGCAAACCCGGCTGGCCCGACCGCTACGCCAACCTCGGCCGACGCCTGACGCCCGAAGAACGGCAGGCGATCCTGTCCTCGCCGGCGCCTGTCGCCGCTTGAGACACAGTTTCACGCGTTGACGTTTTTGCCGGCAATGCTTTTCTTTGACGGAATGACCGACGAGGTTAAACCCGCAAAGAAAAAAAGGCGCCGCACCGGCGCGTGGGTGTTTCACTTCTGGCCCACGCGGCTGATTGTCGAGCTATACCTGCGTGTGTTCGCGTTCTCGCTGACGTTGTTCGGCCATCGCTGGGCGTACTGGTGGGCGCGGCGGCTGGCGGCGCTGGCCTGGCTGGTGCTGCCCAAACTGCGAAACATCGCGCTGCGCAACCTGGAACTCTGCTTTCCGCAAAAAAGCGAGGCCGAGCGCCTGGCCATTGCCAAGGGCAGCTTCCGCCATTTCTGCTACACGCTGTGTGACGTGTTGCTGGTGCCTAAATATTTTCGCGGCGAGAACTGGCGGCGCTACTACGAGCTGGTGCCCGACGACGACCCCTACTTCGAGGTTTTCCGGCGCGATGCGCCGGTTTTCTACCTGTCGGCGCATTTCGGTAACTGGGAAGTCGCGTCGTTTTCAGTCAACCGCCTGAAGCTGCAGCGCCTGCTGGTGATCATGCGCCCTATGGTGCCGCCTTACGTCAACCGCAAGTTCGTGCGGCTGCGCGAGCACCTGGGCAACGAAGTGGTCGAAAAGGAGGGCGCCGCCGGCCGCGGTTTCGCCCGCGCTATTCGCGACAAGCGCAAGCTCGCGGTGCTGGTCGACCAGAACGGCGGCGATTTCGCCCCGGTGGAGACGTTCTTTGGTGTACCGTGTACCTGGCAGGCGGATTTCGCCAAGCTTGCCGTGCGCGCGGGAACAATCGTCAACAGCGTCAGCTACCGCGACGGCGACCGTTTCAAATTCGCGATGGAAGACTCGATCGTGCGTTATTACACGCGCGACGACGACCCGATGCAGATTGTGCGCGACTACCGCGATTACCTCGAACGCGTGATCGCCGCACACCCAGAGCAATACTTCTGGATGCACAAGCGCTTCAAGGCGCGCAAAACTGGCTGGCCTGACCGCTACGCCAATCTGCATCGGCGCTTGACCGCGGACGAGCGCGCGGCGATGCTTAACGTCGCTGGGACACACGGCAGCGTGTCCGCGAATGAGGGCGGGGCCCCGTCGCGGGAGGACACGCTGCCGCGTGTCCCTGCAAAGACCTAATGACCGAATTCTTCCAGAATTTGCAGGCATGGGCGTCGCGCATCGACTGGTGGCGCACGTTTTTCAGTGTGCTGGTGTTCGCTGTGGCGGTGGTGCTGGCGATCTGGCTGCCGGCGCGCGTGCTTGAGTACCACACCAACCAGCGCGGCATCCGCTACGTCTGGTACGTGATCGGCTCGATGATCCTGGTGATGATCTACCTGTGCATGTACGGCTACGGGCGTTTCTGGGAAAGCGATTGGCAAACCGGCGTGCGCTAAGCGGTCCTACATATATTCTGGGCAGTTGTGGCGCGGACATTCCTGTCCGCGCCACCTAAAGACAATTATCTTGGACCGCTTAGAGCTTTTTCAGGGCTGGTGTGCCGAGGTTATGCGCTGCGCCGAGCGAGCAGATCAAGAAGCGCGAGCGGCGGCGTGGCCGGAGGCCACGCTCAGCGAGCGCGACGCAGAGATGCCCACCGGAAAAGCGCCGCTGGCGCTTTTCCGGCACGCTCCGAACGTCGCCCCGCCGCAAGCGGAACCCGGCACGGTAACCGTGAAAATGCTCCAGGGAAACAGGTTCAGGCGCAGATAACGATGTCGCGCTGACGCGTCTCTGGACCTGAACCTGAACCTGAACCTATAACAACCCCATGAAGATCGTCTGTATCGGCGGCGGGCCCGCGGGGCTCTATTTTGGCATCCTGATGAAGAAACAGGATGCGCGCCACGACATCACCATTGTCGAGCGCAACAAGGCCAACGACACGTTTGGCTGGGGCGTGGTTTTCTCCGACGAAACGCTTTCGATATTCGAGGAGGCCGACGCCGAATCGCTTGTCGAGATCAAAAAGAATTTCGCTTACTGGACCGACATCGACACCTTTTATCGCGGCGAGCGCATCCGCAGCACCGGCCACGGTTTCTGCGGGCTCGCGCGCGTGAAGCTGCTGAACATCCTGCAGGAGCGCGCCAAGGCCCTGGGCTGCAAACTAGAGTTCCAGCGCGAAGTGGACGACCTCAAGGCCTTCGCCGACGCCGACCTGATCCTCGCCTGCGACGGCGTTAACAGCAAAATCCGCGCGCTGTACGCCGACAAGTTCAAGCCGTCGATCGACTGGCGCAAGTGCAAGTTTATCTGGCTCGGCACCGACATGAAGCTGGACGCATTCACGTTCATCTTCAAGGAAAACGAGCACGGGCTTTTCCAGGTCCACGCCTACCCCTTTGACGCCAACACCAGCACCTTCATCGTCGAATGCCACGAAGACGTCTGGCGCGCGGCGGGCCTCGACAAAGCCGACGAAGCCACGACCGTCGCGTACCTGGGCAAACTCTTCAAGGACGACCTGCGCGGCCACAAACTGCTGACGAACATGTCGGTGTGGCGCACGTTCCCGAATATCCGCAACGAAAAGTGGTCACACGGAAACATTGTGCTGGTCGGCGACGCCGCACACACAGCGCACTTTTCGATAGGGTCGGGCACGAAGCTCGCGATGGAAGACGTGATCGCGCTTTCGCACGCGCTGCATACTCGCGAGGCTAAAGACATTCCCGCTGTGCTGGGCATATACGAGGAAGCGCGCCGCCCCGATGTCGAGCGCCTGCAAAAAACCGCACAGACCAGCCTCGAATGGTTCGAAAACACGCGGCGCTACATGAAACAGCCGCCGCTGCAGCTCGCGTTTTCGCTGATGACGCGCGGCAAGAGCATCACCTACGACAACCTGCGCAAGCGCGACCCGGCGCTGGTCGCGCGCGTAACGCAATGGTTCGCGCAGCAGGCCGGCACGGCCAACGCCATGGCCGCGGGGGTCGTGGGCAATACCGGCGACGCGCCGCCGGACGTCAAGGCCGTCAGCGACCGCATGCGCAAAGTGACGCCGCCTGCGGTGAGCGCAGTCGAACGGCCGCCGATTTTCACTCCGCTGCGCGTGCGCGGGCTGACGCTTCACAACCGCATCGTGGTCAGCCCGATGTGCCAATATTCAAGCGAAGACGGCATGCCTGACGACTGGCATCTAGTGCACCTCGGCTCGCGCGCCATTGGCGGCGCCGGTTTAATCATCGCCGAAGCGACGCACGTGAGCGCCGACGCGCGCATCACGCCGGGCTGCGCGGGCATGTACAAACCTGAGCACACGGCGGCGTGGCGGCGCATCGTCGAGTTCGTGCACAAACATTCGGCGGCCAAAATAGGCATCCAACTTGCCCACGCCGGGCGCAAGGGCGCCTGTGACCTGCCCTGGAAGGGCGGTAAGCCGCTTACCAAAGATAAGGCGTGGCCGCTGATTGCCGCGTCGGCCATTGCCTACAACGAGCACAGCCAGACTCCGCGCGAGATGACCCGCGACGACATCGCGCGCGTGCGCGATGAATTCAAGCGCGCCGCAAAAGCCGGCGCGAACGCGGGCTTCGACTGGCTTGAACTGCACTTCGCCCACGGCTACCTGATGTCGACGTTTATCAGCGCGCTAACGAACAAACGCACGGACGCCTACGGCGGCAGCCTCGATAACCGCCTGCGCTTTGCGCTTGAGACCGTGCGCGCGGTGCGCGAGGTCTGGCCCGCGGACAAACCGCTTTCGGTGCGCATCTCGGCGACGGAATGGGCCGAGGGCGGCCTCAACAACGGCGAGCGCGCCGTGACCGCCCAGCAACTGATTGCGGCTGGCGCAGACATGATCGACGTCTCGGCGGGCGGCGTAGTCAGCTACCAGAAGCCGGTTTACGGGCGCATGTTCCAGTTGCCCTTCAGCGACCAAATTAGAAACGAGGCGGGCGTGCCGACCATGACCGTCGGCAACGTGCAGGACGCCGACCAGTGCAACACGATATTGGCCGCAGGCCGCGCGGACCTGTGCGTGCTGGCACGCGCGCATCTGGCCGACCCCTACCTCACGCTTCACGCGGCGCAGCACTACGGTTTTGACGATCAACCGTGGCCTAACCAGTATTTGGCGGCGAAACCGTTGCGGAAGAAGGGCTGATGTCCCGCGAAGAGCACATCCTCGTGAAACAGGATCGCCCGACGGGCTGGCGTGGCTGGATCTACCTGCGCATGGTCGAGTTTTCGCTGGCCATGGTGCGCATGTTCATGTTCTTGAAGGTCGTCAACCCGCATAAAATTCCCAAGCGCGGGCCGCTGATATTGATCGCCAATCACCCGAGTTACTTCGACCCGCCGACACTGGTGGGCCTGCTGATTTATTATGCGGGGCGCGATCTCTCGTTCATGGCCTGGGACAAACTTTTCAAGGTGCCCGTAGTCCGCTTCTTCACCAACGTCTACAAAGCATATCCGGTAAACAGAGAGAACCCTGGCAGGGGACCGTACGTCACGTTATTAAACATCCTCGAGAAAGGCGGCGCCGCAGGCGTGTTCCCCGAGGGCAGCCGCAGCAACCAGGCGCTGATGGGCGACTGGAAGCCCGGCGCGCTGCGCGCAGCATTTGCCACCAAGGCGACAATTCTGCCCGTGACGATGGCGACCATGGGTGACCTGTGGCCCCGCGACGCATTGCTTCCGTATTTCTGGCGCAGCCACAAAATCATCTTCCACGACCCGCTGACTTACGACCAATACATGGCGGGCAAGCCGCCGGAGATGCTCGACCGCCAATGGCAGGAGCAACTGGCGGCGCGCATCCGCACGATCATCAATGCGCCGCTGGTCGAAAAGCTCGAGGCCCGCGAAAAACTCCGGCAGTTGCGGCTTACCGCGCGAGACATCGCTAAATCGAGCGAAAAAAGTATCGAAGGCCAACGTGCGGCGAGAATTGCCGCCGCCAAACTGCGCCTTGGCGTGCAATAAATACTCAAAGCGGCGACGAATTTGCCGCCTTCTCAACAGATCTTTATGGCGAGAGCACTTTGCGCACGCGATGGTTGCCCGCGTCGCTGATGTAGAGGTTGCCTTGCGGGTCAAAACACAGGCTTGTGGGGTAGTAGAGTTCGGCCTGGGTGGCGGGACCGCCATCGCCGCTGAAGCCCGCGCTGTTGGAACCGGCGATGTCGAACGCCGCGTGCGTCACGACATCGATGCGATAGACGTTGTTGTCGACGGAGTCGGTTGCGTAAAGTTCGTCGCCTGGCCCGATCACCATGCCTTCAGTCTGCGTCAGGTAGGCGACGGTCTCGATGTCGCCCGTCACGGCGTCGACGCGCCGGATGTTGCCGCTGTTGCCCCACTCGCCGATGTAGAGGTTGCCGGCGCTGTCAACGGCGACATAGCGCGGCTCGTCAAGTTCGGCCAATAGCGCGGGCCCGCCGTCGCCCGTGCCGCCGCTGCCTCCTCCAGTCCCCGTCCCCGCAATTGTGTCGATGTCGCCGGTGATGGCGTCGACTTTACGCACGCGCAGGTTGGCGGCGTCGGCAATGTAAAGGTTGCCCGCGTTGTCGCAGCAGATGCCGTGAGCCTGGCTCAACTGAGCCTGCGTGGCCGGCCCGCCATCACCGCTAAAGCCGATGCTGCCGTTGCCGGCCACGGTTGTGATGATGCCCGTCGAGGCGTCGATGCGCCGCACGGTAATGGATGAGCACACATAGATATTGTCCTGGCCGTCAATCGCAAGCGCGATCGGGTTGAGCAGTCCCGCCAGCGATGCGGGCCCGCCGTCGCCCGTTGAGGCGCCCTGGCCGTTGCCAGCAAGGGTGCTGATCACACCGGTCCTGGCATCCACCACGCGAATGCGGTTGTTGTTGAAGTCGGCGATGTAAATGTTGCCTGCGGAATCGCTGACCACGCTGTGGGGGCCAAGCAACTGTGAGCCCGCCGCGGGGCCGCCATCGCCCGCAAAGCCCGGGATCGGCCCGCCCGCGAAGGTGACAATCGAACCCGGCCAGCACACCAGTATCTCCAGCGCGCGCGTGGCGCTCGCGCCGCCGGAATCCTGCACCCGCAGCGTGAACGAATACACGCCGGTAAACTGCGGCGTGCCGGTAATGGTGCAGCGCGGCGTGCCCGTGGGCGTGTGGTTGAGGCCGGGCGGCAGGCTGCCTGACAAAATGGTCCACTGGTAATTGGCGCCAGTGCCGCCCTTGGCCTCGATCTCGACGTCGTAGGCGATGGTGTTGATCGCCGTCGGCAGGCCCACGGCCTTGATCGCAAGCTGGCCCGGGGGCAGCGTGCCGATGTTGACCGTGAATTGCTTACGCGCGATGTTTTCTTCGGCGTCGGTGACCTCAAGCGTAAACGTGAACACCCCTACGCCGACGGGCACTCCCTCAATGCGCGCGTTAAGCGTCTCGGGGACAAGCAGCAGGCCGTTGGGAAGTTGGCCGCTTGCGACCCGCCACTCAAAGGGCGTCCCGAGGCCGCGTTCTGTGCGAAGTTCGGCGCTGTAGGCCACAAACTCGGTGCCGTCAGGCAGCGGTTCGTCCCAGATCTTGAAGGGCGAAGTGACCGAGCCCATACCGCTGCTGGCGCCGCCGCAGGCGCTAACTGCGATGGCCAAGGCAGCAAACATCAGGCATGTGAGCAGGCGTAGGACCATGTGAGAGTTTAATGTGCAAGTGTGGTGCCATCTCAGCGGGATTAGGCGCCCAAATTGAACGTGGTTACGGCTTTACGATGCGGCGGATGCGGTCTGAGGACGGCGTGGTGTTGGCATCGGCGACGTAGACGTCAAAGCCGCGCACGGCAATGGCCCGGAGCCCGGAAACGCCGCTAAGGGCGCCCATAGCCGTAAAGCGGGCGTTAGTCGCAGGTGCGCCGTCGCCGTGGTCAAAAGCAGTCGATTGATATGCCCAAGCCTGCCCGGCGATGGTCATCACGATACCCTGGGTGCTGGCGCGCCGCACTACACCCGCTGCGCCGTCGGTGATATAGGCACGACCCTGGGAATCAAAGACAAGCGACGTAGGCGCTGAAAGGGCCGTGGCGCTGACACCCAGCCCGTCCGGACCGCTGTCGTTGACGGGATAGCCCGTGGTCCAAAGGCCTGCGTAGTGGCTGATGTACCCTGTCGTCGCACTTACCTTGCGCACGCAGGAGTTGCCGGTGTCGCAGATGTAAACATTGTCTTGTGCGTCGACCGACACACACCACGGATAGTGAAGGTGCGCGTTGACCGCCGGGCCGTCGTTGCCGTCAAACCACTGGTACGAAAGGTAGTAGGCCTGGCCCGCAAAAGTCGTCACCGTGCCAAAGGGCGTGACTTTGCGGACGGTGTGGTGCTGCGGACAGGCGATATACAGGTTGTCCTGGCTGTCGAAGCAAATGCTTCCGGGATACGAAATGTTCGCGAGCAGCGCGTCGCCATTGTCGCCGTTTTGCGTAATCGCCGTCGCCGCACCGGCATATCGGTAAATGATGCCGGTAGCCATGTTGATGCGCCGGATACAGTGGCCGCTGTAGGGCTGGCTGGTACCGTATTCGGCGATGAACAGGTTGCCCGCGGAGTCCAAGGCGAGGCTCGTGGGCAGGTTGAGGCTTGCCTGCGTCGCGGGGCCGCCGTCACCGGTCGAGGCCTGCGTCCCGGTGCCTGCAATCGTCGTCATGATTTTCGTGGCGGCATCGATGCGGCGCACGCGGTGATTGGCGCGGTCGCAGCAGTACATGTTGCCCTGCGCGTCAAACACCATGGCGCTTGGCGCGCGCAGCATGGCCTCGTCTGCCGCGCCGTTGTCGCCGCGATAGGTCGCGCTGCCTGTGCCGACATAGGTGCTGATGGCGTTGTTCACCGCGCCGATGCGCCGGATGCGATGGCTGTTTTCGTCGCAGACAAAGAGGTTGTTCGCCGGATCCACGGCAAGTTGCGCCGGCGTCCTGAACAGCGCGTTGAGCGCAAACCCGCCGTCGCCCGATGAGCCCGCAACCCACGGCACGCCCGCATAGGCGTCGATAAACCCCGTCGCTCCGCTGATGCGTCGCACAACAAATGGCCCGGGCTTGGGATTGCCGCTGACGGGGTCGACGAAGCTTAGGTCGTAGTCGGTGAAGAACACGTTGCCCGCGGCATCAACCGCCACATCGCGCGGCCACACCAGCCGCGCCTGATTGGCGGGCACGCCTTCGCCCGCAAAATCCTGTATCCAGGCCTGGCCGGCAATGGTGGTGATCGTGCCACTCGACGTCACTTTGCGCAGCGTGAAACTGCCCGCACACGCAATGTACAGGCTGCCTGCGGCGTCAAGGCAGATGCCCTCGGGGGCCGCAAGCGTCGCAGCCACGGCTGGGCCGCCGTCGCCGGTGTGGTCAAAGGCGCCGGTGCCAGCGTAAGCTTCAATGTCGCCCGCAATAACCCGGCGCACGCGGTTGTCTGCGGCATCGAGGATGTAAATGCTTCCGCCGGCATCGACGGCGAGATCACGAGGCTGGCGGAATTGTGCGGCGGCCGCGGGCCCGCCATCGCCGCCGTTGCCGTACACGCCCGTGCCCGCAACCGTGGTGATGATGCCGCTGGAAAGGTCGACCGCGCGCACCCGGTAATTGCCCGTGTCGGCGATGTAGAGGATGCTGCCCGCCGCATTGACCGCAACGCCGCGCGGCGAACTCAACTGGGCCTCGCCACCGGGGCCGTTATCGCCGGAATAACCCGCGACACTGGTGCCCGCGACGGTGCTGGCCAGGCCGGTCACGGCGTCGATGCGGCGCACGCGATGGCCGCTGGCTTCGCTGAAATACAAGTTGCCGTTGGCGTCAAAGATGATGCCGCCGGGCGCGCGCGCAATGGCGTCGCTGCCGGGATGCCCATCGCCGTAATTCCCCCCGCCGCCGTAGGTGATGATGTCGCCCGGCGCAACGTCGATAGTCAGGGAGAACTGGCGGCTGTCTTCGCGCGCCATGCCGTCGGTGACTGTCATCGTGAAGGTGTATACGCCCCTGACAACGGGCTGGCCGTAAACGGCGCTACCAGGGTTGCCGTTTGCCACGAACTGGAACTCGGCGGGGAAATTACCCGAGACCTCCCAGCTAAAAGGCCCGGACCCGCCCGTCACCTGTACCGGCGCCATGTAAGTTAGCGTCTCGGCGGCATCCGGAAGACTTGCCGTGGTGATTTGCAGAACCCCCGCCACCGTAAACGTGGCGTTGACGAACCCGAAGCTGGCAACGCCCGAGGTTGCCTTCACAGTGAATACGGAAACACCCTGCGTGACGGGCGAGCCTGCAAAAACGCCGGCGCTGCTCATGCTCATGCCTGTGGGCACCAGGCCGACAATTTCAAAGGTAAAGGCGGATCCGTCGCCGCCGGTCGCGGCGAATTGCGCCGAATAGGGCGTGTTCAAGGTGCCTTCAATCAGCACTGCGGGCGTAACCACCACCGCAGGCATGATCGTCATCGAAATATTGGCGTTGGCCTGGATGCTGTGGCCATCCCGCGCGCGGACGGCGAACAAATAGGGCCCATCGACCGTGGGTGTGCCGCCGATGGAGCCGTCAGGATGCAGCACCAGGCCCGGCGGGAACGTCGATGCCGGCGACACAAGCGACCACAAATACGTGCCGGGACCGGTTCCGCCCACAGCCTCCATCGTAGCGCCGGGATACTCCGCGCCCGCACAACCCGGCTGGCCGATCTGCGTCGTGGTAATGACCAAGGGCTCCAGCACCGCCATGTGAAATTCGCGGTGGTCGCTGTAATTCTGCGCATCCGCCACCCCCACCGTGAACCGATAATCACCCGGCACGCTGCAGGTGCCGCTGATGAGCGTTTGCGGCGTGCCTGCGGTGGCAAGGGTCAAGCCGGGGGGCAGGCTGCCGGACAGCAGGCTCCAGGCGTAACCCTGGCCGCAGCCGTTGACAGCGCGGATAAACTGGGCGTAAGGCTGGTTGCAGTCGGCGGCCATCACCGACGGCGTTGTGATGCGCAGCGCCGTGGCAATCACGTGCAAGCGGAGATTGATCGAGTCGGTCTCCCCGCGACGGTCGCTAACTGTAAGCGTGAAAGGGAAATCACCGGCCTCGGCCGGCACGCCGAAAATCGCGGTTTTCGGGTTGCCGACCGCGTTGATGTTCATGCCGATGGGCAGCACGCCCGCGGTGAGGCGCCAATCCTTTGCGCCCACGCCGCCGGAGACCTCGATGAAAAAACTGTAGTTGTCGCCGACCCGGGTGTCGGGCAGCGTAACCTTGGCGATGTGGATGCGGTTGAGGGTGCCTGAAGCGGTAATGCCCTCGCTGCCGTCGCAACCAGCCAGGGCGGCAAGGGCAAGCAACAGGACGCCAAGCGTCAGCCGACAGTTGACCGCCCCGCGAAACATCGCACATCTCCCGCCATGAGTGGTGCGCGCTGCAGTGGTTTACATTTATACCTTAATCACAGAGGGCCCGGCCATAGGCCGGGCCCTCTGCCAGAAATGATCCAGCCTACGGCTTGACCACGCGCCGGATTCGCTGGTTGTTGGTATCCATCACCCACAGGCTGCCACCGTCGGGCGTGATGAACGCCGCCGTCGGGTAACTGACCTGTGCCGATGTCGCCTGGCCGCCATCCTGCGCCAGCGAGTAGCCCTGCGAGCCGGTGCCGGCGATGGTGCTGACAATCTGCGTCGAGGCCGTCACCTTGCGCAAGCGGTGGTTGGCGGAGTCGGCAATGAAGGCATTGCCGAAGGAGTCGACCGAAATGCCCTGGGGGCAGTTGAATATGGCCGAAGTCTGACTTGCGGGAACGTTGTCAGTGAAGCCGCCACCAGTAGTGTTGGGGTGCCCCGCGAAGTGCTCAATGATGTTGTTGATCAGGCCCACTTTGCGGACGCGCTGCGCCTGCCAGTCGCAAATGTAGAGGTAGTTGGCGTCGGTGCACATGCCCATGATGTAGTAGATCGTAGCCGATGCCGCCGAACTGTTGTCGCCGGCGTTGCCGGTGTTGCCGGTGCTGTTGACAAAGGTGTTGATGGTGCCCGAGAACATGTCCACTTGGCGCACGCGATAGTGGTTGATGCCGCTGACGGCGCCATAACAGCCAATGTAGAGGCGGTTGTACTGGTCAAACGTGATGCTCTGCGGGCCGCCGATCTCGGCCAGCGTCGCCGGCGCGCCGTCGCCCGGGTTGGCATAGGGTTGAATGATGTTCACGTTGCCTGCGACCGTCGTCATCTGGCCGCCGGGGGCGAGGTCCACGCGGCGGACCGAGCGGTTGATGTAATCGGCGATGTAAATTGCCGTGGCCGACTGGTCGCCGGCCTCTTCCTCGGGATTATTGAACCAGAGCGCCACGTCACAGGGCGCGTTGAGGCAACTGCTCAGCGGCACCGCCGGCATCGACGCGGGGTTGCCAAAGATGCCGTTGCCCGCAACGTTAAGCAGCGCATTGGTCGTCGGGTTGTAGCGCAGGACACGGTGGTTGCCGCAATCGGCGATGAAAATGTTGCCCGCCTTGTCCTGGATCACCTTCATCTGGATACGGTTGTGGCCCGACAGGCCGTAAGAGTTCGTCCATACACCCGGCAAGGTCTGTGGTTGGGACCCCGTCAGGGTGTGATTCGAGCCGTTGCCGCCCATGAATGTCGAGTTGTTGTGGAAGGGATACAGCAACCGGCCACGGCCCCAGCCCGCAACGCGCTCAAGCAGGTCGTTGGGAGCAGCCGCCAGCCTGAGACGCCGCGCGGCGTGATAGGCAAAGTTGTTGTACATGGTCGGCGAACTCGCGTCCGGGCATTGTGTGAAATACAGGAATGTGGCGTTGCTGGCGTTCTTATAGAACACCATCGCCGTCGGGTCCGAGATCGTCGCCAGCGCGTTCTGCGACGCCGACAAGTCATCGCCCGCTATGCCGCGCACAGCGGCGCCGCCGGGGCCTGACCCGCTAACGGCTCCGACCATGTTCACGATGCGACCGTCAGACGCCTTCACCTTGCGGATGCGGTAGGCGTAGGTGTCGGCGATATAGAAGTCGCCGGTCACGTAGTCGATGGCCACGTCGCGCGGCGCGAACAGCGTCGCAGACAACGCAGGCTGGTTTTCGTGCGCGGGGTTGTAGCCGCTGGTGCCGCTTCCGCCGATGGCGCCGTTGCCCGCGACGCGCGAGATGGTGTTGGTGAGAAGATTGACCCTGCGGATGTAGTTGTTGTTGGTGTCGGCGATCAACAGGTAGCTGCCGTCCGGGGCGACTGACACACCTTGGGGTCCCCACAGGATGCCCGTCGAGGATGCCGGCGTAGCGCCGCCAACAACGTCATCCTGGAACGCGCCCGACCCCTGGTAGCCCGATACGAGGCTGCCGGCCACGGTCTTCATGTAGAACCAGCCCAGGCCGCCGTTGGCCGCAGGATCCCAGATCAACTTGCGAATGCGGTGATTGTTGGTGTCGGCAATGTAAACGTTGCCTGCATTGTCGACCGCCAGTCCGCGAGGGCTGTTCAGGTAACGGGTGGTCGCGTTGGCCGTATCCAGCTCACCGTTGTAACTTGAGTTGGAGCCGACACCGCCCACGTGCGTGATGACGCCCGTGCTGAAGGTAATGCGGCGAATCTTGCCCTGCGCCCTTTCCGAGAAGTAGAGACAGGGCGCCCCGGGGTGTGCGGGGTCATTGTCAACCGCAAGGCCCGTCGGCGTGTTGCAGGTCGCCGACACCGCCTGGCCGCCGTCACCCGTGGTGCTTGCTACGCCGGTGCCGCAGATGGTGCTGATAATGCCGCTGATGGCGTCCACCCGGCGAATACGGTGATCGTTGGTGTCTGCGATGTAGACGTTGCCCGCGCTGTCGACTGCAATGCCCTCAGGCGACCAGAGAGCCGCGCCGTTGAGGTGCTGGTTGATGATGGTTCCTGCCGCGACAAGGCCGTCGCCTTTTGGATCAAGCACGGTTTGTATTGTGCCCGCCGGGTAATCCACGACGCCGTCGTAAGTCTCCTCGTCGAAACGCCCGCCGTTATCGGTCACGCGGATGGTGAAGTTGTAGGGACCGCGGTTGATCGGCGTACCTTGGATATTGGTGCTGGGAGTGCCCGAGCCGACAATCAGCAGCGGCGTGGGCAACGCACCGGCACTAATCTGCCAGGTATAGCCTCCGGATCCACCCGTGGCGGAAATCAACTGGAAGAACGTCGTGTTCTGGTTCATGGGCAACATCTTGGCGGTCGTGATGTTCAATGTGCCGACAACCACAAACGTCACCTGCACAACTCCCTTGAAGACCTGAAGCGGATAGGAAATTGCGGGAAGCTGCTGGAAACTGGTCGAGGCAACTACGTCAAAGATGTAGGTGCCGGCAATCGTCGGCGTGCCCGTAAGCTGGCCGTTGGCGGCAAGGGTGACGCCCGCAACCGGCGGGACGGCCTGCGCAAACGCATAGGTGAACGTCGAGCCCGGGGGACCGCCGGTGGCCGAGAAAGTCAGCGGCTGGGGGTTGACCGGCAGTGGCACACCGACGGTGCCTTCGGGCACCGCGCTAGGCGTTACGGCAATCGCCGGGTGAACGACAACTTCAAACTGTGTCCCCGGCAGCGCGCCCTTGGTCGTGACGTTCGGCACCGGTGCATTGTTGTCGCTTACGGTAACGCTGAACTTGAAGTTGCCCGAGGTCGTAGGCGCACCCGTGAAGGTCGTGCTGTCGTCATCGGGAGCCGGCATGCCGCTGGCGTCAATCGTTACGCCCGGGATAGGCACAGACGGCGTCGTGCTCCAGGTGTAGCCGGATTCCGTGCCGCCCGAGGCCGTGATCACACTGTTCGGCAGGACGGGCGGAAGCGGCGGAACCTGGACCGGCGGCTGAGGCTGATTGCCATAGGGGTTGTTCATGCACCCGTCAGGCAGGCGGTAGTCCGTCGTAATCCTCAGTGGTGCGTTGACATGCAACTGGTATTGTTGCGACGCTGAGAAACCACCGGAGTCGATAACCTGCACGATGAACGTGAAGGTGAGGGGAAGCGTCCCCGTATCGGTGGGAATACCGCTGATTGTGGTCAGGTGCGAGCCGGGGGCGCTGGTCGGGTTGATGGTGAGTCCCGGGGGCAATTGGCCGCCGGCCTGGATGCTCCAGGTATAGCCCTGGCCGGTGCCGAGGTCGGCCTCGATCTCCACCGAATAATTCTTGTCCGCGTTGCCGTCCGGCAGCGGGTTGGGCGTGAGGATCGTGAGGGTCGCGGGCGCGATAGTCAGCGAGAATTGCGCCGAGGCCGACTCGCCGCGCGCATCCTGTACGCGGATGGTGATCAGGAACGTGCCGCTGATGATCGGCGTGCCTGAAAGCGTCGCGTTGGGCGTACCCACCGGCAACAACACCAGGCCAGTGGGCAGGTCGCCGACGATCACACTCCACACATATCCGCTTTCGGCGCCGCCAGACCCGTTGATGGTCGCCGAATAGGCGTCACCAACCTTGCCCGCGGGCAGCGACGAATTCGATATGCTGAGCAGCGCGACGTTGTTGAATCCCGCGACGCCTTCGCCGCCGTCGCAACCCCACATGCTCAACGAGGCCGCCGCAAAAACCAGCGCCACGACAAACTTGCTCACAAGGCGCGCACTCGCGCCGAAGCGACACAGGCTCATGATTCACTCCGAGGTATTAAAGGCCTCTCTCACCGCAAACTGATTTTCGGTTTGGAGGACAGGCCGTTTGGCGGGATTCTACGCGCCCCTAATCATCCACCATGCATAATGCAAAGTAAAGTATAAAACCGCGTCCACGGTCCGAATCCTTACACCTTTATTCCTTGCGTTTTTCCAACCAAATCCGGCTGGTAAGTTAGTTGTCACTTAACTTTCCACCTCGCAGCGCGCTCCGCAGTAGCTTTTTCGCGCTATTATCCTTGGCCAATGCGCCCAATGGCAGCCCCTGTTATGATGCGCGCCCCGGCGGCGCTCCCTGGTCCATGATGTGAACGCTTCAGGCTCGACTTCAATCAGCGACGCACCCTTCAACGCGCCCCCCGCGCGCAAGCAGCCTCGTTGGCTCGGGCCTCTGATGGCGCTGCTCATCATCTTCGCCGGCGGCGTCGCTTACTGGGAGGGCATGCAGAACGGCATCACCAACTGGGATGACAACTGGCTGATCACCGAAAACCGCTACATCCGCGAAATTTCGGTCGCCAACGTCGTGACGATACTAAATCCCTTTGCGCCGCAGGAAGTGCGCGAGGAACTCGGTAACGAATACCTGCCGGTGCGCGACCTTTCTTATGCCATCAACTACGCGCGCGACGGCCTCAACCCGACCGGCTACCACTCGACCAACTTGATCCTCCATTTGTGGTCGGCATTGCTGGTAATGCTGCTGTGCGCGCGCCTGACCGGCAGGCGCGCGCTGGGTTTTGTCGCAGGATTGCTCTTTGCCGTGCACCCGGCGCACGTCGAGGCCGTAAGCTGGCTGTCCTCGCGCAAGGACATGCTCGCGACTTTCTTTTCGCTGCTGTCCATCAACCTCTACATGGTCGCGCGCCGGCCACGCACTGACGTCACGGTTGCAAGCCAGTCCTTCGTCGCGCGCATGCAGCACAGCGTGCGGCTGGCCTACATCCTTGCGGTGCTGTGCTTCGCTCTGGCGCTGCTTTCGAAGATGCACGCCGTGGTGGTTGCGGCGCTGATCCCGCTGATTGAAATCTTTTTCGCCCGCCGCATGAGCACATCAAGTGTCGGCAAACGCATCGTGGCCATGGTCCCGTTCTGGGTGTTGGCCGTCGCGTTTACGCTGCTGGCCATGAAGATCGGCACCGGCCTGATGCGCGAGCCTTACGGCGGCAACATCGCGTCTTCCTTTATGACCGCGCTGGCGGGCCTCAACCGCGATTTCACGGTACTGGCGTTTGGCACGCCGCTGCAGGCCGCCGTCGACGTCGAGCTACAAACTTCGCCGTCGCCGCCAGTGCTGGGCGGCGCATTGGCGCTGTTCGTCCTGCTTGCGCTGGGCGTCGTGGGCTTCGTGCGCCGCAGTAAGGGCGACGCGATCTGGCCGATGCTTGGCTTCTGCGCGCTGGCGTTTCTGGCCGCGCTTGCGCCCGTGAGCAACTTCATGGTGCAGATCGGGACGGTGTTCGCCGAACGCTACCTTTACCTGCCGAGCTTCGCGGTCTGCCTCGCGGCTGCCGCCATCGGCTTGCGGCTGTGGGACGGCGTCGAAAAATACCCCGCCGCGGGCCCGGCGGTGCGCGGGGGCCTTGTCGTCGCGCTGGCGGCCATCACGGTCGTGTACGCTTACTTCGCGCGCGCGCAGGTGGTGGTGTGGCGCGACAGCACCACGCTGTGGCAGGACGTGTTAAAGAAGGACCCGGCCAACCATATCGCGCGCTTCAACCTCGCACGCGAGATGCAGGAACAGGCGCTGGCCGAGTTCGACCCGATGGCGCGCGAAAAACTTTTCAGCGGCGCCTACGATCATTTGCAGCAGGCCCTGCAATTCCGCGCATTCAACGCAGAGCGCACCTACCGGTATGACGCCGCACGCATTTACGGCGCGCTGGCGCTGCTTGAAATCCGCCGCGACAACGCCAACGAAGCGATGGCGCTGCTGGAGCATGGCGCGCGGGAAATCGACCAGCCCTGGCGGCCTGAACGCGGCCGGCGCGATGTCGAAGCCGCGCTGGCGAGCTATCGCGGCCTGGCGCTTTCGGCGCTCAAGCGCCACGACGAGGCGCTTGCGGCGTTTCGCGAATGCCTGGAGAAATCCAACCGCTACAGCGGCGCGCGCCTGAACCTGGCAATGGAGCTCACGCGCGGCACGGGCGCCGACCGCTTTGAAAAAGCCGGCGCCGAACTCGACTTCTACGAGCGGGAACGCGGCCGCGATGTGCTGAGCATCGAGGCGCGCGCACGCATCGCCTATGAGGAATTCGACTTCAAACTTGCGCAATCGGGCAAAGCCGGCGGCAAGGAAATCCCCGCCGACCTGCTGCCCTTGATTGAAAAGTCCCGCACGCTGTACCGCGAATTCATCGCGCGCCTGGAAACAGAGCACGCCCGGCCCGCGACGATCGCGGCGGCGCTGATCGAGGCCGCCAACGCGCAGGCGCGCGGCGTTGCGGGTGATGCGACGGCGGAAAAGTACTTCCGCCGCGCGCTTGAACTTGACCCGTCAAGGCCCGGCACCCGCTACATGCTTGCCAGCCTGCTGTCCGAGCGCGACGGTCGCGAAAGTGTCGAGGCCACGAAGCTGATCAACGATGAACTCAAGCTGCACCCGGACTACGGCCCCGCCAGATCGTTCCGCGCCATCGGCCTGTTGCAGGCGGGTTTGAATGAGGAGGCGGGCCTCAAGCAGCGCTGGTCGAAAGACTACGAACTCGCCAACCCCGGCGACGCCAACCCGACCTGGACCGCGCTGGTCAAGGCGTTCTGGAGCCGAGAAAACTTCCGCGCGGGCCTGCGCCGCGTGTACGCCATCTTCAAGGAAGCCGCGGACCTCGACCCGAAGATCGAGGCCGGCGCGGGCGCCGACGTCGTCAAGCTGCCGGGCTTGATCGGCAAGGTCGCCTACGAGACCGGCCTGGGCCTCTGGACCTTTGGCGACAAGGAAGGCCGCACCATGGCCGAGGAGCTGCTGCGCATCAGCTTCAACCTCGAACCCGTCGACGGCCCGATCAGCGACTTCCTCACCGTGATCTACCTCGAGCTCGCTGAAAAGGCCGTGCGCGAAAACGACCGCGAGGAACTCCAGAAGCTGATGAAGAACATGCTGCTCTTGTCGGAGACCGCACGCAAAGTCATGGGCCGCCGCATCTACAATACCGGCAACTCGATTTCTCAGGGCATGGAGCTTCGTGATCCCGCCACCAACGAAGTCCGCCCGCTTACCGAAGAAGCCCGCAAAATGCTGGTGGCCGAGTTCATGCGCATGGCAATATTGCTTGATCCCGGCCAGATCCACGCGCTCGACTGGCTCAAGAAGTACTACGAAGAAGAGGGGCGGCTCGAGGATGCGCTCGACGTTTACGATAAGTTCGAAGAAGCGTTGAAGGACCGCCCGGACCTTCTTGACGGCGTGCACCTCGCCAAGGGCCAGACGCTGTTCGATCTTGGCCAGAAGCTGACGCGCCTTTTCCAGAAGGCCATCGACCGCGGCGATACCGACAAGGCAAGCGACATCTCGTCCCAGGCGCTCGCGCGCTTCAGGCAATGTGTGCAGACTCTCGACCAGATTCTCAAGCGCCCCGGCAGACCGTCGGTCCAGGTGCTGCGCATGAAAGGTGCGGCGTTGCAGCGTCTGGCCTACTTCGATTTCGGCCGCGCCGAGACCTACTACAAGCAGGCCGTAGACAATTACTCGCTCGCGCCTCTCGACTTCGGCGACGAACTGACGGAGGTCGGGCGCAAACTCGCCTGGGTCGCGGACGACCCTTACAAGCGCCGCGATTATCTGGTGCGCGCCATTGCCGAGGCTCCCTCGGGCAAGGACGTCGAGGCCATGAAGGACGCGCTGGCGGGCGTCAACATGCGCATCCTCGCCGACGAGACGCGGCTGATTCTCAACGACGGCAAGCTCGAGCAGGCGCTGGAAAAACTCAACGCCTCGGGCGACTTCAACGCCTCGATGCTGATGCGGCTGCGCGCGGACATCCACATGGCCCTGGCCAACCGCAGCAAGGACCGCGACGAAAAAGATCGCTGGCGCGTGCTCGCCGCGCAGGATTACGTGCGCGCATACACCGACGCCGAGGCGCAACTGATCGGCGGCGAGATGTATTTAATGGAGATCGCGCTGGTGCGGGCTGAAGGCGAGACCGTGAACATCAAGGCAAGGCTGGCCTTCGAGCGCGCGGAGCGTCTGGTGGGGTTGGCGCTGGAACAGTTTGAGCCCGACAATCCGCAGATTCAGCGTTTCGTCGATTACCGAAAACGACTCGAGAAGGGACTAAAAAGTCTCAATGACCTGAGCGGTCGCCTGCTGCTGACGGCGCAAGCTGACTATGACAGCGGTCGACTTACCGAGGCCCTGGACCGCGTAACACGCGCGCTGGACGCCGGCGGTGAAAACCCCAACGCCTGGCAGTTGCGCGGCCGCATCTTCGTCAAACGTTTCGCCGACGCCAAAGCCGCCGGCAAGGCTCGCGAGGCCGAACAGTTCGCGCTGGACGCCAAGGCCGCATACAACACCGCGCTGCGGCTGGATCCGCCCTTGACGAGTCAAGTTCTGACGCTGAACCTCGACATGGCGCAACTGCTGTTGGAAGCCTTCAACAGCCGCCAGGACGCCTTGTTCTGGCTCGACGCCGCACGCCGGCGCATCGACAAGCTTGACGAGTCCTTGCGCGCGCCGTTTGTTGCGCGCATCGACGAACTCCAGCGGCGAACCAAGTAACGACTAACTTGACTCGTCAATGGCGTCGTTGACGAGTCAATGGCCGTGTCATTACCGGACGCAGCGATGGACAAGTCTCACATTTGACAAATCTTCGCAAACGTCGTGCGAATCAGGGCTTGCGGGCGCAATGCCGCCAAGGCCGCCTGCTACGCCGGTTGCGCGGCGGCGCGGTCCGCAAAGCCGCTTGCGGCGCGGGTGCGGGCAATACAAGGCCAAATTGGCTCTGTCAAGCGAGATTTGCGAGGGCATATGCGCAAACTTGGCTTGGCAAGCGGGTTTGCGGCGCACGATTTTTTCAAAAATCGCCCGGTCTCGCTTGACCGCGAACGTGACGCAGGATATGTTCCCGCGTGTCCCAAGCAATTGTGGTATGACGGCAAGCGCCTTTCAGAAGCACATGGTTAGGGCTTGAACTATCAAGGGTTTTCAACAACCTTGATAGTCGAAGGAGTCATCAAAAGAAACTGACAGACTAGGTATAGTGTACTTAGCCTGTTTGATATAACTGTCACACGGATAGGCCGTATGACAGTTCTTTTCGGACTATGTTTGTTTCTACAACTCATTGGAGATTCGCATGAATAAGGCCCAGCTCGTTGATCTGATCCTCAAGGACAAGAATGCCGGTTTTGAGAGCAAGGCGTCCGCTGAACGCGCTTTCGACGCGGTTGTCGAAGCCATCAAGAGCGGCGTCACCAAGGACACCAAGGTCCAGATCATCGGCTTTGGCACCTTCTCGGTCCGCGAGCGCGGCGCCCGTAATGGCCGCAATCCGCAGACCGGCCAGCCGATGAAGATCAAGGCGTTCAAGACCATCGGCTTCAAGGTCGGCAAAGAGTTCAAGGATGGCATCAACAAGGGCGGCAAGAAGTAGTTTTTGCCACGACTCAGCTTCACCCACGGGCCGCGTTGCGCGGCCCGTGGTGTTTTTTCCATGCGGGTTTTCAACATTCGATGCAATCGGGCGGCTGCGGATCAGCTTGGCGGGCGGCTTGCCGGGGCTCTTTCGTCCAGGTTGCACCTGGCGGGGTAAAGTTGAGTTAATCCGTGAAGTAACATTTTGGTTAGCGCCGCTTTTGCGAAATCACGTGGTAAACTTTGGCCATGAGCCCGACAGCCGAGACCATGACGACTCTGGAGTTACAGAGCAACAGTGCCGACGACACGCTCGCTATCGGGCGTGAAATCGGCGCTGCGTTGCCGCCGGGCTTGTTCGTGGCGCTCAACGGCGAGCTGGGCTCGGGCAAGACAGTGCTGGTCAAGGGTATCGCACACGGCCTTGGCGTGCCGGGCTGGGCCGGATTACGAAGCCCGACCTTTACGCTGATGCTCAGTTACCACGGCGGCCGTTGCGTGTTGCACCACGTCGATTTCTACCGGCTCAATGAAGCGCCGGGCCTGCCGGGTGAAATCGAAGATTGCATGTTCTCCAGCGACCAGATCTGCATCGTCGAGTGGGCTGATATCTGGCCCGAGACATGGCCTAAACAGCACCTGACCATCCACATCCGCGCCGGAGAAGATAAACGCCGCAACATTTCCATCGAGTTCCCCGAGGCGTTGCTTCCCGGCCTTGCATCCGCACTGGAGAAGTGGACGGTTTCACCCTCCAGCGCCTGACCATATTCGCTGCCGCCCCCTCGGCACCCATTCGTATGGAAACGCCCGCATCAGCGGGCGTTTTCATTGGGTGATGCGGGCATCCTGCCTGCACGTTGTCGCCGCCTCCGGCGGCGACCGCAGGCGGGACGGCTACGCCACAAACGCCTTCTCCATGATCTCCAGCGCGTATTCGAGTTCCTCGTGCGTCGCGGTCAGCGGCGGCGTAAAGCGCAGCACCCAGCCGTGGGTGTCTTTAGCCACCACGCCAAGCTCCAGCAGCTTCTTGGCGTAAGTCGTCGCGTCCTTACCCGTACGTTTGAACTCGATGCCAAACATCATGCCGCGGCTGCGCACTTCCTTGATGCTTGCGGCCTTCTTCGCAATCGCCTCAAGCCTGGGCCGCAGCCAGTTGCCGGTTTCCGTCGCGCGCTTGCCGATTTCCTCGTGCTCGTAGACCGCCAGCGCCGCAACTCCCAGCATGCTCGAGAATGGGCTGCCGCCAAACGTACTGCCGTGCGAGCCCGGGCCAAACAGGCTCATGATCTCGCGCCGCGCCAAAATTCCCGCGACGGGCCCAAACCCGCCGCTGAGCGACTTGCCCACGCACACGATGTCGGGCTTGGCCGCGTCACCCTCGTGCATCCAGCAGAAAAGTTTTCCCGTGCGCGCCCAGCCCGTCTGGATTTCATCCCAGATCGTCAGCAGCTTGTTCTCGCGCGCGATCTGCGCGACCGCCGCAAGATAACCCTGGTCGGGGATGTTGATGCCGCCTTCGCCCTGCACGGGCTCAAGCATGATCGCGGCGGTTTTGGGCGTGATGGCCTTGGCAATCGCCGCCAGGTCGTTGAAGGGCACGCGCACAAACCCCGGCGGAAACGGCCCAAAGCCGTCGCGGCCCGCGTTGTCGTCCTCGTCGAACATCTGCGTCATCGTGATCGTGCGACCATGCCAGCAATGGCCCGCGAAAATGATCTCGGGCTGGTGAACCTTCTTGACCTGCCAGGCCCAGCGCCGCGCGAGTTTGACTGCAGTTTCCGGCGCCTCGACCCCGCCATTGACCGGCAGGAAGTTCTCAAAGCCGGTAAGATTGGTGATACGCTCGCCCAGAAGCGCCAGCCACGGGTCGGGCAGAAAGCGCCCCAGCACCTCGGGCGCGCCGCTTTCGAGGAACAACCGGATCGCTTCCTTCATTAAGGGATGCCCGTGGCCGAAGTTGGCGGCCGAATACGCCGCAACGCCGTCGAACAACTTGCGGCCGCGCCGTGTGTAAAGCCACACTCCCTCGGCGCGCACGACGGGATCGTCGGAGATGACCTTGTAGTTATGCGCCACGGTGCGGTTGAGCAGGTCCATGACGGCGCTGTCACTGAGGCTTGATGCTTGCTCGATCAGCTTCAGCGCGTGCTTTTTGGCAGTATTCGTGTCCATAGTGGTAAAGGCTAAAGACAAAACGGTTTCACGCAAAGACGCAAACAGCGCAAAGAAAAACGGCTTAGCCACGAATCTTCACGAATGGACACGAATGATTCGTGGGAATTCGTGTCTATTCGTGGCCAAATTGCATTTAGCTTTTAGCCTTGGCAGGCGTTCAATACGTATCCAAAGGGGCGGTGGAGGTCGTTCATGGCGCTTAGTCTGCGCGTTTCGCGCATTTTGAAATTCACGGGCCTCGGCATCGGCTGTGTGTTGCTGGCCGGCGGCGGCTTCGTGCTTGCCCGCTATCTGGCTTCCGGAGCGGAGTTCAAGGGTTCGCTCACCGACCTCGCACCCGCCGACGTCACGCTGGTTGCGCAGATCGACAACATCCCCACGCGCAAAGAGGAACTCACCAACTTCCTCGACAGCGGCCCGCTGTCGCGCGACAGCTTCAACAAGCTCGAGCAAAGCAGCGTCTGGCGCCAGAACATCGCCCCCGCGCTTGGCGGAAGCCTGCGCGCGTTTCGCGAAAACACCCTCGAAAACGCCCTCGCCCGCGCCGAACAACAAGCGAAGTCCGCGGGTATCAAGCTCTACAAGGACGTGCTGGAGGGCGAGGCGCTTCTGTGCGCCGATTTCCCCAACGGCAAAGCCGAATTCGTCGCGCTCTCGCGCGTTTCGCGCACCGTGCGGCTGTACTGGCAATTCCTCGATGTCGGCGCAGGCTTCATCCCGTCCAAGCGCGACGGCCCGAAAGTCAGCGTCAGCGGGGGCGTGGTCAAAATCAGCTCGACCTCCGAAGAAGGCGAAGCCACAAGTGACCTGTACCTGACGGTGCTGGCCGACGTGCTTGTCGCGGGCAACAGCCCGCGCCTGATTAACTCCTGCATCGAGCAGCACGGCAAAAACACGCCGGGCCTGAGCGCCAACGCGCGGTTTGCCGGCACGCTCAAACTCGTCGACGACGAAACCCGCAAGCGCCACGTCGCCGGGCTCTGGCTCGACCTCGACCGCCTGCGCACGCAGATCCCGACGGTCAAGCAGCAGGACCGCGACATCAGCCCCGTCGACGCCTACCACACGCTGCCGGTCAGTGTCATTCGCCTGCAACCGGACCTGTTTCTGCCGCTCAACCGCGTGCTCGAAGGCAATCTCGCCACCGAGCCGTTTACCGCCGCGTATTACGGCATCGACGTCAGCAACCCGACGCAGGTCGCGTTCGACCAATACCTGCTGGCCGACAAAGACCGCATGAAGGACTACGAGTTCCTGCGCAAGACCTGGAGCGGGGCCGCCGCAAAGCCGACGCAGCTCGACTTCCTGCCCTCGGACACGATGATGGTCGTGTCCTACCGCCAGCCGCTGGACGTGCTGCGTGACGAGGTGCTCGACACGCGCGCTCGCGAAAGCTTCGTGGGTGATTTCATCCGCGCTTTCAAGGACCAGAAGGCCGAGGAAGTCGTGATCGCGATGGCGCCGCGCTCGTGGGCGCCGGACCTGATGTCGCCATTACCTCCGCAGTTTCCTCTGCCTGCCTTTGTCGTCGGCTTTCGTATTCCCGGCGTAAAAGCTGACAATGCTGGCGCCATGGCGCAGAGTTTCATTGATAACGTTCGCGGTCGCCAAACGAAACCCGGTGAGGCAGCCAAGGCAGGGAACTTCAGTGTAAAACCAGAGCCCATGGGACTCGCAACCGCGTACGGGTTCGAATACACGGGCACCGGCACAACGGAATATGCGAAGCTTGCCAAGGCTGTTGTGGTCGGTGTGGTCGGCGATTGGCTCCTGATGACCAACTCGCGTGAACTCATGAAACACGCGCTGGCGGGCAAGGCCGCGCTGGCCAAGGACTCGGCGTTCTCGCAGTTGCCGTCATCGCTGCACGGCACGGTGTACGTGAACTTCGAAAAACTGGCGCAATACGTGGCCGACAAGCAACTGATCGACGAGCTGCGCAAGTCGAAGTACAACCCCAGCACCATCGAAGGCCGCGACCCGGGCGAAGTGCGCCGCGAAATCGCGCAGAAGCGCGGGCTGGATCCCACCAAGACCGAAAGCCTGATCGACCCGGGCGTTACCTCGGAGTTCGACAAGCGCAAACGCGATTGGGTGCAAGTCTGCGAGAAGGACGGCCCTATCCTGGCGAATTCGATCCGCGCCGACCTCGCGGGTTTAACTTTCTTCAAGGACCTGTCGCTCGCCGCCGTGTTTGCCGAGGACCACCTGCACGCCAAAGGCATCCTGCGCCTGAAGTAGCCCCGGCTACTTTTTGGCGGGCAGGCGAAGAGCCGCCGGGGCGTCCGATGCCTCGAGCCTGAGGCGGTCGAAGAACGCCTTGCGCGGGCGGATCACGATGTCGCCGTCGATCGTAATGTCGATGTCCACGTATTTTTCCGCCAGCCCCTTGATCACTTCGGGTTTCAGCGCGCCGTCCAGTTCCGCGAGGCGCAGAGCGACCGCGGCCTCCCATTGATGCAGCTTGATGAATTCATTGCGCATGCGCGCATACTGGCCGGCGGCGTTGAACTCCAGGAGCGAATCCGGCGCGGGCGGGGTGTAGGCGCCGCGGTTGGCTTTGTCCGCGGAAGACCTGAACTCGGACAACTGCTGCAAGTTGTGGTTAATGCCCCGCGCAGTTTCGCGCCGCAGGGCAAGGCTCGTCAGCGGCGTATTCGGGCCGCCATCCATCAGCGGATTGCTTTTGGAGCCGGCGCGCCAATCAAACCAACCCTCGGGCCGAGCCATCGAATCGGCCTCGAGAAAAACCCAGGTCGACACACATTCGGCCTCAAGCGCGGAATCAAACAGCGCGTCACATGATGCCACCGCCGGCCAATTCGCGCGCAAAATGTCATCCGGCAACTTGTTGTCGAGCGCGAGATCTCCCGCCGCCTGCCAGGCGATGTTCCGCCCGCCGACGTCCACCAGGCACGCAACGAGGTTACAGGGCCGGGTGTGGAGCTCGGCAAATCGAACCGCGACCAGCGCCTCTTGTGACGCCGCACCGAAATCTCCCAGCCGTTTGTGTGCGGCGATGCGCGCGGCCAGCATCTGCATCATCGCCTGGCGCTCAAGCACGCCGACCATCAAGCCGTTCCACATGTTTTCGCCGGCTTCGGGTTTCCAGGCAATGACCTCGGCCCTGCTTGCGGCGGCGACGGCATCCTGCAGCGACTTCGAGCGCGCAATCAGGTGGCGCATTTCCGCGGGCGTAGGCGGCGCGCTCTCGGATGCTTCGTCTATGAGCAGTTCGCAGAGAGAGCGCGGGTCGCGGGCATCGGGCCCGGCCTCCGCAAGTTGTTCGGGCGTCATCCCGCGAAGGTCGCCCATAAGCCCGAACGCGACCTCCTGGTCCTGCCAGCCGTTTCTGCCCCCGGCGCGTTCCTCATAAAACCGCTGCGGCGAGCGGCCTTTGAGGATATCGCTTTCCATGCGCGCGGCGGCGGACCTGAGGTTGGCGATTTCAACGGCCAGCGCGTTCTGGCGCCAGCCCTCGAACCCGACGACAAGTACCGCAACAAGCACCACCATGAAAGTGATGAGCGCGACGGCGACGCGCCAGCCGCGCTTTTTGGGAATGTCGTTGAGTTCAGGCATACACGGCCGAGGGGCGCTGCCAAAGGGCAGGTGATGATACCAGATATGCGGTTGTCCGGTTTTCGAACCCCCGGCCGCCTGTTCCATTTACGGAAGACGAGCCGGCGGTGGTTGGTAATGATTCTTCCGATTGTTCGGTAACGGGGGTGTGCTGCACGTAGTTCAAAACCTTTTCAGGAGAACGCCATGAAGAAACTCGTTTGCATACTGATGCTGGCTGTTGTGATGGGCGCGCCGCTGGCGGCCCAGGAACGCGGGCCATCGCGGGCGCCCGTGCCCGCAGCGCCGCAAGTTGAGCCCGCCAAAGACGGCCACACGCTCAAGGTCCACGAGACCAACGACAAAGCCGAGATCACGCTCGAGGACGGCACGAAGTACACGCTGAACAAGGACGACAAGGGCAAGTACAAGGAAGAAGACCTCGCCAAGTTGCCGAAATGGGCGCGCGAGCAGTTCGAGAACTTCCTCAAGACGGTCACCCGCACCATCGAGAAAGTCGAGCCGAAGTAGCCTCAAAGCCGGGGCGGCGTTCGCGTCGCCCCGGTTGTGGCTGCGATTTCCTGATCGCAGCAAGCCCGTGCCGCGGTTAGGAAACCGCAGCCACAACCTTCAACGCCTTGCGTTGCGCACGAGCCCGCGCGATAAAGCGCCCATGGCGGCAAAGGGCGAAGATTCTCCGGCGATGAAGCACTTCCGTGAGCTGAAGGAAAAGCACGCGGATGCCCTGCTGCTGTACCAGATCGGCGATTTCTTTGAGACCTTCTTCGAGGACGCCAAACAGCTCGCCTCCACCCTCGGTGTCGTGCTGACTTCGCGCGGAGAGGACACGCGCGGCGCGGAAATCCCGATGGCGGGCTTTCCCGTGCGCGCGCTCGACCAACATTTACCGCGTTTGCTCGAGGCCGGGCTGCGCGTGGTCGTCTGCGAGCAAACCGAAGACGCCGGCGCCGCCAAAGGGTTGATCAAACGCGAAGTCACGCGCGTAATCACGCCCGGCACCGTCACCGAAGAATCGCTGCTGGACGCGCGCAAGCCAACGCTGATCGCCGCATGGCTGCCTGCGCGAGGAAAAGTCAAAACCGGCGGCCTGGCTTGGGCGGAACTCACCACCGGCCGCTTCATGTGCGCCGCACTCGAACCCGAACAGCTCGCCGGCGCGCTCGCGCGTCTTGAACCCGCGGAACTGCTGCTTCCCGAGCAACTCTGGACGCGCGACCGCGCCGTGGTTGACGGCGTGCGGCCGCTCACGCGTGCGGCGCTGACCGCGACGCCGGATTTCAGTTTTGACGCCGCACGCGCCGACAAGGAACTGTGCAAACACTTTGGCGTGAAAACGCTCGCGGGCTTCGGCTTTGACAGCGCGGGCGGCCCGGACATATCGAGCGCAGGCGCGCTGCTGGCGTACCTCGCGGAAAACCAGAAGGGCAAGCTCGCGCACATCCGCGGTCTCGAGAAGTTCGAGCCGCGCGCGGTGATGGCGCTCGACCGCGCGACACTGGACGCGCTGGAGATCACCCAGACGCTGCGCGAAAAGACGCGCAAAGGCAGCGTCCTGGATTGCCTCGACGTCACGAATACGCCGATGGGCGCGCGCGAACTTCGCGGTTGGCTCACGGGCCCGCTGACGGACGCCAAAAAGATCGCCGCGCGGCATGCCGCGATTGACGAACTCATCCATCAGCCGCGCAGGCTCAAGCTTTTGCGCGAGTCGCTTGCGGGCTTGCCAGACCTCGAACGCCTCACGGGCCGCCTTGGCACGGGCCGCGCTCAGCCGCGTGATTTGGCCGGCGTGCGCGAGGCGTTGCGCCGGCTGCCGCTGGTTCGCAACGCGCTGGCGGGCAGCGAAAGCACGCTGTTGAGCTACGCGGGCGATCAACTCGACGCGCTGGCGGATCTGCGCACGCTGATCGAATCGCGCCTGGCCGACGATCCGCCGGTCGCGGTGAAGGACGGCGGCGTGATCAAGGCCGGCGTAAACGCCGAACTCGATGAGTTGCGGGCGCTGGGCCGCGACGGCAAGCAGTTTATTGCGCGCTTCCAGGAGGACGAAGCCGCGCGCAGCGGCATTGCGTCACTCAAAGTCGGCTACAACAACATCTTTGGCTACTACATCGAAGTCACGCATACACATACCGCCAAGATCCCGGCGAATTACATTCGCAAGCAGACGCTCAAGGGCGCGGAACGCTACATCACGCCCGAACTCAAGGAGTTCGAGACGCGCGTGCTGAACGCCGAGCGCAGTATCGCCGCGCTGGAATCGCAGCTCTTTAGCGAATTGCGCGAGGCGCTGGTCGCGCAGGCGGGCCGGCTGATCGCAAGCGCGCGGCTCGCGGCGCTGGTCGACGCGCTGGCTTGCCTGGCGCAGGTCGCCGCAACGCGCGGCTGGGTGCGGCCCTTGATTGACGACACGCGCGATTTGAAATTAATCGACGCGCGCCACCCCGTGCTCGAGCAGGCGTTGCCGCAGGGCACGCTCGTGCCCAACGACGCCGAACTTGTCGGCGCGCGCATGGCGATCGTGACGGGCCCGAATATGGCGGGAAAATCGACGTACGTGCGCACCGTCGCGCTGTGCGTGCTTCTGGCGCAAGCGGGAAGTTTCGTGCCGGCACGCGAAGCACGCATCGGTTTGACAGACCGCATTTTTACCCGGCTGGGCAGCGCCGACGACATCGGCAAGGGCCAAAGCACGTTCATGGTCGAGATGGCTGAGACCGCGAACATCCTGCGGCACGCGACGGACCGCTCGCTGATCGTGCTCGACGAAGTTGGTCGCGGGACAAGCACGTTCGACGGCGTCAGCATCGCCTGGGCGATCTGCGAGCACATCCTGCGGCTGGGCGCGCGCACGTTTTTCGCCACGCACTACCACGAACTGACGCAACTGGCGCTGCGCGCGAGCGGCGTCAGCAATCTCAATGTCGCCGTGCGCGAGTGGCAGGATGAACTGGTGTTCCTGCACAAGATCGTTCCCGGCGGCGCCGACCGCAGTTACGGCATCCACGTGGCCAAGCTCGCGGGCATTCCCGCCGAAGTCGTGGCGCGCGGCGGCGAAATTTTAAGAAAGCTCGAGGCCGACAGTCCCGTGCTGGCCAACGATGCAAGTGGCGAATCCGGCCGCAATCACGGGCTTGGGCCTGCACCCGTGACAGACGGGCCGAAGTTGAAGCGTCCGAAATCGATCCAGTTGTCGATGTTCACGGTCAACGAAAACCGCGCGCTGAAAGCGTTGCAGGATGTTGACCTGTCAAGATTGACACCCGAGCAGGCACTTGCGGCGCTGCTGCGGCTGCAACAGCTTAGTCGAGAAGAGTAATTACGTGGCACGGACATTCTTGTCCGCGATTGCGGCATCGCCGCGACAATTCGGTCGGCATTCGCCGCGACCGGGCGGACATGAATGTCGGCCCCACGGGCGCCCATTACCCGCCGTAGGTGCGGAGTTCGGGCAAGGCGGCTTTTAACTCGGCAATCGCTTCGGCCGTCAGCTTGGTGCGCGCGACGTGCAGAAATTTCAGCGCCGTGAAGCCCTTCAGCGTCGGCAGCGCGTCGTCGCCCACGTCGGTTTCCGTCAGGTTCAGGCTGCGCATTTTCTTGAGCGGCTTCAGTGAGGCGATGCCCGCGCCCGTGATACCTTTGCACTTGATGAGGTCGAGGCTCTCCAGCGCCGTCAGGGCGGCAACACTCTTGAGCCCTTCGTCGGTGATCGCCGCACCTTCCAACAGCAATTTCTCCATCGCCGTCAGCCCAGCCAGGTGAGCGAGCCCCGCGTCCGTCAGCTTCGTGCAAAGCGTGACGTTCAGATTGCTTAGCGCCGTGCAGCTCTTCAAGTTTTCCAGCGCCGCGTCGTCGACGGCCGGGCAACGATTCAGCTTCAACGTCGCCAGCTTCGTCATTGCGCGGGTGCAGGCCAGCGCCGCGGCGTCAACGCAACGAACTTCGGCCAGGTTCAGTTCCCGCAATTCCGTCAGCGCCTTGAGTTCCGCCACACCCGCGGCGGTGACTTTCTCGGCGCCGTGGATGTCGAGGTAGCGCAGCTTCGTCAGGCCTTTGATCGATGCCAGCACCGTATCGTCGAGCCGCGAGATCGCGCTGAGTTCGAGATACTCGAGCTCGGCCAGCGCCGCGACGAACTTCAAGCCCTCGGGCGTCACAGTGCGGCTCGATGCGAGGCGAAACTCGCGCAGCTTCGTCAGCTTGGCCAGCGGCTTGAACGCGTCGTCCTTGAGCCGAAGGTCCGAGCCCATCACCAGCGTGCTGACGTCGGGGTTGGTCGAGATCGCCTCAAGCACCGCCGCATCCAGCACGAGTCCGTTGAGTTCAAGTTCGCGCCACTGCTTGAGCGCGACCACCTTGTAGAGGGTCTCTCCCGCGATTTCGCAGCCCGGCGCGAATTGCAACGCCGTCAGCCGCGGCAACGCCCTCAGCCTGTCCGCGAGGTCCGCGGGAAAATCCTTGCCGCGCTCGAGCACAAGGCCAAGCTTTTCGTCGTCGGCCAATGTCACCTTGCCGCGTTTGAGCTCGCGGTGGCTCGCGTCGATGTCCGGGTGTTCGGTGCGTTTCTGCGAATAGAACGTCCCGCGCAACTGTTCGGCGGCGGGAAGTTCGACTTCTTCGGCGGCAAGTGTCGCCGCAAACAGGAGCGCCAACAACCAAAGGTATCGAAGCATGGATTAACCCCGGCTCACGGGAAGGCGCCGCGTTGCAGCGGCCGCGCCAAGCATGATAATGGGGGCAGCATGACAGAATCCACCCTTAGCGCAATCTTGCTTGAGCGCCGCGACGTCGCGCCGAGCCTGGCGATTTTTCGCTTTCGGGCTGAGGCGCCCCTGGAATTTCTGCCGGGGCAGTTTGCGGTGCTGGGCATCAACGGCATCGAGCGCGCGTACTCCATTGCCTCGGCGCCGGGCGACGACCTGGAGTTCTTCATCGAACTGGTGCCACAGGGCCGCCTGACGCCACTGATCTTCGCGCTCAAGGCCGGCGATATCATCAGCCTGCGGCCGCATGCGCGCGGCCGATTTTTGCTCGACCCCGCCGCGGCCAATCACCTGATGGTCGCAACGGTCACGGGTGTTGCGCCGTTCATGAGCATGCTGCGCGCCGCGCCCGGCGCAAAGTTCTTCCTTATTCATGGCGCCAGCCACGTGGCGGAATTCGGTTACGCGGACGAGCTGCGGCAATTGGCGGCGAGGAACCTGATGCGCTACCTACCGACAGTTAGCCGTCCCTTCGACGCTGCTCAGGGTGGGCCGGCGGAAAACGCCGGGTGGACCGGTGCGACGGGCCGCGCGGAATCCCACATCGAGGGCTGCCTCGACACCTGGGGCCTGAGCGCCGCAAACACCACGGCCTACCTTTGCGGCCACCCCGGCATGGTAGCCAACGCAAGGCAGATCCTGGCGCGCGCGGGCTTCCAGCCTCAACGGCTGCGTTCAGAGTCGTGGTAACATCTTGCTGCCAAAAGACTTAGACGACGATGCGAATGCTGGAACCGAGTCGCCCATCATTTCGTATCTAAAGGAACACTTAGAGGACTCTCAATGCGCGCAAAGACATTCGCTTTTTCGACTTTGGGTGTGGCGGCGCTGCTGGCCACAATGACGTGGACGATCTCGGCTGAAACCGTGGAAGAAGTTGAGGCTGCCAAACGCGCCAAGGCCGTCGCGGAAGAGCGCGCCAAAGCTGATGCCAATGAAGAGGCACGCAGGCGCGATATGGATGAAGCCCAGCGCAAGACAGACCTGGTGGGCAAACAGCCGGACAATCGCCCGTTGTTCAAGGTCTATGAGTGGGGCGCGGAAACCTGGAGCTGGACCGGCAAGGCGCAACCCGCCGACGACATTCCTTCCTTCTATTACCGCGCTGACCAGATTGAGCTGGCCGAACTGCGCGTCGCTGAACCGGCCGCGCGCCCCAAGCCCGTCGCGCCGGACCCGGGCGGCGGAATGGACAAGAAGCCCGTCCTCTACTTTGACTGCGACGACGACGTGAAGTTCGGCCTGCAGGTCCAGTTCATTGCGGGCGAACCGACCTACCTCTACCCCAAGGCCAATCGGCGCCCCGACGCGCGCACCTTGCAGTGGGATGAAATCCAACTGCACAGCACGAGGACAACCAAGCCGGGCAACTTCCTTGCCCCGTCGCTGAAGGACGTCAAGGAAGACCACTGGGCGAGTTTTTCGCGCAAGGGCAGCACTTCCAGCCTTGTCGTCAACGGCGAACACGAAAACTTCATCTTCTACGAGGGCACCAACAAGTCGCTGCCCGAAGTCGACATCTTCATGAACGAAGACGGCCACTACGTGGTGCGCAACTATACGCCTTGGCCGATTTACAACCTGCGCTGGACCTTCTCGACGCCATCGATGAACGGCGACAGCCGCCTGTGCGCCCGCGAAGTTCCCGCCGCCAAGGGCGACAGTCCTTCGGAACTTGTGCTCAAAGCCGGCGAAAACGGCGTGACCGAACTTGAAGTCGAGATCCGCGGCGAAAAGCAGGCGGATCTCGCCACGGAATCCTCCGGCGCCGGGCTGACCAGCGCGCAAGCAGAAGCGTTCGCCCGAGCGTGGCACAGCGATATCACCGGCGCACCCGAAGGCACCCTGAGCTACCGCCGCGACGCCGCGCAGCTCGACGCGTTGATGCGCCTGACTGTCACGCTGCCGTCTGACGCCAACCTCAACACCAAGATCGCCCGCGTGGGCTATGTCGTGGTCACGGGCATCGACCTTGGGCGCCAGGCCGAACTCGATGGCCTCGCCGCAAACGCCGCCAACGCCGACAAGGATGCCGCCGCCAAGCTGCTCAAGGAAGGCATGGCGGGCATCGGGGCCGTGCGCCGCGCCATGGCAGACAAGAACAGCGGCCTCAAGCAGCGCATGAACCTGGCCAAAGTGCTTCAGCAGTTCAACAAATAAGGAATGACCATGCGTAAATCACTCAATTGGCTGCCGTTTGCGGCGTGCATCGGCTTTGCGGCGGCTCTGATTGTGTTTGCGGCGCCCGTCGTTCGAGGCGAGACCGTCGACCTGTTTGAGGACGCGAGCGACGAGGTCGAAGACCGGCCCGTGGACGGCAAGGACGCGGGAAGGGTGGCCGACAAATCCGTCGATCGCATCTCTCGCGCCCCCAAGGCCGCGTTGCGCCTGTACGAATGGGGCGTGCAGCGCCAGAACTGGGACGGCAGCGCCATAAAACCCAACGACGTGCCGGAGTTCTACTACAGCGCCGCGGAGGTGCCCCTTGGCACGGCACCCGAGCGCCCGGAGCCGCAACCCGAGCCTGAACCGGAACCCGAGCCCGAACCGCCCTGCGTCGACAAGCCCGTGGTTTACTTCGAGGCCGACGACGACATGAGCTTCTGGTTCGAGGTCAAGATGCTGGTAGGCGACATCACCTGGATGTACCCCAAGCCCGACCGGCGCGTCGATGCGGCCACCGCGCAGTGGGACGAAATCAAGCTGTGTGTCGGGGCACACGACGCCAAGAGAGGTATGCCGGCGCTGCACGGCGTAGCCAGGGACCACTGGGCGAATTTCTCCCGCGAGGGCGGGATCTCCACCATAGTTGTCAACGGCGAGGCCGAACGCTTTCTCTTCTACGAGGGCACCAACCGCGACCTGCCCGAGGCGGATGTCTCGCGGGACGCAGAGGGCAACGTCGTTATCCGCAACTACGGCTGCGCGCCGCTTCACGATGTGCGCCTGCGCCTGCCGTTGAAGGAAGGTTCGAACACGTGGCGCGCCTGGTACGTGCGCGAAATTCCCGCCGCCAGCGGCGACCGCCCGGCCGAGGTCAAGCTTGTCGACGGCAGCCTCGTCAACCTTGAGGACATCCGCAAGCCTGGTGTGCTGACGGCCGAAACCAAGGCCGCAGGTTTAACAGACGCGCAGGCGCGCGTATTTGAACGTTGCTGGAAGGATGAGTTCTTTGCCGCCGATGCCGGAGTGCTGACTTTCCGGCGCGACCCGAAGTACCTCGACGAGATGGCCAAACTCGGCCTGCCCGCCAACATCAAGTCCGAAAGCCACCGCGTCGGCTACCAATGGATCTCCAACATTGACCTCTCGCGCCAGGGAGAAATGGATAAGCTGGCGGTCTCAGTCGCCGAGGGCGACAAGGACGCCCAGGGCAAACTTGCCAAGCTCGGCGTCGCAGGCGTTGGCGCGGTGCGCCGCCTGATGGGCGACAGCAACCTTTCACTGAAAAAGCGCCTTGCGCTCGCGTCATGGCTCAAGGACCAGGTTAAATAGGAACACCCATGAGATATCTCAGGTCGGGAGTGCTCGCCGCCGCAACAGCCCTGGTGCTGTGCGGCGTTGTGGCGAGTGTGTCGGCAAAGAGCGTCGTCCCGGCAAATGAACCGGCCAAACCGCCAAAAGCCGAAGAACCCGAGGCCGCGATCAAGATCAAGGTTTACGAATGGGGCGTGGAGACCGTGAACTGGGACGGCAGCGCGGAGAGCCCCGCCGAAAAAGACGTCCCGGCTTTTTACTACGACGCCTCGGAAGTCCCTGTTGGCGTCAAGCCCGAGCCCCTCGAGCCCGAGAAGCCCCCCGTTCGTCCCGAGGCCCCGGTGAGGAAGAAACCGGTGGTTTATTTCGACTGCGAGCAGGACTACCACTTCGACCTCGAGATCAAGTTTTCCGACGGCAAGCTGACGTGGATGTACCCCATGCCCACGCGGCTGGTTGATGAGTCCACGGTGCAGTGGGACGAGATCCGGCTGATTTCCGACCACATGGAGCACATGAAGGCGCCCGCGATTCCCGCGCTGGCCGACGTCAAGGTCGACCACTGGGCGCATTTCTCGCGCTTCCCTTCAACCTCGAGCCTTGTCGTCAACGGCGAACACGAACGCTTCATCTTCTACGAGGGCACCAACACGGCCGCGCCGGAAGTCGACATTTTCAAGGACGCCGAAGGCCGCTACATCCTGCGCAACTATTGCGCATGGCCGATTTTTGACGTGCGCGCGGCATTTGCGGCCAAGGATGGAATCGAGAACCTCTGGGCCGAGCGCGTGGAGGCCGCCAGCGGCGAGACGCCGACGGAAATCCAATTGCGGCCGATCCCGCCCAAGCCCGCCGATCCGCAACAATTGCTGAAGGAAGTGCAGCGCGCGGGTTTGCTCGAGGCGCAGGGCAAGGCGTTTACGCGCTGCTGGGACAAAGCGATCACGGGCGCCAACAGCGGCACGCTTTCGTACCGGCGCGATCCCGCAATGCTCGACGCCGCCATGACGCTGACGGTCACGGGCGCGAAGCTTGAGAGCGCGCGCGTGGGCTACATGCTCATCAGCAAAATCGACCTTTCGAAGCAGGCCGAAATCGACGCACTGGCCGCCACCGCTGCCGGCGGTGACGCCGAAGCGGTGAAAAAGCTTTCAGCCCTGGGCATGGCGGGATTCGGAGCGGTGCGCCGCGCGATAGCGAACAAGGATCTCGGGCTCAAACAGCGCCTGGCGCTGGCCAAGGTGATGAAGGAACTGGACGCAGCGAGACGAAAATAAGCGAGGACTTATGCGAAAGCTGACCGGGTTTCTGCCGCTGATCGTTGCATCGGCGGCGCTGGTGTTTGTGGCAACGACGCAGGCCGCGGCCAAGAATGCCGAAGTGGCCGAGGTCGGTCCCCGTCGCGAAGCCGCCGAGCCCGCAGGCCCGGCCACGGCGTTCAAGGTCTACGAGTGGGGAGTGGCGACGCAACACTGGCAAGGCGGCGAGGACACCCGCTTTGACGGCGATGTGCCGGCGGCGTATTACGAAGCGTCGGAAGTCCCCGTTGATTCCACTCCCGAACCCGAGCCCCAGCCCAAACCTGACCCCAAGCCCGACCCGGGGCCAATTCGTCCACGCAAGCCCGTGCTGTACTTCGATTGCGCCAGGAACGTCACCTTCGACCTGAGCGTGATTTTTTCGTCGGGCAAAATGACGTGGATGTACCCCAAGCCGACCAAACGCAGCGCCGAGGGTACGGCGGTTTGGAGCGGCATTCGCCTTCACTCGGATTCCGTCGAAGAGCTGAGAACCGGGCCCGCGCCGAAGCTTTTGGACGTGCCGGCAGACCACTGGGCGAACTATTCTCGCGAGGCCTCGAACTCCAGCATCGAGATCGGTGGCGAGCGCGAACGCTTCCTCTTCTACGAAGGTGAAGCCGCGCCGACGCTGGAACTTGACATCGCCCTCAACGACAAAGGCGATTTCGTCCTGCGCAATTTTTCCGCCTACCCGATCTACGACTTCGGCGCGACCTTGCGTGTTGCGGGCAAGGCCAGTTTCGTCGTCGTGCCCGAAATTCCCTCCGCAAGCGGCGAAACGCCGGGCGAAGTGACAATCGGCGGCAAACATGTCGTCCAGGACGTAAACATCGGCAAGGACCTGCTCGCAAAGCAATGCGAAGCGGCTGGCCTGACCGCGGCGCAGGCCAAGGTGTTCAACCGCTGCTGGTATAACGAGTTCTTCGGGCCGATGGACGACCGCACCGACCATTGCTACTGGTACCGGCGCGATCCGCGCGCGCTCGACGCTTCCGTCGCGCTGAAGTTGAAGCTGCCCGCGGGCTTTGCCGCCGAGTTCAAACGCGTCGGTTACGTCTACGTGCACGGCGTGGACTACGACAAACTCGCCGATTTCGACAAGCTCGTTACCGACGCCGTCGGCGGCAACACCGACTCCGGCGACAAGCTGAAGAAGGCCGGGATTGCGGCCATGGGCGCTGTGCGCCGCGCGCTGCTCGACAAAGACCTGCCTCTCAAGAAGCGCCTCGAACTTGCCAAACTCCTGAAATCCCTCACCGCAAAGTAAGCCATGAAGAAAACCAACCTGTTGATTCTCTGTGCCGCCTCCGCGGCGATTCTGACCGCCTGGATCACCCCGGCCAGGGGCGGCGAGGTCGATGAAAAACGCATCGCCAAGCTCGAGGCCGAGCGCAAGAAAGCCGCCGCCGAGCAACCCGACCAGCCCCAAAGCGGCGCGCTCAAGATGTACGAGTGGGGCGTGCAGCGCGACAATTGGGACGGCACGCCGGTGGTCATCAATGACGTGCCCGACTTCTATTACGACGCGAGCGAAGTCCCCATTGCGGACGCGCCCGTGACCGACCCCGAGCCCGAACCGGACCCGGAGCCGCACCGGGGCATGGAAGAAAAACCGGTGATCTACTTCGAGGCCAGCGAAGGCATGGGCTTTGGCTTTGATGTCAAGTTCACCGTCGGCGACATCACCTGGATGTATCCCAAACCGTCGCGCCGCACCGACGCGTCGACGGCGCAGTGGGACAGCATCACCGTCTTTCCCGATGGCGGCGATCTCGACAAAGGCCTGCCGGAGTTGCACAGCGTTGCCAAGGGCCACTGGTCGGAGTTCTCGCGTGAGGGCAGCACTTCGACATTGTCCGTCAACGGCGAGGCTGAACGCTTCCTCTTCTACGAAGGCACCAACAGCGACCTGCCGGAAGTCGACGTCAGCCAGGACGCCGAAGGCAACATCATCCTGCGCAACTATTCCTGCTGCGCCGTCCACGACCTGCGGCTGCGCGTGAAAGTCAAAGACGCCTGGCGCGCCTGGTACGTGCGCGCGATTGCCGAGGCCAACGGCGACACGCCGCGCGAGCTGAAGCTCAGCGACGGCGACGCCGTCAAACTCGACGACACACGCAAGCCCGGCCTACTTGCCGCCGAAGCCAAGGCCGCGGGGCTGACCGACTCGCAATCAAAAGTCTTCGAGCGCTGCTGGGGCGAAAGCTTCCTGCAGGAAGAAAAAGCTGTGCTCACCTACCGCCTCGACCAGGTCTTGCTGGATGAAAACTACATTCTGACGGTCAAGGCGCCCGGCGTGACGGTCGAAAGCAAACGCGTGGGCTACAAATACGTCGCAGGCATCGACCTCAGCCGGCAAGACGACCTCGACGCCCTTACGCTGCTTGCGGCGGGCGGCGACAAAGAAGCCACGGCCAAGCTGACGAAATCCGGCATTTCCGGCGTGGGTGCGGTGCGCCGCGCGATGCTCGACAAGGACCAGCCCCTGCGAAAACGCGTCAATCTTGCGCAAATCCTGAAAGCGATGGCCGGCGGCGGCCACTAACCGGTAACGCAAATTGGGGGCAATCATGGTCAAACTGCAATGGAAGTTGCTGCCGCTTGGCGCCGCCGCGGTATTGCTATTCTTGGCAACCGGGCCCATCACGGGTGAGGCGGAAGAGGGCCGAGCGGTTGCACGGCTTAAGAGCGCGTCGAAGAACCCCGAGGCTCTTTCGCTCAAGCTTTACGAATGGGGCGTCGACCGCGCCAACTGGGACGGCACGGCCGTGTCGCCCAATGACGTGCCTGATTTCTATTACAGCGCCGACGAAGTCACGCTTGCCCCTGCGCCGGAAAAACCCGAGCCCAAGCCTGTTGCCAAACCGCGCCCGGAAAGCGGCGTCGGTTGCGCCAAGCCCGTCGTTTACTTTGAAAGCGACAAGGACGGCGTTTTCGACTTCGAGGTCCGGTTTGCCCACGGCGCCATCGAATGGATGTACCCCAAGCCTTCTCGACGCATCGACACAGCCACGGCGCAATGGGACGGCATTAAGATCGTCAGCAACGTCGACGACGCCGCGAAGCTGCCAAAGGTCCGCGACGTCAAGGCAGACCACTGGGCGGCATTCTCACGCGACGGCGCGAAATCGCTGCTGCAGGTCAACGGCGAAACAGAACACTTCCTGTTCTATGAAGGCAGCAAGACCGATCTCGTTGACGCCGATGTCGCGCAAGACGCCGACGGCAACGTGGTGATTCGCAACTTCGGCGCGTTCGCCATCCACGACGTGCGCCTGCGGCTGCAAACCAAAGACGGCTGGCGCGCGTGGTTCGTGCGCGAAATTGCGGCGGCCAATGGCAGTACGCCGACGGCGGTGACGCTTGCTGAAGGAAACCGCGTCGAGCTTGCCGATGTGCGCAAACCCGGCGTCCTTGCGGCCGAGAGCAAGGCCGCGGGCCTGACCGATACACAGGCGGCGGTTTTCGAACGCTGCTGGCGCAACGATTTCGTGATGGGCGACCGCTCGGTGCTGACTTGGCGTCACGACGCGCAGGCGGTCGACAGTGCCGTGCCGCTGAAGGCCGGCAATGCGAAACTCGAGAGCAAGCGCGTGTGCTACGCGTGGATTGCCAATATCGACCTTTCGCGCCAGGCAGAATTCGACAAGCTGGCAGACGGCGTTTCAACGGGCGACACCGCCGCAGGCGAAAAACTGGCAAAAAGCGGCGTTGCGGGGGCGGGGGCGGTACGCCGCCTGATATCGAACAGCGAAGTTTCGCTTGCGCGCCGGATGAAGCTGGCAAAGTGGTTGAAGACCCAGTCCGGGAAATAATGGGCAACCAAAGGGTGCAAAGAGAGCCGGGTTTCCCGGCTCTTTTTATTGTGCAAAGTGATGATTCGGACCCTCGAAGCTTCATCTATAGATGTGCTTGACGAGTGTGCCAGATCGTCTACAGTGGCAACCCCGTATACACAATTGGTATCCAACGGAACTATCGTCCAAAGGTGAAAACTGCGTAGAGCCTTGTGGATACGCTTGTTAGAAGCAGTTGACGAGCGTAGCTACAAGTCAGGGCCGCTTTTGGCGTATGGAACGCAACTTGCTAAACCACCCCCGGTGCTAGTGAAATAACGACTAAATGCTGGGTCGCAGGGTGCGTCCCTCAAGGAGAGTACAGTGATTAGCCTGAGACTTTCGCCTGCCTTGAAGTTGATGGTCGCTTTGGCTGCAGTGGTTGTCGTGGGGGTTAGCGCGGCCAACGCCCAACTCGACAAGAACATTGATGCGGTGCGCATGAAGGGGCCGACCATTACGGCCGCCGCGACCGACACCTGGGAACCGAATAACACGCCTGCCTCGGTGGCGGTCGGCAACCCGATCCCTGCGGGCTATGTGCCGCCAGGCAACATCCTCGACTCGAAGTATTCGACCTTCAACATCCTGGGTAACATTTTCCGCGGCCAAAACGGCGCGGCGAGCCCCTTCAGGGCCTGCACCAACGACCCGATCTGGCTTGACCAGGGCGACGAGGACTGGTGGGACATCTATTCCGTCCCGTCAGGCACCCTCCACATTGCCCTGAACCAGCTCAATGACCCGGCGAGCCCGATTGCCGTCGAGGTTTACCTGTACATCACAGGTGGTTCGCCCACCTTGGTTGCCGGCCCGTTGATGCCGGCGCCCTTTTACCGCGAACTCAGGAAGTCGAACAACCCGCCTGATCCCTACGACGGCGTCGTCATGGATATCCCCATTGCCGGCGGCCAGGACGAATACCTTGTCAAGGTCTTTGAAAAGACGGGCCCGGGCACTTTCCCCGCAGGGTCCAAAATCCGTTATGAACTCAGCTATGAATGCGACTGGGGTTCGTCGATCGCACATCCCAACGGCAGCGGCTTGGACATGTTCGAAGGCACCCAGCCCAACGCACCCTTGAACAACTTCTTCCTCGAAGCGGCCGCGGATATTACCCCGGCAGCTTCCGGAGTTCCGCAGACCTTCAACATGACTTACAACGGCTACGACTACTACAAGGTCGTGCTGACCTCCCCCGCCTCGATTTCCGTTAACCTGATCTTTAACGGCGGCAACACCGGCGGCCTGGACGCCTCGACGACTTCACCACCGCCCAACGTACGCTTCAATTACGACCTCTATTGGGTTGCGGGAGGCGGCAACTATGGCTTCGTTCCCAACCCGATGAACCAGGACCAGATAGAATTCGAGGGCGCCATGGACCAATGGAGCCCCGCAACGGGAGCATGGTTGAGATGCCAGAATCCCGACACGCAAAACAGTCCCAACCCGCCGGTCATCAACACGCCTTCGATGGCCGCCGGCACCTATTATTTCTTCGTGATGTGCTGGGACACCCGCCCCACCGCGGGCATCGGCATCAGCAGCGTGTTTGGCAGCCCGAATAATGCCGTGTGCTACTGGCCCATGTGCGGCGTTGACCCCATCGACTATTCGTTGCAGGTCACCACGGTCGCCGACACCGACGACCAGTACGACATTTCGCCCAACAACAACGACACCGCCGCCGCCGCCTCCGAGCTTCTCAACGGCACGTACAACAACCTTCGCATGTTCTGGGGCCCGACGACGGACGAGCAGGACTGGTTCAAGGTCGAACTCAACGACGGCGACACCCTCGAAGTTCGTCTCGATGTGGCTCCCGCGGGAGGCCTGTGCGATGACTTCACCCTTGAACTTTACTCGCCGCCGCTGATTGGAAGCCAGGCAGGCTCTGCACAAACCATGATCGACCGGTCCGCGGCTGACCAGCGCGGCGACAGGCGCCTTCCCTACAAGAACGCCAGCGGCGATATCGGCGGCTGGACGCTGACAGAAACTGTCGGCACCTGGGGTACTGTCGGCCTCACAGGCAACACCCGCCACATCTCGGGCTTTTTCTACATCCGCGTCATGCTTGGCCCTGAGGCTAACGTGTATGACGACGTGATTGCTACGGCGGGCACATACAACCTGACCATCTTCGTCAACGGCATCGCCAGCGGCGTGCAGCCCCAGTTCTCGCCCACGCCGATTGTGGTGTCGCCCGAAGACGACAAAGAAAGCAACGACAACTATCTCGAGGCGCGCAACAATCCCCAGGCCTCGGGCCTCGACGGCCTCACCCGCAACTCCAAGCTGCTCGACTTCCAGGATTGGTACAAAGTTCCCGCCGGCAAGAACGACAACATCCAGGCGACGCTGATCTATACAGCGGAGGCGGGCGTTGCCCCCAACGCGGGCGTCGACCTCGACCTGTTGATCTATGACATGGACCAGGACATTGACGTCGGCGTCGCGCCCAACATCGTGAAAGTTCCCGTTTGCCCGATTGTCGGCGCCAACATCGATATCGAGGCGCCGGGCCAGCGCCGCGTGACGGTCAGCGCGACGGCGGGCCTGGGTTACAACCCGGGACCGATGGTCAACGGCATGCTCACGACCGCGCCCAATAGCGGAAACATGTACATCGTGGTGCAACGCTGGGGTTGCCGCGCCGCCGCCTATGACCTCAACATCAACGTCAATGGCCGTTCGCCCATCACCGCACTCCAGATCACCGCGGTGCGCACCGGCCCGCCGGGCCAGATTGATGCCGGCCTCAACCAGTTCGTGGATATCGAAGTCGACATCAGCAATGTCCTGTCGAGCGCCGAGTCCATCACGGGCATGGCCTTCAACCTGATCCACGAAAAGGGCGCTGACGTGACCGGCCAGTACGCCATCACCGGCCCCCTGACCGGCCAGGCTTACCCCAACGGTTCGACCATCCCGACACTCATCCCGCCGGGCACTCCCCCGGACAACACCCGGACGTTCTGGTTCCGCATCCAGGGCAACCCGCTGTCGACCAACGGCGCCGTCAGTATCTTCCCAGACGCCAGCGCGGGCAACAAACAGGTGCCAGGCCTTGCTTCGGACGAGTTCGTCACCGTCAACGGCAATCCCCCGGGACCCAAGTTCATGTACACCGTCCTGCGTGCCGCACCGGGCAGCAACCTTAAACCCGGCGGGGCGCTCGTCCTCGAGGTGGTTGTGAGCAACGCTGACGGCACCACCGCCGGCATTCTCACCGAGCCCGCCGCGATCACATTCCTCCACAGCGGCCTCGACATCAGCACCGAGTATACCCGCTCCACCAACAGCCCTGTGGTCGGTGGCGTCGCCAACGGCATGCCCGTTATGCTCACAGTCGGGCAGGACATCACCTGTGAGTGGTTCTACGGCATATCCTCGGGCGCCACAGATGGAGATGTCACCGTAACCTTCTCCGGTGGCGGCGCCGCCAACCCTGAAACCGCCAGCGGATCCTTCGTGATCTCCGGCGGCTACGGCCAGGGCTTCATCGGCGGCAGCAGCGGTTGCGCACAGGCTGTCGGCTTCACCGCCCCGTGGCTGCTCATCGGCGCCCTGTTTGTGGTTGCGGCTATCGCCCAGCGCCGCCGCCGCGCTTTGGCCGACAAGGCCTAAGCTTCTACCCGTAACTATCCCGGGGCCTCCTATCATGGAGGCCCCGGTTGTTTTGTGGCTGCGGTTTCCCAACCGCAGGTTGTTTTGGGATAGCCCCGGTTGTTTTGCCCCGCTGCGGCCTTATATTCAGGGCATCCAGGGAAACAGGCCATGACCGAGACCATTAGCTACGCCACCAACTTCGACCTGACCGAAGAGCAGACCCAGATTCGCAACACCATCCGCGACTTCGCCAAAAACGTCGTCGCGCCCAAGGCCCAGCACATCGACGAAGCCAACGAATTCAACGTCGAGGCTTTCAAGGGGCTGGCCGAACTCGGTTTCCTCGGCATCACCATCCCGGAATCCTACGGGGGCAGCGGCTTCGATACCCTCAGCTACGCAATCGCCGTCGAAGAACTCTCGCGCGTTTGCGGCAGCACCGGCCTTGGCTATGCCGCCCACGTCAGCCTTGGGCTTACGCCGATTTACCTGTTCGGCACCGAGGAACAGAAGCGCAAGTACGTGCCGCAACTGTGCAAGGGCGTCGACGACAACGGCAATTTGACATTGGGCTGCTTTGGATTAACAGAACCCGGCGCCGGCAGCGACGCCAGCGGCACCAAAACCCGCGCCGAGCGCAAAGCCGACCATTGGCTGGTCAACGGCCGCAAAGCCTGGATCACCAACCCGCACTACGCGAAAACCTGCATCTTCACCGCGCGCACCAACGACAAACCCGCTAAAGGCAAGGGCATCACGGCGTTCATTGGCGAACTCAAGACGCCGGGTTTCAAGGTCGAGCAAAAGGAAGACAAGCTGGGCTGCCGCGGCAGCGACACGGCGCAACTTTCGTTCGAGGACATGAAGCTGCCGCTGGACGCCGTCGCGGGCGGCATGGAACAAGTCGACGTCGGCTTTGAGAAGTTCATGAAGACGCTGGCGGGCGGGCGCATCTCCATTGGCGCCATGGCGCTGGGCCTGGCGCAGGGCGCCTTTGACAAGGCCAGCGAGTACGCCAGGCAACGTAAGCAGTTCAACGCGCCGATCGGGACCTTCCAGGGCGTGAGTTTCAAGATCGCCGACATGGCGATGGAAATCGCCGCGGCGAGGCACTTGATTTATCACGCCGCGCGCCTGCGCGACGCGGGTCGCGACTTCACCATGGAGGGCAGCATGGCCAAGCTGTACGCCAGCGAAGTGGCGATGAAGACCTGCACCAACGCGATCCAGGTGCTGGGCGGCGTGGGCTACACGCGCGAGTACGAGGTCGAGCGCATGCTGCGCGACAGCAAGCTGTGCGAAATCGGCGAAGGCACCAGCGAAGTCCAGCGCCTGATCATTTCTCGGAAGATCCTGGGCGATCTGAGAAACGCGTAGTGGCATTGATCTCCAGGTCAATGTGCTGTTTGAGTCCCCTGGAACCCCTGCACTCCAACATCGAGTGACCATGAGGTACTTCATTGCGGTGGCGGTGGCTTGCGGCCTTGCGTTGGTGGCATGTTCGACAGCACCGGCGCCGGTCACAAATAGTTCTTCGCCAGCCAAGCAGATCTCACCGTCCAAGCCGACGCTGCAACCGGATGCAAAGCCTCATGTAGAGGCCGCAGCCCAGCCGCCGGGTACTCGCCGCGCACCAGTTCCGCGCAAGCGCGGCTTTGGCGAAATCGATGCCCTGATTGACGACCTCGGCAAGGTTGATGTTTCGTCGCCCGGCACAGCCAGTTTTTCGACCGGGTTTGGCTTTGCGCCGCTCCCCGAGAATGATTACGCGTCGGTATTGATCCTTACGCATGAGGACATGGGCTATCATCCGTCGTTCACCAAGCTTGTCGCGTTGGGACCCAAAGCCATTCCCGCGCTGCTCGACGCTCTTGAAGACCCGACCCCAACCAGCCTTATGGCCGGCGGCGGCTTCATCAGCTGGTGCCGCGAGGGCCACGAACTCGACCGGGGTGAATTGAACGAGGCTGAAAGAAAAGCACTAGCAGCGTTCCCCTACCCGTACAACGACGAGGGAGATTTTGAGCAGCCCGACTTTTGGGAGCCCCCGAAGGGTAAGCACGACTGGGAAGTGCACTATCGCGTGAAGGTCGGCGATCTTTGCTTCGCCATCCTCGGCCAGATTACCAACTGCCATCTTCATGCAGTGCGTTACCAGCCCTCGGGCGGCCTGATGATTAACAGCCCTGTGCACGATCCGTGGCTTGCTGATTGCCTGCGCGCGATTTGGAAAAACAGCGAGCCCGCCGCGCGTTTGAAACGGACGCTCCTGGCCGACCTGAGGAGTACAAACGATAGGAACCGCAGGCGCTCTCCCGGTGCGGCGACGCGTCTGCTCTATTATTTCGGCGAGCAGTGTGCACTCGACGTGTTGGCGCGGCTGGACCGCGAGAACTGGCTGCGCTATCCACGTTCCGTTGATTTCATCAACGCGATCCGGTTTTCAACGGCACCGGCCGCTCAAGCGAGGCTCGCGCACTTGTTCCGCGCCACGGCCGACATTCCGGTGGCCGACTCGATTCTGCCGGTCATCCTGGCCAAGGAGCCCCAGGTCTACGCCAAGCTGTTGAGCCGCGTCTATCCCATACGCCGGACCAACGACATTCCCAAACCCGGCGGCGGGTTCGTTTCTCAGAAGGCGTTGATCCTGACCGCCGCAAACAGCACCGACCCCCGCATTACCGTAGAACTCGCGCGTTGCTGCGAGGGAGTGCTCACCACCGAAGAGATGTACACCTGTGTTCCCGCCGGGGCAAAGCACCGCCCTGTCGAGACGCTGGCCTTCGTCAAGGATTGGCTTGCAAACCACTTGGCAGATTACGAGATCCCGCGCGGCGACGGAACGACACTGCTGCTGGTTGCGGCCACGTGCTTCCCCGACGATGCGCTTGAACTGATTCGTTCGTTCTCGAATTCAACCGAGCCCAAAAAGCGCTCCGCAGCCTGTGTGGTACTCAACGACCTGGAATTGCCCCAGTGGAAGGAAGTACTGCTGCCGCTGCTGGATGATCTGGCCGAGGCGGGTTACGGGAACTTTGCGGCGACAACAATTCGTGCCGATGGTTCGAAGCGGAGTCACGAGTTGCCCATCCGCATATGCGATCTCGCGGCCTGGGCCGCGACACGTCGCGACGCCAAGCTCACATTCAAGGTCGAAGGCAGTTACGCCGACCTGGACAAACAAATCACTGCGATCAAGCAGGCCTTGGGCGACTAGCGTGTAAACCCCACGTAAAACACCGCTTTACAGCGGAAGAGGGGTTCCCCCGTCACCACTTATGGGCGTTAATCTGATACCGCCCATTGGGGAATGACCATGCGCTACGCTCTTGCCTGTCTTGTGCTTGCACTGATTTCCGCCGTTGTCGCCGGTTGCGTGCAGACCGCCAACCAGCCCGCAAAAGTAAACGCGCCCGGTTCTGAGCAACCGGGGGTCGAAAAACCCAACGGCAGCACGAACGTCTCCGGGGCGCCGGCCAAAGAGCCCGCCAAGCAACCGTCCAAGAACTCCGAAAAGGACGCGCCGACCATCGACGCGCGCTTCGAAAAGCAACTGCTGGCCGTGGGCGCGGAGTACAAGGACTACAATAAGTACACCCAGATTGGCTCAGATCCCCATTGGTCGCACACGATGTGTCGAGGTCCCATCATTCCCCCCGCGCTCAGCAAAAGCATCGACGATCCCACACATGGGCGCAAGTTGTATTATCTCTGGGCTAAAGATTCGGAGGCCTACTACAAAGTCAAAGAGGGGAAGCCGATTGTTTTGCAACCCGTTGGCCAGGCCATCGTAAAGGAGTCCTACCACCCCGTCGAAGTCACGGGCACTGTGGGTGCCCACGAAGAAACCATCAAACGCGATGGCAAGACCTGGAAGATGGGCGAAAAGTACGCCCTATTCGTCATGCTCAAGCTCGACCCGAGCACCGAAGGCACCGACGACGGCTGGGTCTATGCGACGCTGAGCGCCGACGGCACCAAGGTCACGTCCTCTGGCATCATCAAATCCTGCGCAGGCTGCCACCAGGATTGCGCGGCTGACCGCATGTTCGGCTACAAGCCGCCGGCGCCTGCGACGGGGCGCGAATAAGCCCGCAGCGCGCCCGATTGCACACCCGCACGCCAGCGTCTACGATGCGCGCGAATGCCCGCGCCCACCGCCGAACAACAGGCCTTTTTGCGCCAGAAGCTACCGGCGAATTACATCCCGGTGCGCCCTGCAATCCTTGAATTGCAGGCCTGGCTGGCAAGCCCGGCGGCCAATGACACCCCGACCGACAAAGCCGCCAGCGCGCGCCAGCTCGTCGGCCTGCCGGACCCCGAGAGCGGCACCTCGGCCGAGGTGCTTGCGCACATCGCCTATCGCGCCTGCGAGGCTATCAAGCTCGACCGCGGCAACGCCGCCGCCTATTTCATGCTCGCGCGCGCCATGACTGAGCTGGGGCGCTTCGACGACTACACCTACCACGCGGTGCCGCTGCGCGAGGCCATCGACTTCGCCGAGAAATCGCGCCTGCTTGCGCCCAAGGTCGGCAAGGCCTGGCGCTCGGCCATCGAGCTCTACATCCGCCTGTACCGCTACGACATGGCGGCGCACATGCTTGATGAACTCAATGAAAGCGGCTGCGCGCCCGGCACGCACGCGTCGCTGCAAGCCCTGTTGTGCGAAGTGCAGGGCTATTTCCAGAACGCCATCCAGTGGCTCAATAAATCGATCTCCTACGCAAGTTCGCCCAGCAAGCGCGCGGAACTGTTGATGCACCAGGCCCTGGACATGATCGAGCTTGACCTCAAGCACGACGCCGACAACACCTTCTACCTGGCCATGATGGAGGGCGGCCCGCAGGCCTGGGTTGCGCACAACTGGTCGGTGCTAAAACACAGCCTCAACAACTGGCCCGGCTGCGTCGAGCTCAACCGGCGCGCCCTGATTTTCGACCCGAAGTTCGAGGCCGCCGTCGAGATGAACGCGTTTTTGCAGGGCGTCTACGCCCAGCAGGGACAGCAGTTGCCCCTGCCCGCAAGCCTGCAGGAAGAGCGCCTGCGCGGCATGGCGCTGCCCGGCTGCGACGACGGCGTGCTTGAGGCTGAGCGCCTGACACCCTGGCGCCCGCCCGCCCGCGGCACCCGCGCCCGCATGACCCGCACTTTCCGAAGCGGCCTGGCCGAGGGAGAATAGCCTTACGGCGGCGGACAGCAGTCAGCGGATGGCGGATAGCATGTACCGCCGCTCATACTTTGCTATCCGCTAACCGCCACCTGCTATCGGCTGGGTTCAATGTTCAAGCAAGACGACACCCCGGAAACGTTCATGCAGCGGCCCATGCCGCCGCGCTACCGCCTTGCCGCCGGCATGGCGCGGCGCGCTTTTGCGTTGCTTGACCAGTCCGCGGGCAAACCCCGCGACACGGCCCGCGCCGACAAGTTGCTGGCGGGCATCTCCATTTCACTCGACGATTCCTCGGACATCGAGGGGCTCGATGACGCCCTTGAACGCGCCGTGGACGCCATTGCCGCCGACCCCGACCACGTCGGCGCGCTCACCGCCGCCGCCAAGGCCCTGATGCTGCACGGCCACTTCGAGGACTGGGTCTATCACCCGCGGCCCCTGCGCGACGCCAAGCGGCTGCTTGGCCGCGCCCGCGACCTCGCGCCCCACAACGACGACGTGCTCGAGGCGATCCTGCGCTGCGAGCTTTTGCTGCGCCGCTTCGACCAGGCCGCGGACATCCTTGACCAGATCAAGGCCGAGGGCCGCGCGCCCTTTGCCCACGCCATGGGCCGGGCCATATGGTTTGACCTCCACGACAATTTCAAGCAGGCCGAAGATTGGTATGGCCAGGCCGTCAAGGCTGCCCGCGAGACCGAGCAGCGCGCATGGGCGCTGGTCCACCACGCCCGCTGCCTCGCCAACCTCGGCGACCTCGAGCGCGCGGATTCGCTGATGGCCCAGGGCGTGATCGGCGGCGCGCCGCACCGCCAGCGCCTGATCTACTGGTCCAACCTGAAATTCCACCGCAAGCGTTACGACGAAGCCTGGGAGCTCAACCGGCGCGCGCTGTGCTTTGGCCCCTACGACGAAGCCATGCGCGCGCGGCACTTCCTGCTGGGCTACTTCCGCCGCCTCACATTCATCCCCAAGCAGCCCTTTACGCTGCCCGAGGAAAAGTCCATGTCCGGCGATGGCGCCAAGGCGCCCGCGCAGCCGAAGTACGTCTGCGGCGACCTCGATCTCGGCGTCGACACCGACGACGAATTCGTTCCGCCCTTTCGCGTCGACCTGTTCATCCAGGGCGAGCATCTTCCCGTGGTTAGCGACATCGCCGACCCGGGCGCAAGCTTCGAGGGCCGCGCGCGCCTGCTCACGCGTTACCTCGACCCGCGTACGCTCGAAAAACAGCCGCTGGTGCCGGGCTCGCGCTTCCGCACCGGGCAGTACGTCTTCCTCGACGAGCGCAGCGGCGCCGTCTACCAGGCGCTGGTCGTGCGGCGCAAGGAAAAGCGCAACCCCTACCGCGAGATGCCCGCCGAGGACCGCAAGTTCTTCCGCCTCGACGACAAGGCTATGGAGCAATTCGACAGCGCGCCCTGGGACGTCGCCCTCTACATCACCAAACATGGCTTCGACCCGCTGATGGGCGTGCTCAATTTCTGCAAGCTCTGTGACAGTTTCCTGCGCCACGCCGGCGGCATCGGCGTCGACCTCGAAACCGGCATGACCGTCCACGGCGGCGACTGGCGCAACGAAGGCCCGCAGGCCTTCGAGATTTCCAAACACGTCGTCATCCACGCCGAGGAAACTTCTCCCGGCAATTTCTGGCTGCACACTCACGGCCTGTGCAAATTCCTGCGCCCCGAGCTCGAAATCCGCGAGCTCCCGGCGCGGCTGGTCGAGGGCGCGTGGGCGCAACTGATGGACGCCGCCGCACAGGCCGCTCTGGGCGCCGTGTTGCGCGAGGGCGACGTTGTCGGCAACGACAAGCAGCCGCTGGTGCTGCGCCGGGGCATGCGCAAGGCCGGCGTCCACATTAAACACAACCTGCGGCCAAGCCTCGAGATCGTCGACGTCGGCAACGGCGACGCGCCCGAACACGGGGCCCAACGCGGCATCGAATCCCTCTTGGGCGACAAGAAGAAATGACCGACGCGCGAATCCACGATCTGCTCGCCCGCGCCGAAGCCGCCCTTGCGGGTGCCAGCCCCCTGCTGTCGGTCCAGCACCCGGCGCAGGGCGACCGCGCGCAGGCCGAGGAAATCGCCGCGCGCGCCCCCGCAACCTGGGGCTACAAGCCCGAGCCCGAGGAACTGCTGCGCACCCTTGATGTCGCCTGCATGGCCATTACCGCCGACCCGACCAGCGGCGTGGGTTATGCGCTGGCGGCGCAATGCGTTTATCGCCTCGGATACGAAGACCGCGATTGCTTCAACGAGGAAGCGCTGGACGCCGCGCGGCCGTGGGCGGCGCGCGCGGCGGAGCTTCAGCCGGAAATCGAGGCGGGCTGGGAAGCCTGGGCGCAGATCGAGAGCTACCGCTACGAGTTCAGGGAAGCCGAACGCGTGCTGGGCGAAATATTCCGGCGCTTCGGCGACGCCGGTCTGTATGCGCGCTCGGCGTTCTTGTTTTTCCGGCTGCAGGCCGATGTCGACCAGGCCATCAACTGGGGCGCTTTGGCCTGGCAGCAGGAAGAGGACGCCGCGCGCCTGGTTGAGACGCTCTTTGGCATGGGCACGGTCTACGAAGACTCCGGCCGCCAGAAACACGCCTTCGACACCTACCGCGTGATCTGCGAAAAAGACCCGGACAACGCCTGGGGCAAATTCCTGCTCGCGCGCGTCACGCTTGCGCTGGGCGGCATTGAAGAAGCGCGCCAGGCCATCGACGAGGCGATCAAGCTTTCAGACCAGCCGCAATTCCGCGAGCTGCGCGCTGAAATCGCCCGCGCTTCGGGCGTTCGCATGCCCGGCGATTCTGCCCGCTCAATGTCGAGCCGGCTGCGCGCCGCGCCCTCGAGTTCGGCGTCGGGCGAGCGCTCGGCCATCCGCATGCCGGCAAGCTCCGGCAAGCACCAGACAACGCGACCGAACATCCAGCGCCCGGCCAAACACCAGACCACGCGGCCCAACATCCACGCGCCGCGGCCCCAGCCGCCGTCGACGCGCCTGCCTCCGGCGCCGCTGCCGCGCCCGGAAGAACCGCCCCCCGCCGAGGGCCAGCCCCGCATGCCCCGAAAACGCAAGAAGTACTACGGGTAAAGTGGCTGGGCCCGCCGGGCCCAGCGCGTCTCATTGACGTTCGATTGTGGCAGTTGGCTGGGGCCGGCGGCCCCAGCCACTAAATCCCGATCGAAACTTCGATCGCCTGGCGCTGATAGTAAGCAATCGACGCCGGGGAAATGCCGTTTTCGAGCTGGCGCTTGGTGAAGGTCACCGCGTCATCGCGCGAGTGAAACTGGTGCGTTTCCGGCATGTCGTCGCCGCGCACAACCACAATGTGCTGCGGCAATCCGCCCAGCGTGCGCGACAGGCGCGCCGCCAGACGGTCGCTTTTGCGCCGCCCGAACTTGCGGCTGGGCATGCCGGGTTTGCTGCCGCTGCCCTTGCGCCGGCCCTGCTTGCCGAGCGTGCCGCCCGAGGACATGAAGGCCTCGCGCAGTTTGGGAAATGCGAGCTGCGTGCCGAAGTGCTGGCGCACGCGCTTGCCGACTTCATTCATGGTGATGCCCGGGTTGTCCTTGATCAGCGACTTGACCATGTCCTGCTTTTTCTGCGTGTTCTCAACCGAACGTTTGGCCATCGAAAATTCCTTAGTTGGAAGTAAGTATTCGCGACGAATCATGTAGAGGCGGGCGCGGGGTGTCAATCATTTAGACGCTGTTTCAGAACCCTGAGCGAGGCTATTTTCGCGCGCCGAGCGAGCAGATCAAGAAACCCGACCGAGCCGTATCCCCAGCGATACGGCGCAGGGAGGGTGACGCAGAGATGCGACGCTCGCCGCCGAAAAGAGCCCGCGAGAGGGTTTTGAATCAGCGTCTTAGTTAGTAACTCCGGGGCCACGCGCCGTTCATCCCAGCCGTCCGATTTCTTGAAACTTCCCGGCAACCCCGTTCGTTACTCTGGTGGCAAGGTAAAAGGCGGGCCATGCACCAAAGTGACGTCGAGAGGCTGTTCAAAGAGCACGCGCGGGCCGTCCATGCCGCCGTGTACTCGGTCACGCTCGACCGCGACGCCGCCGAAGATGCCGTGCAGGAAGCGTTTGTGCGTCTGCTTCGCACCCCGCCGGGCGACCAGTCGAACCTGCCGGCCTGGCTCAAGCGCGTGGCGGTCAACCACGCCATCGACGTGCTCAGGCGCAAGGGACGCATTAAGCCGCTGGGCGAGACGGAGCCCGAACAGCCGCCGCAAGCCGATCCTATTACGGACATCAACCCGAAGCTGACGGCGGCGCTGCAACGAATTTCGCCCGACCAGCGCGCCGCGGTGCTGGCTGTCGACCGCGACGGCATGGCTTACGCCGATGCGGCGGCGCTGCTGGGCAGCCAGTTGAGCAAACTGAAGTCGGATTTGTGCCGTGGGCGGCGCGCGCTGCTGGAACTGTTGAAGGGCGCAGTGGAACCGGGGTTGCCAACCCCAGCGAGGCAGTCATGAACGAAGAATACAACAAGCCTCTGACGCCCGATGAAGCGGCCATCACCGATTATCTCAGCGGCGTGCTGAAGAACGTCCCGCCGCCCGTTGCGCCCGCGAGTGAAGACCGCGCGCGCTTGGAGGAACTCATGCAACTGCGCAACGAAATCAGCGAGGCCGCGATTGCCACGCCGGATATGACCACGACCTTCAACGACGTGATCCGCCGCGCAGGCAAACCCGGCGTCGTGGGCTCGCTGCTCGACGCCATGTCAAGCCGCTGGGGATTTAGGCTGACCGCGGCGGCGGCGGTGTTTGTTGTATTCGTAAGCGGTTTGGTCATCTCCGCCAAGCTTGGTTCCGGAGGTGTGGCGTTCAATGGTGTAGCCCAAGTCGAACAGTATCCCACTGCGGAGGCTCGTCGTAACGGACCCAATCCCAACAATCTTCCCCCTGCGGATATGAGTTCCTCTCGGGGCCACGACGAAGCGAGTCTTCGCGAACCTCTTACCATCACGCTAAACAAGGACGTTCCCCCCACCTACACCGGCACGTTTTCGACTCCCGAATCTACGCCCGTGGGCAATAAAAACATCTGGGCCAACACGATGATTCGTCGCGGCTCACTTGGCTTGCGGCACGAGAACCCCGCGGACATCCAGCGCAAGATTCTGGACGAGCTCACAATGTACGGCGGTCTGATCATCAATCTCAACCGCAACGGAGTCGGAGAAAACACGGCAATCGGAATGGAACTCAGTGTGCCGAGTGAGAAATTCGCCAAGTTCGTGGTAGCCGTCAGCGCCTTTGGCGAAGTCATCAGCCAGAGTGAGTCGGCGCAGGACGCCGTTGGCGAGATTGTCGACAACGAAGCGGCGCTGGCGGAGGCCAAGGACTATCTCAAGCGGCTGGACACGTTGGCCGAAAAAGCGCCCGCGAGTCTCTCAGAGGCTCAGAACCTTGAGGCCGAACGCCGCCGCGCCCGCTACGACATCGAGCGTTACACACGTGCACTCGACAAGCTGAAGGAACGCACGTCTATGGCGACGCTCAACGTTTCGATCTCGACCAAGCGCCCGGAGATCGCCGTCGTCGCGCCGGCCTCGCCCTTCCAGAAGGCGGTCAACGACGGCCTTGATGGATTGACGAAGTTCGCCGCGGGCCTGCTGCAGATCTTCCTGGTCACGCTGCCCCTGAGCATCCCGCTGATGATTTTCCTGGTCGTGCTGCTGCGCCGCCGCCGCAAAGTGCCCTACGGTCAGTAAAGCAACCGCCGATAACAACGGATGGACGCCGACAAAACATCGGCGTTCATCTGCGTTTATCGGCGGTTGCATTGGCCGTTTTGGGTATTCTGTACGCATGCTCGAGTTCCTCTCCAAGATGTACGTGCCTGCCAACCGCGATAAATACGCGATCGGGCAATTCAATATTTCCAACCTCGAGTTTGCGCAGGCCGCGGTCGCCGCCGCAACCGAGAGCAAAGCGCCGATCATCCTGGCCGCGAGTTCGAGCGCGATCAAATATGCGGGCATCGAGCAACTTGTGGCGATCGTGAAATCGCTCGCCGATAAGGCAACCGTGCCGATTGCTCTTCATTTGGATCATGGAGCGGACATCAAACAGGCCGCCGAGTGCGTCAAACACGGCTTCACCAGCGTGATGATCGACGCCAGCGACAAGCTGCTGGAAGAAAACATCCGCATCACGCGCGAAGTCGTGGCGCTCGCGCACACCAGCGGCGTGACGGTCGAAGCGGAGTTGGGTCGTTTAGGTGGAATTGAAGACGACCTCAACGTTGCTATTAAAGATGCGCATTTGACGGACCCCGCCGAGGCCGAACGGTTTGTGCACGAGACCGGCTGCGATGCGCTCGCCGTCGCCGTCGGCACCAGCCACGGCGCCTATAAATTCAAAGGCAAGCCGATCATCGCCTTTGACCGTATCGCCGAGATCAAGAAGCGCGTCGGTATCCCGCTGGTGCTGCACGGCGCGAGCAGCGTCGAGCCCAGCGCCGTGGCCACGATCAACCGCTTTGGCGGCAAGATCGACGACGCCCACGGGCTCGAGGATGACAGCTACAAGCGCGCCGTCAGCCTCGGCGTCTGCAAAGTCAACATCGACACCGATCTGCGGCTGGTCTGGACCGCGACGTTGCGCAAGCTGCTGGCGGAAAATCCCGCCGAGTTCGACCCGCGCAAGTTGCTGGGCCCCGCGCGCGATGCCGTGCGCGACGAGATTAAACACAAGATCAAGCTTCTCGGCAGCGCCGGCAAAGCGTGATTGCGGGGATGACTCTGTCGCGCCGGTGGGTAAACTCATCATGTGGATAACGAACGGGAAAATGCGTTCGGTCAGCCGTCCGGCCAAACACCGGTAGATTCCGACGTGACGCATACGCCGCAGTCACCGCCTGTGCACCCTCAGCCTGTGCCGCCATTCCAGCAGCAATCGCCTCCGCCGCAACCTTACCCATACCCACCGCCATATCCGCCGCAAGTTCCCGGCCAGCCGCATCCCGCGTACATGCACCAGCAAGGATATGCGCCGGGTCAGGAACCCATTTATTACCCCTCTAAGCGCAAGGAAACCGACATGGTTACCGAGGCGGTGCTTGGCCCGTTCCTCGGCAAACTCGTCGGAGATGCAATCGCGCCCGCGCCGCAACTGGCGCCTCCGCCCCAGGGCCGCACTAATCCGCGCAAACGCTCGCTTGTAGAAAGACAGCAGGTGCTGGCCGGCGGAGTCGAGGCAACAGCACACGGGGAAATCTCGAAGTACAAATTTCTGGCGATGGCCGGTTTGATCATCATTCTGTTTCCCATTGGGATCGTTACGCACTTCATGTCAGCCGCTGAGCGCGACCAACGCCGCAAACAGGACGAAGAAATCGCGCGGCAAATGGAATCTACAAAGAACGCCAGAATTCAGGCCGAACGTATGCAAATTCTCTCCCGTGAAGACTTGAACGTCGAAGCGATGCAGAACGGTGTGGACCTTCGCAAAGCTGAAATCTGGGGTAAACAGGACGGTCGTCGTACTTACGACCTGACTTACGACCTCGACACCTTCGACGGGCCAGTGATCTTTTCGCGTCTGTATCTTTCGAGTATCAGCGGGTTGGTGGGAAGCCAGAGGACAGTCGAAGTTCGCCGTCTCGAGGCCCTGGCGAAAAAGCGCGGCGCTGAATTGCTTACGGTCCCGCTTCCGTTTGAATGGGAAGGCACGGGTCGCATGTATCGGTTCATCCGCGGCCAGGACGTGATTGGAACCGCGTTTGTTGTGACGCGCGACGACGCGGTCGTTTCAACATGCGTGCTGGGTTTTGGACAAACCGCTGAAACGCTGGCTCCCATTTTCAAATCGACGCTTGACCGGGTTGTGTCTTTTGAGTTTCTCTCACCAGACGATTTCTCATTTGAATTAGGCGATTAAACATGTCGCCAGCGCGGTTAAAGTAGAAGCATGATGCCGCAGCCTGAACCACCCGCAATTCCCGCATCGCACTCGTCCGACGTAACTTCCGCGAAGTCGGACGCGCCTCCGCCGCTGGCCGCAGTTAATCCGCAATCCGCAATTCCCAATCCGCAATTGCCCCTGCCGACCTACGTCGCCATCGATTTCGAGACCGCCGATTACACCGCCGACAGCGCGTGCGCCGTGGGCCTGGTGCGCGTCGAAAACGGCCGCGTCACGCGCCGCGTGCGCCAACTGATCCGCCCGCCCAACCCGCGCGTGCGCTTTACCGAAATCCACGGCATCCGCTGGACCGACGTCTGCGACAAGCCGACGTTCGCCGAGGCCTGGCCGATCCTCGCGCCGGTGATCGAGGGCGCGCATTTCCTGGTCGCACACAACGCGGGCTTTGACCGCAAAGTCCTCCTGACCTGCTGCGAACTCGCGGGCTTGCCGCCGCCGACGCAACACTTTCACTGCACCGTCAAACTTGCGCGCCGCGCGTTTGGCTTGCGGCTGGCCAACCTGCCCGCGGTCTGCGGCTTTCTCGGCATTACCCTCAACCACCACGAACCGCTGAGCGACGCCGAGGGTTGCGCGGGCATCATGCTGGCTGTGCTGCGCAGCAACCCGGCGCTGGTGAAGTTCCGGCGCGCGCCGTGATATAACACCCCCATGAACCTTGCACCCCAGGATGTCGCGTTGGGACTTGGCATCGGCGTTGCCGTCGGCGCGCTCGTCGGCATCGAGCGCGAGCGCAAGGCCCAGAACGACAACAAGCCCGCCTTTGGCGGCATCCGCACCTTCCCGCTGATAGGCCTGGCGGGCGGGCTGGGCGCGTTGATGGCCGATTCGCTGGGAGTGGCCGCACTCGCACTGCCGTTCCTCGCCGTGACGGCGCTGCTGGTCGCCTCCTATCTGCGCCAGCCGCGCAGCGAGGAAAAGCCCCGCCTTGGCATGACCAGCGAAGTCGCGGCGCTGGTCGTCTTCTGCATCGGCGCGCTGCCCTTCGTCGAGGCCGTCGGGCTCGATTTCCGCAACCGGCTGATCCTGTGTTGCGCGCTCGGCGTCGTGGTGATGGCGGCGCTGGCGCTGCGTGAGCCGCTGCACAAGCTCGCGGGTAAAGTCAGCGGCGAGGACATGTACGCCACGGTGCGATTTGCGCTGATGGCAGCCGTCGCGCTGCCGCTGCTGCCCGACCACGACTACGGGCCCTACGAGGTGTTGAACCCGTTCAAGATCGGCCTGGTCGTCGTGCTGATCGCGGGCATCAGCTTTTTCGGTTACGTCGCCGTGCGCGTGCTTGGGCCCCGCAAGGGCATCGGCATCACCGCGATTTTCGGAGGACTGGCGTCCTCCACCGCCGTGACCCTGAGCTTCAGCGGCCGCACCAAACAACAGCCCGAATTCATCGACGCATTTGCGCTGGCGATTGTGCTCGCCTCGACCATTATGTTCCCGCGCCTCGCCGTCGAAATCAGCGCCGTGCAGATGCCGCTGCTCGCCAGGGCCGCGCCGTCGCTGGGCGCGATGCTCGGCGTAGGTTTGATCGGCTGCGTGGTGCTTTGGTTCCTTTCGGGCAAAAAGGGCGCGCCGGGGACCGCGAAATCGAAGAAGTACCACAAGGCCAAGGAGGGCGAAGCGCCGCCCGCCGAAGAATCCGGCGAACCGCGCCTCAACAACCCCTTCAGCCTCAAGCAGGCCTTGAAGCTTGGCCTGGCGTACGCCGTGATCCGCTTCGTTGCGGCGGCGGCGCACGACCAGTTTGGCTCGGCGGGTCTGTTCGCATCGTCGGCGCTGGCGGGCTTGACCGACGTCGACGCGATCACGATCAGCGTCTGCCGCATGTTCGAAAAAAGCGCGGTGCAAGCCAGTGACGCGGTGCTGGCCATTACGCTGGCGGCCCTGAGCAACACGCTGACGAAAACCGGCATCGCGTTTTTCCTCGGCGGGCGCAAACTGGGGCTGATCGTGGCGGCAGTGCTGGTGCCCGCGACGATCGCGGGCGTAATTGCGGCGTTGATCATGCGCGGCATGGGTTGAACAGCTTAAAAGCTGTCCGCAGATGACGCAGATTAGCGCAGATTGGATTTGGACATCGCGATGGCTGTCGTTATCTGCGGCCATCTGCGAAATCTGCGGATAAGCAGTTGCTTTGTTGTTTTCCGTGTAACTCCGTGCTTTCCGTGGACTAAAGCCGTTGGTGTTAGAAATGCTTTGTTGGAGGCGGGCATGAAACTCTTGCGATTGGTCTGCGTTGCCGCGCTGCTGGTGCTTTCGGCCGTGAGAATTCCCGCCGAAGACGCCGCCGCGAAACCGCCTGTTAAACCCGATGCCGACGCGGTCGCGCGCGGCTGGTGGGACGCCGCAAAAACCGAAATCCGCGCCGCGCTGAAGGACTCCGGCCGCACCGAGGACGATCTCGAGCAGCCGGCGTGGTACGCGATGCCCTACAACACGCTGGGACGAATGCCGCTGGTCGATACGGCGCTGGCCAAACCGCTCGACGCGCCGGAAATCGCGCTCTGGGCTGACAAACAAGCCCGCGACAACTGCTACAGTTTTGCCGGGTTGCTCAATCTCGCCGACAATTTGGCCAATGCCACGACGGCGAAGGTCGATCCGCCGGACGTCAAAGACGAAAAGAAGCCAGAGCATCCTAAGGAGTGGATTGCTGGTGGCGGAGTGGTGGCGACTTCCCTCCAGTCGAAGGAAGGTATCCCAGAGCGGGTACGCCAAGAGGTCTACTCCTTGGTTGGCCCTTTGGGACACGCGGCCTTGAGCGTCGAAATGATGCTGCGGCGCCTGAGCCCAATTCAGCGTGCCAAACTTGAGAACGTGCTGCTGCGCGGCTTTCTTCTGCCCGCCGGCTCGGGCGAACAAAGGTTCCGCGCTTTCACCGCGCCGATGGGCGATATTCCCGAACTCATGTCTACCTTTGGCCAAGTTGATTTCGTCCGGTTGACCACGGGTTTGTCGCTGCTTGCACGTGAACTCGGCCAGGTCTGCCGCAATTTGCGCGACGCGATGGCCGACCCGCAAACGCCGCAAATCGCGGGTGTTTTGTTCTCCGCTGAGACCTCGATTGGCCGCGTGATTATCGGCGGGACGGGCAATGACACCTACACCGAAGACGCCGCACTGATCGTCGACCTCGGCGGTGACGACAAATATTTCAACAACGCGGGCGGCTCGCGGCCGGGCTGCCCGGTCTCCGTCGTCATCGACGTCAGCGGCGACGACCTCTACCAGGGCGGCGATTGCTGCCAGGGTTGCGGCGTCGCGGGCGTCGGCATCCTCGCCGATCTCGCGGGCAATGACCGCTACATCGCGGGCAATTATTCGCAGGGCTGCGCGCTCGGCGGCGTGGGCATGCTGCTCGATTGGTCCGGCGACGACGACTACATAGCCGACATCGCCGCACAAAGTTACGCGGCGTTCGGCTACAGCGTGTTGTCCGACGCCAAAGGCACGGACAACTACCGCATCAAGGCGATGGGGCTGGGCTGTGCGAGCACGCTTGGTGTCGCGATCATGGCCGACGGCGAGGGCGACGACGGCTATCGCGCGGGCGGCTATCCCGGCCAGGGCTTCTACAAAGACTACGACGCGTCGTTCTGTTGCGGCGCGGCGACGGGCATGCGCGAGTGGCCGCCGACGGGCAAGACGACGCTGTATGGCGGCGTCGGGTTTTTCTCCGACGGCGCCGGCAACGACCGCTACAACACCTACGCGTTTGCCAACGGCGCGGGCTACTTGTTCAGCCTCGGCATGTGCGTTGAGAGCGGCGGCAACGACGTTTACACAGGCATGTTCTACACGCAGGGTTGCGGCTGCCACATGGGCGCCGGCGTTTGCATCGACCGTGGCGGCAACGACATTCACACCGGCGGTTTTGGCGGTGAGGGATTTCACCACACGGGCGCGGTTGTTGATCGCGGCGTGGGCATCCTGCTGGAGATCGGCGGCAACGACATCTACGAAGGCGGCGGCGGCACGGGCTTTGCAACCAAGCCCAGCGGCTGCGCGATCTGCGTGGACACCGCGGGCAACGACACCTACCTCGGCGACGGCACTAACGGCAAGGCGTACATGCCGCTGAGCGACAGCACGCAGAGCCAGGCGTTCTTTCTCGATTTCGGCGGCAAGGACAATTACCCGAAGCCGGAATTCAAAGACAACGCCACGTGGAGGCAGGACGACTTCGGCATGAGCCGCGACATGGAACTCGCCGAGCCGCCTGCTCGCACAGACGGCTGGAAACCGCCAGAGAAGCTCGAGGGCAAAGGCTCTGTCTCGACCTTCGAGCGCTTCCACACGACGTGGCGCGAAGCGGCACCCGCTGCACCGAAGTTTGATTGTCCGGACGCGATGGCCATTGCCTCGGCTGGACACCGTTACGCTCGGGCCGATGTCATCGATTTCGTGGGTCAGCTAAACGTCGCGCAGAGACTGAGCCCACAAGTATTTCGCGATTTGCGAACGCTCATGGTTTGCGACGATCCCCGCATGCGGCTGCTGTATGTCTGGGCACTGATTCAAGCAGAGTGCAACGACAAGGATGTGTTCAAGGATCTCTCGACGCGAATCGAGGGCGAGAAAAACCCGATCGTTCGCGGCCTGATAGCGACGGCAATCGGCACAAGCAAACTGGACACCGACTTCACCATTAATCCACTTCTGAAATTGGAACAGGATCCGCACTGGTTCGTGCGTCGGCGCGCGGTTGCTGCATTCAAAAACTTTCCCAAGAAGATATGGGCACTCTGGATTCCAAGTGGTGTCGTAGAGAGAGAAAAGGATTTTCGCGTACTGGCACAGGCCCCAATTGTCCTTGCGGGGGCCAAACTTGACCAGAAATCTACCGCCGAGTGCGAGAACGTTCTCAAGAAGTTGATGGCGCATGAGAATGGTTTCGTGCAGGGCGAAGCGGTCTGGCAGCTCGTGATGACGTTCCCGACGGCGGAGAACTTTGGCGAAGCTGTCAAACGTGCGACATCGACCAACAAACCTTTACGAGATCTTAAAGTTCTTCCTCTATTAGGCCGCGTCACCGGCCTGACCATGAAGCCGGAAGAATGGGCGGCGTGGTGGGACAAGAACCAGAAGACCTTCGATGTTGCCAAGGCCGTCGCGCTGGCCAAAGAAATCAACGATGCCGAGGCGCTCTACAATAAAGGTCGAGCCCTTGAGGCAGTCGATGCCATGCGTCATTTGAAGGTTGTCGTCGACAATTTGCGTGACTCAAAAGATGCTCCTCTGGATCACGCCGACCCCAAGCGCCTGCTGATCGGCTACCTGGGCGGGCTGGCGGCCGACGCCGCGTTGCTTGGCCGCGATATCGCCGCCGCACGCGAGTGGGCCGACGAACTCGTCACTTTCGACCCGACCGCGGCGCACTACGAGCTCAAGGCCGATCTCGAGCACCAGAGTTTCGACAACATCGCCGCCAACAAGTCACTGGAGAAGGCGATCGAGCTCGCGGACGAACCGGCCAAAGAAACCCTCCGCAAACGCCTCAAGGAGTGGTCAAAACCCGCAAAGAAGAAGTAGCCGCAAAAGTTTCTGACAGGGGTCAGTTTCTTTTGCGTAGCGCGGCCCCATCTCTACAATGCCCGCCTCATTGATCGAACTTTTCGGGCACTGTTCGCGAGGCTTCCTCGATGTACCAACTGGTTCCCACACGCGCATTCCTTACCAAAGGCGTCGGCGTCAACAAAGATTACCTCGCGAGTTTCGAGGACGCGTTGCGCGACGCGGGCATCGCCGCGCTCAACGTCGTCACCATCAGCTCGATCTTCCCGCCGCACTGCAAGCTCATCTCCAAAGAGCGCGGCGTCAAACACCTGCATGACGGCCAGGTCGCGTTCTGCGTGATGAGCCGCCAGGCGACCAACGAATACCGCCGCATGATCGCGGCCAGCGTCGGCCTCGCCATTCCGCGCGACCGCTCGCGCTTTGGCTACCTGTCCGAACTTCACGACTACGGCATGAACGACGAGCAGTGCGGCGAGAAGGCGGAAGACCTCGCGGCCTCGATGCTCGCGACGGTGCTCGGCGTGCCGTTCGACCCGGGTAAGGCGTGGAACGAGCGCGAGCAGGAGTGGAAAATGGGCGGCCACATGGTGTCCACCCGCAACATCACCCAGACCGCCGAAGGCCCCAAGAACGGCCACTGGGCGACGGTGATCGCCGCCTGCGTGTTCATCTTCGACAACTGGGGATTGTCGACCGACGAAGCGCGCGTTGCGGCGGCGAAGGTTCACCCGGGCGGCCTGTTGCTGCCGGAGCCGATCAACCGCCTCGACCGTCCCAAGAAAAAGAAGAAGCTGGCGGACGACGACACGGACCAGATCATCGCGACCAGCGACACCGAGTAGTTGCGACGACAGCCCCGCCCGCCAGGGCGGGGGAATTGCGCAGAACGAACGTACAATAAAACTCCCCCGGCCTTCCGGCCGGGGCTGTTTTTCCGGAACACGAAAATGAAAACCAAAACCGCCAAGACTAAAACCAGCAAAGTCAAAGCGCAGGACCTCTCGATCGCCGCGCTTGAGGTGAAGGGCGAGAACAACTACTTCGCCATCGAGCCCGATCTCGCGAGTTTCAAGCGAGCGAAATTCGTCGTGATCCAGGCGCCGTTTGACAAGACCGTCACTTACGGCGGCGGCACGGGCGGCGGCCCCGCAGCGATCTGGAACGCGAGCCAGCAAGTCGAGTTGTTCGACGAACAAACCGGCGAAGAACCCATTTTGCAGCATGGCGTTTGCACTCTCAAACCGCTGAACTGCGATTGCGACGGCGAAGAAATCAACCGGCGCATTTACGAGGTCGCGAAGCAGGTCGTGAAGGCCGGCAAGATCCCGATTTTGATCGGCGGCGAACACACCGTCAGCTTCGGCGCGGTCAAGGCGTGCTGGGAAAAATACCCGGACCTCTCGATCCTGCACTTCGACGCGCACAGCGACCTGCGCGACGAATACCACGGCCAGAAGTTCAACCACGCCACGGCGGCGGCGCGCATGAATGAACTCGCGCCGATTGTGCAGTGCGGCATTCGTTCTCGTGAAGCCTATGAACCCGGGGCGAAGGAACGGCCGGTCACCGTCTATCACGCATTTAAATACAACCAAAGCGGCCCGTGGGTCGACGAAGCGGTCGGCAAACTTTCGCGCAACGTTTATCTCACCATCGACGTCGACGGCTTCGACCCGAGCGTGTTTCCCGCGACCGGCACACCCGAGCCGGGCGGTTTAACGTGGTGGCTCGGGCTCGAGATTATCGAGCGCGCCGCGAAGTCGCGAAACATCGTCGGCTTCGACGTCGTCGAAGTTGCGCCCGTCAAGGGCAACCATGTCACGGAATTCGCCGCGGCGAGGCTGGTCGGCAAAGTGATTGCGTACATCGCGCGTTACTGCCTCAGCAACCGGGCATAGCTTTTGTCTTCCGTGGTGCGGACATTCTTGTCCGGCCGAAGAAAGCAGTCCCGTGGGGCGGACATTCTTGTCCGCCCGACCGGCGAAGCCGGTCGAATTGTGGGTAGTGGGTCCGTTTGGCCGAATGCCTTTCGTAGCGCGGGCGTCTCGCCCGCAGTCGCGGGCCAAAGGC